>CAWHBT010000009.1:0-70555 GCA_963827595.1 uncultured beta proteobacterium | reverse complement strand
ACGTCCGGCTTCAGGCGCGCGCCGCTCGCGGCGCGTCGTCCTGCAAGCCGTTGTTCGGTGGCATGGGCACCTGAGCTGCGCTGTCTTGAAAGGCCGCGAACGGCAAAAAAACCTGCCGCTCACGCATCAGCGCAGCACCGCGCTTTTCTCCGCCGCAGCGATCAGCGCCGCGGCATCTTCCTGCAGCAGGAATCGTTCCGCCATCGCGCGCGCCGCGGCTTTCTTCACCGCCGCCACGTAGCCCTCGTGGGAGCCGTAGCGTTCCTCCAGCGACGGGCGTGGGTCCTGGTTGGCGCGTCGCTCCTCGGCGTTGCGCGCGAAGGGAATCATGCCGCCGGCGTAGTAGCAGATCTGGCCTTTGTGAAATCCGCCCGCCGCGACATTCCAGCCCAGGTAGGTGCCGAGCGGTGCGTCGAGCAGCACCACCGGCACGCCGCCGACTTCGTTGCCATCGGCATCGACCTTGGGCGCCAGCATCTTCAGACTCTGCCTGATGCGCGGCGGCGCCAGCGAAGCGATGCCGGAGCCATCGACCGCATTGAACTGCGGGCCCCAATCGTAGTCGTGCACTCGCATGATGAAGTCCGGCTCCGGCACGGTGGCGCGCAGCCCGGGGAGCGTGGGAAAGCCGATGGCCGCCTTGTGTGACTCGGCCAGCTGGCCCTGCGCCAAGGTCGGATAGCGGCTGGGCGGCGGCGGCACGCCTTTCATCACCCAGTCGCGGAAATGCACGCGAATGGCGTTCACGGTATGCGCATGCGGGACTGGATTGGCCGGCAGCACGCCGGTGCCGAAGTTGTTGCCCGGACAGGCGGCGCCGGTTGTGGGCAGGCCGACACCGGGCAGGCTGGTGTCGAACCCGCCTGTGCCGCCGCCGTGGGTTGAACTGGCGATGTAGTAGCGTCGCACCGTGTCGGGCAGGGGCAGATCGGACTTGGCGTCCGCGCCCACCCACTCCGGCGTGAGCTTGAGTGCCCACACTTCGGCAGAACCGAAATGCTCGATCACCTTGGGGCAGGTTCGCGTTGCGGTACAGCGGTCGAGAATTCCCGCCGACGGATGGCCGCGAACCGGGTCCGGATGCGGCGACCACCACTGCGGTCCTTCGCTGCCCGCTTGATACAACTCCATCGCGCCATCAGGCTGCGCCCAGCGAAAATTCAAGGCGATGCGGCGCCCGGCGATGATCGGCCACATGCCGTCGTGCACCATGCCGCCGTCTTCGGCCTGGTTGAAGCCGAGGTGCAACCAGCCGCGCAGGTAGTTTCCCGATTGCGAAACGCCGCGCGCGATGCTGTGAGTGATGGCTTTGGCGATCGGGTTCGGCGTACCCACGTTATCGGCGGCGGCTTTCTTGAAGAATGCGCCGACATCGCGCCAGGCGGCGAAGCCGATGCCCAGCACATGAGGATCGGCAGCGGTGAACACCACCTGGTACAGCCGCGCGCCGTCGAAGCCGTTTTTCAGGCAGATCTGCGTCGAATCGGGCACACCGGGGAACGGATTGTTCGCGTCGCAGCGTGCCCACGCCCAATCGCTCGCGGGAATGGCGACTTCGTCGAATACCTCTCCGAGCTGATTCTCGCCGCCGCGCGACACCAGCTTCGCCTTGGTCGTATCGAGGCTCACCGGTTTGTACGGCACCGGATTGAACAGCACGATCAAGGGTTGCGACGCCTTGCCCGAACGATTGGCGATGCGCCCGAATACCTCGCCGGTGATGGGCGTGCCGCCCGCGCCCCGCGCGACCGGCACTTGCAGGAACTGATTGCCGGCGACGCTGGCCTTGTCCCGTACCGCCGTCCAACCGCTGTTGTCGCCCTGCCAGGCGCTGGCGAGAACGATGTCGCCGACGGCACGCTCCTGCGGGGAAAGCGCCGCTTGGCGTCCGCGATTGGGCACGTTGTGCCACATCAGCCCGCTGGCGCGGCTCATGTCCACCGGCTTGTTGATCAGGAACGTGGCGACATAGCGCACCTTGCCGTCGGCATCCTTGGCCAGTTCGATGTCCTGGATGATGGCGTTGCCGGGGAGCTTCGGGTCGAGCTCGCCGAAAGCGCGCCCCGCCACCTGCTCGTAGGCGATGGCTGCAGCCGGGCTGCCCGCGGGCATGGGCAGCACCTCGTCGATGACGATGCGCGTCACACGCGCATCGACCGGGCCGCAAAGCGCAAGTGCGAATACGCCGGCGGCCAGCGCGATCGGGATGGCCTTCATGTTGTCCTCCTGGGCGTTCAGTTTTTCGGACACCTTGGCGTAGCGGCTGCTGCGCCGTTCAACACCGTGCACCCACGCGCGTCTGCGGTGCCCTCCTGAGGTGAAGCGCAATCAGTGCACGTACCATCTTACGCCTGCTCATTCGAGCCTTTGATCTTTCACAACGTACCGCGAGCACCGGGCCAACCGCATTGGCTTCCGGTCAATCGCTGGAACAATGTGTCCTCTCCAAACAGGCACTGACAGGGAAGGCACGCGCCGGGTGGTCTCCAGCATCCGTGCCGCTCGCTCGACGGCCGGGGCGGCCGCCACGAGGCCCGCGGCGACCCGGATCACGGGTTCTGATCGAACTTGTTCCGGCTCGTGCGCTTCACGGCACCGTCGACGCCGAAGTGGACGTGGAAGAACCAGACGTCGTTCGACCCGATTTCGTACCGCCACGTCCAGACCTCCTCCTGGAGGTTCGGGAAGAACATCGTCTCCCCGGGCCGGCCGACGAGCTTGCGCACCGCCTCGCGCGGCATGCCGCGCTCGATCTTCGCGAAGTAGTCGTCGGTGAGAACCTGGCGGACCGCCTTAAGCTTGTGATCGGGCGCCAGGTCGACCATGTAGGTGACGACGCCCGTCGGCCCGCGCGGGAACTCCCAGGTGTAGCTGCCGTCCGGCTCGCGCCATTCGAACGCCGGCTCGCCGAGCACCTTGCGCACGTCCGCGGCGGTCGACACGCCGGGCTTCAGCTGCGAGAGGCCGGCGTCGCAGCCGAGCAGCGCGAGCGCGGGCGCGAACGCCGCGAGGAGAAAGGTGCAAAAGCGATTCCGGCTCATGCGTTGCTTCCGTGGCGGGGAGGCGGCGCGCTATTTTCTCAGTCGCCGGGGATTCGCGCGCGGGCGCGATCCTTGCCTCGGTCGCTGCGGCCATCGTATGCTCGGCGCGAGGTGAGCCGATGATCAGCGCCGAGCAGAACGAGCTGATGACCCGCATCGGGCCGGGCACGCGCGCGGGCAAGCTCCTGCGGGGCTACTGGCAGCCGGCCGCGCTCGTCGACGAGCTGACAGGTCCCCGGCCGCTCAAGGCCGTGCGCCTGCTCGGCGAGGATTTCGTGCTGTTCCGGGACGAGCGCGGGCGCTACGGGCTGCTCGAGCGCGCCTGCCCGCACCGCGGCGCCGATCTCGCCTACGGACGGCTCGAGGACGGCGGCCTGCGGTGCGCGTTCCACGGTTGGCTGTTCGACGTCGCCGGGAAATGCCTCGAGACGCCAGCCGAGCCCGAGGGAAGTCCGCTCTGCGCGAAGGTCCGGCAACGCGCACACCCGGTGGTCGAGCGGAGCGGGATCCTGTTCGCGTATCTGGGCGAGGGCGAGCCGCCGGCGTTTCCGGACTTCGACTGCTTCGTCGCGCCCGACGCGTACACCTTCGCGTTCAAGGGCTACTGGGACTGCAACTGGCTCCAGGCGACCGAGGTCGGCATCGATCCGGCGCACACCTCCTATCTCCATCGCTTCTTCGCCGACGAGGATGTGGCGACCGGCTACGGCAAGCCGTTCCGCGCCGCGTCGGCCGACTCCGACATGCCGATCACCAAGGTGATGCGGGAGTTCGCGCGTCCCGAGATCCGCGTCGAGCGCACTGCGTACGGGCTGCGCCTGACCACGCTCCGGAGGATCAGCGACGCGCAGACCCACGTCCGCGTGACCAACCTCCTGTTCCCGCAGGCGTTCATCATCCCGATGAGCGACGAGATGACGATCTCCCAGTGGCACGTGCCCGTGGACGACCACGGCACCTACTGGTACGCGATCTTCACGAGCTTCGGCGCCCCGGTCGACCGGGAGAAGATGCGCGCGCAGCGCCTGGCGCTCTACGAACTGCCCGACTACAAGCCGCGGACCGGTCGCGCCAGCAACTACGGCTTCGATCCCGGCGAGCAGCGCACTTCCACCTACCTCGGCATGGGTGCCGACGTGAACGTGCACGACCAGTGGGCGGTGGAGTCGCAAGGGCGGATCCACGATCGCACGCGCGAGCATCTCGGCACGACCGACCGCGCGATCGTGCAGTTCCGGCGGATGCTGCTCGACGCGCTCGAGCGGCACGGCGCCGGGGAGAAGGCGCTGATGATGATCGACGCGGAGACGGCGCGCGCGCTCACCGGTCCGCCGGCGGTCGACGGCATCGGCCCCACCGACCGGTGGGAGGCGTACTGGCGCGAGGTCGACGACGCGCGCCGGCGGAACGCGCCGTGGGCCGCGGCGCTCCCCTCCTTGCAGGAGGAGGGAAGGCTCGCGTAGCGAGCCGGCTAGTGCACCGCATGAGCTTCGTCGACCGCCACGGCCTGTGGACCGCCGACCAGCGCACGGCGGCGCGCGCGCTCGCCGACGAGGTCAAGCGGCGCGGCCTCGAGGTGGTCAGGTTCTCCTTTCCCGATCAGCACGGAATCCTGCGCGGCAAGACGGTGACCGCGGCCGAGGTCGGCACGGCGCTGGAGAACGGCGTCACGATCACCACGACGCTGTTCGCGAAGGACACTTCGCACCGGACGGTCTTCCCGGTGTTCACGCCGGGCGGCGGCTTCGGGCTCGACGGGATGGAGGGCGGCGCCGACGCGCTGATGGTCGCCGACCCCGCGACCTTCCGGGTGCTGCCCTGGGCGCCGCACTCGGGCTGGGTGCTGTGCGACGTCTACTTCCAGAACGGCGAGCCGGTGCCGTTCGCCACGCGCCGGATTCTTCGCAGCACTCTCGAGCGCGTCGCCGCGGCGGGATTCGAGTACCTGGCCGGGCTCGAGGTCGAGTTTCACGTCTTCCGGGTCGTCGATCCGCACCTGCGGCCGGCGGACGCCGGACAGCCGGGGGAGCCGCCGGAGGTGCAGCTCCTGACGGCGGGCTACCAGTACCTGACCGAGGTCCGCTACGACCTGATCGACCCGGTGGCGGAACTGCTCCGGCGCGACCTCGCTGCGCTCGGCCTGCCGCTGCGCTCGCTCGAGGTCGAGTACGGCCCGAGCCAGGTCGAGTTCACGCTCGGCCCGCTGCCCGGGCTCGCCTCGGCCGACGCGATGGTGCTGTTTCGCAGCGCGGTGAAGCAGATCTGCCGGCGCCACGGCTACCACGCGACGTTCATGTGCCGCCCGCGCATCCCGAACGTCATGTCCAGCGGGTGGCACCTGCACCAGTCGCTCCGGCGCCTCGCGGACGGCGGCAACGCGTTCATGCCCGCCAAGCCGGGAGAGTGGCTGTCAGAGACCGGTCGCCGGTTCCTCGCAGGGCTCCTCGCTCACGCGGGCGGCGCCGCCGCGCTCGCGACGCCCACGATCAACGGCTACAAGCGCTACCGGCCGTACTCGCTCGCACCCGACCGCGCGATCTGGGGCCGGGAGAACCGCGGCGCGATGGTGCGCGTGGTCGGCGGGGCCGGGAGATCCGGGAACGCGGCTCGAGAACCGGATCGGCGAGCCAGCGGCGAACCCCTATCTCTACTTCGCGTCGCAGATCTGCGCCGGCCTCGACGGCCTGGAGCGGAAGCTCGATCCGGGACCCTCGGCGGACACCCCCTACGAGACCGAGGCCGAGCCGCTGCCGCGCTCGCTCGGCGAGGCGCTCGAGGCCTTGCGCGCGGACGCCTGCCTGCGGGAGGGTCTGGGCGGCGGATTCGTGGACTACTTCTGCCGCCTCAAGGAGGCGGAGCTCGCGCGCTTCAATCTCGAGGTCACCGAGTGGGAGCACCGCGAGTACTTCGAGATCTTCTGATGCCGGGGCGCTAGACCCCCAGGTACCGGTGCTGCAGGTCCTTGTTCGCGGCGAGCGCCGCGGACGGTCCGCTCCAGACCACCCGGCCTTTCTCCAGCACGTAGTGCCGGTCGGCGATGCGGGTGAGCGCCTTGACGTCCTTGTCGATGATGAGGATGGCGAGGCCGGCGGCCTTGAGCCGCTCGATGGAGCGGTAGATCTCGACCCGGATGAGCGGCGCGAGCCCCTCGGTCGCCTCGTCGAGGATCAGCAGCCGCGGGTTGGTCATCAGGGCGCGCCCGATCGCGAGCATCTGCTGCTCGCCGCCCGAGAGCTGGTTGCCGAGGTGGTGCCGGCGCTGGGCGAGATGCGGGAAGAGCGCGTACACCTTCTCCAGCGTCCAGGGGTCGGCGCGCCCGCTGCGATTCGCCGCCGTGGCGACCAGGTTCTCGCGCACCGTGAGGTTCGGGAACACCTGCCGTCCCTCGGGCACCAGCCCGAGCCCCCGCTGCGCGACGCGGAACGACGGCAGGCCGCGGAGCGACTTGCCGTCGAAGGCGATGGTGCCGGTCCGGAGCGGCACGATCCCCATGATCGAGCGGACCGTGGTGGTCTTGCCCATGCCGTTGCGGCCGAGCAGCGTGACGACCTCCCCGTTATCGACCTTCAGGTCGATGCCAAAGAGCACCTGGCTCAGGCCGTACGCCGTCTCGATGCCCTGGACGAGCAGCATCAGCCCTCCGCTTCCTCGCCGAGATAGGCGGTGCGCACCTCCGGGTTGGCGCGGATCTCCTCGGGCGTGCCGCTGGCGATGATGCGGCCGTAGACGAGCACCGAGACGCGGTCCGCGAGCGTGAAGACCGCGTCCATGTCGTGCTCGACGAGGACCATCGTGCGCTTCCCCTTCAGGCCGCCGAGGAACCGGACCATGCGCTGGGACTCGTCGATGCCCATGCCGGCGACCGGCTCGTCGAGCAGCATCAGCCGCGGCCGGGTGGCGAGCACCATCGCGATCTCGAGCTGGCGCTGCTCGCCGTGGGCCAGGTTGGCGGCGCGCACGTCGGCGCGCGCGCCGAGGCCCACCTCCTCGAGAATGGCGCGCGCCGGGTCGCGCAGCTCGGGTTCGCTCCGCGCGGGGCGCCAGAACCGGAAGCTGTGGCCGGCGTGCGCCTGCACGGCGAGGGCCACGTTGTCGAGCGCGGTGAATTCCCGGTAGATGCTGGTGATCTGGAACGAGCGGGCGAGGCCCTTCCGGGACCGGGCCGGCGCGGCGAGCGCGGTGATTTCCTCGCCGGCGAAGCGGATGCGGCCCGCGTCCGGGCGCAGCGTTGCCGGAGAGCTGGCCGATCAGGGTCGTCTTGCCGGCGCCGTTCGGGCCGATGATCGCGTGCGTCTCGCCCTCGCGCACGTCGAGGTCGACGCCGTCGGTCGCGCGCAGCGCGCCGAAGCTCTTCGCGAGCCCGCGCACGTCGAGGAGCGCGTCAGTCGCCATCGCGGCCGCCTCCGGGCAGCAGGCCGGCGAGCCCGCGCTTCGCGAACAGCACCGCGAGCACGAGAAGCGGACCGAGGATGATCTGCCAGTGGGTAGTCCACGCGGCGAGCAGGTCCTCGAGGAGCAGCAGCACGGCCGCCCCGAGCACCGGTCCGATCAGGGTGGCGATGCCGCCGAGGATCACCATGAACATGATCTCGCCCGAACGGGTCCAGTTCATGAACTCGGGCGTGAGGTAGGCCGTCTGGTTGACGAGCAGGGCGCCCGCGACGCCGCCCATCGCGCCGGCGATGACGAACGCGGCGAGCTTGTAGGGGTAGGGCGAGAACCCGATCGCGCGCGTGCGGGCGTCGTTCGACTTCGCCGCCCGGATGACCATCCCGAACCGCGAGTTGACCAGGCGGTGCACGAGGTAGAGGAACGCGGCGAGGATCGCGAGCACGAAGTAATAGAACGGCGTCGGACTGCCGAGGTCGAGGACGCCGGCGAACTGGCTGCGCGCCGCGAGCCGCATGCCGTCGTCGCCGCCGAACTCCTCGATCGAGATGCCGAGGTAGTAGAGCATCTGGGTAAACGCGAGCGTGATCATGATGAAGTACACGCCGCTGGTGCGGATCGAGATCGCGCCGATCACGAGGGCGACGAACGCCGAGGCGGCAATCGCGACCGCGAACTGCAGGAACCCGTCGCTGATCCCGTAGTGCGCCAGGATGCCGACGGCGTAGGCGCCGACGCCGAGATAGGCGGCGTGGCCGAACGAGATCATGCCCCCGTAGCCGAGGATCAGGTTGAGGCTGAGCGCGGCGATCGCGAAGATCATGATGCGCCGGACGAGGTCGAGGTAGAACGGCTGGCCGAGCACGGCGGCGACCGGCGGCACCGCGGCGAGCGCGAGCAGCACCACGGCGACCGAGAGGGCACGCGCGCGGTTGCGCATCGGTGCGCTACCCGCGCGCGGGGAACAGCCCCGCCGGCCGGATGGCGAGCACCAGCGCCATCAGGAGATAGACCAGCATCGACGCGATCGGCGGGCCCGGCCGTGTCCGCGGCGTTCGGCGACAGCACCGTCGCGAGCGTCGGCTTCAGGAACGCGCGGCCGAACGTGTCGACCATGCCGACGATGAGCGCGCCGGCGAGCGCGCCGCGGATCGAGCCGATCCCGCCGATGACGATCACGACGAACACCTCGATCAGGATCTTCTCGCCCATGCCCGGCTCCACCGTGTAGATCGGCCCGGCCATCAGGCCGGCCAGCCCGGCGAGCGCGGCGCCGAACCCGAAGACGACGGTGTACAGGAGCCGGATGTTGACCCCGAGCGCCGACACCATCGTGCGGTTCGAGGCGCCGGCCCGGATCAGCATCCCGAGGCGCGTGCGCGTCACCACGTACCAGAGCAGCCCCGCGACCGCCAGGCCGACCAGGATGATGACGAGGCGATACAGCGGATAGCGCAGGCCGGCGAGAAGCTCGACGTGGCCCGACAGCCAGGGCGGGACGCTGGTGTAGAGCGCGGCGCGCCCGAAGAGGATCGCGACCAGCTCGTTGAAGAAGAGGATGAGCCCGAAGGTCGCGAGCACCTGGTCGAGGTGGTCGCGGTCGTAGAGCGTGCGCAGCGCGACGAGCTCGACCAGCACCCCGACGGCGAGCGTCCCGGCGAGCGCGAGCGCGACCCCGGCGAGGTAGGACCCGGTCAGGTTGGCGAACGCCACCCAGAGGTACGCGCCCACCATGTACAGCGACCCGTGGGCGAGATTCACGAGGTTCATGATCCCGAACACGAGCGTGAGCCCCGCGGCCATCAGGAACAGCATCACCCCGAGCTGCAGCCCGTTCAGCGTCTGCTCGAGGATGAGGAGGGGGTTCATCGCGGGGGCGCAAAAAAGGGCGCGGTTCGACCGCGCCCTTCGGCCCGTGCCGGCGGTGCGGCTACCACTTCATCGGGCATTCCTTGGAGTAGGAGTCCTTGTGGTTGGCGAACACCGTCTCCTGGATCTGGAGCACCGGGTCGGCGGCGGGGGTCGCCCCGGCGACCGCCTTCAGCAGATAGAAGTTCTGGATCGGGAAGTGGTTGGTGTTGTACGCGTACTTGCCGCGCGTCGAGTTGTAGTTCGCCTTGCGCATCGCCGCGATCATGCCCTGCTTGTTGGCGAGGTCGCCCTTCACCGCCCGCACCGCGGAGTCGATCAGCATGATGCCGTCGTAGCTCTGCGCGCCGTAGAACACCGGCAGCTTGCCGTACTTCTTCTTGAAGTCGGCCACGAACTTCTCGTTGGCCGGGTTCTTGAGGTCCGGGCTCCAGTACCGCGTCTCGAGCTGGCCGAGCGCGGCGTGCTTGACCGCCGGAATCGAGATCTCGTCCACCGTGTACACGGAGTACAGCGGGTACTGCCCGCGCATGCCCGCCTCGGAGTACTGCTTGAGGAACTGGATCCCCATGCCGCCCGGGTAGAAGACGAACACCGCCTTCGGGTTCTTGGAGCGGAGCTGGCTCAGCTCCGCCTGGTAGTCGGTCTGCCCGAGCTTGGTGTACACCTCGTCGACGATCTTGCCCTTGAAGTAGCGCTTGAAGCCGGTGACCATGTCCTTGCCGGCGGCGTAGTTGGGCGCCATGACGTAAACGTCGGTCACGCCCTTGTCGGACATGTGCTTGCCCATCGCCTCCGGCGTCTGGTCGTTCTGCCACGACGTGGTGAAGAACAGCTCGCTGCAGCCCTTGCCGGCGAGATCGTGCGGGCCGGCGTTGGTGCCGATCATGAAGGTCCCGGCCTGGGTGACGGTCGGCGCCACGGCGAGCATCACGTTCGACCAGATGATGCCGGACACGAAGTTCACCTGGTGCTTCTTCAGCATCTCGTCGGCGAGCTGCTTGCCGACGTCGGGCTTGACCTGGTCGTCGCCGTAGATGATCTCGGTGTCGAGGCCGCCGACCTTGCGCCCGAGATGGTCGAGCGCGAGCTCCACCGACTGCCGCATGTGCTCGCCGATGACGCCCTGCGGGCCGGAGAGCGTGGTGATGAAGCCGATCTTCAGCTTCTGCTGGGCGAGCGCCGGAGCGGCGGCGAAGCCGGCGGCGAGCGAGCCCGACGAACAGCGCACGGAATGGGATACGCACGATTTCCTCCTCGAGTCCTGGATCGCTGCCGCGCCTTTGACCGAGCGCGGGCAGCGCGTAAATAGAACGACCGCCCCCTAGGGGCGACGCGGGCAGTCTACCAAGCGCGTCCCGGGATTGTCCATGTCTTCCCCGGGTGGCGCGTCGGCAACGCGCCACCGCTACGCGGCCTGCCGATCGCGCTGTTCGAGCTCGGCTCAGGTCGCCGTCGGCGCTTCGAGCGCCCGGCTGTAACCCGAGGCGAAGGCGTTGAAATGCTCGACCACCAGGCGGTCGCGACCCGGTCCAGGGAGTTCGATCGCGCCGTGGACCAGGGTATTGACCATCCGCATGAGAATCTGCGCATGCAGGCGGCTTCCCGCGCTCGGAGAGCCGCGGGAACTCCTCGGCGAGACGGCGCGCAAGGAGGCCGGCATGCGCGGCGTGCTCGGCGGTCTGGAGGCCGGCGCCCGTGGAGCCCACCTGAGCGAAGCTCACGTGCAGGAACCGCTCCCTTTCGTGCAACGCGAGCAGCTCGCGCAGCACCGTCCGATACCGATGGACCGCGCGGCCGTCGCTGCCGTCCCCGAGAGCCGTGTTCGCCAGCGCGATGCAAGCGTGTACGTGCCGCTCCAGGAGGCTTTCCACGATCGCCTGCTTGCTGTCGAAGTACTGGTAGAGGGAACCGATGCTGACGCCGGCGACGTCCGCCACCAGGTTCGTGCTGACCGCATCTAGCGGGCGCTCGTTCAAAACGCGAGTCGCCGCGGCCAGGATGTCCTCCACCATCGCCCGCGAGCGCTCTTGCTGCGGTACCTTCTTCAGCATCGCCGGACTGTCCAGAACGCGAGTTGCTAGTCTGCGACGCCGCTTCGAGAATGGCAAGCCGGACCGCCAACAGGAGAGGAGGGAGATGGATCGCGCTTCCAGTGAAAAGCTGCCTTGGCTGCCATCGCGGCGGCGCTCATTCTCGGCGTCCCATTTCACAGCAGCGCCGATGGACGGAAAGCACGACGACGGCAAGGGGCACCACCACAAGCCCAAGCTGCTGTCGTGCGATGACACGCTGAAGGACGAGTTCAAGCCCGACTCGCTGACCACCGTCCTGCTGGTCAAGGCCTTCAAGAAAGGGGAGCCCCTCGCGCTTTCCGGCACGCCGCCCGACGCCTCCGCCGCCAGTCGCCGCCAACGACGTTTGCGTCGTCAAGCTGCTGGTGGGACCCGGCAATCCCGGTCCGGCCGGTGCGCCGTCGACGTCGGCGGGTATCGGCATCGAAGTGTGGCTGCCGACGCCCGGGAACTGGAACAGGCGGATCCACGTGCTCGGCGGCGGCGGCTGGGCGGGCGGCGTACAAACGTCGCTGACGTTGCTCGCCGGGGCCGGTGCCCCAGTCCGGGACCACGCCCAGTCCGGCGACGTCTGCCACCATCGAAGGCGCGGTTTCGGCAAGCACCGATACCGGGCACAGTGATCACCGGCACCGGATCGTTCGCGATGAATCCCGACGGGACGATCAACACAGTCCTGTGGAGACGATTTCGCCCAGCGCGGGATCCACCAGATGGCCGTGAAGACGAAGGCGCTCACCAAGGCGTACTACGGCAGGGATGCGAAGTACGCCTACTGGGACGGCTTCTCCACCGGCGGCCGGCAGGGCCACAAGCTCGCGCAAGCTTCATCCGCACGACTTCGACGGTATCCTCGCCGGTGCGCCGGCTTTCAACTGGACGCGCTTCATCACCAACGAGCTGTATCCGCAGATCGTGGTTCAACGGGACCTCGGTGGCGTTTCCCTTACGTTCGGGCAGATGGCGCTGCTTGGCAATGCCGCGATCAATGCCTGCGACGTGGTGAATGGCCAGCATCTCGGCTATATCCCGGACCCGTCCGAGTGCCGATACGACCCGACGCAGGACGCAAGTGTGCTGTGCGCGTCGAGCGGCGGAACCAATACGACCGCGGACTGTGTGACGTCGGTGCAGGCCCAGGCGATGAACAAGATGTGGTTCGGGCAGACCCGGGACGGCACCGCGCCGTCGCCGGCGGTCGATAACAGCTGGTCACGGAGGGTCAAGGGCAACCATCTCTGGTACGGGCTCGCCCGAGGGACGTTCATGGGGGCGTTGGCAGGCCCCAATCCATTCACGATCGCCACCGACATGGTGGCGCTGGAGAATCAGAACCCGACGCTCGCGACGCCGTCGTTCATCAATGCGACCGGCAATGGGGCGAATGGCTGGAGGAACCTGTCTTACGCGCAGCTGGCTGACGCATACGACAACGGGGTGAGCGCTGCAGCGCAGCTTTGCGCACATCAACACCGACGATCCGGATCTGCGGCCGTTCAGGAACGCAGGCGGAAAGATGCTGATGTACCACGGCCTCGCCGACATCCTGATCATGCCGCAGGGATCAGATCAACTACTACGAGCGGGTGGTGCGCGGAGATGGGCGAGCTGCGTGCAGTGAAGAAGTTTTATCGCCTGTTCCTCGTGCCTGGAATGTCCCACGGCTTAGGCAACGGAACGACCGAACCCGACCGCCAATCCGCCGCTCCCGGCCGGCGTGGGGCCGAGCGGGACCACGCAGCTCTACGACGTGTTGACGGACTGGGTCGAAAAGGGCATCGCGCCGACACGGATCGACATCCGTTCCGCTGTGACACCGACATTCCCGGTCGTCAAGTCGAGGCCCATCTGCGCCTATCCGAAGAAGGCGACCCATGTCGGCGGCGACATCAACGTCGCCTCCAGCTACCTGTGCGCTGATTGACGCGAGCGCGGAACGCGACGGACAGCTCAGTTCGCCTTGATCCCGGCGCTGCCTTGATGAGCTCGGCGTTCTCCACGAGCTCCCGCTGGATCATTGCCTCGAAGTCCGAGAGCGACATGGTGAGAGGGTCCGCGCCGAGCTTGACGCAGTCGTTCGCGCACCTCGGGCGACTGGACCGCGGCGTCGAACTCGCTGTTCAGGCGCGCAACGATGGGGCGCGGAGTCTTTGACGAGACGAGCGCGCCGACCCAGAGGTTGTAGTCCGACTTCGGATAGCCGAGCTCCACGGTGGTCGGCAGGTCCGGCATCAGCGCGCTGCGCTTGGGCGAGCCCATCCCGAGCGCGAGCAGCTTGCCGTCGCGGACGTGGTTGCGCACCAAGAACGCCGGCGCGAAGTACAGATCGGCCCGCCCGGTGAGGACTTCGGCCAGCGCCTCGGCGCGCCCTTCATGTGCACGTTGAGCACCTCGATCCCGGCGGCGAACCGGAAGCGCTCCAGGTTCATGTGCGTGGCACTACCGACGCCGGCGGTCGTGGCGACAAGCGCGCCGGGCTTCGCCTTTGCTGCGGCGACCAGCTCGGCGAGGGTCTTGTAGCCCTTCGCCGGCGACACGACGAGCGCCGTGGGCATCGTGGCGATCGTCGCCACCGGGGTCAGGTCCTTCGGGTCGAGCCCCGGGTGCAGGAGGGTCAAGACCGTGAACGCCGAGGCGGCGATGCTGATCGTGTGCCCGTCCGGTTCCGCTTTCGCGACGTAGGCCCCGCTGATCAGCCCGCCCGCGCCGAGGCGGTTCTCCACGATCACCGGCTGGCCGAGGCTCGCCGGCAGCTTCTCGGCGAGGATGCGCGCCATCGTGTCGGTGACGCTTCCCGGAGTCACCCCGGAGATCAGCCGGACGGTCTTGCTCGGAAAGCCCTGCGCCAGGGCCAGCCCGGGCCCGAGCAGCGCGAGCAGCAGGGCCGCAAGATGTCTCATGGTCCTCTTGCGGGATCCGAGCGAAGTTGCACCTCCTAGCCCTTGCCCGGGTGCACCGTGCCGCACGCCTTGCAGGTCCGGAGCGCCTCGCTCGCGTAGAACTGCTCGAACAGCGGCGGCAGGTCTTTCACGATCGACTTCAGCTGCACCTCGACGCGGTGGAGGAGCGCGTCGCACCCGAGGCAGTACCACTCGAACCCGTCCTTGACCCCCTCCGGCCGCTGGCGCTCGATCACGAGGCACAGGCTCCCGGCCTCGGGCCGCTGCGGGGAATGCCGAACGTGGGGCGGCATCAGGAAGATCGCGCCTTCCCGGAGCGGCACTTCGTAGCGCTTGCCGTTCTCGAGCACGCGCAGGAAGGCGTTGCCCTTGAACTGCCAGAAGAACTCCTCGTACGGGTCGTCGTGGTAGTCGGTGCGCTGGTTCGGGCCGCCGACGACGGTCACGATGAAGTCGGTGTCCTGCCAGACCTGCTGGTTGCCGACCGGCGGCTTGAGCAGGTGCCGGTGCTCCTCCAGCCATTTCGGGAAGTCGAGCGGCGCGAGCATGACGTCTCCTCGTCGATTGCCGGTCGAGGATACCGCCCCGGCGGCGCGGCGCGCAACGCCGGACGCGCCGGCGGTAAGATGACGGGACGCCAGTGGCAACGGGGGCGCGCATGATCCATCTCAAGGACCTTCGCTACGTCCGGCTCGGGACGCGCGACCTCGCGCAGGCGACCGAGTACGCGCAGCGGATCCTCGGCCTCGAGCTCGTCCGGCGCGAGGGCAACGCCGTCTACCTGCGCGGCGACGACCGGGATCACACGCTCGTGTACGTGAAAGGCGACCCAGCCGACCACGCCGTCGGGTGGGAGGTCGCGGACGCGGCGGCGCTCGACGCGGCCGGCGCGACGCTCGAGTCCCACAAGCTCGGCGCGCGGCGCGGTACGCGCGCCGAGTGCGAGCAGCGGCACGTCGCCGATTTTCTCAGCCTGTCGGACCCGAGCGGCAACGTCCACGAGCTCGTCGTCCGCCCGGACCACAGCGGCCGGCGGTTCTTCCCGTCGCGCGACTGCGGGGTGTGGAGCTTCTCGCACATCGGGCTGCGGACGACCGACGCCGCGCGCGACGAGCGGTTCTGGACGACGGTGATGAACGCGCGGGTCTCGCGACCGCATCGGCGCGGCGCCGCTGCTGCGCATCCACGAGGTGCATCACACGATCGCGCTGCTTCCCGTCGCCGCACGCCGGCGTGCAGCACGTCAACCACCAGGTGCACGGCATCGACGACGTGATGCGCTCCTACTACTTCCTCCGCGAGCAGGGGGTGAAGATCGTCTTCGGGCCGGGGCGCCACCCGACCTCGAGCGCGGTGTTCCTCTACTTCGAGGGGCCGGACGGGATGGTGTACGAGTACTCGACCGGCGTCCGGATGATCAAGCCCGAAGAGGAAGCGGCGTACCGCCCGCGCCAGTTCCCGTTCGCGGCGGAGTCGTTCTGCATGTGGGGCTCGAAACCCGACATTCCCGAGTTCCGGACGAAGGCGCAGGGCGACGAGCGGGTCAAGGCGGCGTGACCGGAGCTCTGCTAGAGTCCCGCGCCGCGCGTCGATCGAATCATCGGAGATCCCCATGAACCAGCCCGTCGAGCCGCTGGCGAAGCAGGCCGCGAAGCAGACCCTCAACTTCATCGACGGCGAGTTCGTTCCGGCGCAGTCGAGCCGGACGTTCGAGAACCGCTCCCCGGTGGACGGGAGCCTCCTCGGGCTCGTCGCCGAGGCCGGCGAGCCGGAGGTCGACGCGGCGGTGCGCGCCGCACGCGCCGCGCTCGCGGGCCCGTGGGGAGCGATGGACATCGCGAAGCGGACCGAGCTCCTCTACGCCGTCGCCGACGAGATCAACCGGCGCTTCGACGATTTCCTCGCCGCCGAGGTCGCCGACACCGGCAAGCCCGTCGCGCTCGCGCAAGCACCTCGACATCCCGCGCGGCGCGGCCAACTTCAAGATCTTCGCCGACGTCGTCAAGAACGTCCCGGCCGAGTCGTTCCAGATGGCGACGCCCGACGGCAAGGGCGCGCTCAACTACGCGATCCGCGTGCCGCGGGGCGTCGTCGCGGTGATCTGCCCCTGGAACCTGCCGCTGCTGCTGATGACGTGGAAGGTCGGCCCGGCGCTCGCGTGCGGCAACGCCGTGGTCGTGAAGCCGTCGGAGGAGACGCCGTCGACCGCGACGCTGCTCGGCGAGGTGATGAACAAGGTCGGGGTGCCGAAGGGCGTGTACAACGTCGTGCACGGCTTCGGGCCGGGCTCGGCGGGCGAGTTCCTCACCCGCCACAAGGGCGTGAACGCGATCACGTTCACCGGCGAGACCCGCACCGGGGCCGCGATCATGAAGGCCGCGGCCGACGGGACGCGCCCGGTATCGTTCGAGCTCGGCGGCAAGAACGCCGGCGTGGTGTTCGCCGACTGCGACTTCGACGCCGCGGTCGACGGGATCACGCGGGCGGTGTTCGCGAACTGCGGCCAGGTGTGCCTCGGGACCGAGCGCGTGTACGTCGAGCGCCCGATCTTCGACCGGTTCGTGCAGGCGCTGAAGGCGCGTGCCGAGGGCATGAAGCCCGGCCGGCCGGAAGATGCCGCCACCGGGATCGGCCCGCTGATCAGCGAGGAGCACCGGCAGAAGGTCCTCTCCTACTACCGCAAGGCGGTGGCGGATGGCGCGACCGTCGTGACCGGCGGCGGGATCCCCGACGATGCCGAAGGAGCTCGCGACGGGCGCGTGGGTCCAGCCGACCATCTGGACCGGGCTGCCGGAGACCTCCGCGGTGAATCGCGAGGAGATCTTCGGGCCGTGCTGCCACGTCCGCCCGTTCGATGCCGAGGACGAAGCCGTCCGGCTCGCGAACGACACCCAGTACGGCCTCGCGACCACGATCTGGACCACGAACCTCGCGCGCGCGCACCGCGTCGCGGCGAAGATCGACGTCGGGATCACGTGGGTGAACAGCTGGTTCCTGCGGGATCTCCGCACGCCGTTCGGCGGCTCGAAGGAGTCGGGCATCGGCCGCGAGGGCGGCGTGCACTCGCTCGAGTTCTACACCGAGCTGCGCAACGTCTGCGTGAAGCTCTGAGCGGAGCGCGCATTCGGGCCGCCATGACCGGAAGGACGCTCACCCGGCTCGCCGCGGCGGGCGTCCTCGCCGCCGCAGCGGTTGCGCCCGGGGCACTCGCGCAGGACTGGCCGGCCCGGCCGGTGAAAATCGTCGCGCCGTTCCCGCCCGGCGGCAGCGCCGACACGCTCGGCCGACTAGTGGCCGACAAACTCACAACGCGGCTCAACCAGAACTTCATTGTCGAGAACCGGCCCGGGGCCGGCGGGGTCATCGGGTCGGAGCTCGTGGCGAAGGCGCCGCCCGACGGCTACACCCTCGTCGTCTCCGGCATCGCCTCCCACGTGATCGCCCCGGCGATGACTCCGGTCCCGTTCGATCCGCTGAAGAGCTTCACCCACATCGCGCTGTTCGGCGGTCCGCCGACCGTGCTCATCGTGCATCCGAGCCTCCCGGCGCGGGACCTGAAGGAGTTCATCGCGCTGTCGAAATCGCGCCCCGAAGGCTTGAGCTTCGGATCGCCCGGCCAGGGCACGCACGGGCACCTGATCGTCGAGATGCTGAGGACGATGAGCGGCGCGAACCTGACGCACGTGCCTTACAAGGGGGCGGCCCTCGCGATCGCCGACCTGATCGGCGGGCACATTCCAGCCACGTCCACCACGCTCACGACCGCCGCCACCCAGATCAAGGCCGGGAAGGCGCGCCCGCTCGCGGTCTCGTCGGCGAAGCCGCTTCCGGACTTCGCCGGGGTGCCGACGTACGTCGAGAGCGGCTATCCGGACATCGTGGGGATCACGTGGTTCGCGCTTTCCGGACCGGCGGGCCTGCCGCAACCGATCGTGGCCCGGCTCAATTCGGAGGTGCGCGTGATCCTGCAATCGCCCGAAGTGCGCGAGCGATTCGCGCCGGAAGGGTTCGAGGCCAACGAGCTCGACGCGGCCGGGTTCACGGACTTCGTGCGCGTGGAGATCGCACGTTGGACGCCGCTCGCGAAGGCGATGAAGTAGGGCGCGAGGCACGATCATGGGCATGCCGCAGGAGCGGAACGAGGAGCTGACCCAGACGGGCCCAGGGAGCCTGATGGGTGATCTGCTCCGGCGGTACTGGATCCCGGCGCTGCTCGCCGACGAGCTGCCGGAGCCCGATTGCCCGCCGGTCCGGGTGCAGCTCCTGTCCGAGAAGCTGGTCGGATTCCGCGATACCGGGGGCCGGATCGGCCTCATCGACGAGTTCTGCGCGCACCGCGGCGTCTCGCTGTGGTTCGGGCGGAACGAGGAATCGGGCCTGCGCTGCCCCTACCACGGCTGGAAATACGACGTCACGGGCCAGTGCGTCGATCTTCCCTCGGAGCCGGAGGCGCTCGGCACGCGCAGCCGCATCCGGCTGAAGAGCTATCCCTGCATCGAGCGCGGCGGCGTGATCTGGACCTACATGGGCCCGCCGGCGCTCCGGCCCGAGCCGCCGGAGCACGAATGGGCGATGGTCCCGGCCGCGAACCGGTTCACTACGAAACGCGTGCAGGAATGCAACTACCTGCAGGCCCTGGAGGGGGGGATCGATTCCAGCCACGTCTCGTTCCTGCACGGCCCGGCGCTCAAGCGCGACCCGCTGTTCGTCGGCTCGAAGGGCAACGTGTACAACGAGCGGGACCGGATGCCGCACTTCGAGGTGGTGCCGTTCGACGGCGGGCTGCTGATCGGCGCCCGGCGCCTGGCCGACGACGACCGGTACTACTGGCGCATCACGCCGTGGGTCGCGCCGGTCTTCACGCTGATCCCGCCCCGGAGCGGGCACCCGATCAACGGTCACGCATGGGTGCCCATCGACGACGTGAGCTGCTGGGCCTGGAGCATCAGCTACCACCCGCGCCGCGGCCTCACGCGCGACGAGGTGACGGCAATGCAGTCCGGGCACGGCATCCACGTGAAGTACATCCCCGGCACCTTCATCCCGCTCGCGAACAAGCGCAACGACTATCTGATGGATCGCGCCGCCCAGAAGGCCGGCCACTCGTTCAGCGGGGTCGAGGGCATCGCCATGCAGGACGCCTCGCTCCAGGAGAGCATGGGGCCGATCGTCGACCGGGCGCGCGAGAATCTCGTGACCACCGACGTCGGGATCGTCACCACCCGGCGGGCGCTGCTGGAAGCGGCGCGGGCGAACCGGGCCGGGAAACCGATCCCCGGGATCGCGGCCGCGGCGCAGCGCGTCCGCTCGTGCGCGATCGAGCTGCCGAAGGACGTGCCGTTCAAGGACGGCGCGCACGACGGTCTCTTCCGCCCGCTCGGCACCGACCCGGTGAGCGTGTGACGGCCTCGCTGCCAAGGGTCGGCATCGCGATCGGCGACCCGGCGGGCGTCGGACCCGAGATCGCGCTCAAGACGGCGCTCGATCCGCGCGTGACGCGGATCGCCCGGCCGATGCTGTTCGGCGATCCGCGCGCCGTCCAGGCCCACGCCGCGGCGTGCGGAATCACGGCCACGGTCCGGACGTTCGCGAGACCCGAAGAGGTGGCGTGGAGCGACGGCGCCGTGGCGCTGGTGGCGCTCGATCACTTCGGCAACGATCGTCTCGAGCTCGGCGAGGTGCGCGCGGCCCACGGGCGGGCTGCGACCGACGCCGCGCGCGCCGCCATCGCCGCCGCGCTCGCGGGACACGTCGATGCGGTCGTCGCCGCGCCGCAGACCGAGCTCGCGATCCATCAGGCGGGCATCGAGTTCGATGGCTATCCGTCGTTCGTCGCGCGCTGCACCGGCGTCGCGCCGGAGGACGCGTTCCTGATGCTCTGCTTCGACGCGACGCGCATCGTCCACGCCACCCTTCACGTGAGCCTGCGGCGGGCGATCGAGCTCCTGACGCGCCAGCGCGTCGAGCGGGTGCTGCGGGCAACGCGCGAAGCGCTCCAGCGGCTCGGGGTTCCGGCGCCGCGGATCGCCGTGGGCGGCCTCAACCCTCACGCCGGAGAGGCGGGCATGTTCGGCGACGAGGAGATCCAGGTGATCGCGCCGGCGATCGAAGCGGCGCGGCGCGACGGCATCGCCGCCGACGGCCCGTTCGGGGCGGACACGATGTTTCACAAGCCTGGCTACGACGCGTTCGTCGTCATGATCCATGATCAGGGTCACATCGCAGCCAAGCTCCAGGCTCGCAACCGCACCGCGGGCCTGACGATCGGGACGCCGGTGCTGTTCTCCTCGGTGGCGCACGGCTCGGCGCTCGACATCGCCGGCCAGGGCCGCGCGAGCGCCGAGGCGATGGTCGAGGCCGTCGCGCGGCTGGTCGGTACGCCGGCCGCGGGGTCGGTCAACGAGAAGAGAGGAGTCGCATGACGGGGGTCATCGCCGCAGCAACGGTCGCGCACGTGCCCACGATGGGCCGCGCCGAGATCACGCCCGACTTCCAGCAGACGCTCGTCGCCGGCGAGCGCACGCTGGGCGCGGCGATCCGGCGCGCGCTCAAGCCCGATCTCTGGGTGATCGCCTCGACGCACTGGGTCGCGACGTTCGACTGGCTTCCGACCTGCCAGCCGGTGCACGAGGGGCACTGCGTCGCGGACGAGGCGCCCAACCTCATCCCGGGGATTCCCTACAAGTACCGCGGCGACCCGGAGTTCGGCGGCGCCCTCTTCGAGGAGTTCGGCCGCGCCAGCGTCCCGGCCGCTCGGAACGACTCGCCACACTATGAATGGGACTACGGCACCTTCGTCCCGCTCTCGCACCTCGATCCCCAGGCCGAGGTGGCGGTGGTCGGGATCCCGACCGTGCTGATGGCCGACCACGCCGAGTGCATGCGGGCCGGAGCCGCGGTGCACGCGACCGCGAAGCGCCTCGGGCGGCGGGTGGTGTTCCTCGCGAGCACGGCATTCAGCCACATCCTGGTGCGCGGGCGGCACAATTGGCCCACGCCGGAGCGGATGGAGGCCGACCGGCGGTTCATCGAGCAGCTGAAGGCGGGCGCGATCGACGAAGCCGTCGCCGGGTTCACCGCCTACAGCCGTTTCACCGGGGCGGAGATGGGCGGGCGGGTCCTCGCGACGCTGCTCGGGGTCGTCCAGGCGCTCCAGGCCGAGGGCCGGCCGCTCGCCGGGCGGGAGTTCGGGGAGTACGCGCAGTCGTCGGCGAGCGGCAACGCGAACGTGCTCGTCGCCGCTCCCGAGACGCTCGCGAAAGTCCACTAGCAGTGCGGCCGGCCACGACGCTGAACGTGATCGTCCAGTGGGGCGACTGCGACCCGGCGGACATCGTGTTCTATCCGAACTACTTCCGGTGGTTCGACGCCGCGGGCCGGATGATCCTCGAGCAGCTCCTGCCGCCCAAGCGGACGCTGCTGGAGCGCTACGGCATCCTCGGTTTTCCGATCGTCGACGCGTCGGCGCGGTTCATGCGGCCGTCGAGCTACGGCGACCCGATCGAGGTCCAGAGCGCGGTCGAGCAGTGGAGCGAGCGGCGCTTCACGCTCCTCCACCGCGGCGTGCGGGGCGGCGAGCTCCTGTTCGAGGGCCGGGAGGTGCGCGTGGTCGGACGGCAGCACCCGGAGCACGCCGGTCGACTGCAGTCGATTCCGATTCCCGAGGAGATCGTCGCCGCGTTCCAGCGGGCCGCGGGCGAGGGTTAGCCTACCGCCGCAGCGGCTCGATCTTGCTGCCGACGACGCGAACGCGCTGACCGGCCTGGTAGCCGGGCTTCTGATCGACCGTGACGACCCCGCTCGTCCCGTCGTCGTAAAACACGGTCACGTCGTACCGGGTCGTGATGACGTTCTTGTCGGCCTCGGTGGAGAAGAGGCCTTTGACGACGTCCTGCCAGTTCTCGCGCGTCAGGCCGCGCTCCTTGTTCACGACGATGAGACCGACCACGCCGATCTTCGGCGCCGCTTCGGGCTCGGGGGGAGGGGGAGAGGGCTTGAGCGCGGGCTCGGCGCACCCGACCGCGAGCGCAACGAGCGCCGCGCCGAGGGCCGCGCGGGCCGGGTGGATCACGTTCGACGCTGCTTCACGAGTGCCACGGATCGGAGTCTAACTCGACGCCGGCCGCGCGCAAGGGTTACAGTTCGCCCCTTTCGCCGGCGCGGACGCACCGATGAAGATCATCAAGAACAGCGTGGTCACCCTGAAGTACGAGGTGTTCGACGGCCAGGGGAGCCTCCTCGAGCGCGGGAACGAGCCCCTCGTCTACCTGCACGGGGGCTACGGCGGCATCTTTCCGAAGGTCGAGGAGGCGCTCGCCGGGAAGGAAGCGGGCGAGCGCGCGCGGGTCAGGCTCGAGCCCGAGGACGCTTTCGGCCCGCACGATCCGACGCTCGTCCGGACCGAGCCGCGCAGCCGCTTCCAGGGCAAGGTGAAGGTGGGGATGCGGTTCGAAGGCGAGGTGACGCACGATGACCATGCGCACCCGGTCGCGTTCCGCGTCGCGAAGGTCGTCGGGGACGAGGTCACGCTCGACGGCAACCATCCCCTCGCCGGACAGACGATCGAGTTCCGGTGCAACGTCCTCGACGTCCGCCCCGCCGTGCCCGAGGAGATCGCGCACGGCCACCCGCACGGCGCCGGCGGGCACCACCACTAGCGCAGCGAGGCGGGGGATTACGCGGCCTTCGACAGAAGGCCGCGTAATACGTACGGCATGATCCCGCCGTGGTTGTAGTAGTCCACCTCGATCGGGGTGTCGATCCGCAGCTTCACCGGCACCTCGCGCCTGGACCCGTCCTTGCGCTGGATCACGAGCGTCAGGTCCTGCTGCGGCTTCACCCCGCCGGCGACGCCCAGGACGTCGAACGTCTCGTCGCCCTTGATCCCGAGCGAGTCGACCGAGTCCGCGCCCTTGAACTGCAGCGGGAGCACGCCCATCCCGACGAGGTTCGAGCGGTGGATGCGCTCGTAGCTGCGCGCGATGACCGCCTTCACCCCGAGGAGCTGCGTTCCCTTCGCCGCCCAGTCGCGCGACGAGCCGGTCCCGTATTCCTCGCCGCCGAACACCACCAGCGGCGTGCCTGACGCGATGTACTTCATCGCCGCGTCGTAGATCGGCAGCGTCTCGCCGCTCGGATGGTGGATCGTGACGCCACCCTCGACGCGGGAACCGTCGGGCTTCGGCGGGAGCATGAGGTTCTTGATGCGCACGTTGCCGAAGGTGCCGCGCATCATCACCTCGTGGTTCCCGCGCCGCGCGCCGAAGCTGTTGAACTCGACCACCGGCACGTCGTGCTCGAGGAGGTACACGCCCGCGGGCGAGGTCGGCTTGATCGAGCCGGCGGGGCTGATGTGGTCGGTCGTCACCGAATCGCCGAAGATGCCGAGCACCCGCGCGCCGCGCACGTCCCCGGTTCGCGCCGGCTGCATCCCGAAGTCCCGGAAGAACGGCGGCTCGGCGATGTAGGTCGAGCGCGGCCAGTTGTACACCTGCCCGGTCGTCGACGGCACGCGCTTCCAGAGCGGGTTCGCATCTCCGAGCCCGGTGTACAGCGCGCGGAACGTCTTCGGGTCCATCGCGAACTTCATGCAGTCGTGGATCTCCTCGCTCGAGGGCCAGATGTCGCCGATCCACACGTCCTCGCCCTTGCTACCCTTGCCGATCGGCTCGGTCATGAGGTCGCGCAGCACCGTCCCGGCGATCGCGTAGGCGACGACGAGCGGCGGCGAGGCGAGGAAGTTGGCGCGGATGTTCGGGTGGATCCGCGCCTCGAAGTTGCGGTTGCCCGAAAGCACTGCCGTGCAGATCAGGTCGTTCTTGACGATCGCCTCTTCGATCGGCTCGGCGAGCGGGCCGGAGTTGCCGATGCAGGTCGTGCAGCCGTACCCGGCAAGGTAGAAGCCGAGCTTCTCCAGATAGGGCATGAGCCCGGCCCGGGTCAGGTAGTCGGTCACGACGCGCGAGCCCGGCGCGAGCGAGGTCTTGACGTGCTTCTTGACCGTCAGGCCGCGCTCGACGGCTTTCTTCGCGAGCAGGCCCGCGGCGAGCAGCACGCCCGGGTTGGACGTATTGGTGCAGGAAGTGATCGCGGCGATCACGACGTCGCCGGACCCGATGTCGATGCCGTCCCGCGTCCGGAAGCGTTTCCCGAGGTCCTCGCGCCGCTTGGCGAACCCGTTCTCGGTCATCGGCTTCGAGAACAGCTCGCCGAACTTCGCTTTGACGTCGCCGATCTCGATGCGGTCCTGCGGGCGCTTGGGGCCGGCGAGCGAGGGCGCGACGGTGCCGAGATCGAGCTCGAGGACCTGGCTGTAGTCGATCTGCCCGGGCTTCGGCGCGCCGAACATGCCCTGCGCCTGGAAGTAGGCCTTGAATGCGTCGATCTCCTCCCGGGTGCGCCCCGTGCCCTCGAGGTAGGCGACCGTCTTGTCGTCGATCGGGAAGAACCCCATCGTCGCGCCGTATTCCGGCGCCATGTTGCCGATGGTCGCCCGGTCGGGCACCGCCAGGTTCTCGACCCCCTCGCCGAAGAACTCGACGAACTTGCCGACCACCTTCGCCTTGCGGAGCATCTCGGTCACCGTCAGCACGAGGTCGGTCGCGGTGACGCCGCCGCGTAGCCGTCCCTTGAGGCGCACGCCGACGACGTCCGGTGTGAGGAAGTAGACCGGCTGGCCGAGCATCCCGGCCTCGGCCTCGATCCCGCCGACGCCCCACGCGACCACGCCGATGCCGTTGATCATCGTCGTGTGCGAGTCGGTCCCGACCAGCGAGTCGGGGTAGTACACGTTGTGCTTCGACCGGTGGACGCCGCGCGCGAGGTACTCGAGGTTGACCTGGTGGACGATGCCGATCCCGGGCGGCACCACCTTGAAGGTGTCGAACGCCTGCATGCCCCACTTCATGAACTCGTAGCGCTCGCGGTTGCGCTCGAACTCGAGCTTCATGTTGAGGTCGAGGGCGTTCTTCGACCCGTAGTGGTCGATCTGGATCGAGTGGTCGACGACGAGGTCCACCGGCACCAGCGGCTCGATCACCTTCGGGTCCTTGCCCATCCGGCCGGCCACCCCGCGCATCGCTGCGAGGTCGGCGAGCAGCGGCACGCCGGTGAAGTCCTGCAGCAGGACCCGCGCGACCACGAACGGGATCTCGTCGACCCGCGGCGCGTTCGGCCGCCACGCCGCGAGCTGCCGGACGTGCTCCTCGGTGACCTTCGTGCCGTCGCAGTTGCGCAGCACCGACTCGAGGACGATCCGCAGCGAGACCGGCAGGCGGGAGACCTTCCCGAGCCCCGCCTGCTCGAGAGCCGCGAGCGAATGGAACTTGCCGGAGCTGCCCGCGCCGGGCTTGAACTCCCGCAGCGCGTTGAACGCGTTGTGCGACATCGATGGTTTCCTTATTGGTCTGGGGGACGGGTGCGTGCGTGCGGGACGCGGCTCGACGCCGCCGCGCGCGGCAACGTGCGCCGGGGCGAACGGCTATTTTAAGGCGAGAGAGCGAGCGCCGCCGGGTGGCGGCGCCCTCAGGCGTGCGTCAGCTGTAGCGCGGCAGGCGCAGGCAGTTGTAGGACGAGGTGCCGCGGCGGAGCGACATCTGCGGGGTGCTGCCGCGCGACGGGAGCGTCTGGACGAGGAACGGCTCGCCCTGCTCCGGCTGGATCTTCCACCACCCGCCGGCGTCGGACACGACCTCGGAGATCCCGGAGACCGTACGGGCGAACCCGTCGAGGTCGATGGTGGTCCCCGCGGTCGCGCCGGCCGTCTGCGCGGCGCCGAACCACACGATCGGCGGGGTCTTGGTCGGCGGGCCGCCCGGGACGCGGCACTCCCAAGTGCCGAGCAGATCGTCGGCGGGGGCGGCGGCGAGCGCGGGCAGGGCAACGGCGGCGGCGGCGACCAGGCACACGAGGCGTCTCATGGCGGACTCCTTCATGAATTCAGACCCTTATGACACGGGCATCGCGGCCCGTCAAGCGCCGGGACTACGAGAAGAAGGCTTTTGCGGCGTCCGCGGGGATCTGGACCCCGGTCACCCGTGCCTTCTGCAGGATCTCCCAGTAGTAGCGGTAGGTGGCGCGGTCGTGGAGCTCGCCCTGATACTGGATGGGGCCCCAGCCGGCCGCCTGGGCCGCCAGGAGGATCGCCGCCCCGTCCTGCACCTCCGAGTAGTCGGGCTTCATTGCGTCCACGATGGGCCGGATCTGCGCCGGATAGATCGACCACATGCGCAGGAACCCGAACTCCTGCCGGGCGCGCCGGGCATCCTGGTGGGTCTGGTCGGCGTTCTTGAGGTCGAGCGTCACGTTGTGGGCGGGGACGATCCCGTTCGCGAGCGCCGCAGCGACGACCTCGGTCTTGGCGCGGACGAGGAGGCGATGCTCGAACTGGCCGGGCGAGCGCATCGCCGACGCGGGCACGGCGCCATGGTGGCCCGACACGAAGTCCATCAGCCCGAAGTCGAGCACCTGCATGCCGGGGAGCCGCGCGATCGCGTCCGCCTCGCGCAGCGCGCCGTGCGTCTCCACGAGCGCGTGGATCGGGATCTGTCGGCGCACGCCGTGGCGCGCGGCCACCTGCTCGACGTAGCCGATCATCTCCGCGACCTGCGCGGCGGACGTCGCCTTGGGGATGGTGATGTAGGCGAGCACGTTCCCCGCGCCCGACACGACGACGTCGATGTCCTGCCGCCACGCCGGGTGGCTCGGGTCGTGGATGCGAACGCCGGCCATCCGGTGCGCGTTCGCGGGCGAGTCGAGCACGCGCACGACCATTTCCGCGTGCGCCTTCTCCTGTCCGGCCGGCGCGCCGTCCTCGCAGTCGCAGGTGACGTCGAAGATCGGCCCGAGCTCGCCCTGCAGCGCGAGCGCCTTCGCGATCAGTTTCTCGCTCCCGGCGAAGTGCTCGCACGACGGGATCACGGGGAACGGCTTCTCGCCCTTGAACAGCGCCTCGCCGGGGTGAACGGACTTGGTCATGGCAGCCTTCTCGGCATCAGCACGGTGTAGTCGAGGTCGAGCACGATGCTCGGGGGGTATGCGCCGTCGGGCGCGATCGGGGATCCGAGCTCGGCGGGCGGCAGATTCTTGAGCCCGACGAGGCGCAGGCGCAGCGCGCCGAGATCGTCGCGGCCGGGGAGCCGCCACTTCTCGCGCACCTCGCTCACGGCGTAGAGCGTGTCGCCGGCGACGGTCGGATTGGTGTGGCTGCCGCCGTTGATTGCCGCGATCGCGAGCGCGTTCTCGAGCCCGTCGTAGGCGAGCGCGCGGCAGACCGAGATGACGTGGCCGCCGTAGACGAGCCGCCGCCCGAACGACGACTTCCGCATCGCGAGCTCGTCGAAGTGCACCCGGGCGTTGTTCTGGTAGAGCCTGGTCGCGAGCGTGTGATCCGACTCGTCGACCGTGAGCCCGGAGGGGTGGTCGATGCGCTCGCCGACCTCGTAGTCGTCCCAGAGGTCGGTCGCCCCGGTGAGCGTCGTGTCGAACTTCGCGGCGCGGAGGAACGCCGGGACGGCGAGGCGCTCCGCCGGCACGACCGCCGGCAGCTGCGGCACCACCGGCCGCGGTCCGGGCTCGTCCGAGCGCTTGTTCACCATGACCCAGCGCACCCACGTGAGCACGAGCTCGCCCGACTGGTTGAACGCGTTCGAGCGGACGTACACGATGCCCGACCGGCGGCTCGAGTTCTCGCGCAGCCCGATCACCTCGGATTCCGCGCTGAGGGTGTCGCCGGGGTAGCAGGGGGCGAGGAACCGGACGTCGGCGTAACCGAGGTTCGCGACCGCGTTGAGCGAGATGTCGGGAACGGTCTTGCCGAACGCGACGTGGAACACGAGCAGGTCGTCGATCGGCCGGTCGCGATAGCCGAGCGCCTTCGCCACCGGCGCGGCGCTGGGCAGGACCTGGCGCGCGCCGGTCAGCGCGATGTAGAGCGCGCAGTCGCCGTCGGTGAGCGTGCGGGGGGTCGGGTGGACGATGCGGCTGCCGAGCCGAAAGTCCTCGAAGAACCGGCCCGGCCGCGGCTTCGCCGACATCGCCCTAGGCCGCGGCGGTGTGCATCCGGCGGATCCGCTCGTCGAGCGCGACGATCCGCCGTGCGGCGACGACGTGCATCTGCTCGATGAGCCGCCCGCTCACCACGACGTTGCCGCGGCCCTCGGAGGCGGCTTTCTCGAACGCGGCGATCACCTCCACCGCGTGCGTGATCTCGGCCGACTTCGGGGTGTACGCCTCGTTGCAGTACACGAGCTGGTCCGGATGCACCAGCGTCTTCCCGTCGAGGCCCAGGTCGCGGCCGAGCCGGCAGGAGTACTCGAAGGTGCGCATGTCCTTGAGGTTGGACTGGATGCCGTCGACGACCGAGCGGCCATGCGCGCGGGCCGCGAGGATCACGAGCGACAGGCTCGTGAGGAGATGCAGCCGCTCGGGATGCGGGCGGGCGTGCAGGTGGTTGGTGAGGTCGGCGGTGCCCATGACGAGACAAGCGATGCGGTCCGAGGCGCCGGCGATCTCCTCGGCGCGCAGCACGCCGAACGGGGTCTC
The DNA here is from genome assembly GCA_963827595.1 of uncultured beta proteobacterium. Classification (GTDB taxonomy): domain Bacteria; phylum Pseudomonadota; class Gammaproteobacteria; order Burkholderiales; family SG8-39; genus DATEDA01. The sequence goes on along the minus strand of CAWHBT010000009.1, from coordinate 41,740 downwards.
GATCATCAGCATCACCGGCAGGGCATCGCCGCCCGCACGGTTGAGCGCGGCGACGCAGTCGAGCACCTCCTGCCGGCTCTCGATCCGCGGAAAGAGGATCGCGTGCGCGCCGGCGCGCGCCACCGCCCGCAGGTCGCCGTCGAACCATGGGGACCCGAGACGGTTGACCCGCACGATCACCTCGCGGTGGCCGTAGTCGTAGGTCTGCAGCGCCTTGACGACGTTCGCGCGCGCGGCCTCCTTGGCTTCGGGGACGATCGTCTCCTCGAGATCCATGACCACGCAGTCGGTGTGGAGCCCGGCTGCCTTCTCGAGGAAGCGCAGGTTGTTCGCCGGCGAGTACAGCATCGACCGGCGGGGGCGGAAGTACTTCATCGGGGGCTAGCCGAGCAGATGCTTCACCCCGTCGCGCTCTTCGTGCAGTTCCTTCAGCGTACCGTCCATGCGCGCGCGGCTGAACTCGCTGATCGGCAGTCCCGGGACGACCCGGTACTCCCCGTTCCGGCACGTGACGGGGTAGCCGTACACGACGCCCTCGCCAATGCCGTAGGCGCCGTCGGCGGGGACGCCCATCGACACCCAGTCGCCATCGCGCGTGCCGAGCACCCAGTCCCGCACGTGGTCGATCGCGGCGTTGGCTGCGCTCGCCGCGGACGACGCCCCGCGGGCCTCGATGATCGCCGCGCCGCGCTTCTGGATCGCCGGGATGAACGCGTTCTCGAGCCAGGCCTGGTCGTTGATCAACGGCCACAGCTTCTGGCCGTCGATCTCGGCGTGGAAGACGTCCGGATACTGCGTCGCCGAGTGGTTGCCCCAGACCACCATCTTGCGGATGGCGGCGACCGGCTTGCCGATCTTGGCCGCGAGCTGGCTCAGGCTGCGGTTGTGGTCCAGCCGCATCATCGCGGTGAACTGCTGAGCTTTGAGGCCGCGCGCGCTCGTCATCGCGATCAGCGCGTTGGTGTTCGCGGGATTGCCGACGACCAGCACCTTCACGGTGCGGCTCGCGACCGCGTCGAGCGCGCGGCCCTGCACCGTAAAGATCTGGGCGTTCGCCTCGAGGAGGTCTTTGCGCTCCATGCCCTTCGAGCGCGGGCGCGCGCCGACGAGCAGCGCGATGTCGGCGTCGCGGAACGCGACCTTCGGATCGTCGGTGGTCGCGACCTCGTGGAGCAGCGGGAACGCGCAATCCTCGAGCTCCATGACCACGCCCTTCAGCGCGGGCAGCGCCGCCGTGATCTCCAGCAGCTGGAGGATCACCGGCTGGTCGCGCCCGAGCATGTCGCCGGCCGCGATCCTGAAGAGCAGGCTGTAGCCGATCTGGCCGGCGGCGCCGGTCACTGCGACACGAACGGGCTGCTTCGCCATCGTCGGGCTCCTAGCGGTCGAACGGGTGCGCCACGCGCGCGGCGGACAATCATTATTGTTGCGATGCTGCGCTGCAACGACGGGAGTTTAGGCGGGCGCGCTCAGGGGTGTCAACGGCTCGCGGCGAGCCGCCCGCGCGCCGCGGCGCGGGTGGGCGCGCGCATCCTCCAGCGCCCCGTCGCCGTTCATTGTGCACCCCACAATGGGCGCGGGCCCCCTGATATAATCGACCGGCGATTCGCGATTCGCGGGGGAGCGGAGCGGAGAATCACGGTCACCCTATATGCCTGATGCTTCGCTAAAAAAGAAACGTCCGCTCTGGTACAACCTCAACCTCCTCAACCTCCCGCTGCCGGGGCTGGTGTCGATCCTTCATCGCATCAGCGGCGGCCTGCTCTTCTTCGGCCTCGTCTGGTTCCTCTTCCTGCTCGACATGAGCCTCGCCTCGGAGCAGAGCTACGCCCGGTTGGGCCAGTACGTGTCGCACCCGCCGGTGAAGGTCGCGCTCGCCGTCCTGCTGTGGGCTTACCTGCACCACTTCTGCGCCGGGATCCGCTACCTCTTCCTCGACCTCGACAAGGGGGTCGACCTGGCGACCGCGCGCGCTACGAGCGGGCTGGTGCTGGCGGTGAGCCTTGCGCTGACCGCGCTCCTCGGCTGGGTCCTCCTATGGTGACGCGGACCGTCGTGGGTGCGCACTACGGGCTGCGCGGCTGGCTCGTGCAGCGCATCTCCGCGGTCGTCATGGCGGTCTACACGATCCTGCTCGTCGCCGTGCTCGCCGCGACCAGGCCCGCGGACTACGCCGCGTGGAAAGCGCTCTTCGGGCACGGCCTGATGCGGCTTGCGACGCTGCTCTTCGTCGCCAGCGTCCTCCTGCACGCCTGGGTGGGGATGCGGGACATCCTGATGGACTACGTCAAGCCGACCGGGCTGCGGCTCGCGCTCCACGTCGCGGTGATCTGCCTACTCGTCGGCTACGCGGGCTGGGCGACGCAAGTTCTCTGGAGGGCGTAGCCGGTGGCGCCCGTCACGCGGCGATTCGACGCGGTCGTTGTCGGCGCGGGCGGCGCCGGCCTGCGCGGCGCGCTGCAGCTCGCCGAGGCGGGCCTCAGGGTCGCGGTGCTCTCCAAGGTGTTTCCCACGCGCTCGCACACCGTCGCGGCGCAGGGCGGCGTCGGTGCGGCGCTCGGCAACATGGGCCCCGACTACTGGGAATGGCACATGTACGACACCGTCAAGGGCTCCGACTGGCTCGGCGACCAGGACGCGATCGAGTTCATGTGCCGCGAGGCGCCGAAGCTCGTCTACGAGCTCGAGCACTTCGGCATGCCGTTCGACCGGAACGAGAACGGGACGATCTACCAGCGTCCGTTCGGGGGGCACATGCAGAACTACGGCGTGGGCCCCGCGGTCCAGCGCTCGTGCTGCGCCGCCGACCGCACCGGGCACGCGATGCTGCACACGCTCTACCAGCGCAACGTGCGGGCGAACACCCAGTTCCTGGTGGAGTGGATGGCGCTCGATCTCATCCGCGACCCCTCCGGCCAGGTCCTCGGCGTGACCGCGCTCGAGATGGAGACCGGCGAGGTCTATATCCTCCAGGCGCGCGCGACGCTGTTCGCCACCGGCGGCGCCGGACGGATCTACGCCGCGAGCACCAACGCTTTCATCAACACCGGCGACGGGCTCGGGATGGCGGCGCGCGCCGGGATCCCGCTCGAGGACATGGAGTTCTTCCAGTTCCACCCGACCGGCGTGGGCGGCGCGGGCATCCTCATCACCGAGGGCGTGCGCGGCGAGGGCGGCTACCTGCTCAACAAGACCGGCGAGCGCTTCATGGAGCGTTACGCCCCGACCGCGAAAGACCTCGCCAGCCGCGACATCGTCTCGCGCGCGATGGCGACCGAGATCAAGGAAGGTCGCGGCGCCGGGCCGGAGGGCGACTATCTCCTGCTCAAGCTCGACCACCTCGGCCCGGAGGTGATCGAGAAGCGCCTCCCTGGAATCCGCGAGATCGCGAAGAAGTTCGCGAACGTCGATCCGATCAAGGACGCGATCCCGGTCGTTCCCACCGCGCACTACCAGATGGGCGGCATCCCGACGAACTATCTCGCCGAGGTCGTGGTGCCGGGACCGGACGGCCCGAACACCGTCGTGCCCGGCTTCTACGCCGCGGGCGAGTGCGCGTGCGCTTCGGTGCACGGGGCGAACCGCCTCGGCACGAACTCGCTCACCGATCTCCTCGTGTTCGGCAAGGCTGCCGGCGACTCGATGATCCGGTTCTTGAGGGAGAACCCGGAGCACAAGAACCTCCCCGCCGACGCGGCGGACCGGGCCCTCGCCCGGCTCGCGCGCCTCGACGGCCAGAAGAGCGGCGAGAACATCTACCAGGTGGCGAACGAGATCCGCCGTGTGATGCAGTCGCACTGCGGCGTATTCCGGTTTCCGGAGCTGCTCGTCGAGGGGGTGATGCGCATCAAGCAGCTCGCCGAGCGCGTGGCTAGCACGGCGATCACCGACAAGAGCAAGACGTTCAACACCGCGCGCGTGGAGGCCCTCGAGCTGGACAACCTGATCGAGACCGCGCGCGCAACGATCGTGTCGGCCGAGGCGCGCAAGGAGTCCCGCGGGGCGCACGACCGCGCCGACTACCACGACCGCCCCGGCTACCCCAACGGCCGCGACGACCAGAACTGGCTCAAGCACACGCTCTGGTACAAGCAGCGCGACCGGCTGGAATACAAACCGGTCAACCTCAAGCCGCTGACGGCGGAGTCGATTCCGCCGAAGGCGCGGGCGTATTGATCGTTTTCCGGAGCGCGAACCATGCACCTGAGAATCTTCCGTTACGACCCCGACCGGGACGCAAAGCCCTACATGAAGGACTACGAGATCGGGCTCGAGGCGTCCGACCGCATGCTGCTCGACGCGCTCGTCAAAGTGAAGGCGGAGGACGACGCGTTCGCCTTTCGCCGTTCGTGCCGGGAAGGGGTGTGCGGCTCGGACGCGATGACCATCAACGGCAAGAACGGGCTCGCGTGCATCACCAAGCTCGTCGAGCTCCGCGAGCCGGTCGTGCTGAAGCCCCTGCCGGGGCTGCCGGTGATCCGCGACCTGATCGTGGACATGACCCAGTTCTTCGCCCAGTACTACTCGGTCAAGCCGTACCTGATCAACAACGACCCGCCCCCCGAGCGCGAGCGGCTGCAGTCGCCGGCGGAGCGTGAAGCGCTCGACGGGCTCTACGAGTGCATCCTGTGCGCGTGCTGCTCGACCTCGTGCCCGTCGTTCTGGTGGAACCCGGACAAGTTCGTCGGCCCGGCCGGCCTCCTGCAGGCGTACCGGTTCATCGCCGACAGCCGGGACCAGGCCACCGCGGAGCGCCTCGACAACCTCGAGGATCCGTATCGCCTGTTCCGCTGCCACTCCATCATGAACTGCGTCGACGCCTGCCCGAAGGGGCTCAACCCGACGAAGGCGATCGGCAAGATCAAGGAGCTCATGGTCCGGCGCGCCGTTTGAGCGCCGCGCCCGGGCCGGGGTCATCATGGAGGACGTCGAACTGCGCCGCCTGCGCTGGCGCTGCCGGCGCGGGCTGCTGGAGAACGATCTCGTGCTCGCCCGGTTCGTCGACCGGTGCGGCGCGAGCCTCGACGCGGGCGGCCGCGCGGCGCTGGACGAGCTGCTCGCGCTGCCGGACCCCGACCTGTGGGCGCTGGTCAGCGGCCGGCTGGAGTGCGAGGATGAGCGGCTCGCCGCGATCGTCGCGATGCTGCGCGCGGCGTAACCGGCGGCGAACGTCACTAGGAGCGACCGATGGAGAGCAACGGCAAGGCGATCCTCAACTACGGCGACGGCAAGATCGCCGAGTTCCCGACGCTGGGAGGGACGATCGGTCCGGACGTCGTGGACATCCGCGCGCTCTACGCGAAGACCGGGATGTTCACCTACGACCCGGGCTTCCTGTCGACCGCGAGTTGCCGGTCGGCCATCACCTACATCGACGGCGACCAGGGCGTCCTGCTCTACCGCGGCTACCCGATCGAGCAGCTCGCGGTGCACTGCGACTTCCTCGAGGTCTGCTACCTGCTGCTGTACGGCGAGCTCCCGAACCGGAAGCAGCGCGACGAGTTCGTCTGGACGGTGACGCGGCACACGATGGTGCACGAGCAGCTCATCCGCCTCTACTCCGGCTTCCGGCGCGACTCGCATCCGATGGCGGTGCTGGTCGGGGTCGTCGGCGCGCTCTCGGCCTTCTATCACGACTCGCTCGACATCAACGACCCCAAGCAGCGCGAGATCGCCGCGTTCCGGCTGATCGCCAAGATGCCGACGATCGTGGCGATGGCGTACAAGTACTCCATGGGCCAGCCGTTCATGTACCCGCGGAACGACCTGTCGTACACCGCGAACTTCATGCGCATGATGTTCGGGGTGCCGGCCGAGGAGTACGTGACCAACCCGGTGCTCGTCCAGGCGCTCGACCGCATCTTCATCCTGCACGCCGACCACGAGCAGAACGCGTCGACCTCGACGGTGCGGCTCGCCGGCTCGTCGGGCGCGAACCCGTTCGCGTGCATCGCCTCCGGGATCGCCTGCCTGTGGGGGCCGGCGCACGGCGGTGCCAACGAGGCGGCCCTCAACATGCTCGAGGAGATCCACGACGTCTCGCGGGTCAACGAGTACATCAAGAAGGCGAAGGACAAGAACTCGGGCTTCCGCCTGATGGGCTTCGGCCACCGGGTGTACAAGAACTACGATCCGCGGGCGAAGCTGATGCGCGAGACCTGCCACGAGGTGCTCGAGGAGCTGGGGCTGCACGACGACCGGCTCTTCAAGCTCGCGATGCAGCTCGAGAAGATCGCGCTCGAGGACGAGTACTTCGTCGAGCGCAAGCTCTATCCGAACGTCGATTTCTACTCCGGCATCGTCCAGCGCGCGCTCGGCATCCCGACCAGCATGTTCACCTGCATCTTCTCGCTCGCGCGCACCGCCGGCTGGATCGCGCAGTGGGCCGAGATGATCGCCGACCCGGACCAGAAGATCGGCCGGCCGCGGCAGCTCTACACCGGCGCGGCGCGGCGGGACGTGATTCCGATCGCGAAGCGGTGACGCCGTCATGATGAAAGACCTGCTCGCCAACTCGTACCTCTTCGGCGGCAACGCGCCGTTCGTGGAGGAGCTCTACGAGGCCTACCTGAACAACCCGCAGTCGGTCCCCGAGGCGTGGCGGGAGTACTTCGACAAGCTGCAGGTGCTGCCGACCGCCGCCGCCGAGGGCGGGCGCGACGTGGCCCACGCGCCGATCGTCGAGGCGTTCGCGCAACGCGCGAAGCAGGGCACGCTCCGCGCGCCCGCCGCGCCGGCCGAGGTCGGGGCGGAGCGCAAGCAGGTCTACGTCCAGATGCTGATCAACGCCTACCGGTTCCTCGGCAACCGGTGGGCGGACATCGATCCGCTGAAGCGGATGCCGCGTCCGCCGATCGCGGAGCTCGAGCCGGCGTACTACGACCTCACCGAGGCCGATCTCGAGACGGCTTTCAACACCGGTACGCTGGTCGGGCCGGAGCGCGCAACCCTGCGCGAGATCCTGCAGATGCTCCGCGAGACGTACTGCGGCACGATCGGCGCGGAGTACATGTACATCTCCGATCCCGGTCAGAAGCGCTGGATCCAGCAGCGCCTGGAGGCGATGCGGGGCCGGCCGCAGTTCGCCCCCGAGGTGCGGCGGCGGATCCTCGAGCGCGTCACCGCCGCCGAGACGCTGGAGAAGTACCTGCACACGCGCTACGTCGGGCAGAAGCGCTTCTCGCTGGAGGGCGGCGAGACGCTGATCCCGTGCATGGACGAGATCGTCCAGCGCGCCGGCGCCCACGGGGTCGAGGAGCTCGTGATCGGGATGGCGCACCGCGGGCGGCTCAACGTCCTCGTCAACACCCTCGGCAAGGCGCCGAAGGACCTGTTCGCCGAGTTCGAGGGGACGGCGGCCGGCGACGCCACCTCGCTCGGCGACGTGAAGTACCACAACGGCTTCTCGTCCGACATCTCCACCGCCGGCGGACCGGTGCACCTGTCGCTCGCCTTCAACCCGTCCCACCTCGAGATCGTCGACCCGGTGGTCGAGGGCTCGGTGCGGGCGCGGCAGCACCGCCGCAAGGACACCAAGGGCGAGAAGGTCATCTCGATCCTGCTGCACGGCGACGCGGCGTTCTCGGGCCAGGGGGTGGTCATGGAGACGCTCAACCTGTCGCAGACGCGCGGCTACACGACCGCCGGCACGGTGCACATCATCATCAACAACCAGATCGGCTTCACCACGTCCGACACGCGCGACGTGCGCTCGACGATCTACTGCACCGACGTCGCGAAGATGATCGAGGCGCCGATCTTCCACGTGAATGCCGACGACCCCGAGGCGGCGGTGTTCGTGACCCAGCTCGCGATGGACTTCCGCCGGGAGTTCAAGCGGGACGTGGTGATCGACCTCGTCTGCTTCCGGCGGCTCGGCCACAACGAGCAGGACGAGCCGTTCGTCACCCAGCCGCTCATGTACAAGAAGATCGCGCAGCACCCGGGCACCCGGAAGCTGTACGCCGACAAGCTCGTGGCGCAGGGGGTCGTGCCCGCGGACGAGCCGGAGCGGCTGATCAAGGACTACCGGCAGGCGCTCGACGAAGGGCGGCAGACCTCGAGCCCGGTGCTGTCGAACTTCCAGCGCAAGTACGCGGTCGACTGGGCGCCCTTCATCGGCGCGAAGTGGACCGACGCCGCCGACACCGCCGTCCCGATCAAGGAGCTCGAGCGCCTTGCGCTGCGCCTCACGACCGCGCCCGAGGGGTTCAAGCGGCACCCGTCGGTCGAGCGGGTGATGAACGCGCGGCGGGAGATGGGGCAGGGAAAGCAGATGCTCGACTGGGGCATGGCGGAGAACCTCGCCTACGCGACGCTGCTGGTCTCGGGCTACGGGGTGCGGCTATCCGGCCAGGACTCCGGCCGCGGCACCTTCGCGCACCGGCACGCGGTGCTGCACGACCAGAACCGCGAGCGCTGGGACGCCGGGACCTGGGTGCCGCTGCAGAACCTGCAGGAGAACCAGGCCGACTTCGTCGTGATCGACTCGCTGCTGTCCGAGGAGGCGGTGCTCGGCTTCGAGTACGGTTACAGCTGCGCCGAGCCGAACGAGCTCACGATCTGGGAGGCGCAGTTCGGCGACTTCGCGAACGGCGCGCAGGTGGTGATCGACCAGTTCATCACCTCCGGCGAGGCGAAGTGGGCGCGGATGTGCGGGTTGACGCTGTTCCTGCCGCACGGCTACGAGGGCCAGGGGCCGGAGCACTCGTCGGCGCGGCTCGAGCGCTTCCTGCAGCTCTCCGCCGAGCACAACATCCAGGTCTGCGTGCCGACCACCCCGGCGCAGATCTTTCATCTGCTGCGGCGGCAGATGGTGCGCCCGTTCCGCAAGCCCCTGATCGTGATGACGCCGAAGTCGCTGCTGCGCAAGCGCGAGGCGGTGTCGAGCCTGAAGGAGCTCGCGAAGGGCGGCTTCCAGACCGTCATCGGCGAGATCGACGCGCTGGAGCCCAAGGAGGCTACGCGGATCGTGGCCTGCTCGGGCAAGGTGTACTACGATTTGCTGATCGCGCGCCGCGAGCGCCGACTCGACCACGTCGCGATCATCCGGGTCGAGCAGCTGTATCCGTTCCCGCACAAGCAGTTCGCGGCGGAGATGAAGCGCTATCCTAGCGCGCTCGAGGTGGTGTGGTGCCAGGAGGAGCCGCAGAACCAGGGCGCCTGGTACCAGACGCAGCACTACTTCGAGGAGAACATGCGGCCCGACCAGAAACTGTTCTACGCGGGACGGCCCTCTGCGGCCGCGCCGGCGGGCGGGTACCTGAGCCGGCACAATCAGCGGCAGAAGGCGCTGGTCGAGCAGGCGCTCGGAAAATTGAAATAGCTGTTGCTGTAACGTCGTCGTGGCACGAGCCGCGACGACCTCTCCGGTGCGTTACGCACTCGGGTTTTTGCAGTACGCCGCGGCGGAGCTCAGCCGAGCCCGGCGAAAAACCGAACGGAGCGAACGAACATGCTCGTCGAAGTGAAGGTGCCGCAGCTGTCGGAATCGGTTGCGGAAGCGACGCTGCTCGCGTGGCACAGGAAGGCCGGCGAGGCCGTCAAGCGGGACGAGAACCTCGTCGACATCGAGACCGACAAGGTCGTCCTCGAGCTCCCGGCGCCGGTCGACGGCGTGCTCGCGAAGATCGCGAAGGGCGACGGCAGCACCGTCGCCTCGGGGGAGATCATCGCGACGATCGATACCGAGGCGAAGGCCGCGGCCGGCGCGGCCCCGGCCCCGGCAGTGCGGGCCGAGCCGGTCGCGGTGGCGCCCACGCCGGCGCCGGAACCGGCGGCGGCGCGGGCTGATGCGCGGCTCATGCCCGCGGCGCGCAAGCTCGTCGAGGAGCACGCGGTCGATCCGACGAAGATCACCGGGAGCGGCCGCGAGGGCCGCATCACGAAGGGCGACGTGATCGAGCAGCTGGGGCGCAGCCAGGCGCCCGGGGCGGCGCCGAGCGCGCCCGCGCCGAAGCCCGCATTGGCACCCGCGCCGCCAGCGGTCAGCGTCGACAAGGTGCTCTCCGGGCGGCCCGAGGAGCGCGTCCCGATGTCGCGGCTGCGCGCGCGGATCGCCGAACGGCTCGTCCAGTCGCAGTCGACCGCCGCCATCCTCACCACGTTCAACGAAGTGAACATGCAGCCGGTCATGGAGCTCCGCAAGCGCTACCAGGAGCGCTTCGAGAAGGAGCACGGCGTGCGGCTCGGGTTCATGTCCTTCTTCGTCAAGGCGGCGGTCTACGCCCTGAAGAAGTACCCGATCCTGAACGCGTCGGTCGACGGCAACGACATCGTCTATCACGGCTACTTCGACGTCGGCATCGCCGTCGGGAGTCCCCGCGGCCTGGTGGTGCCGATCCTGCGCGACGCCGACCAGCGCACGTTCGCCGACATCGAGAAGACGATCGCCGAGTTCGGCAAGCGCGCGCAGGAGGGCAAGCTCACGCTCGAGGAGCTGACCGGCGGCACGTTCTCGATCTCCAACGGCGGGGTGTTCGGCTCGATGCTGTCGACGCCGATCATCAACCCGCCGCAGAGCGCGATCCTCGGCATCCACGCCACCCGCGACCGCCCGGTGGCCGAGAACGGACAGGTGGTGATCCGCCCGATCAACTATCTGGCGCTGTCCTACGATCACCGGATCATCGACGGGCGCGAGGCGGTGCTGGGGCTGGTTGCGATGAAGGAAGCGCTCGAGGATCCCGCCCGGCTGCTGCTGGATCTCTGACGCCGCACCGCCATGGCACAGGCGTTCGACGTCATCGTCATCGGCGCCGGCCCGGCCGGCTACATCGCCGCGATCCGCGCCGCCCAGCTGGGTCTGAACACGGCCTGCGTGGAGGAGTGGCGCGCGCCCGACGGCGAGCCCGCGCTCGGCGGGACGTGCCTCAACGTCGGCTGCATCCCCTCGAAGGCGCTGCTCGAGTCCTCCGAGCAGTACGAGCACGCGCTCCACGGGCTGGCCGGGCACGGGATCACGGTGAGTGGTGCGAAGGTCGACCTCGCGAAGATGATCGGCCGCAAGGATGCAATCGTCGCCAAGATGACGAAAGGCATCGAGACGCTGTTCCGCAAGAACAAGATCACCTGGCTGAAGGGTCACGGCCGGTTCGTGGGCAAGGGCGCCGACGGCTGGCGGCTCGAGGTCGGCGGCGGCGGCGGGGCCGCGGAGGCCGTGGAGGCCAAGGCGGCGATCGTGGCGACCGGCTCGAAGGCGCGCCACCTCCCGGGCGTCCCGGTCGATCAGGCGCTGGTCTGCGACAACATCGGCGCGCTCGCCTTCGCCGAGGTGCCGCCGCGGCTCGGCGTGGTCGGCGCGGGGGTGATCGGGCTGGAGCTCGGCAGCGTGTGGCGCCGGCTCGGATCGAAGGTCGTGATCCTCGAGGCGTTGCCGAACTTTCTGCCGGCCGCCGACGACGCCGTCGCGCGCGAGGCCTGGAAGATCTTCACGAGGGAGCAGGGGCTCGACATCCGCTTGAGCGCGAAGATCGGCAAGGTGAGCGTCGGCAAGAAGAGCGTCGTCGTCGAGTACGAGCAGGACGGCAAGGGGGAGAAGCCCGAGTTCGACCGCCTCATCGTGTCCATCGGGCGGGTGCCGAACACCGACAATCTCGGCGCGGACGCGGTCGGCCTCAAGATCGACGCGCGGGGCTTCATCGAGGTCGACGACCACTGCCGCACCAACCTGCCGAACGTGTTCGCGATCGGCGACGTGGTGCGCGGTCCGATGCTCGCGCACAAGGGCGAAGAGGAAGGCGTGATGGCCGCCGAGCTGATCGCGGGCCAGAAGGCGCACGTGAACCTGGAGACGATCCCGTGGGTGATCTACACCTCGCCCGAGATCGCCTGGGTCGGCAGGACCGAGCGCGACCTGAAAGCCGAGGGGGTGCCGTACCGCGTCGGCCAAGTCCCGTTCATGATCAACGGCCGCGCGCTCGGGCACGGCGACACGCACGGGTTCGTCAAGATGCTCGCGCACGGCCGCACCGACGAGATCCTCGGCGTCCACATCATCAACACCCACGCCTCCGAGCTCATCGCCGAGGCGGTCATGGCGATGGAGTTCCACGCCGCTGCCGAGGACGTCGCGCGCATCGTGCACGCGCACCCGTCGCTCGCCGAGGTCACCCACGAGGCGGCGCTGGCGGTGGACAAGCGGGCGCTCAACATGTGACCCGGCACGGGGAATGGGCAACGGGACGGGACAAACGCCGCTTCCCGCCTCACCCCCGACCCGTTACCCTTCACCGGATGCGTGACAGCGCCTACCCTGACGACGAGGAGCCGCTGCCGCCGCTCGGCGGGGGCAGCGTCTTCGATGCCGTGGAGTACACCGAGCCGGCCAAGCGGCTGTCGCTGACGGTCGTCGAGTACTACCAGCAGGCGCTCGCCCGCCGCGGCTTCGTCGCCGACGACGCCCAGTACGCCGCGGTCCAGCGGCTGCAGCGCACCTACGAACAGTGGGTCGCCTACAAGGGGCGGCGGAACACCGCGTTCAAGCGGCTGGTGGTCCGGCCGCCGCTGCCGCGCGGGGCCTACCTGTGGGGCACGGTCGGGCGCGGGAAGAGCTTTCTGATGGACAGCTTCTATCTCACCGTGCCGCTGGTGCGGAAGCGGCGCGTCCACTTCCACCACTTCATGCGCGACGTCCACCGCGAGCTGGAGACCCTCAAGGGCCGCGAGGACCCGCTCGACGCGGTCGCGTGGCGGATCTCCAAGCGCTATCGCCTCGTCTGCTTCGACGAGTTCCACGTCAACGACATCGCCGACGCGATGATCCTCGGCCGGCTCCTGCAGCGGACCATGGATCGCGGGGTCGTGTACTGCATGACCTCGAACTACGCGCCCGGCGACCTCTACCCGAACGGCCTGCAGCGCGAGCGGTTCCTGCCGACGATCGCGCTCCTCGAGGGGCGGCTCGACGTCGTGCACCTCGACGGCGACATCGACTACCGCCGCCGCGCGCTCGAGCGCGTTCAGGTCTACCACACGCCGCTCGGTCCGCAGTCGGAGGCAGCCCTCACCGCCGCCTTCAAGCGGGTCGCCGACGTCGAGGAGGAGTTCCACGAGCTCGACGTGGAGGGCCGCGTGATCCCGTACCGCCACCGGGCCGGCGGCGTCGTCTGGTTCGACTTCGACGTGCTGTGCGGCGGGCCGCGGTCGCACCTCGACTACCTCGACCTCGCGAAGCGCTTCCACACCGTCATCCTGTCGAACGTGCCGCGGCTGTCCGCGAAGCAGGCGAACGAGGCGCGGCGCTTCACGCTGCTCGTCGACATCTTCTACGATTCCCGGGTCAAACTGATCGTTTCGGCCGAGGCCCTGCCCGAGGCGCTGTACACCCAGGGCGTGCTCGCGAACGAGTTTCACCGCACCTCGAGCCGGTTGATCGAGATGCAATCCCGCGACTACCTTATGGAGCTGCGGCGGCGGCCGGGGACCGGACCGGCGTCGCTCATCGCGCCGGCGGGGGCCGCGGTCCGCGCGGCGTCGTAACGGACGCGTCGGGCGGATCCAATACAGCGACTGCGCGAAGGAGGCTGTCAGTGGACAAGTTCAAGGTCTACCGCCTGCGCGAGCAGGAAAAGAAGGTCGTGGCGGCGTTCGAGCAGGCGGCGATCGACGAGCTCGACCCCGGCGAGGTCGTCATCCGGGTCGCCTATTCCGGGGTCAACTACAAGGATGCGCTCGCCGCAACCGGAGCCGGCCGGATCGTCCGCCGCTTCCCGTGCATCGGCGGGATCGATCTCGCGGGGACGGTGACCCAGTCGAGCGACCCGCGCTTCAAGAAGGGCGACGCCGTCCTGGCCACGAGCTACGACATCGGGGTGGCGCACGATGGCGGCTACGCCGAGTACGCGCGCATCAAGGCCGACTGGGTCGTGCCGATCCCGAAGGGCATGAGCCTGTTCGAGGCGATGGCGCTCGGGACAGCCGGCTTCACCGCCGGTCTCGCGGTGACGCGGATGGAGCACGAGGGCCTGAAGCCGGGCGCCGGGCCAGTGATCGTCACCGGGGCGACCGGCGGCGTCGGCTCGATCGCGATCGACATCCTCGCCGGGCTCGGCCATCACGTCGTCGCCCTCACCGGCAAGGAGCACGAGTCGGCATACCTGAAGGACCTCGGCGCGAAGGAAGTGATGCTCCGCTCGACCCTGGATCTCGCGAAGATCAAGCCGCTCGACAAGGCGGCCTGGGCGGGCGCGGTGGATAACCTCGGCGGCGACGTCCTGGCGTGGCTCCTCGCCACCATGCAGATCGGCGCGCCCGTCGCAGCGGTCGGCCTGGCGGCGAGCATGGAGCTTGAAGTCCACCGTCGCCCCGTTCATCCTGCGCGGGGTGAGCCTGCTCGGAGTCGACTCGGTGAATTGCGCGATGCCGCAGCGGCGCCGCGTGTGGGAGCGGCTCGCGTCCGACCTCAAGCCGCGGCACCTTGCCGGCATGACGCGGACGATCCCGTTCGACGATCTGCCGACCGTGTTCGACGACTTCCTCAAGGCGCGGATTCGCGGCAGAATCGTCGTCGATCTGGCGTCCTGATCGAGACCGCTCCGGCGCGGGCCGGAACGCGGTACGCAAGGAGGAGCTCACGATGGCTGGCGACGCATATCGCGCGTTCCACGCGCGCTCGATCCAGGACCGCGACGGGTTCTGGTCGGAGCAGGCGCGGCTGGTCGACTGGGCGAAGCCCTTCGGGAAGGTGCTCGACTACTCGCGGCCGCCGTTCGCGAAGTGGTTCGTCGGCGGCGAGACCAACCTCTGCCACAACGCGGTCGACCGTCATCTCGCGGCGCGCGGCGACCAGCCGGCGCTCGTCTGGATCTCGACCGAGGTCGAGAAGCGGGCGAGCTACACCTACCGCGAGCTCCACGCCGAGGTGAACCGCTGCGCCGCGATGATGCAGGGACTGGGCGTCAAGCGGGGCGACCGGGTGCTCCTGTACATGCCGATGATTCCCGAGGCGGCGTTCGCGATGCTGGCGTGTGCGCGGCTCGGCGCGATCCACTCGGTGGTGTTCGGCGGATTCGCGTCGCACAGCCTGGCCTCCCGCATCGACGACGCGCGACCGAGGCTCGTTCTCTCGGCCGACGGCGGCATGCGCGCCGGTAAGGTGGTGCAGTACAAGCCGCTGCTCGACGAGGCGCTCCGGATCGCGGCGTCGAAGCCGGAAAAGGTGGTGCTCGTGAATCGCGGGCTCGACCCCGGAATGGCGCGGGTCACCGGCCGCGACCTCGACTGGGCAGAGCTGCGCGCGAAGCATATGGACGCGCAGGTGCCGGTGACCTGGCTCGAATCGAGCGAACCGTCCTACATCCTCTACACCTCCGGCACGACCGGAAGGCCCAAGGGCGTGCAGCGCGACACCGGCGGCCACGCCGTCGCGCTCGCCGCCTCGATGAAGTGGATCTACTGCGGCAACGCGGGCGAGACGATGTTCACGACCAGCGACATCGGCTGGGTCGTCGGTCACTCCTACATCATCTACGCCCCCCTGATCGCGGGGATGACGACGGTCATGTACGAGGGCACGCCGATCCGCCCCGATGCCGGCATCTGGTGGAAGATCGTCCAGGACCAGAAGGCCACCGTGATGTTCAGCGCACCCACGGCGATCCGCGTCCTGAAGAAGCAGGATCCGGCGTATCTGAAGAAGTACGACGTCTCCAGCCTGCGGCACCTGTTCCTCGCCGGCGAGCCGCTCGACGAGCCGACCCACCGCTGGATCACCGACGCGCTCGGGATCCAGGTCGTCGACCACTACTGGCAGACCGAGACCGGCTGGCCGATCCTCACCTCGGTGCCGGGCGTGGAGCGGACGCCGATCAAGCTCGGCAGCCCGTCGTTCCCGGCGTATGGCTACGACCTGCAGTTGCTGCGCGAGGCCGACGCATCGGAGTGCGGCCCGGACGAGAAAGGCGTGGTCGCGGTCGTCCCCCCGCTGCCGCCGGGCGTGATGTCGACGGTGTGGGGCGACGACGAGCGCTTCGTCCAGACCTACTTCACCAGCTTCAAGGCGAAGCAGGTCTATACCACCTTCGACTGGGGCATCCGGGACAAGGACGGCTACTTCTTCATCCTCGGGCGGACCGACGACGTGATCAACGTGGCCGGCCATCGGCTCGGGACCCGGGAGATCGAGGAGGCGATCTCCGCGCACCCGAACGTCGCGGAGGTGGCGGTGGTGGGGGTCGCCGACCAGCTCAAGGGCCAGATGCCGATCGCGTTCGCGGTGATCAAGGACACCTCCAGGGTCGCGACCCCGGCGCAGAGCGCGGAGCACGAGAAGGAGATCATGGCGACGGTGGACAAGCTGCTCGGCGCGATCGCGCGGCCGGCGCGGGTGCACTTCGTGAGCTTGCTGCCGAAGACCCGCTCCGGGAAGCTCCTCCGGCGCTCGATCCAGGCGCTCGCGGAGGGCCGCGATCCCGGGGACCTGACGACGATCGAAGACCCGGCGGCGCTGGAGCAGATCCGGACGGCGGTCGCCCCGGGCCGCTGACGGGGGCGCAAGCTTTCAAACGGCTGACAGGCGCCCAGCGCATCCGCGCCGGGCGGTTCTGCGTACATTTCGGTGCGTGCCCGGCGTTCGGAATAGGCACTGGCGCCGTCTGTTTGCTATACCAGTAGCTGAAACTGTCGAATGGAAGGGTGATGATCAAGCGCTTCGACCGGATCGTGATGCTTTCGGTGCTCGTCGCCGGGCTGTCGGGCCTCGTCGGCTGTGCCTCGGACCCGCGGTACAAAGAGGGCCTCGACTGGGTGCTCTGGAACGAGGCCGAGAAGAAACGCTTGGACGACGCCGGTTTCCCGCAATACAACGACGGGCCCGGGTGATGAGTCGCCGCCGTTCCCGCCGGATCTGCGCGGTGCTCGCCATGGCGCTGGCGTTGGGTGCGCTCGCCGGCTGCGCCACCTCGGGTAGCCCGTCGCAGGCGCAGCAGTGGATCATGGAAAACGAGGCGCAGAAGCAGCAGCTCAACAACGCCGGGTTCCCGCAGTACGTGGGTTCCTCGTAGCGGGCTGGGTTGCCATCGCACCGGCGCCCGGGAACCGGAGTCGGCGCCGTCAACGTAAGGAGTGGAACGATGTCAGTTCGTGTATCGCGCAGCATCCACGCCGCGCTCGCCGCGGCGCTCGCCCTCGCCGTCCTCGCCGGTTGCGCCGGCCGCCCGACGAACGGCGTCGAGATCGTCGTCTGGCAGGAGCAGGAGCGGCAGCGTCTCCAGGCGCAGGGCTTCCCTCAGTACAACTTCGACTGATCGCCTCCGGTAACAGTGAGAAGTCGGAGGATGCCCCGTCATGAGCTCGGCCCGCCCGCGCCGCACTCGCCGCCGCGATCGCCTTCTCGATGCTCGCCGGCTGCGCCGGCTCGGCACCCCGTCGCAAGCGCAGCAGTGGATCATCGAAATTGTGGCGCAATGGCAGCAGCCAGCGAGCCGGGTTCCCGCAGTACTCCGTCAGGCGCAGCGAAGGCTTGCCACCGCAGTGCCGGCGCTCAACCGAGCTCGGCGCCGTCAGCGTCGGGACCGACATGATGGCGGTTCGTCTATCCCGCAGCATCCGCGCCGCGCTCGCCTCAGCGCTCGCCCTGCTGATGCTCGCCGGCTGCGCCGGCAGGCCGTCGAACGGGGTCGAGATCGTCCATGGCAGCAGCAGGAGCGGGACCGCCTCGAGGCGCAGGGCTTCCCCGCTCGGCCCGCCCGGGGATAGGCCGGGCTTCGCGCAGTACAGCTGGCCCTGATCGGCCCCCGCCCGGCGCGGCTCGCCGCCGGCGGTCTGGCCCGCCGCGCGTTTGTGGCTTAAGGTGAGCGCTCCTCATTGCCCGGGGAGCCTCCCATGGCGGGCGGATTCCGCATCGAGCGCGACACCTTCGGCGAGATCGAGGTGCCCGCGGCGCGCCTGTGGGGCGCGCAGACCCAGCGGTCCCTGGAGCTCTTCCGCATCTCCGGCGAGCGCATGCCGCTCGAGCTACTGCGCGCGCTGGCGCTGGTGAAGCGCGCGTGCGCGACGGTGAACCTCGCACTCGGCGCACTCGAGCCGGCGAAGGCCGAGGCGATCATCGCCGCCGCCGACGAGGTGCTGGCCGGTCGGCACGACGAGGAGTTCCCGCTGGTCGTGTGGCAGACCGGCTCCGGCACGCAGACCAACATGAACATGAACGAGGTGCTCGCGAACCGGGCCTCCGAGCTCCTCGGCGGCAACCGCGGGCCGGAGCGGCTCGTCCACCCCAACGACGACGTCAATCGCAGCCAGTCGTCGAACGACATCATCCCGACCGCGATGCACGTCGCCGCGGTCGAGGCGCTGGTGCACCGCCTGCTGCCGGCGCTCCGCGCCCTGCGCGGCACGCTCGCGGCCAAGGCCGCCGCGTTTGCCGAGATCGTCAAAATCGGCCGCACGCACCTGCAGGACGCGACGCCGCTCACGCTGGGGCAGGAGTTCTCGGGGTATGTCGCGCAGCTCGAGCACGGGATCACGCACGTCGAAGCCTCGGCGGCGCATCTTTGCGAGCTCGCCGTCGGCGGCACCGCGGTCGGGACCGGGCTCAACGCGCCGCCGGAGTTCGGCGCGCGCGTCGCCGCCGAGCTCGCGCGGGCGACGGGGCTCCCATTCATTCCGGCCCCGAACAAGTTCGAAGCGCTCGCCGCCCACGACGCGCTCGTGCACGCCCATGGTGCGCTCAAGACGGTCGCCGCGTCGCTCACGAAGATCGCGAACGACGTCCGCTGGATGGCCTCGGGCCCGCGCTCCGGCCTCGGCGAGCTCCTGATCCCGGAGAACGAGCCCGGGAGCTCGATCATGCCCGGGAAGGTCAACCCGACCCAGTGCGAGGCGCTGACGATGGCGTGCGCGCAGGTGTTCGGGAACGACGTCGCAGTCAACTGGGGCGGCGCCAACGGCCACTTCGAGCTGAACGTGTACAAGCCGCTGATCGCGCATGACTTCCTGCAGAGCGTCCGGCTGCTCGGCGACGGCGCGGCGAGCTTCGACCGGCACTGCGCGCAGGGCATCGAGCCGAGCCGCGCGCGCATCGCCGAGCTCGTGGAGCGGTCGCTGATGCTCGTCACCGCGCTCGCGCCGCGCATCGGCTACGACCGCGCGGCGGAGATCGCGAAGCGGGCGCACCGCGACGGCGCGACCCTGCGCGACGCCGCGCTCGCGTCGGGCCACGTCACCGCCGAAGACTTCGATCGCTGGGTGCGCGCCGACGACATGGTCGGGCCGAAGTCCTGAGCGACATCATCGAAAGGATCGATCCGATCGACTACAATCCCGCGGCCCGCAACACGGACCATCGCATGCCGCGCAGGAACCCGCCGAAAGTCAACGGACACCCCACCGCAGGACGCAAGCTCAACGGCCATCCGCCGCCGGATGGCGGATCCCTCTACGTCGTCAGGCGCTCGACGATCCACGGGCGCGGCGTCTTCGCGGCCCGGGCGATCGCGAAGGGCGTGCGGATCATCGAGTACACCGGCCGGCGCATCTCGTACGCAAGCGCGAACCGCCTGTATTCCGAGGACGAACGGGAGCCGACGCACACCTTCCTCTTCGAGCTGGACGACGACATGGTGATCGACGCCCGGCAGGGCGGGAACGCCGCGCGGTGGATCAACCACTCCTGCGATCCGAACTGCGAAGCCGTCGACGAGGACGGCCGGATCTTCATCGAAGCGATCCGCGCGATCGCGCCCGGCGAAGAGCTCGGCTACGACTACGGCATCACGCTCGACGAGCGGCACACGCCGCGCGAGAAGCGCCGCTGGCCGTGCTTCTGCGGCGCCGCCAGGTGCCGCCGCACGCTGCTCGGGGCGAAGCGCTAGCAGGCTAAGATGGCGCCCGGAGCATGCGGATGATTCACACGCCACCGACGGAAGTGCCGGCGCCGGGGCCGGAGTACCTGGCGAGCACGCGGTTCCTCGACTGCGAGTCGGAGGCGATCCGCCGCTTCGCTCACGCCACCACCGCGGGCACGGGATCGGACGTCGACCGGGCGGTGAAGCTCTTCTACGCGGTGCGCGACGGCTGGCGCTACGATCCGTTCGCGGTACGGCTCGCCCCGGAGGAGTACGTCGCGACCAACGTGCTCGCGGCCGGCCGCGGCTACTGCATCACCAAGGCCATCCTGCTCGTGACGGCCGCGCGCGCCGCCGGGATCCCGGCCGCGATCGGTCTCTCGGACGTCGTGAACCATCTCACCACCGAGAAGCTGAAGGCGCGGATGGGCGGCAAGACGCACTTCATCGACCACGCCTACGCGGCCCTGCGGGTCGACGGGCAGTGGGTGAAGGCGGTGCCCGCCTTCAACATCGAGCTTTGCCGCCGGTTCGGCGTGCGTCCGACCGAGTTCGACGGGCGTGCGGACGCGCTGTACCAGGAGTACGACGCTCACGACCGCCGGCACATGGAGTACGTGAAGCACCACGGCATGTGGTCCGACTTCCCGTACGAGAAGGTGAACGCGGACTTCCGCGCGTTCTATCCGCCGTCGACCTACGGCGAGGAGGACCCCGGCGAGCGCTTCGAGGACGGCGCGCCCGTGCGCTGACGCCCGCGCGCGGTCAGGCGCGGGCGCCGATGCCGAGCGCGCGGAAGTGCTCGATCGTCTTCCGCAGCCCCTGCTCGAGCTGGATGCCGGGCTCCCACCCGAGCAGCGCGCGCGCCTTCGCGATGTCGGGCTGCCGCTGCACGGGGTCGTCGCCGGGGAGCGCCTCGAAGACGATCCGCGAGCGCGAGCCGGTCAGCGCGATGACGTGCTTGGCGAGCTCCAGGATCGTGAACTCGTTCGGATTGCCGAGGTTGAGCGGCCCGGTGTGCTCCGCCGGCGTGTCCATGAAGCGGATGAACGCTTCGATCAGGTCGTCGACGTAGCAGAACGAGCGGGTCTGGCTGCCGTCGCCGTACACCGTGATCGGCTCGCCCTTGAGCGCCTGGACGATGAAATTCGACACCACCCGCCCGTCGTTCTGGTGCATGCGGGGGCCGTAGGTGTTGAAGATGCGCGCGACCTTGATCTCGAGGCCGTGCACGCGGTGGTAGTCGAAGAACAGCGTCTCGGCGCACCGCTTCCCCTCGTCGTAGCAGGCGCGCCGGCCGATCGGGTTGACGTGACCCCAGTACTCCTCCGGCTGGGGATGGACCTTGGGATCGCCGTAGACCTCGCTCGTCGAGGCCTGGAAGATCCGCGCCTTCACCCGCTTGGCGAGGCCCAGCACGTTGATCGCGCCGTGGACGCTCGTCTTCGTCGTCTGCACCGGGTCGAACTGGTAGTGCACGGGCGAGGCGGGGCAGGCGAGGTTGTAGATCTCGTCGACCTCGACGTAGAGGGGAAACGTGACGTCGTGCCGCTGCAGCTCGAAGTGCGGGTTCCCGAGCAGCTGCGCGATGTTGTCTTTGGTGCCGGAGTAGAGGTTGTCGACGCACAGGACGTCGTCGCCGCGCGCGAGCAGCCGCTCGCAAAGGTGCGAGCCGAGGAAGCCGGCACCGCCGGTCACCAGGACGCGCCGCCGGTTGGAGACCTTCCGCACTAGGCGCGGCTCTCCTCGTGGTACTGGATCGGTGTTGGGGTCATTTTTGCTGGGGGTCGGAGCGAGGCGGCGGGATTTTATCACCGCGCTTCCCGGCGTCGGCGGCGGCCGGCGCGGCACGCCGCGCGAGCTCCGCGCACGTGCGCTGCACGGTGACGTCGCCGAGCGAGCCGGACTGCACCGGCTTCGGCTGCCATTCGGCGCGCGGACGGTTTTGCCGCTCGATCGCCTCACCGCGCCCGAGCGCCCCGGAATAGAGCACGACCCCGACGATGGTCGACGCGGAAGTGGCACAGTCCACCGCGTGGAGCTGGTGCTGCGACTGGTACTTGACGCCGGTCTCGAGCACGTGCTGCGGCACGGTGAACGTCATGCGGGTCCACGCCATCGCGTACGGGCCCTGCACGCGCACCGCTGCCGGGTCGAACTCGATGAAGTAGTCGCTCGCGGAGAAGACCACCGTCCACTCCGCGGGCGCGGGCGCCGCCGCGGCGAGCCCGATCGCGGCGGCGACCCAGGCCGCGCGGACCTTCATGCGGCCGAGCGCGCCACCGCCAGGTCCGGCGTGATCTCGCGCCGCAGGATCTTCCCGTTCTTGGTGCGCGGGAAGTCGCGCGCGAGATAGACGACTTTCGGGGCCTTGTAGCTCGCCAGGTGATCGCGCCCGAAAGCGAGCAGCTCGTCGGGGCTCACCCGGCTGCCGGGCTGCGGGATCACGTAGGCGACGACCAGCCGCTTGTCGCGCTCGAGCGCCTCGCCGACGCAGGCGCAGTCGGCGACCGCCGGGTGGGACTTCAGCACGCGCTCGACCTCGTACGGCGAGACGCGGTAGCCGAAGCTCTTGATGATGTCGTCCCGCCGGCCGAGGAACCAGATGTACCCGTCATCGTCGTAGCGCGCGTAGTCGCCGGTGAAGAACCAGCCATGGTGGCGGAGCTTAGCCGTCTCCTCCGGCAGATTCCAGTACTCGATGAAGAGACCGAGGTCGCCGTCCGGCACACAGATCATGCCTTCCTCGCCGGGCGGCACCGCCCGCAGGGTGTCCGGGTCGAGGAGCTTGACGTCATGGCCGGGCTGGGGGAATCCGGCCGAGCCCGGGCGGATCGGGCGATGCTTGCTCTGCGAGAGGTAGTAGGAGAACTCGCTCATCCCAACCGCCTCGTAGATGTCCATGCCGAACCGCTCGCGCCAGCGCTCGAGCACCTCGTCGGACAGATGCTCGCCGGCGCTCATGCAGTGGCGCAGCGTCGGCACGTCCCGGTGCGTGACCGCGGTCTTCTGGACGACCTGGCGGTAGACCGTGGGGACGCCGATGAAGATGGTGGCGGCGTGCTTGGCGATGAGCCGCGGCCAGGTGGCCGCGTCGTTCCGGCCCTCGTAGGCGATGACCGTGTGGCCGCGGTACAGCGGGTCCATCATCGCCGAGCCGAGCACGTAGGTCCAGTTGAACTTGCCCGAGTGGAGGATCCGGTCGCCGGCCGGATCGAGATCGAACCAGTATTCGCCGGCGGGCTGGCGGCCGAGCAGCGAGCGGTGCCCGTGGAGGACGCCCTTCGGATAGCCAGTCGTGCCGGAGGTATAGACCAGGTACGCCGGATCGTCCGGCCGCGTCGCGTGGGGCGGGGCGCAGTCCGTCACCGCCGCCAGCGCGCCGTCCAGGTCGAGCACCTCCAGGCCGGCCAGGCGCGTCACCGGCCCGGCACCGGCGAGCAGCGCGATCTTGAGAGCCGGGCTCTCCGCGAGCCGGGGGCCGAAGCTCCCCCAGACGGCCTTGTCGATCACGATCACGCGCGCGCCGGAGTCCCGCGCGAGGTAGAGGACCTCTTCGGCGGTCAGGAGGGTCGAGGTCGGGACGCCGATCGCACCGCGCTTCATCGCGCCGAGGAAGGCGGTCGGATAGTCGAGCGAGTTCGGCAGCCGGATGAGCACTCGCTCGCCCGGCCCGACCCCGAGGTTGCGCAGGCACTCCGCGAACCGGTTCGTGCGATCCGCCAGCTGCGCGTAGGTCGCTTGCGTCGTGCCGAGGACATCGTCCTCGACGACCATGGCCACGCGGTTCGCGGTGGGCGTGCCCAGATGGCGGTCGAGGCAGGCGGTCCCGATGTTGAAGCGCTCCGGAACTTCCCAGCGCCAGGGCGGGAACGGGGCGAACGCCGGCATCGGGACTAACCCCAGCGGCGTGCTACAGGATCACCCCATACGGCCAATTCTCCCGGACGACCTGGGCCGGGAGCTTCTGCACGACCTGGAGCGCGAACTCGGTGTTGTCGTCCGCCAGCGCGTGGAGGGCGTGGGCGCGAAGCAGCGTCTGCAGCGCCTTGCCGAACATCGGCGGATCGAGCATCTCGCCGTCGAACTTGATCGCCCCGCCGAGCAGCGCGTCGGCGTCGATCGCCGCCTTGAGGATCGCGCTCTTGCGCGCGATGTCGGAAGGCGAAGGGGTATAGGCCACCTTGCAGAGGTGGATGTGGCCGGGATGGATCACCTGCTTGCCGGTGAGCCCCATCGACGCCTCCTCGCAGGCGTGCTGGTAGACGATGCGCGACTCGTGGTCGCCGTGCAGGTCGAGCCAGCGCCGCACGTCGTGGCTTTCCACGCACTTCTCCGGCATCGCCGCCTGGCCGATCAGGGTCTCCACGCCGCCGATCACGCCCTTGCCGGCGATCCGGGCCTCGAACATGACCTGGTTCAGGAAGAACCGCAGCTCCTCGGTCCAGCGCTCGGGCGTGATCTGGATGCCCATCGCCTTGGAGAAGTCGTGGATGCCGAACACGACGTGCCGCACGGTCGCGTACTGCATGATCTCCGGGGCCATCTTCAGCGACTTCGGGTGCTCGATGATCGGCTGGATCGTCATCCGGTGGTTGAAGCCGGCGAGCAGCGCGGAGAGATCGCGGATCTCCGCCGCGCCGTACGCCTCCCCGGCCTTCGCGAGCATCACGACGTCGACGAAGTCGGACATGTCGCGGATGAGCTGCAGGTCCTTCTCGTACTCGTCGGTGCGGAACGGGTTGACGCGCAGCGCGACCTGCAGCGCCCGCGGCCGCGGCAGGCCGGGCAGCTCGCGCTGGAGCAGCTCGCGGCTCATCGCCTTCTGGCGACAGCCGTCCTCCAGGTCGAAGATCAGCGTGTGCGCGCTGGTGCCGTGGGCGTGCTTGCGGAAGCGCTGCGCGGCCGCCTCGAGATCCTCGTAGATGCCGAGCGCGGGGGCGTACTTGACCGGCGGGTAATAGAGCTGGATCCCGGGCCAGAAGTCGGACAGGATCGTCGAGCGCACGAGCTGGCCGAAGTCGTCGGGACCGCTCGCCGAGGAGGCCCTCAGCATGGGGTCGCGGAGCTGGTTCATCGGTTCCTCCCTCGTCGGCGCACGGCCCGGCGCCGGGGCGGATTATGCCGCAGTGCACAATCCCTTGCACGCTAGCACCGGGCGGGGGGTCGGTCAACGCGTCGGGCGACGTCGCCCCGGGGCGCCTTTACAACCCGGGCCCCGGGTGCTGTCATTGGTCACCCCGCGGGGGCCGTAAGGCGTGCGTAAGCGCCCGGCCGAACAATCAGACCCGCGCTGACGCACACCCGTTAGCAGCTCAAAGGAGGCTTTCGCGCCATGGCCGCAACCATCGAGTCGGTGTTGCAGGAGGACCGGGTCTTCGCGCCCTCGCCCGAGTTCGTGACGCAGGCGAACGTGTCCGGCATGGCCGCCTACCGGGCGCTATGCGACGAGGCCGAGCGCGACTTCGAGGGCTTCTGGGGCCGGCTCGCCCGGGAGCACGTCCTCTGGTCGAAGCCGTTCACGAAGGTCCTCGACGAGACCAACGCCCCGTTCTTCAGGTGGTTCCACGACGGCGAGCTGAACGCGTCCTACAACTGCCTCGACCGCCACCTCAAGACGCCAGGCCGACAAGGTCGCGATCATCTTCGAGGCCGACGACGGCAAGGTGACGAAGATCACCTACAAGCAGCTCTACCACGCAGGTCTGCAGGCTCGCGAACGCGCTGAAGGCCCACGGCATCAAGCAGGGCGACCGCGTGCTCATCTACATGCCGATGTCGATCCAGGTGGTCGTCGCGATGCAGGCGTGCGCGCGGATCGGGGCCACGCACTCGGTCGTCTTCGGCGGGTTCTCCGCGAAGAGCCTGCAGGAGCGGATCATCGACGCCGGCGCCACCGAGGTCATCACCGCCGACGGGCAGTTCCGCGGCGGCCGCGAGATCCCGCTCAAGCCCGCGGTGGACGAGGCGTTCGCGATGGGCGGCTGCGAGAAGGTGCGAAACGTCATCGTCTACAAGCGCACCGGCACCGCGGTCAACATGCAGTCGCCGCGCGACAAGTGGTGGCACGAGGTGATCGAGGGGCAATCCGACACCTGCGAGCCGACCTGGGTGAACGCGGAGCATCCGCTCTTCATCCTGTACACGTCCGGCTCGACCGGGAAGCCGAAGGGCGTGCAGCACTCGACCGGCGGCTACCTCCTGCAGGCGATCCTCACGATGAAGTGGGTGTTCGACCACAAGCCGACCGACGTCTTCTGGTGCACCGCGGACGTCGGCTGGGTCACCGGACACACCTACATCACCTACGGGCCGCTCGCGGTGGGCGCGACCGAAGTGATGTTCGAGGGCGTTCCGACCTACCCCGACGCCGGGCGATTCTGGAAGATCATCCAGGACCACAAGGTGAGCGTGTTCTACACCGCGCCGACCGCGATCCGCTCGCTCATCAAGGCCGGGGGCGATCTGCCCAAGAAGTACAACCTGGCGTCCCTGCGCATTCTCGGCACCGTGGGCGAGCCGATCAACCCGGAGGCGTGGATGTGGTACCACACGACGGTCGGCAACGCCCGCTGCCCGATCGTCGACACGTGGTGGCAGACCGAGACCGGCGGCCACATGATCACGCCGCTCCCCGGCGTGACGCCGACCAAGCCCGGCTCCGCGACGTTCCCGCTGCCGGGGATCATGGCGGACGTGGTCGACGAGACCGGTCACCCCGTCGGCAGGGGAAAGGGCGGCATCCTCGTCATCAAACGGCCGTGGCCGGGGATGATCCGCACCATCTGGGGCGACCCCGAGCGCTACAAGAAGAGCTACTACCCCGAGGACTTCAAGGGCAAGTACTACCTCGCGGGCGACGGCGCGAGCCTCGACAAGGAGGGGTACTTCCGCATCGTCGGCCGGATCGACGACGTGCTGAACGTGTCCGGGCACCGCCTCGGCACGATGGAGGTCGAGTCGGCGCTGGTGGCGAACAAGCTGGTCGCGGAAGCCGCGGTCGTCGGCCGTCCCGACGAGCTCACCGGCGAGGCGATCGTCGCGTTCGTGGTGACCAAAGGGCCGCGCCCGACCGGCGAGGAGGCGAAGAAGATGGCCGCGGAGCTGCGCGACTGGGTCGGGAAGGAGATCGGCGCGATCGCCAAGCCGCGGGACATCCGCTTCGGCGACAACCTCCCGAAGACGCGCTCCGGCAAGATCATGCGGCGGCTGCTGCGCTCGATCGCCAAGGGCGAGGAGATCAAGCAGGACGTCTCCACGCTCGAGAACCCCGGGATCCTGGAGCAGCTGAAGCAGGCGATCTGACGCGCCCGGCCGCGGTTGACACGACCGCGCGAGCGCTCTTACCGTAGGTTGCGGGAGCGGTTCGCTCGCCTCCGGGGCGCGCGGCTGCGGCACGGAGGAGGCGCGATGGACAGGCTCGAGACCAAGGCCCAGCGCCTCGTGGCGCTCTGCATGCTGGGCTTCCTGCTCTTCAACTACCCGATCCTCGCGCTCTTCAACCAGGCCGGCGCAGTGCTCGGCATCCCGGTCCTCTACGCCTACATCTTCGCCGCGTGGGCGCTCGTGATCGCGCTCATGGCGCTGGTCGTGGAGCGGGGCGGGTCGTGAACGGCGCGACCGGTCGCTGACGGGCGCGGGCCGCGAGGGGTCCCATATGCTCCAGGGCTGGGTGATCGTCCTCACGTCCTTCGCCTACCTGGGGCTGCTCTTCGCGATCGCGTACTACGCCGACCAGCGCGCCGACCGGGGCCGCTCGGTCATCGCGAGCCCCTACATCTACAGCCTGTCGCTCGCGGTGTACGCGACCGCGTGGACGTTCTACGGCAGCGTCGGCCGGGCGGCGAGCGACGGCGTCGGGTTCCTCCCGATCTATCTCGGGCCGACGCTGATGATCGCGCTCTGGTGGATCGTGATGCGCAAGATCCTGCGCATCTCCAAGGCGAACCGCATCACCTCGCTCGCCGATTTCATCGCCTCGCGCTACGGGAAGAGCGCGCTGCTCGGCGGCGTGGTGACCGTCATCGCGGTGATCGGGATCCTGCCGTACATCTCGCTGCAGCTGAAGGCGGTCTCGAGCAGCTTCACGATCCTGGTGCAGTATCCCGAGATCATCATGCCGGCCAAGCTGGGTGCGGTGCCGGTCCTGCAGGACACCGCGCTGTACGTGGCGCTGATCCTGGCGCTCTTCACGATCCTGTTCGGCACCCGCCACCTCGACGCGGCGGAGCACCACGAAGGGATGGTCGCCGCGATCGCGTTCGAGTCGCTGGTGAAGCTGCTCGCGTTCCTGGCCGTCGGCGTCTTCGTGACCTTCGGGGTCTACGGCGGGTTCGGCGACGTTTTCGCCCGCGCCGCTGCCGAGCCGCAGCTCGCCGCGATGCTCACGCCGCTCGAGGGCGTCGCCGGCAGCTACGCCAACTGGGTCTGGCTCACGATCCTCTCGATGCTCGCGATCATGTTCCTGCCGCGCCAGTTCCAGGTCACGGTCATCGAGAACAAGGACGAGCGCCACCTCAACAAGGCGATCTGGCTCTTCCCGCTCTACATGCTGGCGATCAACATCTTCGTGCTCCCGATCGCGTTCGGCGGGCGGCTGCACTTCGGGGCTGGAACGGTGGACGCCGATACGTTCGTCCTCACGATCCCGATGGCCGAGAAGCAGGAGCTCCTCGCACTCCTCGTCTTCATCGGTGGGCTGTCGGCGGCGACCGGCATGGTCATCGTCGAGACCATCGCGCTGTCGACCATGGTCTGCAACGACCTGCTGATGCCGATCCTGCTGCGCCTGCGGCGGCTGCGGCTGAACGAGCGGCCCGACCTCACCGGCCTGCTGCTCGGCATCCGGCGCGGGGCGATCGTGCTGATCCTGCTGCTCGGCTACAGCTACTTCCGGCTCGCGGGCGAGGCCTACGCGCTGGTGTCGATCGGTCTGATCTCGTTCGCTGCGGTGGCGCAATTCGCCCCGGCAGTGCTCGGCGGGATCTTCTGGAAGAACGCCACCCGCCGCGGCGCGCTCTGGGGGCTCCTCGGCGGGTTCGGCGTGTGGTTCTACACGCTGCTCCTGCCCGCGCTCGCCCGGTCGGACTGGCTCCCGCGGAGCCTGCTCGAGGACGGGCCGTTCGGCGTCGAGCTGCTCAAGCCGCTCGCGCTGTTCGGGCTCACCGGGCTCGACCAGATCACGCATGCCATGATCTGGAGCATGATCGCGAACGTCGGTGCATACGTCGCCGTGTCGCTGCTCGGCTCACCCTCGGCCGACGAGCATCGCCAGGCGAGCCTGTTCGTGGACGTCTTCCGCGGCGAAGGCGGCGGCGCGCGGTTCTGGCGCGGCACCGCGTCGGTGCCGGATCTCTACAGCGTGCTCGCGCGGTTTGTCGGGGCGGGGGCCGCGGACGACGCGTTCGCCGAGTACGCGCGGGCCCGGGGCCGCAGCTGGCCCAACGACGAGCTCGAGGCGGACGCGGAGTTCGTCCACTACGTCGAGACCCAGCTCGCCGGCGCCATCGGCGCCGCGTCGGCCCGGATCATGGTCGCGTCCGCCGTCAAGGAGGAGGCGCTCACGCTCGACGAGGTACGCGAGATCCTGGACGAGGCGTCGCAGGTCGTGGTCTACAGCCACCGTCTCGAGCAGAAATCGAACGAGCTCGAGGCGGCCACCGCCGAGCTGCGGGCGGCGAACGAGCGGCTGAAGGAGCTCGACCGGCTGAAGGACGACTTCATGTCGACCGTCACCCACGAGCTGCGCACGCCGCTCACGTCGATCCGCGCGTTCTCCGAGATCCTGCTCGCGAACCCGGACGTCGAGCTCGCGGAACGCAAGCGGTTCCTCGGCATCATCACCCGCGAGACCGAGCGGCTCACGCGGCTGATCAACCAGGTCCTCGACCTCGCGAAGATCGAGTCGGGCCGCGCGGAGTGGCACGTCACCCGCGTCGACCTCAAGGAGGTCGTCGCCGAGACGCTCGCCGGCATGAGCCAGGTGTTCAAGGAACGGGAAGTCGACGTCACTGCAAGGCTTCCCGAGCGGGTGCCGGCCGTGCGGGCCGATCTCGACCGGCTGATCCAGGTGCTGCTCAACCTGCTGTCGAACGCGGTGAAGTTCTGTGAGCCGGGCAAGGGGCGGATCGAGGTGGCGGTGTCCGAGCACGGCGGGCACGTGCGCGTGGATGTGGCCGACAACGGTCCGGGGATCAGCGCCGAGGACCAGAAGGTGGTGTTCGACAAGTTCCGCCAGGTGGGCGACACGCTGACCAACAAGCCGCCCGGGACCGGGCTCGGATTGCACATCAGCCGCCAGATCGTGGAGCACTTCGGGGGCCGGCTGTGGGTGGAGAGCAGGTTCGGCCATGGGGCCACTTTCTCGTTCACGCTGCCGGTCGAGCTCGCGCGCGCCGAGGCGCAGCCGGCCTGACCGCGCGCGGTGCGCCGGGAGAACGCGAAGTGAAGCGCAAAGTCCTGATCGCCGACGACGAACCGAACATCGTGACCGCGCTCGAGTTTCTCCTCAAGCGCAGCGGCTACGACGTGCGCACCGTCGCGAACGGCGCGGAGGCGCTCGCCGCGCTCGAGGCCGACCGGCCGGACGTGGTCCTGCTCGACATCATGATGCCGGTCAAGAGCGGCTACGAGGTGTGCCAGCGGATGCGCGAGCGGCCGGAGTGGCGCGACATCAAGATCGTGATGGTGTCGGCGAAGGGCCGCGGCGCCGAGGTGAGCAAGGGCCTGTCGGTCGGCGCCGACCTCTACGTCACCAAGCCCTTCTCGACCCAGGAGCTGCTCGACCAGATCAACGGTCTCTTCACGGAGGCGCGCAAACCAGCGGGCGCATGAGGCTGCGGGGCAGGGTCTGGCTGTGGATCGCGGCGAGCTGCGGGGCCGCGCTCGGGGTGATCGCGGCGTTCGCGCTCGCCGTCTGGGCCGGAGCCGGCGGCGAAGAGCGCGCGGCGCTCGGCGCCCTCATCGAGCGGGAAGGCCCTTTGCTCGTCTACGTCGCGGGCTTCCTGCTCTTCGTGTGCGGCGCGGCGGCGAGCTGGCTCTACCGGCGCTATCCGACGACGGTGCGGGCGCTCGCGGCGCAGACTGAAGTGGTGCTCGGCGCCAAGGAGGACCTCCGCGTCGCGATCGAGGGCGCACCGGACCTGCAGGTGCTCGCGGGTGCCGTGAACCGCCTCGCCGAGGCATATCGCCGCGCCGAGCGCGACGTCGACGGCCGGGTCTCCGAGGCGCGCGCGCGCGTCGACGAGGAACGCAAGCGGCTCGCGGCGCTCATGTCGGAGCTCGCCGAAGGCGTGCTCGTCTGCAACCCGGAGGGGCGGATCCTGCTGTACAACGAGCGTGCGGCGGTGCTGCTGCGGGCGCCGGCCCGGCCGGGGGAATACGTGCCGCTCGGGCTCGGACGCTCGGTGTTCGGCGTGCTCGACCGGGCGCAGGTCGCGCACGCGCTCGACAAGATCCACCAGCGGCTCGAACGCGGCGCGGAGCGGCCCGACACGCGCTTCGTCGCCACCGCCGCGAATGGCGCACTGCTGCGCGTCCAGGTCGCGCCGTTCCTGTCCGCGGAGGAGCGAATCGCCGGGATGGTCTTCACGCTGAACGACGTGAGCAGCCTCGTCGGGCGCGAGCGCGAGCGGCTGAAGCTGCTGCAGATGCTCGCGACCGGGATCCGCGCGCCGGTCGCGAACATCCGCGCGGCCGCCGAGAGCCTCGCGTCGCCGCCCGAGATGGAGGCCGAGCAGCGGGCGCGCTTCGTCGCGATCGTCGCCGCCGAGTCGCGGGGGCTGACCGACGCCCTCAACACCGCCTTGCGCGAGTACGCCGACGCGCTCAAGGCGAGCCTGACGCTCGAGGACATGCGGCTCCCGGACCTCGTGAGCGTCGCGCGCCGGCGCATCGAGGACGCGGTCGGCCTGCCGACGCGCGTGGACGAGGAGGCCGGGGAGTTGTGGGTGAAGGTCGACAGCTTCGCGTTCGTCGAGGCGATCGCCTACCTCGCCGCGCGGCTGCGCGACGAGTACCGGATCCGCGAGCTCCGCTTCCGGACCCGGGCGAGCGGCGAGTTCGCCGAGCTCGATCTCGTCTGGACCGGTGCGATCGTCGCGCGCGACGCGCTGTCGCTGTGGGAGACCGAGCCGATGCGGATCGGCTCGGAGGAGACGCCGCTGACCCTGAAGGACGTCCTCGATCGCCACGGCGGGGAGGTGTGGAGCGACGCGCACAAGACGACGCACACCGCATGGTTCCGCTTTCTGGTGCCGCTCGGGGAGCCGGTGGCGGCGCCCGCGCCGCGCCCGGCGCCGGCCGACCCTCGCCCCGAATACTACGACTTCGATCTCTTCGACCGGATCGAGACGGCGGGCGAGATCGTCGAGCGCCCGCTCGCCGACCTCGCGTACACCGTGTTCGACACCGAGACGACCGGGCTGGAGCCCTCGGCCGGCGACGAGATCATCTCGATCGGCGCGGTGCGGATCGTCAACGGCCGCCTGCTCAAGGGCGAGGTATTCGAGCGGCTCGTCAACCCGCTGCGGTCCATCAAGCGCGAGTCCATGCGCATCCACGGCATCGACGGGCGAACGCTCGCCCACGAGCCGCCGATCGCCCAGGTGCTTCCCGTTTTCCACCGGTTCTGCGAGGAGACGGTGCTCGTCGCCCACAACGCTGCGTTCGACATGCGCTTTCTCGAGCTGAAGGAAGCGGCGACCGGAGTGCGCTTCGCGCAGCCCGTGCTCGACACGCTGCTGCTCTCGGCCGCGCTGCACCCGAGCCTCGAGGATCACAGCCTCGACGCGATCGCCGCGCGCCTCGGGGTGCACGTCATCGGGCGGCACACGGCGCTCGGCGATGCCCTGGTCGTCGGCGAGGTGTTCCTGAAACTGTTGCCGCTGCTCGCCGATCGCGGCATCCTCACGCTCAAGCAAGCCCTGGAGGTGTCGCGCGAGACCTACCACGCGCGCCTCCAGTACTAGCGCCGGGGGCGCTGAAATGGCCGAGATCCACTCGCCGCGCGAACGACGCCTCGCCGCCGAGCATCGCACGCTCGCCCGGCCGCTGCGCACGCTCGTGCGCAAAGCGCCGGTCGCGTGCGACGAGCGCTGCGCGGTCGGCGAGGCCGCGGCCCGCATGCGCTCCGAAGGCGTCGGCAGCATCGTCATCCTCGGCGAGCGCGGCCGCCCGCTCGGCATCCTGACCGAGCGCGACCTGGTGTCGATCGTGGCGGACGGCGGCGCGGCACGGCCGGTCGCCGAAGTGATGACCCGCGACCCGCTCGCGACTGCCCGGGCACGCGCCGGCGTACGAGGCGGCGCTGGCGATGGTCGAGAGGCGCATCCGGCACGTGCTGGTCCTCGAGGGGGAGACGCTCATCGGCGTCGTGTCCGAGCGCGATCTCTTCTCGCTCCAGCGGCTGGGCCTGGGTGAGCTGACGATGGAGATCCGGCTGGCGCGCGACGTGCCGGCGATCGCCGAGCTCGCGGAGCGGGTGCGGCGGCTCACCCGGCTGCTGGTCGAGGAGGGCGTGGCCGCCGAGCCGCTGACGCTGTTCGTGTCGGTGCTCAACGACCGCATCGCCCAGCGCATCATCGAGGTCGTGCGCAAGCGCCATCAATGGGAGCGCATCGGCTGGTGCTGGCTCGCGTTCGGGAGCGAAGGACGCCTCGAGCAGACCTTCGCGACCGACCAGGACAACGGCCTCGTCTTCGAGCCCCAGGACGACGCCCGTCCGGCCGCAGTGCGCGCGAAGCTCGTGCCCTTCGCACGGGAGGTGAACGAGGCGCTCGACGCCTGCGGCTATCCGCTGTGCCGGGGCAACGTGATGGCATCCAACCCCGAGCTCTGCCGGTCGGGCGGCGAATGGCGGGCGAAGCTCAATGGCTGGCTCGAGAACTCGGACCCGAAGGCGCTGCTCGACGCCGCGATCTGCTTCGACTTCCGCGCCATCGCGGGTGACGCGCAGCTGGCGACCGAGCTGCGCGAGTGGTTCCTCGGCGTCACGCGGGTGCGGCGCAACTTCCTGCGGCTGATGGCCGCGAACGCGCTGCAGGCGAAGCCCCAGCTCGGCGTGGTCCGCGACTTCGCCGCCGAAGGCACGCCGAACGCGCCGGGAACGATCGACGTGAAGATGCACGGAGTCCTGGTGTTCGTCGACGCGGCCCGCATCCTCGCCCTGGCCCACGGACTGCCGCAGACCAACACTGCAGAGCGCCTCCGGGCGGCGGCGGCGGCGGGCGCGTTGCCGCCGGACGAAGCGGCCGCGGTGGTGGCCGCGTTCTACTTCGTCCAGGGCATCCGGCTGCGGCACCAGGCCGCGCTCGACTCGTTCGCCGATGGCGCCGCCAACCGGATCGACCCGGCGCAGCTGAACGAGCTCGACCGCCGCACGCTCAAGGAAGCGTTCCGCATCGCGCGCGACCTCCAGTCGCGGCTCGCGCTCGACTATCAGCTGTAGCCCGCGCTGCCGCGCTATCCTCGCCGCGATGTCCGTCGACGCATGGTCCGATTCTCCGGCGCGAGCGGCGATCCGCGCGGCGCGCGACATCGACGCCGTCGTCCAGGCGGCGGCGCGCGGCCGCGAGCTCCCGCAGCGGTTGCTCGACGAAGGTTTCACATCGGACGCCATCACGGGACTTGTCACCGAGGTCAACGACCTGGTGGCGCAACGGCTGATCGAGCTGACGGGCGCCGACGCGGCGCTGCGGGATGCGGGCGGGTGCTGGATCGCGCTCGGCAGCGAAGGGCGCAGCGAGCAGACCCTCGTCACCGATCAGGACAACGCGATCGTCTTCGCGGACGGCCCGGACCGCGACGCGCGGCGCCGCACGCTCCTGCCGCTCGCGGAGCGCGTGACCCAGGCGCTCGACCGCAGCGGCTATCCGCTCTGCCGCGGCGAGGTCATGGCGGCGAACCCGCGGTGGTGCCTGTCGCACGCCGAATGGCAGGAACAGTTCGCCGACTGGATCGACCGGCCCGAGCCGCAGGCGCTGCTCAACGCGGCGATCTTCTTCGACTTCCGCGCGATCCACGGCGCGGGGCGACTCGTCGCCGCGTTGCGCGAGTGGCTCGCGGGTTATGCCCAGGACCGCGGGCCCTTCCTGCTGCTCATGACCCGGAACGCGCTCCAGAACCAGCCCCCGCTCGGGCTCTGGCGCGACTTCGTGCTCGCGAGCGGGGGCGAGCATCCGGATACGCTCGACCTGAAGGTGAACGGCGTACAGCCGTTCGTCGAAGCCGCGCGCGTGTACGCGCTCGCGAGCGGCGTTCGCGCCACGAACACGCTGGAGCGGTTTTCCGCAGTAGGCCGGGCGCGCCGGATCCCCGCCGCCGAGGTCGAGGCCTGGCGCGAGGCGTTCCGGTTCGTCCAGCTGCAGCGCCTGAAACTCAACGCTGCGCAGCGGTCGCGGGGCGAACCGCTTCACAACCATCTCGATCCCGCCGCGCTCAGCGAGCCCGACCGCAGGATGCTCAAGCAGGCGCTCCGTCAGGCGCGAAAATTGCAGACGCGGCTCGCCCGCGACTTCGCCGTGACCGTCACAGGCTTCGGGGCTTGAGGAGAGTCAAGGGCGTGACGCGGGTGGCCGTACTCTTGCCAGCGACGGCGAGTCCGGCCTAGTCTGGCGTGCGGCAGGCGCCCGCCTGCCGCAGGGCGGTTCGAAAAAGGAGGGTGTCATGGCAACCACTGCGCTCAACTGGACCGCGATCGACGCGGACCCGCGCTTTCAGGAGCTCCACCGCCGCAAGTCGCGCTTCCTATGGGGGTTGATGGCGTTCTCGGTCGTCTACTACTTCCTGCTGCCGATCGGGGCTGCCTACTTCACCGATCTCTTCAAGGTGAAGGTCTGGGGGGTCATCAACTTCGGCCTGGTCTTCGCGCTGTCGCAGTTCGTGGTCGCGTGGGGCATCGCCTGGTTCTACGCCCGGCGCGCGAGCCAGTTCGACGCGCTCGCGGAAGCCATCGCGCGCGACGCGCAACGCATCGGCGCTGCGCGCTAGGGGAGGCGGTCATGAAGACCAAGCGGATCATCGTTCCTCTGGGCGCCACGATCCTCGCGCTCGCGGCCTCGCCGGCGTTCGCGCAGGCGGCGTCGAAGGACTACCGGTTTCTTACGTTCGCGGTGTTCGGCGCGATCATCGGCGTGACGATGTACGTGACCTATCTCGCCGCCAAGCGCACCAAGACGGCAGCCGACTTCTATACGGCGGGCGGGGGCGTTTCGGGGCTGCAGAACGGCTGGGCGATCGCCGGCGACTACCTGTCGGCGGCCTCGTTCCTCGGCATCGCCGGCCTGATCAGCCTCTACGGGTACGACGGGTTCATGTACTCGGTCGGGTGGCTGGTCGCGTACATCACCGTGCTGCTCGTCATCGCCGAGCCGTGCCGCAACATCGGCAAGTACACGATGGGCGACATCCTCGCGTTCCGCAACAACCCGCGCGTCGCGAAGGCCTTCATGGCGGTGTCGACGATCACCGTCTCCACCTTCTACCTCACCGCGCAGATGGTCGGCGGCGGCGTGCTCGTGAAGACCCTGGTCGGGATCGACTACGAGGTCTCCGTGGGGGTGGTGGGGGTGCTGATGCTGGCCTACGTGCTCTTCGGGGGAATGGTCGCGACCACCTGGGTGCAGATCATCAAGGCGATCCTGCTCGTGGTGGCGTCGCTGGTGATGGTGGTCCTCGTGTGGGGGCAGTACGGCTTCAACCTCAACGGCTACCTCGGCGCGGTGGTCGCCGACCCGCAGGTCCAGCTGCAGGTCGCGAGACTGCTCGGCGACGCGGCGCGCAACATGACGCCGGCGGAGCTCGGTCAGCGCTTCCTCGAACCGGGGCTGCTCTTCAAGAGCCCGATCGACCAGATCTCGCTCGGCATGGCGCTGGTGCTCGGCACCGCCGGATTGCCGCACATCCTGATGCGCTTCTTCACCGTGCCGACCGCGCAGCAGGCGCGCAAGTCCGTCATCTGGGCGATGGCGATCATCGGCGGCTTCTACGTGCTGACGCTCTTCCTCGGCACCGGGGCGGCGATCAAGGTCGGGGCGCCGGCGATCACCGAGATCGACCGCGGCGGCAACATGGCCGCGCCGCTCCTCGCCCAGTACCTGGGCGGCGGCAGCGAGAGCCTGCTCGGCAACCTGATGCTCGCCTTCGTCGCCGCGGTCGCGTTCGCGACCATCGTGGCGGTGGTCGCCGGCCTCGTGCTTGCGGCCGCCTCGGCGATGTCGCACGACATCTGGGTCGGCGTCGTCAAGGGCGACCGGGCTACGTCGGACGAAGAGCTGAGGGCCGCGCGGATCTGCTCGCTGATCGTGGGGGTCGTCGCCATCGCGATCGGCATCCTCGCGAGGGGTCAGAACGTCGCACATCTGGTGGCGCTGGCGTTCGCGGTCGCGGCTTCGGCGAACCTGCCGGTGATCCTGTTGACGCTCTACTGGAAGCGCTGCAACACCGGCGGCGTCGTGGCTGGGCTCGTGGTCGGAACGCTCGCGGCGATCGGGCTCGTGCTCGTGTCGCCCAACATGACGTATCCGGGGCAGGTCAGGGCGACGCAGGAAAGGGCGATCAAGCTTGCCGACGAGCGCATCGCGAAGCTCAACACCGAGCTGCCCGGCCTCACCGACCCCGCGGCGCAGGAGCGGGCGAAGCAGACCATCGCCGCGGCCGTTAAGGCGAAGGCGAGTGCCGAGGCCGCGATCAAGGCGCTCGGCGGCGCGACCACGTCGATCGTCGGCTTGAGCGAACCGCTGTTCCCGCTGCGGAATCCCGGTCTGATCTCGATCCCGCTCGGGTTCCTCGCGGTCGTGATCGGCTCGCTCCTCTACCGCGACCGGCGCGCCGAGGAGATGTGGGACGAGCTGTACGTCCGCTCCAACACCGGCATCGGGCGGGCGGCCGCTGCCGCGCACTAGGATCCGTGCCGGGACAAGGAACGCCGGCTATCGCGCGCAAGCGCGATAGCCGGCAACATGATTCATGAAGAAAAGGGTACTGATCGCTGACGACGAGGCGAACATCGTCGCTTCGCTCGAGTTCCTGATGGAGCAGGCCGGTTTCGAGGTCAGGGTCGCCGCGAACGGCGACGAGGCGCTCGAGCTGGCGGCGTCGTTCCGCCCGGATCTCGTGCTGCTCGACATCATGCTGCCGAAGAAGAGCGGCTACGAAGTCTGCCAGCGCCTGAAGAGCGACCCAGCGACGCGGGACATGAAGGTCGTCATGGTGTCGGCCAAAGGTCGCGACGTCGAGGTCGCGAAAGGTGTCGAGCTTGGCGCCGACGCCTACGTCGTCAAGCCGTTCTCCACGCGCGAGCTCGTCGCCAAAGTTCGCGAAATGCTGGCGAGCCCCTGAGCGGGAGACCTCCGGGTGAGCCGCACCGCGCTGCGGGCCGTGTTCGCGGCCGTCGCGCTGACGCTCGTGTTGCTCGCCGGGGCGGCGTTCGTGCTCTGGGCCGACCTCGAGCCGGGCGAGCGCTCGGCGCTCGCCACCGTGCTCACCCAGCCGCGGATCGGCCTGCTGGTGCTGTTCGGGCTCATGCTCCTCGCCGGCATCGCCCTTTTCGTCCGCCGCTTGCTCGCGATGACCGTCGGCCCGGCGCAACGGATCGCGGAGGGCGTTCGCCTGATCGCGCAAGCGAACCCCGCCCACCGCACGCGCGAGGAAGGGACCCCCGAGCTGCACGCGGTCGCGCGCGCAGTGAACGAGCTTGCCGAGGTGCGGTCGCGGCTGCTCCACGACGTCGAGGCCACGGTCCACGACGCGAAGGCGCGCGTCGAGGAAGAGCGAAACCGGTTGGCCGCCCTCGTTTCCGAGCTCGAGCAGAGCGTGCTCGTGTGCAACCAGGAGGGCCGGATCCTGCTCTACAACGGCGCGGCGCAACGCCTGCTCGGAGGCGCCGATGCGGGCGCTCGCGCCGACCTTCTGGGGCTCGGCCGCTCGGTATTCGGCGTCCTCGATCGAGGCCTGATCCAGCACGCCATCGAGGCGATGGAGGGACAGGTTACGCGCATGGAGCGGGAGAGCGTCCATTTCGTGACCGCGACCCGGGACGGGCGCCTGCTCCGGGTGCAAGCCGCCCCGGTCCTGAACGCGGGGGAAGGTCTCGCCGGCGCCGGTGAGCCGGACCGCGGCCGCGCGGCGGGCGCTGCGCTGAGCGGCTACGTCCTGCTGCTTTCCGACGTGACGGAGACGATCGACGCGGACGCGAAGAGCGTGGGGCTGCTGCAGGGCCTCGTCGAGGGCACGCGCGCGGCGCTCGCCAACATCCGGGCCGCGATCGAGAACCTCACCGAGCACCCGGACATGGACGCTGCACGGCGGGCGCGGTTCGGCGCAATCATCCAGGACGAGGCGGTCCGGCTGTCGGACCGGCTGAACCTCGCGACGGCCCAGGCGGCCGAACGGCTGCGGGCGCGCTGGCCGCTCGAGGAAATGCGCGGCGAGGACCTGCTGACGCTCGCGCAGGCGCGGATCGAGCGCCGCGCCGGCCTGTCGACGAAGCTCGAATCGGTCGACCCCGAACTCTGGCTGCGCGTCGACAGCTTCTCGCTCGCGCAGGCGCTGTCCTACCTCGCGCGCCGTCTGAAGGACGAGTTTGCGGTTCGCGAAGTGCGATTCCGGTTGCTGCCGGTCGGCGGGCACGCGCAGCTCGACGTGCTGTGGCGCGGCGCGCCGCTCGCGCCCGAGACGGCGTTTTCCTGGGAGAACGACGCGTTCACGCACGGCGGCGAGGACAGCCCGCTCTCGCTCGCCCAGGTCGTCGAGCGGCACGGGGGCGAGGCGTGGTATCAGCGCGACCTTCCCGCGCAGATCGCCTACTTCCGCCTGCTGCTCCCGCTCGGCGCCCAGCGCGCCGACGCGCGCCGCCGGGCGACGCTTCCCGGGCGCCCGGAGTTCTACGACTTCGATCTCTTCCAGCGGTCACCCGCGACCGACGCGCTGGACGAGCGCCCGCTGACGGACCTCGCCTACACGGTGATCGACACCGAGACGACCGGGCTCAACCCCGCCGAGGGCGACGAGATCATCGCGATCGGCGCGGTGCGGATCGTGAACGGCCGGCTGCTGCGGGGCGAGACCTTCGAAACCCTCGTCGATCCGCAACGTCACCTCGGCGAGGCGTCGATCGCGGTGCACGGCATCACGCCCGAGAGGCTCGCCGGCCAGCCGACGATCGATGAAGTGCTCCCTCGTTTTCACCGCTTCGCCGAAGAAACGGTGCTGGTCGGACACAACGCCGCCTTCGACATGCGGTTCCTGCAGCTCAAGGAGGCGCGGACCGGCGTGCGGTTCGATCAGCCGGTGCTCGACACGCTGCTGCTGTCGGCCGTCGTGCATCCCGCGCAGCCCTCGCACGCTCTCGAGGAGATCGCGGGCCGGCTGAGCGTCGACGTCGTCGGCCGGCACACGGCGCTCGGTGATGCGCTCACGGCAGCGGGGGTGTTCCTGCGGCTGCTGCCGCTGCTCGCGGAGCGCGGGATCCGGACGCTCGGGGAGGCGCGCGCCGCAGCGGAGAAGACCTACTATGCGCGGCTCAAGTACTGATCTCGGCAGACGATAGAATCGGGACCATGGCACCCGGAGAGCTCGTCGAGCGCCTCGCCGCCGTCGTCGGTCCCGCGCACGCGCTCGCTGACCCTCGTGATACCGCCCCGTTCGCGACCGATTGGCGCAAGCGCTACGTGGGCCAGCCCGCTGCAGTTGTGCGGCCGGCAACGACGGCCGAGGTTGCCGCGGTGGTGCGGCTCTGCGCCGAGACTCGCACGGCGGTCGTTCCGCAAGGTGGAAACACGGGACTCTGTGGCGGGGCGACCCCGGACGCGAGCGGGAAGCAGGTCGTCGTCAGCCTCTCGCGCATGAACCGCGTCCGCGCGCTCGACCCGGTCAACAACACCATCACCGTAGAGGCGGGCTGCGTCCTGGCGAATCTGCAGCGCGCCGCGGATGAGGCGGACCGCTTGTTTCCGCTCAGCCTCGCCGCGGAAGGAAGCTGCGAGATCGGTGGCAACCTGTCGACGAACGCCGGCGGGGTCCAGGTGCTCCGGTACGGGAACACGCGCGACCTCGTCCTCGGGCTCGAGGTCGTGCTGCCGTCGGGCGAGGTGTGGGAGGGCTTGCGGGGCCTGCGCAAGGACAACACCGGCTACGACCTGAAGCAGCTCTTCATCGGTGCGGAGGGCACGCTCGGGATCATCACGGCCGCGGTGCTCAAGCTGTTCCCGAAGCCGCGTGCGCAGGCGACTGCGGTGGCGGCGCTGCGCACGCCGCGCGATGCGCTGCGGCTGCTCGAGCACGTCCAGGCGCATTGCGGCGATCGCCTCACGGCGTTCGAGCTCTTCTCGGCGATCTGCCTTGCGCTCGTGCGCAAGCACTTCAACGTGCCGGCGCCGTTCGAGGCCGCGCATCCGCAGTACGTGCTCCTGGAGCTCTCGGACACCCACGCGGGTGACGGGCTCGCAGCGCTGCTGGAGTCGACGCTAGGCGAGGCGATCGAGTCCGGGATCGCGCTCGATGCGGTGATCGCGACGAGCGGCGCCCAGGCGAAGCAGCTGTGGGCGCTGCGCGAGAACGTGTCCGAGGCGCAGGCGGCGGAGGGGCCGAACATCAAGCACGACATCTCGATCCCGATTTCGCGGATCGGGGAGTTCATCGAGGCGACCGACGCGCATCTGGCGGCGGCGTTTCCGGGGGTTCGGATGGTCACCTTCGGCCACGTCGGCGACGGCAACCTCCACTACAACGTGGCCCATCCCGAGGGCGGGGATGAAGCGGCATTCCTGGCGGGGATGACCGACGTGAATCGGGTCGTGCACGACAGCGTCGCGGCGTTCGCCGGTTCGATCAGCGCCGAGCACGGGCTCGGGCAGTACAAGCGCGACGAGATCCTGCGCTACAAGTCGCCGGTGGAGATGGAGCTGATGCGCTCGATCAAGCGCACGCTCGACCCGCTCGGGATCATGAATCCGGGGAAGGTG
>CAWHBT010000008.1:0-233711 GCA_963827595.1 uncultured beta proteobacterium | reverse complement strand
GTGCAGACGCTCGCCGCGCGCCGCGACCGGCAGCACAGTCACACCCGGGACATGGTCGACGCTAACTTCAGTCAAGCGTTTCCCTGGAGCGCGAACTCAACTCTCTCCTCGTGCTCCAGCACGCCTGTCGCGTTGAACACTTGTATCGCCTTGGCCCGACCGAGCCTAGCGTAGGCGCGAGCGAAATCGATTGCCAGTTGCCGCGCGCTGAACGACAGGTCGCCGCTTCGTCCTTCCATCGCGACGCGCCAATCCTGATCAAGTCCCGGTTTGACGATGACAACTCTGCGCTCTGAGTCTTTCTCCACGCTCGTCCTCCGCTATGCCGCTGGTTGCGTGTCCCGGAACGGCGTCTGACGTTCGCTAGACCCGAGTCTGGTGGCAGCAGCGTTCCGCAGGCGACTACGCGCTGTCAGGAGAATCGCCTTAATCGCGCGGATCAGCACTTTGCTCCGTTTGGAGCGGTGGATCTCTGCGAAGCGTAGTAGCGCCAACTCGAGCCGCACGAGGTCGGTTAACCCACGAAGAGGCGCGATCGGGAGTTCTGCGAGGACCGGAGAGTTAGCGCGAAGCCCTGCGAGCTCACGCTCGACATCCGAAACGACCCTGAACTCAAGGCTCGTGTCCACAGCCACTATCTCCTGGACTGGATGGTTCGCTGGAGGTCACGCGACGGTGTTGAGCTCAACGGGGAACTCCCAACCGCGGACCACGGTTCCATCAGCCTCGATCACCACCACTACGCTGGGCCTGTTCTCCCGGGCCACCTTCTGAGCGTAGGTCGTCGCCAGGTGCTGACTTGGGAAGGCATACCTTTCCGGGTCGCCGACAAGGTAAACCACCCATCGGTCCAGGCCCGCGCACTCCACTCGAAAGACCTTCGCGTCCTCGATTCGACGGACTGTCGTCGGAGTTGTCGGACCACCTGACGTTTGCTTCATCGGAAGCCCCGGTCTGCCACTCACCGGATCGAAGAAGCAGAGCGCACGCCAGGGGTGAGGCGCGCGTGGTGTTCGTGTGCACGCTGTCACACCTCTCGCGAGGAAGAGTTAAGACGTGTTCGTGACGTCGTTCACGCCTGTGACAGGGTTTGACGTTCTGGCGCGAAAGCTGCTAGTTGGAACGACAAGGCTCCGAGTGATCCCGGAGACTTCTGCCATAGGGGAAAAGAGAATGAATGTCGTGAGAAAACTGCTGCGGATGTCGCCTGCGGAAGAAGACCGATTGCCTACGGTCGAGATCTTGAGACGCACGCCGCTCGACAAGTTGGACGACGCCGTGAGGGCGCTCAAACAGCACCGGTCGGACGGGGAGGTTCGCCAGGCGATGATCGATCTGATCGCCACTGCACCCCTGACGCACTTCGAGACGCTGAAGTCGGTCTTCGTGACACATTGCACAGGCCAGTAGCACTAGAAGACATCGCGTTCGAAGCTCCGCGCCGCTACGTCGCGCCGCGGGAGGGCGTCCGGAGGCCCCGGGGTGCTGTGAATATTCACGACCTCACGAGGCCTGAGTTCGCTAGTCTCCCCCTCAAGCGGACCCGCTGGGAAGGTTGAAACGCATCATGTACGTCGTGTATCCAGCTGCGCTGTTCGACGGGTGGGAGGTGGTGAAAGAGGGCGACGATGAGTCCGCACACTTCAACACGCGAGAAGAGGCCATCGCCTACGCGAAAGCTCGAGCCACGATGAATGGCGAGGCGACCGTCAGACTAGAGAACTGGTATGGCGATACAGAGAGTACGCTTGAAGTGCGAGCGCAGTCGGGCCGACGCCTCGTACTATCTCCTGAGCCGGCACCAGAGACAGCCGCGCACTAGGCGCGGGAAAAACACAGGACACCTACCTCGTCTTTTCTAGGACGAGGCCGAGTCTACGAACAGGGGAAAGATCCTTCCACGGGTCGTCTCTCTTTTGGGACAACCTTCGGCGGCGGAGCCTTCATTGACAACACGGGATTAGCGAACTTCGCTTCGGAGCCATCGCGACAGATGCGGCATTCCTCACGGCAACTCGGCGTAAATCGCGTTGACCGCGGCGTGGACGCGCAACGGTTGCGCCCAGTCCGGATACTTG
This sequence comes from uncultured beta proteobacterium, assembly GCA_963827595.1. GTDB lineage: Bacteria > Pseudomonadota > Gammaproteobacteria > Burkholderiales > SG8-39 > DATEDA01. The sequence continues at coordinate 231,633 of CAWHBT010000008.1, read as the reverse complement.
GCGCGGAATTCCGCCCGCAGAAGCTCCGCGGCCTCCTCGGACGATTTGCCTGCGCCTTTGAGCTCAGCGACGCGCGCCTGCAGTGCAGTCAGGTAGCCCCGGTACTGGCTGATGGCAGACGCCTCTGCGAGCTCGCCGTGGGCGGGGACGAGGCGCTGTGCGCGGAACGCGTCGAGCGCATCTAGGCTCGCGAGCCACGACGCTACTCGCGATTGCGGCGTGGCGAACGCGGGAAACAACCGGCTCATCACCAGATCGCCCGAAAAGAGCACGCGGTCTTGCTCGACGAAAAACACCGTGTCGCCCCGGGTATGTCCGGGGCCGAGCCACACCAAGCGCACGCTTACTCCACCCAACTCCAGCGTTTTCTCCCGGTCGAAGAGCTCGGCGGGTTTGCGGAAGGCAGTAATGCCCTGCAGCGCTTCGGCGACCACTGGCGAGCGCCTGGCGAAGTTCTGCACCCACTGCATCCCCATCTCCTCGATGTCCTGCTGCTGGGCGCGCGCGCGGATGATCTTCGCGCCCGGCGGGAAACCGGCCTCGCCAGTCGTGTGCTCAGGATGGAAATGCGTGTTCACAATATAGATCTCGGTGTTTCGGCTGAGCTTCGCCGCTTCGCGCAGCACGACTTCGCCGCTTCGCACTCCCATGCCCGGGTCGACCACGAGCGTGGCGGTACTACCGACCACAATGCCGACGTTCGGCACCATCGGTGTCAGCTCGTCGGGAATCACATAGACGTGCTCGGAGATCTTTACCGTCTTGCCTTCCTTGACCAGTGGAGGCGCTGGCGCCTGTGCCGCCGCGTGGAAGGACAGAATGAACAGCAAGAAGGCGAAGCTCCTCATCCGAAGGGCGAACTCTGCGGTGGCCGGCTGGAAAACTACGAGGACTGGTTGCGCTTCGCCTGCGCGCGGTACCGCTCGGGAACCCTCTCCCAGCGATCCGTAACGTGCAGCTCGCCCTGCTCGTCGATCCAAGCGTACAGGCGCTCGTCGCGCCCTGACCGGGGAGGAGGCGGCGGGTTCGGGATCCAGACCCACCGGTACGGCGTGACGACGCCGTCGCCGCGAAGCTCCTGCCGCCCATCCGAGTACTGGATCACGTCCCGCTCCGGGGGCGGCGGGGCGACCGGTGCTGCAGCCACCGCGGGCGGCGCCGGTTCCGCGTACATGAGCGGTTCGTAGAACGCGGGCCCGGTCACGTAAGCGACGGGCACACCGAACTTGCCGAAGGGGCGAAACCCGAAGACGCGCGTCTGCGGGATGGCGGAGCGAAACGACGGCGCGATGGCCGGCGGAGCGCCCGGATAGACGCGGACGATGGGGTCGCCAAGGATCGAGCCGCTGCGGGACAGCCGGTCGGCAGCCGCCGTCGACGGCAACGCCAGCAAACCCAGAGAAGCGAGCGCCAGAACTCGCCAACGCACCCGTTTCACTCCTGCCCGATGCTCGCGAGCAGTATGTGCGGGCCGCTGGCGATCGTCAATGCACGGTGGCCGGCCTCGGTCATGCGCCCAGCGACGCCGGCTGCGGCAAGAATTTCGCGATCGGCCCGAGCTCCTGCTCGATCAGCGCCTTCGACTTCGCGCCGCCGCTGATCGTCGCGGCGATCGCAGGCGCCATCCGCGGCGCGCGGTTCACGACCTTGGAACATCGCACTTGGCCGCGTATGTACAGAGCTTCGGCGCAACTCACGGCACAAACGCGGCCTAGACAAGCCGCGAAAATCCGCTTCAACCGCCTACGAACCATATATGGACGCTCCCCGGCTTGCACAGCAGTCTCTTCGCTTTGGCGGGGCAGGTGAAGATTGCAGCCATATATCCGGCCTTCGGTTGAGGAGCATCGGCTCCTCTGGCCCTGATGGAATTCGCTGGTTGACGCCTCATCAGAGGGACGAACTATCGAGTTCGTCGTTCGTATCAGGTTTGGTCAACCACGGTCTGACCTGTTTCGCCATCACGTTGAGCTTGCCTGTGCAATCAGTAGGCGGGTCTCCTTGCTATGCGGGTCGACCGGTTATCCGTGCTCGGCCGTTCACCGGCTCGGTACCGTCGACACGTAATCGGGGTCGAACTCGCGCTGGTGCGCGAGCAGCGCCCAAGCGATGCGCGCATTCTTGTTGGCTAACGCCACGGCAGCGACGTTCTTGCCGCGCCTGAGCATCAGGCGCTTGAGCCAGCTATCGGCCTGATCGGGTCGGTGCTCGAGGTGTCGGAGCACCGAGCGCGCGCCGTGGATGAGCAGCGTGCGCAGGTAGACATCCCCGTGCTTGCTGATGCCCAGCAGCTTGGGTTTGCCGCCGGTGGAATCCTGTCGCGGCACGATCCCCAGCCAAGCGGCGATCTGCCGCCCGTTGTTGAAGCCCTTGGCATTGCCGAGGCTCGCCACGTAGGCGCTGGCCGTAAGCGGCCCAATGCCGCCGATGCGCTCGAGCCGGCGGCTGTCGTCGTTCTGCCGGTGCCAGAGCACGATTTCACGCTCGAGTTCTGAGACCTGCTGGTCGAGCTGCTGGAGCTGCGCCAGCAGTCTCCGCAGCAGGGTACGCATCAGCCCCGGTAGGCCATTCTTGCTGTCCTCGACGATCTCGGGAAGCCGGCGGCGCAGTTGACCAATGCCCTGGGGCAGAACGATCCCAAACTCGCCCAGCAGCCCCCGGGTCTGATTGGCCTGCGCGTTGCGCGCCTTCATCATCCCCGCGCGCGCTCGGTGCAACGCCAGCGCCGCCTGTTGCTCGGGGGTTTTGACCGGCACGAAGCGCATGTTCGGCCGCGCGACCGCCTCGCAGATCGCCTCGGCGTCATTGCGGTCGTTCTTGTTGGTCTTCACGTACGGCTTGACGAACTGCGGCGCCATGAGCCTGACCTCGTGGCCCAGTTCGATAAGCTTGCGCGCCCAGTGATGCGCGCTGCCACAGGCTTCCATCCCGATCAGGCAGGGCGGCAGGTTGGTAAAGAACTTAAGCATCTCGCTGCGTTTGAGTTGCTTACGCAGCACCGCTTTCCCGCGCTCACTCACCCCGTGGATCTGAAACACGCTCTTTGCCAGATCGATACCCACTGTCGTAATCTTCATGATGGACGCCCCCTCTCGGTTTAAGTGGTCGGATCGCACTTCCACTTTGGCGCACTTGACGCCGCAGCGGGAGGGGAGCGTCCATCCCATTAGGGGGTCGTGGGTTCAAGTTGTTCAGCCTCTTTTTTCCTTGGCGGGATGAGGATGGGCGCGGCGTATGGTCGGAGACACGACCTTATTGGAGACGTGAAAGTCCCAGACCGCAGCGCCGCCGCTTGCAGCGAACTCCGCCACCAGCTTCGGCAGATCATCCAAATTCTTGAAGGTCTTTCCCGGGAGCCCGAATCCGCGCGCGATGCCCGCGAAATCGCAGTAGCCGAACACTGACCCGTCCTCGGGCATCCCCTCCGAGCGGAGCTTGTGCAGCTCGGAGCCGTACGCGCCATCGTTCATCACGACGATCAGGATGTTCAGCCGATGGCGCTTGATGGTGTCGAGCTCCTGCACATGCATCATCAGGCTGCCGTCGCCGTCGAACAGCACGACGGTTCGATCCGGACGCGCCGCCGCCACCCCCATGGCGAACGAGATGCCGTTGCCGATCGCGCCAAACTCGCGGATGGTGAGGAACTTCTCCTGCGGACGCGATGGCATCTGCGCAAAGAACCATGAACAGTGGCCCCCCGAGTTCACCATCTCCCAGTCGTGCGGCAAAGCCTCCTCCAGCGCCTCGACCACGTGGCGCGGGTCGAGCAGCCCCGACTCGATCTCGAATACATGGCTGTCGGGTTTCGTATCGCGGATGCGCGCAGCCATCGCATCGCTTCGCCAACTCCGGTTGCGGGTCGGCAACGCTGCCGTCAACGCCTCAGCGCCCAGACGCGCGTCGGCTCGCAAGTGATGACGCGCCACTTCCTGGCCTTGACTGACCGCGACCGGGTCGATATCGATCTGCAGCATCTTCGCCTTCGGCCAGAGCTGGCCGCCGCCGCCCGCGTGGTAGGCGAGCGAACAGCCGACGGCGATGATGAGGTCGGCCTGCGCCAGGCAATCGAGCCCGACCTCGGGTGTGAAGCTGCCCGAGATGCCGATGCAAAAAGGATCGTCGTGGAACAGCCCTCTCGCGGGAAGCGTCGTTGACAGCAGTCCACCCGTCTTGGCGGCCAACGCCCGGCAAGCGGCCGCCGCCTTGGCTTCGACCGCACCCAGGCCGGCAAGCACGACCACCCGTTCGGCGCCGGCAACCAGTTGCGCGGCGCTGGCCAGGTCGTCGGGATGCGGCGGAATCGGCGACGGGCGCGGCAACAATTTGTGCGAGGGCCTGGGCAGATCCACCGGTCCGTCCCAGGGCCGGGCCTGCAGATCGAACGGAACACCGATCACCACGGGCCGACGTTCGCGGCGCGCCTGCAGGAATGCGTCGCGTACCGCAACAGGCATGCGCTCGGGCATGTGCAAGCTGTGGTAGGCAGCACCCGTGGCAGTGATGAGCGGCGCCTGGTTGATCTCTTGGTTGTACCAACCGCTTTTCAGGGGCGCTTCCCCGGCGAACACCACCAGCGGCAGATGGGCGCGCACGGCCGCGGGGAGCGCCGTGATCAATTGCGTCACACCGGGCCCGCACGTGACGGTCGCCACGCCCACGTCCCAGTTCTTTCGCGCGTACGCCATGGCGGCGGCGAGCGCGCAATGCTCGTGCCTGACATACACCATCCGGCATCCCTGCTCGGACAATCGCGCGGCCCAATTCATGTTCGCATCCCCAAGGAGCGCGAAACATGTTCGCACGTCCTCCTGCATGAAGGCCTTGGCAAGGATGTCGTACACGCGGGGCTTGGCTTCATTCTTCATCGTTGCAATCCCTGCATCGAACTGTCTTCTGAACCGTTTGTGATCAGCGCCGAGCTGCCCGCCGAACTGTACATGAGCGTCAATCCACATGAGTGCCATTCCCGCAGCCGCGGAAAAGGGGCGAGGGGATCGCCAGCCCCAGCGTTTCGCTAGCCATCGCCGGAGGCCAGTAGCTTGGCGTCCACCGCCTCGAGCATCGGCCGGTCGAGCGCGAGCGGCGTGCCGAGCCAGAGCGCGCGCGTGGTGTGATCGAGCGTCTGTGACCGCGTGAGCGGGTGAATGAGAATGTCGAGACTCTCCGGTCGCGTGAGCATGAGCCACGATACGTAGTCCGCGAACAGTTCGCGCGTGAAGATCACCTCGAAGCTTCCGCACGGGTGCGGCCCGGCCGGGGCTGGAATAAACGAGGACACCTCCACGTGGGGTGGTCGCCGCAAACGTTCAGCTGGATGAGCTCCATGAATGCGCGCTGGATTGACGGGAGAAGAGGTCAAAGGAAGGGGCTGCATCATGCAGCCCCTTCGTGTTTTCCGGCCCGTGACCAGTTTGTGCGCGCAGCGGATCAGTGCCGGGTCGGCGCCGACGCAAGCCGCGAAGCGAGGCTTCGCAGCAGCCCCGCACCATCGCCGCGCCAGGCCGCGCCGTGCATGCAAGCGAGCGTGGTCGGTGCGGTATTCGCGAGGCGCTCGAGCAACGGGCCAGTGGCCGGGGAGTGCGCGTAGTAGTCCATGCCGATCCGTCCCGCTTCGCTGGGCTCGAGGATGTCGGCCTCCGTGATTGCGGGGTGTCGCTCCCCGAATTGGGTGAAGAGATCGCCACAGAGCAGGGTACGCGTCGTGGTCTCGGCGAGGAACCCGCACTCCCATCCGTGCGGCAGATGCGGCGCGTCGATCCACTGCACGGTATGCCGCCCGAGCGTGAGGCGCTCCTGATCCGCCAGCGCCAGCGGCGGGCGGTCGGCCAGATCCGCGATCGACACCATTGCCGCCACCTGGCCGCAGAGGGGCACAGCCCGCGGTGCGGCACCAAGAAACTGATTGAGCGAACCACACTCGTCCGCCTCGACGTGCGAGAACGAGATGTACCGGAGCGTCGTCACCGGGATGACGCGCTCGATGGCCTCGCACACCGCCGCGAACAGCATGCGCGGACCGGTGTGGAACAGCAGCGGCTCCGCATCGCGAATCAGGTACTGATTGAAGGTGAAGCCGCCGGGGACGACGCTCGCCGGGACGGGCGTACTGATCCGGAAAATCCCGTCGGCGATCTCGTCGACACTGGTAGAGGAAGCGTGACTTTGGGCGTTCATGACTGTTCCTTTCGGGGGTGGGTGAGGCGGGGGAGAAGATCGGCCAGGCAGTCGCCGGCGATGCGAGCCGCCTCGGGAGTCGATCGACCGCGAGTGAGCTCCTGCCAGGCTGGATAGTCGAGGAGTACGAAGGCGGCATCGACGAAGGCGGCGGTCGGCTCGCGATCGGGGACGAGGGCGGCGGCGATGAGCTCGCGAAGGGCGACGTTGCCTTGAGCGACGATGGCGGCCAGCGCCGGGATAAGGGCGGCCTCGTGCCAACGCTTCCAGGGGGCGAGGAAATCGTGTCGCGCGAACACCGCCTGCGCAAGCAGCCTCAGCCGGGCGGCGGGCGAGCGCCCCGAACGGAACGTCTCCGCATCGAGCGGGGGTGCCTGGTCCGCCACATGCCCGGTACAGGCGCCTAACAGCGCGCCCAGCTCCGGGAAATGGTTGTAGACAGTCTGCGGCGCGACCTGGGCCCGCTTCGCGATCATTGCGTAGGACGTCCCGAGGGCGCCGTGCGCGGCATGCAGAGCGACCGTCGCGCGCACGATTCGCTCGCGGGTCTCTGCCTCGAGCGCGGCACGGCGTTCCATGGCGTAAGGGCGCTTGGGCATGGGCGGTCTTAAGTTGGATGGATTATACATCCAATAAAATGGTTGTCAAGTAGGCAGCGCACGACCGCTCGCTCCAGCGGGTCGATGCTGTCGGGCGGCGACATCTCCCACGCAGGCCAGCCTGCTCCGATCGGCGCAGATCGAGCGTGTGCAGGCGATGAAGATGCGCGAGGGGTAGGGGCAAAAAGGACGTGGTACCCGGGGGGCAGGGCTAGCTCACGTCGCAGCGCTTTAGGGCACGGCCATCCTGACGTCGGCAGAAGCGGACTGCACCTCCACGACGGTCGCCTGCGCTTCGGCGATAAGGTCCGCGCGACGCTCGGAGCGCGCGAGTCGCAGGGCTTCTGACGCAAGAGCGATCGCCTGCCCGCGGTCGCCCTGAGCCACGTAGAGTTTGGCCAAAGTGATGCGGGCACTCACCGCCTTCGGATCCCGCTTGATGACCTGCCACAGCATCCGTTCACCCTTGACGGCGTCCCCCCCGAGAATTGCTGGCAGCCTGACCAGGACGGTCCCCTTGGAAGAAAGGGCATCCAGATGCTCCGGGTCCAGTTCCAAGGCCCGGTCGAGCGCGGCTAGCATTCGCTTGAAGTTGACGACGGAGGAGAAGATCTCGCCGTCGAGCCGCAGTTGCTCGCCGATACTGCAAAAGAGGGCGAAATGTCCGTCGGCAAGCTGATCGTCCAGGGCCACCGCCCGCTCCGCGAGCGTCTGGCTCTGTTGAAAATGGGCGAGGCGCGCCGCGCGCCCCTTCGCCGCCCGGCCAAGCTCGCATTCCTTGAGCGCTTGCACACTCAACGCCGTGGCCGAACCCTGAGCCAGCGCGATCCCGGAAATGGCACACAGGAGCGTCGCCGCGACGATGCCACAGGCGATCGACACGAGGCTCGCGCCGGTTCGCACGCGAGAAGGGAGACCGCTCACTGCTCGCCGCTCGATATCCCGGGCGCTGCTCTCAGCGCCATCGCGAACGCCTCGGCATAGATCGCGTGGACTCGGTCTCCGGTGGTGATGGTCTTGAGCCGCACGGCATCCTGCACGAGGAGCCTGACGGTCCGCATGATCGTCCCCGGGCTGAACGGGGGGAATTGCATCTTGGTGCTTAGGCCCCATTGGCCTTTGGGGCAGGTCGTTCTCCCCCCGCCCCTGAGACGCCGGTGCGAGGGGCCTCGCGATCGGGGAGCGGGGTCGGCGCGCGGGCCTGTGCGTTCCCTGCCGGGGGAAGGGCTCGATCTGCGGGCCTCAAGCTGCAGCATAATCTCATCGCAAGCGTGCAACATCTGCGAGGTTTAAGCAATGCCGATCCGTAATGTGGGAGTGGCGAGCCCCGGCGACATGGGCCAGGCCGTAGCGGTGCGACTGAAGGAGCGCGGACTGAACGTCTACACCGCGCTCGACGGCCGCAGCGCCCGGACGCGGGCGCTCGCGCGCGAGGCCGGGCTGACCGACTGCGGCTCGACGAGGGAACTGGTCGCGACGTGCGACATGGTGCTCTCCATCCTCAACCCCGGGGAGGCGATCGCGAAGGCGCGCGAGATCGCCGCGGCGATGAAGGCCGCCGCGCGGGCGGTCGTCGTCGTGGATTGCAACGCGATCGCCCCGCAGACCGCGCAGGAGATCGACCGCATCGTCCGCGACGCGGAAGGGCGCTTCATCGACGCCGGCATCGTGGGCCCGCCACCGCGCGGGAAGGGGACCACGCGGTTCTATCTGTCGGGCCCCGACGCGCACTGCCTCGCCGAGCTCGCTCCCCCGGGCATCGAGATGCGGGTGGTCAGCGAGCGCATCGGCGACGCCTCGGCTGTGAAGATGTGCTACGGCGCCTTCACCAAGGGGACGGTCGCGCTGGCGGTCGAGCTGCTCGTCGCGGCGCGCCGGCTCGGCGTGCACGAGGCCCTGGACCGCGAGCTCGGAGAGAGTCTTGAAGGCCTGCGCGACTGGGTCCTGAACCGCCTGTCCAGCATGCCGCCGAAGGCGTACCGCTGGGTACCGGAGATGCTCGAAATCGCGAAGACCTTCGAGGGGGTGGCGTTGACGCCGCGCATCGCGCAGGGCGCGGCCGACCTGTACGAGTTCGTGGGCCAAACGCCGCTTGCGAGCGAGAGCCCTGAGGAAGCGCGACGCCGCAATCGCGACGGCGCCGCGGTGGTCGATGCGCTCGCGGCCGCCGGCGCTCAGTTGGGCGCCACTTTGCCGCGGGTAGAATAACAAGCTCTGCCACGCCCATGGCCGCAAGCGAACAACTGCCGATGCTCGTCCAGCCCGACCGGGTGCACCGGTCGGTGTACGCCGACCCCGCGATCTTCGAGCTGGAGCTGGAGCGCATCTTCGGGCGCGCGTGGCTGCTGCTCGGCCACGACAGCCAGGTGCCCCGGCCGGGCGACTACTTCACGACGCGCATGGGGCGCGAGCCCGTGATCGTCGTCCGCCAGGAGGACCGCTCGGTGCGGGTGCTCGTGAACCGCTGCCGGCATCGCGGGTCGATGGTCTGCTCGGAGGGGCGCGGCAGCGTCGAGCGCTTCGTCTGTCCGTACCACGGCTGGAGCTACGACCGCGGCGGCGTGCTGCGATACGTGCCCATCCCGAGCGGCTACCGGCAGGAGAGCCTCGCCGAGCTGGCCCTCGCTGCGGTGCCGCGGGTCGCCGTCTACCGTGGCTTCATCTTTGCCTCGCTCGCTGGCGACGGGCCGTCGCTCGCCGAGTTCCTCGGGCCCCTGCGCGCCTCGTTCGACGACATGGTCGACCGCTCGCCCGAGGGCGAGGTCGAGGTGGCGGGCGGCGTGTTCAAGCACGCCTACCAGGGCAACTGGAAGCTCATGCTCGAGAATCATCTCGACGGCGTGCATCCGAACCATGTGCACGCCTCCTCGGTGTACGCCGCCCGCGAGGCGCCGGACCCGGGAGCGGGCGAGAAGTTCGCCGATATCGCGATCCGCCAGATGCGCCAGAACGGCGCGCCCGAGCAGGTCTGGGAGTCGGTCGGGGTCTGGACCGCCGACTTCGGACACGGCTGGATGGGGGACTACCACGACGACAGCCGGCTCGTCGTCGGACTCGACAACCCGGTGTTCGCCGACTACCGGGCGCGGCTCGCGGCCAGGGTGGGGGAGGCGCGCGCGCGGGAAATCCTCGGAGTGACGCGCTGGAACTCGATCGTGTATCCGAGCTGCTCGTTCATGGGCCAGTTCCGGCAGGTGCGGATCCTGCACCCGCTCGCCGTCGATCGCACCGTGGTCTATACGTACTCGTTCCGGCTCAAGGGCGCACCGGAGCAGATGTTCCGCGACACGATCGCGTTTTCCAACGTCGTGAACGGCACCGCCTCGTGGGTGCTCACCGACGACCTCGAGGTCTACGAGCGGGTGCAGCGGGGCTTTGCGGTGCGCGCGCCCGAATGGGTATTCCTGGGGCGGGGCTTCGGCGGGGACGTCGCGGACTCCGCCGACACCCGCCGCGGCGCGACCGGCACCAGCGAGATCTTCATCCGCAACCAGTTCGCCGCGTGGCTGCGCTACATGACGGCGCCGGCGTGATGGGCGCGGACGCCGCAATCGACGCCGCAGGCGCTACGCTCGCCGAGCTGGAGCAGTTCCTCTACCGCGAGGCGTGGCTGCTCGATGCCGGCCGCTTCGACGAATGGCTGCAGCTCTTCACCGCCGACGCCACCTACTGGGTGCCGCTCGAGGCCGGCCAGAAGGACCCGCGCGAGACCTCGTCGATCATCTTCGACGACCGCACGCTGCTCGAGGCCCGGGTGCGGCAGTACCGCCATCCGCGCGCGCACGCGCGCGTGCCCGCGGCGCGCACGGTGCATCAGATCGGGAACGTGGCGATCCGCGGCGAGCAGCCGGAGCGCGGCGAAGTCGTGGTCGCCTCGACGCTGGTGCTGATCGAGTACCGGGCCGAGCGCCAGCGCGTGTTCGGTGCGCTCTGCGAGCACCGGTTGCGGCGCGTCGACGCGGGGTGGAAGATCGCCGCGAAGCGCGTCGACCTCGCGAACTCGGAGTCCGAGCTCGACGGCATCGCGATCCTGCTCTGAGTCCCGGCAGGCACTCCATCCGGCAGATCGAGAGGAGACGTCCGATGACAGCGATCCTGGGCCGCGGCGAGCATCGCTACCGCGTGGTGGAGGACTGGGCGAAGCTCCCCGAAGGGTGGGAGTTCAAGGACGTCGCAGCGGTCGCGGTCGACGGCAAGGACCGCGTCTACGTGTTCAACCGCGGCGAGCACCCGATGATCGTGTTCGACCGCGACGGGAGTTTTCTGCGCTCCTGGGGGGAGGGGACGTTTACGCGCGCGCACGGCCTGCACATCGACGCGAACGACCTCCTCTACTGTACCGACGACGGCGGCCACTTCGTGCGCAAGTGCACCACCGAGGGCAAGGTCCTGCTCGAGATCGGCGTGCCCGGCAAGCCCGCGCCGTACATGAGCGGCGAGCCGTTCCACCGCTGCACCCACACCGCGCTCTCGCCGCAGGGCGAGATCTACGTGAGCGACGGGTACGGCAACGCGCGGGTGCACAAGTTCTCGCCGGACGGCAAGCTCCTGCGGTCCTGGGGCGAGCCGGGCAGCGACCCCGGCCAGTTCAACATCGCGCACAACATCGCCACCGACCCGGAAGGCTGGGTCTACGTCGCCGACCGCGAGAATCACCGCGTCCAGGTGTTCGACGGCAACGGCCGCTACGAGACGCAGTGGGTGAACATGCACCGGCCGTGCGGTCTGTACTGCTGCCGCGGACCGCGGGCGCAGTTCATCATCGGCGAGCTCGGGCCGGGGATGACGGTGAACCGCAACCACCCCAACATCGGCCCGCGCCTGTCGATCGTCGACGGCGACGGGAAGCTCGTCGCGCGGCTCGGCGGCGAGGCCGGGCCCGGGCTCGAGACCGGGAAGTTCATCGCGCCGCACGGGCTCGCGGTCGATTCGCGCGGCGACATCTACGTCGGCGAAGTCAGCTACACCGAGTATCCGCGCCTCTTTCCGGACACCGCGATCCCGTGGCGAATGCGTTCGCTGCAGAAGCTGCAGCGATTGAGCCAGGCGCCGGGGCCCTGAGCCGGCGGCCGGGATTCAGCCGGGGCGGTTCTTTTCGAGGCCTTCGCCGAGCAGCGGAAACGCGCTGAGCGCCGAGGGTTCGTACACGGGCGGAGCGGGGGCGACGCACGCGGGCGTGAGCCCCGCGAGCGACGTGACGCCGAGCAGTCCGAGGCAGACCCGGACCTCATCCTCCAGGAGCTCCAGCGCGCGCACCAGTCCCGCCACGCCCGCCGCGGCAAGGCCGAGGCAGGCAAGGCGCCCCACGCCGACGCAGCGCGCGCCGAGCGCGATCGCCTTGACGACATCCGACCCGCGCATGAATCCGCCGTCCACCCAGACCTCGGCGCGCCCGCCGACGGCGGCGACGACCTCGGGCAGAACGGCGGCGCTGCCCAGGCCGTGATCGAGCTGGCGTCCGCCGTGATTGGAGACGTAGATCACCTCCACGCCGTGGCGCACTGCGAGCTCCGCATCCTCGGGCGTGGCGATGCCCTTGAGGATCACCGGCAGGTCGTGGCGGTCCTTGAAGCGTTTCACCTGGTCCCAGGAGAGTGCGGCCTGGTACTTCATGCCGGCCGCCGCGCTCGCGCGCCACGGCTTGACGAAGCGGCCGATCAGATCGCGCTCGCGCCGGCTGTAGAAGGCGCTGTCCACGGTGAAGCAGAAAGCACGGAAGCCGTGCTCGCGCGCGCGCCGCCCCCAGTCGTCGACCCAGGCATCGTCGCCGCGCACGTAGAGCTGGAACACGCGCAGCGAATCGGCGGCCGCCGCCGCGGTGGCTTCCAGGCCGGGCTGACAGACGGAGGAGAGCATCAGCGGTACGCCGAACCGCGCGGCGGCGCGAGCGGCTGCCGCCGCGCCCTCCGGGGCGAAGGACTCCATTCCGCCCACCGGCGCGAGCATCACCGGCAGGCGCACCGGGCGGCCGAGGAACGTCGCGCCCGGGTCCGCGGCGCTGACGTCGCGCAGCACGCGCGGACGCAAGGCGAGCGAGTCGAGCGCGAGGCGATTGCGCCGCAGCGTCGTCTCGGTTTCGGTTCCGCCGATCAGATAGCTCCAGGGGCCGGGGGCAAGATTCGCGCGCGCCGCCGCGACGATTTCGTGCAGCGTCAGGAACTCTGGGGGTGTTTGCTCGCTCATTGTCCGGATGCTCGGTTCGCCTTGATGCCCCTGGAAGGACCGATATCCGCATAGGGGTTGGCTATGATAGCGGCGATGCAGTCGCTCGATCGAACGCACCGGCCACCTGCGGCGGCGCTGCCGGCCCATGCCGCCGACTGCCACATGCACGTCTTCGGCCCGTTCGAGCGCTACCCGCTGGCGGGCGAGCGCGCCTACAACGTTGCCGAGGCGCCGCTGACAGCGCATGAGCGTATGAAGCGCCAGGTGGGCCTGGAGCGAACCGTGCTCGTCCAGGCGAGCGGACACGGTTACGACAATCGCGCCATGCTCGCGGCGCTCGCGCACCTCGGAACGCGCGGCCGGGCGGTCGCGGTCCTCGAGCCGCGGACGCCGGCAGCGGAGCTGGAACCGCTGCATCGCGCCGGCGTTCGCGGCCTGCGCCTGAACCTGGTCACTCTGGGTTCCCGCCATCCCGGCGATCGGGCACGGCTGGTCGGCGACTACGAACGCCTCCTCGCGCCGCTCGGCTGGCACTTGCAGGTCTTTGCCGACGCCGCGACTCTGCTGTCGCTGGAGCAGGAGCTCGCGCGCTGCAGCGTCAACGTCGTGATCGACCACATGGGCCTGCCCGATGCCGCCGCCGGGATCGGGCAACCGGGATTCCAGGCCGTGCTGCGGCTGCTCACCGGCAAGCACGTCTGGGTCAAGCTCGCCGGTGCCGACCGCATCACGCGCACGAGCGGCCGCCTGCGCGATGCGATCCCGTTCATCAGAGCGGTCGCCGCGGCCGCGCCGGAGCGCCTGGTGTGGGGTTCCGACTGGCCGAACATCGGGTTCCATTCGGGTCGACAGGTGCAGGGCGATGCGGTGCTCCCCCACCGCGAGCTCGATGCGGGCGAGCTGCTCGACGTTCTGACCGAGGCGGTTCCCGACCGCGAAACCAGGCACGCCATCCTCGCCGACAATCCGGCGCGGCTCTACGGATTCGAGCGCTGATAGAATAGGGACGATATGCTCCGCCGGACACTGCTCCTTTGCGCGCTGTCGTACGCGTTTGCCGCGCCCGCGGCGGCGCAGACCGGAACGCTAGAGAGGATCCGCAGCGCCGGCGCGATCACGCTCGGCTACATCGAGGACGCCGCCCCGTTTTCCTTCGTCGATGCGAAGCGCGAGCCGCAGGGCTACTCGGTCGAGCTGTGCCGCGAGATCGCACGCGGCATCGGTGCGCAGCTCGGGCTGCCAAAGCTCGAGACGCGCTGGGTCGCGTTGACGATCCAGAACCGGCTGGAGGCGGTGAGCACCGGACGGGTCGATATCGAGTGCAGCACGACGACCTGGACGCTGTCGCGCCAGCGCAACGTCGATTTCAGCCTGATCACCTTCGTCGACGGCGGGAGCGTCCTCACCAAGGTCGGCTCGGGGCTCGGGCGCCTCGCCGACCTCAACGGCAAGCGTGTCGCGGTCATCAAGGGCACTACCACCGAGCAGGCCTTGCGCAACTCGCTCGCGCGGTATTCGGTGAATGCCCAGGTGCTCACCGTGAACACGCGTCCAGAGGGGGTCAAGCTGGTCGAGGAGTCGAAGGTGGAAGGGTTCGCCGCCGACCGGACCACCCTGGTCGGTGCGGTGCTCGCCCGGTCGGGCAGCGGGGCGTACCGGCTGCTCGACGAGGACTTCTCGATCGAGCCCTACGTATTCGCGCTGCCGCGCGGCGACCATGAGTACCGCCTCGCGGTCAACCGGGTGCTGGCGCGCCTCTTCCGGAGCGGGGAGATCGCCAAGGTCTACGACCGCTGGCTCGGTCCGCTCGGCCCGCCGAGCGCGCTGCTTTCGGCCACCTACTTCGTCCAGGGCATCTCCGAGTAGCGCATGCCGGCGCGCGCGATACGGGGCGCGCCCTGGCCCCGCCGGAGCGGCGTCCGCCGGCTCGCCGCGGCCGTTGCCGGCGGGATTGCGCTTGCCGCCTCGGCGCAGTCGTATCACATCCCGGATTCGCGCCCGCCACCGCCGCGCGTGGCCCCCGCGCCGCGGGCCGGCGAACCGTGCGACGCCTGCGGCCGGATCGCCTCGATTCGCGAGGTCTACGCCGACCGGGGGCTCCCGGCCGCAGCGGTCAGCCCGGGACACGGCGGCGGGACCGCCGGCAACCCGGCGCAGCAGAATCTGATCGGCGCGGTGATCTATCTCCCGCTCGGCGGCCAGGCCGCCGACAAACCCTACGTGGGCGGCGTCGGCACGCCCGAGATGTATGCGCGGCTGCGGGCGACGACCTACGAGATCACCGTGCGGCTGGACGACGGCTCCCATCGCGTCGTGCGCCGTGCCGACGGCACGCTATTCCGCGTCGGCGACCGCGTGCGATGGATCAGCGGCGACGAGATCGAGGTCCTGGTCAACTGAGCCGGCCTGCCGCTCCGCCGAGGAGACCTGCATGACCCTGCCCCTGATCCCGACCACCGTCATCGGGAGCCTGCCCAAGCCGGCGTGGCTGACGGGCACGTGGTACAGCGTCGTCGAGCGCTGGAACCTCGAGGGCGACGCGCTGAAGGAGGCGATGGACGACGCCACGCGCCTGGCGCTCGCCGACCAGGAGGCCGCCGGCATCGACATCGTCTGCGACGGCGAGCAGCGGCGCTCGACCCATTACACGCACTTCATCCACCAGCTCGGCGGGGTCGACTCCCAGAATCTGAAGGCCAAGTCGATGCGCGGCGGCAAGTTCACTCAGGACGTGCCCAGGATCACGGGTCCGATCACCCTTGCCACCCATCAGGCGGTGGACGACTACCGGTTCCTCCGCCGCCTCACGGGCCGTCCGATCAAGATGACGCTGCCGGGGCCGTCGACGCTCGTCGACGGGATGGCGGACGACTACTACGGCGACGAGCGCGCGCTCGCGTTCGCCTGCGCCGACGCGCTCAACCAGGAGATCCACGCGCTGGCCGCCGCCGGCTGCGACATGGTGCAGCTCGATGAGCCCGCCATCACCCGGGTGCCCGAGAAGCTGGACCTCTGGGGCGTGGACGCGATGGACCGGGCGTTCGCCGGCACGACGGTCGCGAGCTGCGTGCACGTCTGCTACGGGTACCGCGCGCGGCTCGGCAACAAGGAGTGGAAGCACGGCTACGAGGAGATCTTCCCGGCGCTCGCACGCGCGCAGGTCGACCAGTACTCGCTCGAGTTTGCCGAGCCGAAGCTCGCGCCGCAGCTTCTCGCCGGGCTGCCGGGCAAGACCATCCAGCTCGGCGTGATCGACGTCGGCACCGACGACGTGGAGCGCCCCGAAACGGTCGCGACGCGGCTCCGCGCGGCGCTCGAAGTGCTGCCGCCCGAGCGGCTGATCGCCGCGCCCGACTGCGGCTGCGTCGCGCGCGACCGCGCCGCGACGCGCGCCAAGCTGCGCGCGATGGTGCTCGGCACCCAGGCGGTCCGACGCGAGCTCGAAGCCCGGTCCTAGCGGACCCGTTCTCGCGCGACGCGCCGGCCCCGGGAGTCTCGCGCATGCAGCTCTTCACTCCCTTCGAACTGGCGGGCAAGCGGCTGCGGAACCGCATCGTCTTTCCCGCGGTGCTCTCCAACTTCGCGCGCGAGAACCGGGTCACGCCGCGGCTGGTCGACTACTACGCGGAGCGCGCGGCGGGGGGCGCCGCGATGCTCGTCACCGAGGGCCTCGCGATCCACGCCTCCAGCGTGCCGCAGCCCAACGTCGCGACCGTGTTCGACGCGGCGAACTTCGACGGCTTCCAGCGTCTCGCCGCGGCGGTGGAGCGGCACGATTGCCGGCTCCTCGGCCAGCTCTGGCACGTCGGACGCCAGCAGCTCTGGAGCCCGGTCGACGCGCCGGTCGGCGTCGCGGCGCTGCCGGACGCCTACAGCTGGTCGGTGCCGCACGTGATGACGCCGGACGAGATCGGCGTCATCGCGCGGGCCTTCATCGACGGCGCGCGGACGCTCCGGCGCGCGGGTTTTTCCGGCGTCGAGCTGCACGGCGGACACGGCTACCTGATCACGCAGTTCCTCTCGCCGTGGTCCAACGTGCGCGACGACGGCTACGGCGGCGACGTCGAACGCCGCACGCGCTTCGTCCGCGAGATCATCGCGGGCATCCGCGCGGAGTGCGGCGCCGGCTTCATCGTCGGGCTGAAGATGCCGGGTGACGAGGGCGTTCCCGGCGGCATCGACGGCGACGAGGCGGGCCGGATCGCGGCGCGCCTCGCGGCGGCGGGCGGCCTCGACTACGTCGCGTTCGCCCAGGGCAACTTCAGCCCGAGCCTCGAGGACCACACGCCGGACATGCACTACCCGCCGGGGCCGTTCATGGCGCTGCAGCGGCGGCTCCGCGAGCACGCGCGGCCGATCCCCGTGCTCGCCCTCGGGCGCGTCCTCGACGCCGCGCATGCCGAGCGGCTCCTCGGCGAAGGCGTGGGCGAGCTCATCGGCATGGGGCGCGCGCTCGTCGCCGACGCTGCGCTGCCGGCGAAGGCGCTCGCGGGAAAAGGTGCGGCCATCCGGCCGTGCATTTTCTGCAACGTCTGCTGGGCCGAGATCCACGTCGGCAAGCCGATCGCCTGCATCCACAACCCGCATCTCGGGACCCCGGGCGAAGCGGCATGGCAGCCGGCGCCGGCCGGCCGGAAGCGCCGCATCGTCGTCGTCGGCAGCGGCGTCGCCGGACTCGAGGCCGCTTGGGTCGCGGCGCGCCGGGGTCACGACGTGACGCTGCTCGGCGCGCCGGCGGCGGGTGGCAAGGCGCGGCTCGAATCGCTGCTCCCCGGGCGGGCGGAGGTCGCGAAGGTGTTCGAGTTCCAGCTCGCGCGCGCCCGGGAGGCGGGCGTCGCCTTCGAGTCGGGTCCGCCCGCCGCGATCGCGGAGATCGCCGGGCTCCGCCCCGACGCCGTCGTCCTCGCAACCGGATCGAGCATGCGCCGCCCCGCGACGCTTGCAGCGGACAGCGCAGGGGGCACCGATGCCTGGACTCTCGTGGCCGGTCTTGGCGCCGCCCCCGGCAAGCGTGCCGGCACCGCGGTCCTCTTCGACCACGATCACGGCGCCGGCGTCTATGCGCTCGCCGACCACCTGGCATCGATCTACGACCGCCTCGTGATCATCACTCCGCGGACGCAGCTCGGCCGCAACGTCGCCTACGTCGGCCTGCTCGGGGTGTACCGCCGCCTTTATCGCGCCGGGGTCGAGATCGTCGTCGCCGCCGTGCCGAAGCGCTTCGCTGCGCAGCGGGTCGTGCACGCGAACGCTTTCACCGGCGAGGAGCGCGCGATCGAAGACGTCGCACTGTTCGCGTACGCGACGCCGCGGCTCGCCGACGACCGGCTCGCCGCGCCGCTGCGGGCGCAGGGGCTCGAGGTGCGGCTCGCCGGCGACGCTTTCGCGCCGCGGGCGATGCTCGCGGCAGTGCACGAGGGCCATCGCGTCGGCAACGAGCTCTAGGCGCGCGATGGCCGAGCGCGCCCTCAACATCTTCTGGATCCTGCTCGGCGTGGGCGCCGCCGCACACGCGTGGACGATCGGGCTCACCGGCCCGTCGGGCCCGGAGAGCGGCCTCTTTCCGCTGCTCGCCGGGCTGATCGTCGCGGGTGCCGGCATCGCGCTGTTCTTCCTGCGGTCGCATCGCGCGAGTGCGCCGGCGTGGCCGCGCGGAGCGGCGCTCGGCCGCGTGCTCGGGGTTGTCGCCGGGCTCGCGCTCATGGCCGTCGCGATTCCGTACGTGGGTTTCGCCGCCGCGGCCGCGGTCACGATGATCGTGCTGCTCCGGACCGTCGAGCGGTCGAACTGGATCGAGTCGATCGCGCTCACGATCGGCGCGGTCGCCGGGGTCATGTGGCTGTTCGGCCACGCCCTGGGCATGCCGCTCCCGCGCGGCCCGTGGGGCTGGTGACCGGTGGGCGCGCTCGAGGGCCTCGCGACCGGCTTCGGCGTCATCCTGACGCCGGCAAATCTGTACTACTGCTTCATCGGCAGCCTCGTGGGCACGCTGGTCGGTGTGCTGCCGGGGATCGGCCCGCTCGCGGCGCTCGCGCTCCTGCTGCCGGTGACCTTCACGCTCACGCCGGTCGCCGGGCTGGCGATGCTCGCGGCGATCTTCTACGGCGCCATGTACGGCGGCTCGACGACCTCGATCCTGGTGAACATCCCCGGCGAGGCGGCCTCGGTGGTGACCACGCTCGACGGCCACCAGCTCGCTCGCCAGGGACGCGCCGGCGCCGCGCTCGGCATCGCGGCGCTGGGGTCGTTCATCGCCGGCACGGCGAGCCTGGTGCTGCTGACCTTTTTCGCGCCGGCGCTCGCAGCGATCGCGATCCGCTTCGGGCCGCCGGAGAACTTCGGGCTGATGGTGCTCGGCCTCGTGTGCACGCTCTACATGATCACCGGCTCGGCGGTGAAGGGCGTGGTCACGATCGCGCTCGGGTTCCTGGCCGCGGCGATCGGCATCGACGTGGTCAACGGCCGCGACCGCTTCACCTTCGGGGTGGTCAACCTGATCGCGGGAATCGAGCTCCTCGCCGTCGTCATCGGCCTCTTCGGCGTCGCCGAGATCCTCGCCAACGTCGAGCACCTCGCCCGCAACACGCTGGTGGCGGAACGCATCCGCGGGCTGTGGCCCACCGTCGCCGACTGGCGGGCGTCGTGGAAGGCGATTCTGCGCGGCAGCGGGCTCGGCTTCCTGCTCGGACTGGTGCCGGGGGGCGGGCCGGTGACCGCGGCCTTCATGTCGTACGCGGTCGAGCGCCGGATCGCCCGCGATCCGGCGCGGTTCGGCAAGGGCGCGATCGAGGGCGTCGCCGGCCCCGAGTCGGCCAACAACGCCGCCGTCGGCGGCAGCATGATCCCGCTGCTCTCGCTCGGCATCCCGGGCAATGCGGTGACCGCGCTCCTGCTCGGCGCGCTGGTCATCCAGGGCATCCAGCCCGGGCCGCTCTTCATGACCCAGCGGCCGGATCTCTTCTGGGGCGTCGTCGCGAGCATGTACGTGGGCAACGTCTTCCTGCTGCTGCTCAACCTCCCGCTCGTCGGGCTCTGGGTGCAGCTCCTGCGCGTGCCCTACCGAGTGCTGTTTCCGGTCGTGCTCCTGCTCGCCGTCGTCGGCACGTACTCGGCGAACAAGAACGTGTTCGACCTCTGGGTGATGCTCGGCTTCGGCGTTGCGGGCTACGTGCTGCGGAAGCTCGAGTACGACCTCGCCCCGTTCGTGATCGCGTTCGTGCTGGCGCCCCTGCTGGAGCAGTCGCTGCGCCAGTCGCTTGTCATGTCGCCCGATGGCGCTATGATCCTCGTCCAGAGACCGGTGACCGCGGCGCTCCTCGTGGCGAGCGCGGTCCTGGTCGGCTTGATGCTCCGCCGCAACCGACGATCCAAAGGAGGAAGCACGTGAAAAGGTCCGGATTCGCTCTTGCTCTTGGTCTCGGCCTCGCCGCCGCCGTCGCGGCGCCCGTCGCCGCGCAGACCGGGGTCCCGAAGGCGGTCAAGCCGAAGGACTTCCCGACGCAGCCGATCGAGTACGTGGTCGTCTACCCGGCCGGCGGCGGGATGGACGTGACGGCGCGTCTGCTCGCGAAGTACGTCGAGAAAGCGACCGGCGACAAGATCCTGGTCAACAACCGCACCGGCGGCGCCGGCATGGTCGGGCACACCTACCTCGCCACCCAGGCGAAGCCCGACGGCTACACGGTGGGCGTGCTCGCCAACCTGGTGTGGGGCGACGCCATGCTCCGCGGGCAGGGCAAGTGGGCGTACACCGATCTCGAGCCGATCGGCTATCTCAACAGCGACGCGCTCACGTGGGTCGGCCCGACGGACGGCCCGCTCAAGGGCAAGACGCTGAAGGAGATCCTCCAGATCGCCAAGGACAAGCCCGGCACGATCCGCGTCGCGACGGTGCCCGGCAGCATGTGGGAGTACCTCGTCGAGCAGGTCGAGGCCGCCTCGGGCGCCAAGTTCCTGCGCGTGCCCTTCCAGGGCGGGGGCGCCGGCATCAACGCGCTCGTCGGGGGCAACGTCGACATCGCGCAGGGGTTCTTCGCGGAGTTCCGCGGCCACCTCGACGCCGGCAAGGTCGCGCCGCTCGCGGTCGCGTCCAACGAGCGCATGCCCTACCTCAAGGACATGCCGACCTTCAACGAGGCGCTCGGCGGCAAGGACTACCTCTGGGCGGTGGTCCGGTTCGTCGTCGTGCCGAAAGGCACGCCGGCCGACCGCAAGGCCTACCTCGCGGCCGGTGTCCGGGCGGCGATGAGCGATCCGGAGCTCGTGGCCGAGTACCGCAAGGCGGGCGTGTACTTCGACCCGGCCCTCGCCAACTCGACCCGCATCGCCGACGACCTCAACCAGTACGCCGAGCGCGAGCGCGCGTTCTACCAGCAGACCGGCCGGCTGAAGTAGCAATCCACGGAGGTCTCATGGCGGCCCCAGACGAATCCAAATGGCGCTACCACGGCGTGCGCGTGGTTCGCAGCGGCGAACTCGACATCAACACGCCGCAAACGCCGGGCATGAACCGCGCCGCGGCGATCACTCACGCGCGTGCCGGCGCGGAGAAGCTCTGGGCCGGGACGGTCGTAATCCATCCCAAGGCAAAGACCGGCGCCCATCATCACGGCCCGGTCGAGAGCGTGATTTACGTCGTCAGCGGGCGAGCGCGGATGCGCTGGGGCGACCGGCTCGAATTCGTCGCCGAGGCGGGGCCGGGCGACTTCATCTACGTGCCGCCGTTCGTGCCGCACCAGGAGATCAATGCGAGCGACGCCGAGCCGCTGTCATGCGTGCTCGTCCGGAGCGGTCAGGAGCCCGTGGTCGTCAACCTCGACATCCCGGTGGTCGAGCAGCCCGAAGAGGTGCATTGGGTCGACAATATCCATCCGGCGCCTGATTCTTGATCTCCTCGATGACCAAACAGCCCCGGCGCACCCCACAGGCCTATCGCAACCAGGCATTCCTCAACAGCAAGGAAGCGCGTCCCCTGCGCATCCTCGCGGAGTACTTCGAGCCGAAGGCCCGGTTCGAGCGCCTGCGCGTCGACGACACGATTGTCTTCATGGGCTCGGCGCGCACCCTGTCGCGCGAGCAGGCCGAGGCGGCGCTGCGCAAGGCGGAGGCCGGCGAGGGCGATCTCGAGCGTGCGCGCATGGATCTGCACATGTCGGCCTACTACGAGGCGGCGCGCGAGCTCGCCTTCCGGCTCACGCAATGGTCGAAGGACCTCGATCCCCAGGGGGAGCGGCGCTTCGTCGTGTGCACCGGTGGCGGCCCCGGCATCATGGAAGCGGCCAACCGCGGCGCCGCCGAGGCGCGCGGCATGAACGTCGGCCTCACCATCTCCATCCCGGATGAGGAATTCGACAATCGTTACGTCACGCGCGAGCTCGCCTTCCACTTCCACTACTTCTTCATGCGCAAGTTCTGGTTCGCCTATCTCGCGAAGGCGGTGATCGTGTTCCCGGGCGGTTTCGGCACGCTCGACGAGCTGTTCGAGCTGCTGACGCTGGTGCAGACGCACAAGATGCGCAAGCCCATGCCGATCGTGCTCTTCGGGGCCGAGTACTGGCGGCAGATCATCGACTTCGACGCGCTGGCGCGTCACGGCACGATCTCCGCTTCCGACCTCAATCTCGTTCACCGCACCGACTCGCTGGACGAGGCGTACGATTGGATCGTCCGCAAGCTCGCCGAGCATGCACTGGGGCACCCAGGTCCAATGCTGTAAGGGAGACGCGGTTCCGGAGGCGCAAACGATGGCTCGTTCGACCATTCCCGATCGCTGCGGGCTCGCCGCTGCCGCGCTGGTCGCTGCGGGCGTGCTCTTCGTTGCCGGCTGCGCGTCGACCAGGCTCGACGCGCAATGGTCCGATCCGCAATTCCAGGGCCGCTCGTTGCGCGGCGCGAAGGTGCTCGTCGTCTGCAACGCCAACGAGCCCGTGGTGAGGCGGATCTGTTTGGAGAAGCTCCAGGCGCAGGTCGCGGCATCGGGCGCGACCCCCATCCTGGGCCCCGAAGACGTCGCGGCCGGCCCCACCGACAAGACCCTCGCCGCGGCGCGCGGTGCGGGTGCGACGGCGGTGTTCGGCTCGACCATCGGTCCCGAAGCGGTCATCGTGGGTGGCGGTCCGACCGTCGGCTTCGGCGTTGGGGGCTTCTCGGGCGGCGGGGTCGGAGGCGGCGTTGGCATCTCGTTTCCGTTCGGCGGCGGCGGCGGGCAGGTCGACACCGGGTATGCGGCGAACGTGGTCGTGACCGATGTCGCTACCGGGCAGCTGATGTGGACGAGCAAGGTGACGACGAGCTCCTGGCAACCGCTCGAGACCCAGGTCACCGAGCTCGTCAAGACCGCGGTCGAGGGCGCGCAGAAGGCCGGATTGTTCTGATCCGGCGCGCGCGCCGGTCAACCGGCCTTCAAGGATTCATGCGAGAGATACTGCTCCCGGTATTTCTCGAACGGCACCTTGTCGCCGGCCTCGATCTTCCGCTGCTTCTCGATCGACTCGTCCGCCATCCGCGCGAAGCGGGTTTCCGCGCCGGCCGGAAACGGCTCGGCTTGCAGGGTGCGGCGATGCCGCAGCGAGTATGCGAGCACGAAGTGGAAGTACGACCCCTCGTAGCGCTGCTGCGTCTCGCTGAGAACGCGCGCGGAGGGCAGGGACGCGGGATCGTCCAGGGCGCGGACGGCGGCGGCGAGCGCCCCGTCGTGGGCACTGCCGCCGCGCGCGGTGTCGAGCGCCGCGGCGATCGGCTTGCACTCCGCGAGCACCTGCCCGGCCCATTCCCGGAGCCCCGCGGGCTGACCTTTCCGGTCCAGGCGTAGCCCGGGCTCGCGCCCGCGCGCGGCAACGAGCTGCTTGTTGCGTCCGATCGCCTCGATCTCCCGGGGCGTATCGGGCGGGCTGTCGGTCACCAGGCAGTGGAGGAGGAAGACGTCCAGGAACGACGCGGTTTCGGCGGTGATGCCGATGGCGGCGAACGGATCGAGGTCCATGGCGCGGACCTCGACGTACTGAACGCCGCGCTCGCGCAGCGCGTGCAGCGGTCGCTCGCCCGGGCGGATGACGCGCTTCGGGCGGATGGCGCTGTAGAACTCGTTCTCGATCTGCAGGAGGCTCGTCGCGAGCTGTCGATAGTCGTCGCCGTCGCGGATGCCGATGGCCTCGTACGGCGGATAGGGTTTCGTGAGCGCGTCGTAGAGCGAGGCGGTGTAGCTTTCGAGATCGTTGTAGCTGACGGCGAGCGAGTCCTGCGCCTCGCTGAGGTAGCCGAGGCGCCCCATCCGCAGCGAGGTCGCGTGGGGCAGGTACAGCGTGCCCGGCGCGAGCTCCCGCAGCCCGTGCGCGCGCCCCTGGACGAAGCTCTCGCAGACCGCGGGCGACGCGCCGAAGAGGTAGAGCAGCAGCCAGGCGTGGCGGCGGAAGTTGCGGATCAGCCCGAAGTACGCCTCGTTCGGACCGCCGATCCCGGCCAGCGGCCAGGCCGCCTCGGGCAGGGAGAAGTTGTAGTGGAGGCCCGAGATCGTCTGCATCCGCCGGCCATAACGGTGCGAGAGCCCGATGCGGTACACGGTCTTGGCGCGGGCGACGTTGGAGGTGCCGTAGCGGGCGATCGGGATGGCGCGCTCGTCGGGCAGGCTGCAGGGCATGCTCGCGCACCAGAGCACCTCGTCGCCGATGTGGCGGTAGACGAACTGGTGAATGTGTCGCAGCTCGGCGAGGCAGGCGTCGACGTCGGTGTGCACGCCCGTGATGAGCTCGAGCTGCGCTTCGCTGAAGTCGGTGGTGATGTGCGGGTGGGTGAGCGCGGAGCCGATCGCCGGGGGGTGGGGCGTGGCGGCGAGCGGCCCGTCCGGCTGCACGCGCAGGCTCTCCTTCTCGATCCCCCGCCGCAGGCCCGTGAGGACGGCGGGCGGGAGCCCGCGGAGTCGTTCCTGAGAATGGCTCATGGCGTCGGTCGAGCTATGGCAACGCGCAGACGCTCGAACCCCTTCAGCGGCGTCGGCAGGCGCCGCCCCATGGGCCAGCGGACGGTCAGCGGCGCAGCGGCCCGAGGCTGGAGCGCGCCCGCGCGAGCGCGCGGAGGGTCTCCAGCTCCTCGGCCTCGGCCCGTGCGCGCGCGGCGCGCGCAGCGGACGCCTCGACGCGCGCCCGGATCTCGGCCGCCCGGCACACCCGCGCCTCGAGCTCGGTGCGCTCGCGCCGGAGCCGGATCGCTTCCGTGACGGCGGCGAGCCTGGCCTGCGCGGCTTCGGCGGCTCGCGTCTCGGCGCCGATCGCGCTCGCCAGTTCCGCCTGCAGCGCCTGTTCCGCCTGAGTCCTCGTCTCGGCCGCGCTCCGCGCCCGCGCATCGAGCTCGGCCCGGGTGCGCCGGGCCTGGATGAGCTGCGCGAGCGCGTTGGCCTTTGCGGCCAACTCGTCGAGCGCGCGGCGCTCGGCGTCAATGCTCTCCGCGGTGGCGTGTCGCAGCGCCTCCTCGGCGCGCAACCGCGCGCCGGCGGCCTCTCTCGCCTGCGCCTCGGTCGCGGCGCGCCGCCGCGCTTCCGCCGCCGCGCGGGTCATCGTCAGTGCGTGGGCGTCCGCCTCTTCGGTGGCGCGCTGCTCGGCCTCGGCGCGCGCGGCTTCCTCGGTCGCCAGGCGCGCTTCGGCCGCCGCGCGCTCCCTGGCTCGAGCCGCCGCATCGGCTGCGGCGCGCGCGTGCGCTTCGGCCGCCTGCGCCGCCGCGGCATCGGCCTCCGCCCGCGCCGTTTCCTCGGCTGCCCGTCGCGCTTCGACTGCCGCCAGCGCCTGCGCCCGGGCGGTCGCGGTCGTCTCCGCCCGCGCCCGGGTCTCGGCCGCGGCGCGGAGCTCCACTTCGGCCTCCACGCGCGCTTCGGCTGCGCGGCGCGCGTCCGCTTCGGTCGCGCTGCGGACCCGGGCCGCTTCGAGCGCCTTCGCATCGGCCTCGGCGCGCGCAGCTTCCTCGGTCGCCAGGCGCGCTTCGGCCACCGCGCGCTCCCTGGCTCTAGCCGCCGCATCGGCTGCGGCGCGCGCATGCGCTTCGGCCGCCTGCGCCGCCGCGGCGTCTGCCTCCGCCGCCGCGGCGTCTGCCTCCGCCCGCGCCGTTTCCTCGGCTGCCCGTCTCGCTTCGACTGCCGCCAGCGCCTGCGCCCGGGCGGTCGCGGTCGTCTCCGCCCGCGCCCGGGTCTCGGCCGCGGCGCGGAGCTCCACTTCGGCCTCCACGCGCGCTTCGGCTGCGCGGCGCGCGTCCGCTTCGGTCGCGCTGCGAACCCGCGCCACCTCGAGCGCCTTCGCATCGGCCTCGGCGCGCGCCGCCGCCTCGACGGTCGCGAGGGCGTCGTGCGTCTTGCGCGCCTCGGCGAGCGCGGCTGCTTCCTCCTCGACCTTTACCCGCAGCCGCGCCGCGAGGGCGGCGTTCTCTTCTGCCTCGGTGCGCGCGTGCGCCCGCTCGCGCGCTTCGGCTTCGGCAAGAGCTATGGCGCGTGCCGCCTCGGTCGCCCGCTCCTCGAGCTCCTGGCGCGCCCGCGCGGCGACGGCCCGGTCCTCTTCAGCCCGTGCCCGGGCCTCCGCCGCCTGTCGCGCCAGCTGCTCGGCCTTGAGCCGCGCTTCGGCTTCGCGCGTGACGATCGATTCCGCCTCGCCCCGCGACCGGGCCTCCTGGGCGGCGCGCTGCTCGACCTCGCGCCGGGCCTCCTGGATGCGCGCGAGCTCCTGCTCGAGCTTCGCCCGCTCCTGGTGCGCAGACCGGGTCGCGGCATCGAGCGCCTGGCGGACGCGCAGCGCTTCCAGCGCTTGCGACTGGGCCCGCGCGCGCTCCTCGGCCTCCTGGACGGCGGCCTGCTCCACGCGCACGAGCGACTCGGTGAGCGCCTGTGCGCGCCCGTCGGCCTCGACTCTCGCCTCCGCCGCGGCGCGGGCGCGCGCTTCCGCGGCCGCACGTTCGAGCGCCGCTTGCACGGCGCGCGCCTCGGCGTGCACGCGAGCTTCGGTTTCCTGCAGGAGCTCGCTCTCGGCGGCGTCGAGGCTCGGGCCGCTCCGCACCTCGCGGGCGATGCGCGCCAGGGTCTCGTCGGTGACGGCCGTGTGCGTGCTCTCCTGGTACTCGAGGAGGGCCTGCTTGATGACGGCCAGCGCCGCGCGCGAGCGCTCGTGCTCCGCGGTGCGGTACGGATCGGGGTCGGGCTCGGTGTCCGCGCGCTCCACCCCGGCGTCGAAAGCGAGCCGCAGGTTGGGAGGGTCGGGGACAGCCATGGCAGCCTCCTTGCTCAACCGCCCGGCGACGGGCGCCTCGCGCCCGGCCAGCGGAACCAGGAATGGTAGCGCAGCGGGGCCGCCCTGGACAGCGGCCCTGTCACAGGATCCGGTTGAACCACAGGAGCGAGAGCAGCGCCGAGAGGAGCGCCGTGGCCGCCGCCGCGGCGGCGAAGAGGGCGGTGATCTCGGTCTGCTTCTTCTCCATGACGACCCGGGCGTTGAGGGTCTGGTAGACCTTCTTCAGGTCGGTCGCGGTGCCCGCGTAGAAGTACTCGCCGAGCGTCATGTTCGCGATCTGCTTCAGCGTCTGCTCGTCGAGCCGCACCCGCATGGACCAGCCCTCGAAGCCGATGACCTCCCCGCTCGTCGTGCCGATCCCCACGGTGTACACCCGGACGCCGCGCTCGGCGGCCATCTTGGCGGCCTCGAGGGAGTCGGGACCGGTCGTGCGCTGGCCGTCCGTCAGCAGGATGATGACGGCCGACGTATGGGAGCCGGGAGGCACCGGCGTGAATGCCTTCTGGGCCTTCCCCGCCGGATCCGACGGGATGCCGCGCCGGGAATCGCGCACCGCGTCGCGTCCGTAGATCAGCGACCCGACGTCGATGCCCGCGTCCGGAAAGATCGTCGCCAGCGAGACGATGATGCCGCTGCCGATCGCGGTGCCGCGCTGCAGCTGGAAGCGATCGATGGCGGCGACGACGTCCTCGCGGCTCTGCGTCGGGGCCTGCACGACCGAGGCCGTGCCGGCGAACGACACCACGCCGATGCGCGTGTTCATCGGCACCTCGGCGACGAACGCCTTCGCCGCGGCCTGCGCCGCGGCGAGCCGGTTGGGCTCCACGTCCGTGGCGCGCATGCTGCCGGAGACGTCCATCGTGAGGATGATGGTCCGGTACTGCGAGGGCAGGGTGACGTAGCCGACCGGACGGGCGACCGCCGCGATCATCGCCGCGAGCGCGAGCAGGAACAGGACGGGCGGGATGTGGCGGCGGAGCCGCTGCCCCGCACCCAGGGCGTCCCGCACCAGATTCAGGCTCGCGTACCTGAGCGCGGCCTTCTTGCGCCGTCGCAGCAGCAGGACGTAGGCGGCGACGAGCGCCGGCAGGGCCGCGAGCAGCCAGAGCGTCTCAGGCCACAGGAACGTCACGGCTTGCCTCCAGGTGCTTCGGCAGGCTGCCGCCCGCGGCGAGCTGGCTCCGCCGCTTGCGCAGGTCGGCGAAGCGGAGGAGCGCATCGACGAGGTTGTCGTCGGTGGCGAGCTCGAGACCGTCCACGCCGGCGTTCCGCAGGGCGGACCGGAGCTCCGCCTCGCGCCGCGCGGCCTCGCGCTGGAAGCGCTTCCGGAAGCCCCGGTCGTGGGTGTCGACGAAGAGCTGCTCGCCGGTCTCGGCGTCCTGGATGACGACGAGCCCCAGGTCGGGCAGCTCCATCTCCAGCGGATCGTAGAGCCGCACGGCCACGATCTCGTGGCGCTGGGCGAGGTGGGCGAGCGGCTCCGCCCACCCGGGCGTGCTGATGAAGTCGGACACGATGAACACGAGCGAGCGCCGGCGCATCAGCTGGTACGCGGTCCGCAGGAAGTCCCGCAGGTCGGTCGCCGGTGCGCGCGGCAGCTCGGGCCGCGACAGCATCGTGCTCAGGATGTGGAGCACGTGGCGCCGGCCGCTCCGCGGCGGGATGACGGCGTCCACGCCGCTGCCGTAGAAGATCACCCCGACCCGGTTGCCGTGGCGGGTCAGGAGGCGCGCGAGGACCGTGACGAACTCGTTCGACACGGTCCGCTTCTGGGCGCGGGAGCCGAAGTCCACGGACGGGCTCAGGTCGAGGAGGAACCACGCCGTGACCTCCCGATCCTCGTGGTACTCCCGGACGTACGGGGTCTGGAGCCGCGCCGTGACGTTCCAGTCGATGTGACGGACGTCGTCGTGATACTGGTACTCGCGGAGATCCGCGAGATCGAGCCCGAAGCCGCGGAAGAACGTCCGGTAGTCGCCGTGCAGCAAGCCGTCGAGGCGGCGGATCACCGTCCACTCCAGCCGCCGCAGGATGCGCTCAGGGCTGTGCGGCGACCCGGACATGGGTTTCGAGCGGCTTGTCGGGCGCGGGGACGCGCTGCATGACGCGCTGGACGAGCTCGTCCGCGGTCAGCGCCTCGGCGAGCGCCTCGTAGGTGAGCACCAGCCGGTGGCGGAGCACGTCGGGCGCGAGGTCGGTCACGTCCTCGGGCAGGACGTACTCGCGTCCGCGCAGGAACGCGAGCGCCCGCGCGGCCTCGATCAGGTGGATGGACGCGCGCGGACTGGCGCCGAACGAGACGTACTTCGCCAGGTCCGCCACGCCGTAGCGCTCCGGATGCCGGGTCGCCGAAGCGAGCCGCACCGCGTACTGGATGAGCGCCGGATCCACGTAGCCGTTGCGGCACTGCCGCTGGAGCGCGCCGAGCTGGTCGGTCGTGGCCACGGCGGCGACCGCGGTGGCGGGCCCGGTGACCCGCTCGACGATCACGAACTCCTCTTCCTCGCTCGGATAGCCGACCAGCACCTTCATCATGAAGCGGTCCACCTGCGCCTCGGGCAGGG
Source organism: uncultured beta proteobacterium (assembly GCA_963827595.1). GTDB lineage: Bacteria > Pseudomonadota > Gammaproteobacteria > Burkholderiales > SG8-39 > DATEDA01. Next base: position 201,870 of record CAWHBT010000008.1, on the reverse strand, counting down.
GGTAGGTGCCCTCGGTCTCGATCGGGTTCTGGGTGGCCATGACCAGGAACGGCTCGGGGACCCGGTGGGTCTCGCCGGCGATCGTGACCTGGTACTCCTGCATCACCTCGAGGAGCGCGCTCTGCACCTTCGCCGGCGCCCGGTTGATCTCGTCGGCGAGCAGCAGGTTGGTGAAGACCGGGCCGAGCGAGGTGGCGAACTCGCCGGTCTTCTGGTTGTAGATGCGGGTGCCCACCAGGTCCGCCGGGACGAGGTCCGGGGTGAACTGGATCCGCCGGAACGTCCCGCGGATGGTCCGGGCGAGCGTCTTGACGGTCAGGGTCTTGGCGAGCCCCGGGACGCCCTCCACGAGCAGGTGGCCCTGGGCGAGGATCGCCACGAGCACCCGCTCGAGGAAGTGATCCTGGCCGACGACGATCTTCTTCACCTCGTAGAGGATGCGCTCCATCAGCGACGAAACCTCGCCGCGGCCTTGCTCTCTGGCGTCCATGGGTCTCCGGTGGGGTGTGGCTCGGGGGTCGCGCTAGAACGGATGCAGGCCGGCGGCGCTCGCCGCGTTCTCGATGGGCACCGCGAAGCCGATGCCGACGAACACCCGGTGTTCGGTCGGATTCAGGATGCCGGTGACGATGCCGACCACCTCGCCCTCGACGGTCACGAGCGGCCCGCCGGAGCTGCCGGGGTTGGCGGCCGCGTCGAACTGGATCAGGTTCGTCAGCACGCGCTTGCCTTCCGGCGAGCGGAACTCGCGCCGCAGGCCCGACACGACCCCGGCCGACACCGACGGCCCGATGCCGAACGGGAAGCCCACGGCGACGACCTCGTCGCCCGGCTGGAGATCGTGCGTGGAGCGCATCGTGGCCGCGACCAGGTCGTCGGGGATCGTCTTCGCCTGCAGCACCGCCAGGTCGTGCTCCGCGAAGACGCCGACGACCTCGGCTTCCGACTCGAGCCCGTCGGCGAAGACCACGCGGATCCGCTTCGCCCCGACGACGACGTGGAGGTTGGTGAGGATCACCCCCTTGTCGACGATCACCACCCCGGAGCCGGTGCCGATCTCGACCTCTTCGTGGTCGCCTTCGAACGGCCCGAGCCCGCGCACGCGCACCACGGACGGCCGGATGATCTCGGCCGCCTTGGCCGACCGGGACGGCAGGGGCTTCGCTTCGAGCGTGCGGAGCACCGCGGCGTCGATGTCCTGCTGGGTGATGGGCCGCGGCGCCGGCGTGTAGCTGGCGTGGAGCAGCACGAGGGCCGCGGCGACGAGCCCCCCGGCGACGAAGAGGAAGGGCCGCTGATGGCGCCCGAAGAACTGCCGCAGCCGCGCGCCGGCCGGCCGCGGGGCGACCGCGGCCGGAGCGGCCTCGGCCGGGGCGGACAACGGCGCCCGTCGGCCCGGTCGGGTCGGGGTGGCCCGGCTGTAAAGCGCTGCTCTTCTCATGGTGGGGCGTCAGAGCGTCATAGTATTCGCGCGCGCGCTGCGCCGCAACGGACCACCGGCGCCCCTCGACCTGCGGGTCCAGCCTACGCGGGTCGTATGTCATGCTTTCATGCGGAATACGGCGCCGGGACGAAGCCGATGCAGATGCTCGCCGGGACGAGCGGCTACTCGTACAAGGAATGGAAGGGCGCGTTCTATCCGGAGAAGCTTCCGGCCGGCGAGATGCTGCGCTTCTACGCCGGCCACTTCCGGACGGTAGAGATCAACAACACCTTCTACCGCATGCCGGCGGAGCACATGCTGGCCCACTGGGCGGAACAGGTCCCGGACGGGTTCGCGTTCGCGCTCAAAGCGCCGCGCCGGATCACGCACGAGAAGCGCCTGCGCGCGGCCGAGTCGGACGTGGCGGCGTTCCTGCAGCGCTCCGCCGTGCTGGGGCCCAAGCGCGGCACGGTGCTGTTCCAGCTCCCGCCGTTCTTCAAGAAGGATCTGCCGCGGCTGGAGGATTTTCTCCGGCTGCTGCCGCCGGATCCGCCCGCCGCCTTCGAGTTTCGCAACGCCTCGTGGCAGGACGACGCGGTGCATGAAGCGCTCCGCACCTGCGGGGCGATGATCTGCATCGCCGACACCGACGCCGGGGAGACTCCGCTCGTGTCGACCGCGGCGTGTGGATACCTCCGCTTGCGCCGCGTGCAGTACGACGACCGCGATCTGCGGGCCTGGGCCGAGCGGATCGCGGCGCAGCCGTGGACCCGCGCCTACGTCTACTTCAAGCACGAGGACGACGCGCTCGGCACGCGCTTCGCCCGGCGCTTCACCGAGCTCTGGCGCGCCGTCCACGGCGATCCGCCACCGGACGAGTGAATCCCACGATCATCCTGCTCGCGGTCGCCGCCGCGAACGCCGGCATCGCGATGCGCGTCGTCGAGCCGATGCTGCCGGTGCTGGCGACCGACTTCGGCACCAGCGTGTCCGCGGCGGCCGCCGTGATCTCCGCGTTCGCCTTCGCCCAGGCGGGCGCGCAGTATTTCCTCGGCCCGCTCGGCGACCGCTTCGGGAAGCTGCGGGTGCTGACGATCCTGATGGCGCTCTCGGCCGTCGCCTCGTTCGGCTGCGCGCTCGCCGACAGCCTCAATTCCCTGCTCGCCTGGCGGTTCGCGACCGGGCTCGTCTCCTCGGGGACGATGACGCTCGGCATGGCCTTTCTCGCCGACAGCGTCGCGGTCGAGCGGCGGCAGCCGGTGCTCGCACGGTTCATCTCGGGGACGATCGTCGGCCAGGGCCTCGGGCCGCTGATCGGCGGCACGCTCACCGATCTCTTCGACTGGCGCGCGGCTTTCGTGCTGCTCGGCGCCGTGTTCGGCGTGGTCGCCGCAGTGCTGTTCGGCGCGACGCGCAAGCAGTGGGGCGAGGGGACCCGGACGAGCGGCCGGCTGCTCTCGCCCCGGCGACACCTCGCGATCCTCAAGCTGCCCCGGGCGCGCGCAGTGCTGCTGAGCGTGTTCCTCGAGATGGTGTTCTTCTACGGGGCCTTCGCGTTGCTGGGGGCGTTGCTGAGGGCGCGGTTCGACCTCCCGTTCACGGTCATCGGGCTGCTGCTTGCGGGGTTCGGCGTGGGCGGCCTGCTCTACACGACGACCGCGCACTGGCTGCTGGCGCGGCTCGGGCAGCGGGGCTGCGTGCTGCTGGGCGGACTGCTCGGCGGCAGCTTCTATCTCGCGATCGTGCTCGTGCCGGCATGGCCGCCGGTCGCGATCTGCACGATCGGGCTCGGGTTCGCGTTCTACTCGGTGCACAACACGCTGCAGATGAAGGCGACGGAGATGGCGCCGCAGGCGCGTGCGACCGGTCTGTCGCTGTTCTCGATGTTCTGGGCGGGCGGCCAGGCGGTCGGGGCCGCGCTGATGGGCGGCGCCGTCGCCGCCTTCGGTTACGCGCCGATGATCGCCTGCTTCGGGCTGGGCTTCGCGCTGTTCGGCATCGTGCTCCGGTACAACCTGCAGCGGCTTTGAGGTCTAGCGGGGAAACGCCGCGAGCGGCGCGACGGCGGGGTTCTCCGGCGGGGGCGTGTGAGCGACGTTCATCACCATCGATACGGTGGTGAAGTACCCAACGAGGCCGACCAGATCGACGACGCCCGGCTCGCCGAACTGCGCGACGGCATGCCGGTAGGTGCTCTCGCTCACGCCGCGCGTACGGAAGAGCTCGTCGCAGAAGTCGTAGGCGATCTCCTCGTCCGCGGCCATGCCCGACGGCCGGCGCCCGTCGGTAAGCGCCTCCGCGATCCCCGGGGCGAGCCCGGCTTCCCGGGCGAGCGGGACGTGCACGACCCATTCGAATTGCTGCGTCCACTGGCGCGCGACGACGAGGATCACGAACTCGCTCAGCCGACGGTCCAGCGCACTCTGATAGCGCAGATACTCCCCGACCTTCTGCAGGCGGCGCATGAGCTCCGGGCTGCGCAGCAGCGGGATGAACGGCCCGCGCACGCCGCCGCGCGGTCCGGATGCGAGCTCGGCGGCCGCCGCGCGCTGCGCTTCGGTCAGCTGCGCCGGGGCGAGCGGCGGCATGCGGTCGCGACTCACTTCGGGAACCCCGGCGCGCGGTAGGCGAGGGCGCACGCGCTCGCGGCGAGCAGCAGTGCCGCGGCGAGCAGCGCCGGCCCAAAGCCGCCGCGCGCGCCCGCGACGGCGCTCACGCCGAGCGGACCCGCGATCTGCCCGAGCGCGAACGCCGCGGTCATCGCCGCCATGAGCGCCCGCGCGTGCCCGCCCGCGACGAGCCTCGCCTCCTGCATCCCGGCCATCGTGATCACCATGAACGTGCCGCCGACGAGGAGGGCGGCGAGCATGATTCCGGCGACTCCGGGCCAGAAGACGGGCAGTGCGACGCCGATTGCCATCACGAGCTGGCTGAGGCTCCAGAGCCTGCGGCCGGCGACGCGCTTCGGCAGCGCTGCGGCGGCGAGGGTCGACACTGCCGCCGCCGCCCCGAACACCGGCCAGGCCCAGCCGAACACCGCCGGATCCTGGACGACCTGCTTCGCCATCACCGGCAGAAAGGTCGCCGGGATGATGTAGCCGAAGCCGAACGCGCCGTAACAGAGGACGAGGCGCACCGCTTCGCGGTCCCAGCGCACGCGGCTCCCGCCCGATCGCGCCGGCGCGCTGGACGAGGCACCATCGCCAAAGACCGGCCAGACCACCGCCGTGAAGATGAGGGACAGGATCCCGAGCGCGATCCACGCCTGAGTTGAGCCCGCGCCGGCGTGCATCAACGCGAGGCACAGGACTCCAGCCGCTGCGATCCCGGTTCCGACACCCGCGAATGCCGTGCCGTTGAGCGCGGGTGCGCGCAGCGCGGCAAGCCGCTCGAGACACCACGCCGCGACGGAGACGAGCACCCAGGCGCTCGCGACCCCCGCCAGCGCCCGGAGGACGAGCCAGAGGACGAAATCGCTCCCCAAGCCCATCCCGAGGGTGGTGACGGCGATGACGACGAGGCCGCCGCGGATCGCGGTCGCCGCCCTCAGCCGGACCCCGATGGCGGACAACGCGCCGGCGAGGTAGCCGGCGTAGTTCGCCGACGCGAGCCACCCGCCCGCGGCGACCGATAGCCCCGCGTCCCCCTGCATCATCGGGAGGATCGGCGTGAAGGCGAATCGCCCCACGCCCATGGCGACCGCGAGCGCCACCAGCCCGGCCGCCGCGACGGCGGCCGGCGAGCGGGTCGGGTCGGGGACGGCAGCGAGGCTGTCGGACTGCATGGCCGCGAGTCTAGGTTGACGCGGCCTTCCTGAAAAATGAATAATAGAGAACGCTGCGTTCTCGTTTGGAGAACCATGGACCTGGTGGCGCTGCAGATCTTCAAGACGGTGGCCGAGCAGGGCGGGATCACCAAGGCGGCAGCGAAGCTCCACCGCGTGCAGTCGAACGTGACCACGCGCGTGAAGCAGCTCGAGGCGCGGCTCGGGACGAAACTCTTCCTGCGCCAGAACCGCAGGCTCGTTCTGTCCGCCGAAGGCAAGGTCCTGCTCGCCTATGCCGACCAGCTGCTGCGGCTGTCCTCCGAGGCGGAGGCCGCGCTGCGGAGCGGCATGCCGCGTGGGACGTTGCGGATCGGCGCGCTGGAGAGCACCGCCGGAACGCGGCTGCCCCCAATCCTCTCGCGCTACCACCTCGCGTACCCGGAAGTCCGGATCGAGCTCGCGACCGGCACGACCGGCGCGCTGGTCGCGCGGGTTCTCGACTACGAGCTCGAGGCGGCATTCGTCGCGGAGCCGTTCGCCGCCAACGAGCTCGAGACCCAGCCGGTGTTCGCCGAGGAGCTCGTCCTGATCACGCCGAAGAGCTTTCCGCGGATCCGGACGCCGAAGGACATCGGCCAGAGCACCGTCATAGCGTTCGCCACCGGCTGCTCGTACCGCCGGCGCCTCGAGGCCTGGCTGGGCAGAGCGAACGTCGTGCCGGACCGGGTGATGGAGTTCGGCTCGTACCACGCGATCGTCGCGTGCGTCGCGGCGGGCTCGGGCATGGCGGTCGTGCCGCGGGCGGTGATCCGGCTCGTCCATGCGGAGCGCGAAGTGGCGCTTCATCCGCTGCCGCCCGACATCGCGAAGGCCCGCACGCACCTCGTCTGGCGAAGCGGTCATCATTCGGTCGCGCTGGGGGCGCTGCAGCGCGAGTTCAAGCGAGGGACGAAATGACCTACCGGATCGAGTGCGTTCTGCAGTGCGAGAACCACCTCGGCGAGGGCCCGGTGTGGGACGTCGAGGAAGGCCGGCTCTACTGGGTCGACGGCACCGGCCGCCGGGTCGGCAAGCCGTCGCTGTGGCGGATGGACCCGCGCACCGGCAAGGTCGATCACTGGTCGCTCGGGCGGGACGTCGGCGCCATGGCGTTGCGCCGGCGCGGCGGCGCAGTCCTCGCGCTCGACGACGGCTTCTACTGCTTCGACTTCGGTTCCGGCATGCTCGACCTCATCGAGCGGGTCGACCCCGACGAGCCGCGGACGCGTCTGAACGACGGCAAGTGCGACCGGCGCGGCCGCTTCTTCGCCGGCGGGATGGACGACAAGGAAGAGCTGGCGATCTGCGGCCTCTGGCGTCTCGACCCCGACCTCAAGGTGACGCTCGTCGATCGCGGCATCATCTGCACCAACGGGCCGTGCTGGAGCCCCGACGATCGCACGTTCTATCTCGCCGACACGTTCCAGCAGGAGTACTGGGCGTACGACTACGACATCGCGACCGGCACCCTCTCGAACAAGCGCGTGCTCGCCTCGACCAGTGACGACGCCGGCGTCGCCGACGGCTCGACGGTCGACGCGGAGGGCTATCTCTGGAACGCCCAGCTCATCAGCGGCGAGCTCGTGCGGTACGCGCCGGACGGCACCGTCGAGCGGCGCATCGGGATGCCGGTCCGCAACATCACCAGCGTCATGTTCGGGGGCGACCGGCTCGACGAGCTCTACGTGACCTCCATGGCGCGCGTCAAGCACCCGGCGGTGCACGACCACTTTGCCGTCGAGGCGAAGCCGCAGTTCGGCGCGGGATCGCTGTTCAAGGTGACCGGCCTCGGCATCAAGGGGTTGCCGGAGCCGCGCTTCGCCGGCTGACGCATCATTGCCCCTTGATCGGTTCAGGGGGGTGCGTCCATGGCGAAGTGGCTCGCAGTGCTTCTCGGACTCCTCGTCGTTGTGGCAGGTCTCTTCTACGTGTGGCAGCACCAGCCGCTGCAGGAAGCGCTCGCGGCGGCGCAGCGGCAAGCGGCTGACCAGGGCCGCGAGATCACCGCGCTGCGGGCGCGGGTCAGCGAGCTCGAGGCGATCCGCGACCGGCTCCAGCAGGCGGGCAGCGCGCCGCCGGAGCAGGTCGACGCGAAGGAGCAGGAGCGCGCGGCGCCGCGGTCCACCCCGGACGAGTCCGGGCCGGGGCTGCCGGCACCGCCGCGCTAGCTGCCCGGGTTGACATCGGCCGGCCCGGCACCTATGCTGACGTCATATGACGGTGGCATATTCGCTGGCGTCCTGGGTGATGCCGCTGGCGCTGACCCTTGCGGCGTCGGCGGCCTGGGCGGACGGGTTCCGCGGCGGCGTCCGGGAAGCCCTGGGCCAGCGCTTCGACGCCGCGCCCGGCGCGCGCGACGGACCGAAGCACCGGGCGACGCGGGGCGGGCCCGACACGCTCAGCCGGATCCGCCACTGGAACGAGATCGCGATCGACACGAGCGGGGTCGACCACACGCCCGTCGCGCCCGGCGAGAGCCGCGTCTTCGGGGAGCAGATCGGGCCCGGAAGGGCGAGCCGGGCGATGGCGATCGTGCACATCGCGATCTTCGACGCCGCCAATGCGATCGCCGGGGGCTACCGCAGCTACACGGACCTGCCCCGCGCGCGCGACAACGCGTCCATGGATGCCGCCATTGCCCAGGCCGCGCACGACACGCTCGTGGCGCTGTACCCCTCGCAGAAGGCGGCCCTGGACGCGCTCCTCGCCGCCGATCTCGGCGAGATCCGGGAGCGCGGATCGCGCGCGAAGGCGAACGGGATCGAGCTCGGGCGGCGCGCGGCCGCCGCGATCCTCGCGCTCCGCACCGACGACGGGTCACGGCACCCGGAGCCGCGGATCGGTATCGAGTACATCCCCGGGGACAAAGCGGGCGAGTGGCGCCAGGACCCGATCAGCCAGATCCCGCTCGCGCTCGGCGCGCACTGGGACCGGGTCCGGCCGTTCGTGCTGCGCTCGGCACAGCAGTTTCGCGTGCCGCCCCCGCCCGCGATGGGGAGCCGGGCGTACGCCGCCGCCTACGACGAGGTCAAGCGCCTGGGCGGCGATGGCGCGGTCACCCCCACGGTGCGGACCGAGCAGCAGCGCGCCATCGGGATCTACTGGGCGTACGACGGCACCCCGAGCCTGTGCGCGCCGCCGCGGCTCTACAACCAGATCGCGGTGCAGATCGCCAAACAGCGACGCTCGGACGCCATCGAGCTGGCGCGGCTCCTCGCCCTCGTGAACGTCGCCATGGCCGACGCCGGGATCGCCATCTGGGAATCGAAGTACCACTACAAGTTCTGGCGCCCGGTCGCCGGCGTCCGCGAAGCGGATCCCAACGACGCCACCGTCAACGACCCGACCTTCACCCCGCTCGGCGCGCCGGCGAGCAACCTCAAAGGGCCGAACTTCACGCCGCCGTTCCCGGCGTACCCGTCGGGGCACGCGGGGTTCGGCGGCGCGCTCTTCCAGATCCTGCGCAACTTCTACGGCACCGACCGCATCGCCTTCACCTTCGTCTCCGACGAGCTGAACGGCGAGACCGTGGACGCGAACGGCCAGGTGCGTCCGCTCGCCCCGCGCCGGTTCGCGTCGCTGTCCGAGGCCGAGGAGGAGAACGGGCAGAGCCGGATCTACCTCGGCATCCACTGGGCGTTCGACAAGACCGAGGGCATCGTCCAGGGGCGCCGCGTGGCGAACCACGTGTTCCGGAACGCGTTCGAGCCGGTGCACGACCGGCGCCACGAGCGCTAGCCAGGCCGCGACGCCCGGCAGCGGGCCAAGTTCCGCGGGTGCTACAGTCCGCCGCCGGGAGGTGATCCGGTGGCGAACGCCAGCGAGGCTCCGAACGACGCGCGGCTGCGCGCGCTGCTGAACGAGGACTATCCGCGCTTCTCCGACGCCGAGTTCGCGCGGCGGCGTCGCGCGCTCGCCGGCGTGCTGGCGAAGCACGGCTGCGACAGCCTCCTCGTATGCGGCGAGAACCGCGCCGGCACCGGTGTCCAGTGGCTGACCGGCTGGCCGATCACCACCGAAGCGCTCGTGGTGTTCCGGCCCGGCGAGCGCGAGCTGATGTTCGTCGAGTGGTACAACCACTGGCCCCTCGCGCGCCGGATAGCGTGCGACGCCGAGGTCCGCTGGGGCGAGCACAAGGGCGTACGGCTCGCGATCGACGAGCTCAAGCGGCGCGGCGCGAAGCGGGTCGGCATGATGGGTCCACTCGCCTACGCGAAGCTCCGCGCGGTCGCCGCCGAGCTCGATCTGGTCGATCTCAACGCCGAGTACCCGTGGCTGCGGATGCGGAAATCCGACGAGGAGATCGACTGGCTGCGGGCTGGCGCGCATCTCAGCGACCTCGGCCTCGCGGCGCTCGCGCGCGAGGCGCGGCCCGGCCTCACGGAGCGCGAGCTCGGCAACCTCGTCGAGCGGGCGTACGTGGGTCTCGGCGGCACGACGCTGATCCACTACATCGGCGTGAACTCGATGGCGGCGCCGACCACCTGCGTGCCGCCGCAGATCCACTCGGCGCGCCGGCTCGCGGCCGGCGACGTGATGTTCGTCGAGTTGAGCGCGTTCTTCTTTTACGACTACCCCGGGCAGGTGCTGCGCACGTTCGCGGTCGCGGCGGAACCGACGCCGCTGTTCCGCGAGTTGCACGCGGCCGCCGAGGCCGCGTTCGATGCCGTCACGGGGGTGCTGCGGGCCGGGGTCACGGCGCAGGAGGTGGTCGAGGCGACGGCGTCGATCGAGGCCGCAGGGTTTTCGGTCTTCGACGACGTGGTGCACGGGTTCGGCGGCGGCTACTGGCCCCCGATTCTCGGGTCGAAGAGCCGTCCCGCCGGACCGGTCCCCGACCTGAAGCTGGAGGCCAACATGACGATCGTCGTGCAGCCGAACGTGATCACCCGCGATCAGAAGGCGGGGGTCCAGGTCGGCGAGCTCGTGCGGATCACGGCGACCGGATGGGAGCGCCTGCACCAGGCCCCGCGCGGGTTCCGCCGCGTCGGCTGACGCGGCCGGACCGGCGGTGCTAGCCTCGGCACGGTGCGCGCGGGATGGTCCCGCGCGCCCGACGACGACTGGAGAACCGCATGGCGAACGAGATGTTCGAGAAGGGGCTGAAGGTCCGCAAGGAGGTGGTCGGGGCGGAGTACGTCGAGAAGCAGCTGAAGGAAGCCGACGCGTTCAACATGCCCCTGCAGGAGCTCGTCACCGAGTACTGCTGGGGCTGGCTCTGGAACCGGCCGGGGCTGCCGCGCAAGACCCGCAGCCTCCTCAACGTCGCGATGCTCTCCGTGCTCAACCGCCACACCGAGCTGAAGTCCCACGTCAAAGGGGCGATCCGCAACGGCTGCACGAAGGACGAGATCAGCGAGGTGCTGCTCCAGGTGGCCGTCTACGGCGGGGTTCCCGCCGGCGTGGAGTCGTTCCGGCTCGCGCGCGAGGCATTCAAGGAGCTGGAAGCGACCAAGTAGCGCTTCAGCAGGCTCCGGTCATCACGCTCGCGCCGCTCTTCGGATCGAAGTAGCCGGTGCAGCGCCCGTCGCTCGCCATGTGGCCGCCCGGGCCGCTGTGGGCCCAGCTGCGGCCGCCCCGCTGCGCGGCCAGGGCGCGCAGATCGAAGAACGGCGGGCCGTTCTCGTAGCCGCCGACGCCCACGGCGTTGACCCAGTAGCGGCCCGGCAGGACCGTCCCCGCGAGCTGACGGAGGTACGCGACGTCCGCGGGGTGCAGCTCGCGGCCGTTGATGAACACCCTGGTGCCGCCGCCGGAGGCGTCGGCTCGCAACGGGCCGCCGAGGCGCATGCCCGGCTGGATCTGGCCGACGGTCGGGCCGCGCTCGTAACCCCACGCGCCGGACACGGTGTCGTACCAGTAGCGGCCCGGACGGAGCTGGCCGTACAGCCGTTCGAGGGCGGTGACGGTTTGACGGTCGAGCGGGGCGCCGTTCACGACGATCGCGCCCTGCGCGAAGATCTTCGCGCTCGCCAGGCCGAGCACTGCGACGAGAACGAGCCGCCAGAACAGGCGAAGCGCGTCGTCACTGTGCATTGCTGCCTCCGGTCAAGGTCCAGGCTGTGGGGACAGCATAGCGCCGGGGCGACGCATCGGCGGGGCGGTATTTACATCACGGCGGTGAGATGTTCACCGCGCCGCGCTACGATGCGTCCTGCCCCTCGGCGCGAGCCCACTGCCTTGAGCACCGAGCTCCCCATCGTCGACGCCCACCAGCACTTCTGGGATCCGCGGGCGAACTACCATCCCTGGCTCTGCGACGAGCCGATGATCCCGTTCCGGTACGGGGACTACAGCGCGATCCGGCGCCCCTACCTGCCAGCGGACTACTTCGCGGACGCGGCCGGCGTCCGGGTGGTCAAGACGGTCTACGTCGAGACCGCATGGGATCCGGAGGACCCGATCGGCGAGATGCGCTTCGTCGACCGGCTGCGCCGCGAGACCGGTTTCCCGACGGTCGCCGTGGCGCAGGCGTGGCTCGACCACGAGGACGTCGCGCGCGTGCTCGAGCAGCAGGCCGAGTTCTCCTTCGTGCGCGGCATCCGCCACAAGCCGCGGGCCAACCCGTCGCCGCGGGACGCCGCGCCCGGCGGCATGGCGGATCCGAAGTGGCGCGCCGGCTTCGCGCGCCTCGCGCGCCACGGCCTGCGGTTCGATCTGCAGACGCCGTGGTGGCATCTGCGGGAAGCAGCGGCGCTCGCGCGCGACTTCCCGGAGACGCTCGTCATCCTGAACCATACCGGGCTCCCGGCCGACCGCAGGCCCGAGGGCATCGCGGGCTGGCGGCGCGCGCTGGCGGAGCTCGCGGCCTGCCCGAACGCCGCGGTGAAGATTTCCGGCCTCGGCGTCCTGGGGTCGCCCTGGACCGCGGCGGCGAACCGCGCGATCGTGCTGACGGCGATCGAACTGTTCGGCGCCGAGCGCTGCATGTTCGCGAGCAACTTCCCGGTGGACGGCCTCTGCGCGAGCTTCGCCACGATCTTTGCGGGCTTCCGCGAGATCGTCGGCGGCTGCTCCCCGGCCGAGCGCCTGGGGCTTTTCCGCGACAATGCGGTCCGCATCTACGCCATGGAGTGATACCAGTGACCGCGAAACCCCGCCTCGGCTACGTGGGCGTCGGGCTGATGGGGCTGCCGATGGCAAAGCGACTGCTTTCGCTCGGCTATGCCGTGAAAGCCTGCGACATCGTTCCCGAGCGGACCGAGGCCGCGCGCGCGGCGGGCGCGGAGCCGGCGCGATCGCCGGCCGACGCGGCCGCCGGTGTCGACCTCGTGCTGCTGAACCTGCCCACCACCGAGGCGGTGGAGGAAGTCGTGTTCGGGGAGCGCGGCGTCGCCTCGGCCGTGCGCCCGCCGCAACTGGTGATCGACTTCTCCACGATCAAAGTGAACAAGTGCAAGGCGTTCGCGGCGAAGCTCCGCGACACGACCTTCGTCGGCTGGATCGACGCGCCGGTGTCGGGCGGCCCGCCGGCCGCAGCGGCGGGCGCGCTCACCGTGATGGCGGGGGGCGAGTCCGCCGAGATTGCCCGCGCGGGGGCGCTGTTTGCCGATGTCTCGGGCCGGTTCACGCACATGGGCCCCAGCGGGAGCGGCATGGTCGCCAAGATGCTGAACCAGCTCATCGTCGGCTGCGGCCACGCGGTGATGGCCGAGGCGGTGGTGCTCGCCGAGGCCGCGGGCATCGATGCGGCGCGCCTGCCGGAGTGCCTCGCAGGCGGATATGCGGATAGCACGCTGTTGCAGCGGCTGTACCCGCGGATCGTCGCGCGCGACTTCGCGCCGCAGGGCTACGCACGCCAGCTCCTCAAGGACCTCGAGACGGTCCACGAGCTCGCCGCCGGCTTGAAAGCACCGACCCCCATGATGGGCGAGGCGCTCTCGCTCTACCGGATGCTCGTCCATCTCGGGCACTCGGAGCTCGACACCGCCGCCGTGCTGAAGGTCTACGAGCGCTGACTCGGGGAGGGCGCGTGGAGGAGGGGACGGTCCTGTGGGAACCTTCGCGCGAGCGCCGCGAGGCGAGCGGGCTGGCCCGCTACCTGCGCTGGCTCGAGGAGCGGAAGGGTCTCCGCTTCGCCGACTACGACGCGCTGTGGCGCTGGTCGGTCGAGGACCTCGAGGACTTCTGGGAGTCGCTCTGGGAGTTCTTCGACGTCCACGCCTCCGCTCCCTACTCGCGAGTGCTCGACGCGCGGAAGATGCCGGGCGCGAAGTGGTTCGAAGGCGCGCGGCTGAACTACGCCGAGCACGCGTTCCGCCGTGCGTCACCCGATCGGCCGGCGCTCGTCGTGCGCTCGGAGAGTCGGCCGCCGGCCGAGATCAGCTGGGCGGAGCTCGAGCGCGAGGTCGCCGCGATCGCGGCCGCGCTGCGGGAGATGGGCGTGCGCCCCGGCGACCGCGTCGCCTCGTACATGCCGAACATCCCCGAGACGATCAGCGCGTTCCTCGCCTGCGCGAGCCTCGGGGCGGTCTGGTCGAGCTGCTCGCCCGACATGGGCGCCGGGACCGTAGTCGACCGGTTCAAGCAGATCGAGCCGAAGGTGCTGTTCGCCGTCGACGGGTACCGCTACGGCGGAAAAGCGTTCGACCGCCGCGCGGTGGTTGCGGAGATCGCCCGCGCGCTGCCGTCGCTCGAGCGGGTCGTGTTTCTGCCGTACCTCGACTCCCACGCGCGGCCCGAGGGGCTCCCGCACCCGGTCCTCTTCGCGCAACTCGTCGCGCGGACTGCCAGCCTCGCGTTCGAGCAGGTCCCGTTCGAGCACCCGCTCTGGGTCGTCTACTCCTCGGGGACCACCGGGCTGCCGAAAGCGATCGTGCACGGGCACGGCGGCTGTCTCCTGGAGCACCTCAAGACGGTGCTGCTGCAGCTGGACGTGCATCCCGGCGACCGGTACTTCTGGGTCTCGAGCACCGGCTGGATCGTCTGGAACCTGCTCGTGGAGGGTCTCCTCGCCGGGTGCACGCTCGTGGTCTTCGACGGGAACCCTGCCGCGCCGGACGCGGGGACCGTCTGGCGCCTGATCGGCGAGACCGGCACGGCGCACTTCGGCTGCGGCGCCGCCCTGATCGCCGCGTCGATGAAGGCGGGGGTCGAGCCAGCGCGCCTCGCCGACCTCGCGGCGCTGCAGACGATCAGCGTGACCGGCTCACCGCTCACCGTCGACGGCTTCGCGTGGCTCTACGAGCACGTGAAGCGCGACCTGTGGGTCGCCTCGATCAGCGGCGGCACCGACATCGCGTCCGGGCTCGTGGCGGGCTGCGCGCTCGCGCCGGTGCGGGCGGGCGAGATCCAGTGCCGCTGCCTGGGCGTCGCGGTCGCAGCGTTCGACGAGCAGGGACGGCCGCTGGTCGGCGAGGTCGGCGAGCTGGTGGTCACCGAGCCGATGCCGTCGATGCCGCTCCATTTCTGGAACGATCCGGACGGGCGCCGCTACCGCGAGAGCTACTTCGAGATGTACCCGGGGAAGTGGCGGCACGGCGACTGGATCCGGATCACCGACCGCGGCGCGTGCGTCATCTACGGCCGTTCCGACACCACCATCAACCGCCACGGCATCCGCATGGGGACGGCCGAGATCTACCGCGCGGTCGAAGGCTGTCCCGAGGTGACCGACAGCCTGGTGGTCGATCTGGAGTACCTCGGCCGGCCGTCGCACCTCGCCCTGTTCGTCGTGCTGCGGCCGGGCGTCGTCCTTGACGACGCGCTCAAGGCGAAGGTCAAGGCGAGCATCCGGATGCTCGCCTCCGCGCGCCACGTCCCGGACGAGGTGTACGCGATCGACGAGGTGCCGCGGACGCTGACCGGGAAGAAGCTGGAACTGCCGGTGCGCAAGCTCCTGCTCGGCGCACCGCTGGAGAAGGTCGCCAGCCCCGATGCAATGGCGAACCCGAGGAGCCTCGGGTTCTTCGTGGAGCTGGCGAAGCGGCTCGCCGTCTAGCGAGCCGCTCCGGGGGAAAGGCTTACAGCGTGTTCGCCGAGCGGCGGGACAGCTCTTCCCACAGCCCCTGCGTGGACTTGCGCAGCACGAGGTCGGAGTCGGGCTCGAGCACGTACCAGAAACCGCGCTTCAGCTCGGCATCGAGCTCGCCGACGTCCCAGACCACGAGGCCGGCGAAGAAGCGGGCCTGTTGCGGCTCCTTCTCGATGATCGAGTCGACGACGTCGACGTCCACGGCGAGAAAGAGGTCGCCCAGCAGCGGAATCGAGTGCCCGCCGGGGCTCTGGTTCCGGTTCACGACCGCGAAGATGCTGTTCACGTGGTTCGGCCCGCCGAGGAACACCGGGTCGGTCACCGCCTTGGACGGCGCGTGCTCGGGGAAGAGCCGCGACAGCGTCATCGGGGTCGGCCGGTTGATGATCAGGCCAATGTGGTGCCCGTTCTTGGCCGGCACGGCGAGGAGCACCGTGGAGCGGTAGAACTCGCCGAGCTCGGGCTTGGCCACGAGCAGGAGGGGCTCCGACGTGTCCGCCGCCTGCGCGGCTGACAAGGACCCGAGGGCAAGAGCAACCCCCCCGAGCAGGGCGATACAGAAGCGACGGAAGCAAGCGTTCATTTCACCGGTCTCCCTGTTAGAGACAACAACCCATCCACACCGACCGAGGGACCAGCGAGTGGGCAGCCTGGTCGGCGCCCACCCGGAGTTCTGCAAGAACCGGGCCGATCCCGTCGCCTCGTCGAACGGTCGAGCGAATTTTTCCCTGCGCGGCAGGGACTTGTCTCTCATCCGTGCGGCTTCCGACACCGCTTCATCCGGGTTAGGCGGCGGCGGCGAAGCGAATGGCGGCCTAGGACGGGGACGGACTGTCGGCGGACTGACACAGATGGGCAGTTCCTGCCCTTCTGCGGTGCATCAGAGATGCCGCACGGCCCGGCCCGAGGGAGGCCGGGCGCCGCGAGCGTCGCGCCCGCGTCGCTCGCGGGCGCTCAGGCCGCGCCGGTCTTCGGAATGAACCGCAGCGCGGCGCCGTTGTTGCACCACCGCTGCTTGGTCGGCAGGGGGCCGTCGTCGAACACGTGGCCGTGGTGGCCGCCGCAGCGGACGCAGTGGTACTCGGTGCGCGGGAAGATCAGCAGGAAGTCTTTCTTCGTGGCGAACACGCCGGGGATCGTCGTGAAGAAGCTGGGCCAGCCGGTGAAGCTCTCGTACTTCATCTCCGAGGTGAAGACCGGCAGGCCACAGCCCGCGCAGGCGAAGACGCCCGGGCGCTTCTCGTCGTTGAGCGGGCTCGTGCCCGCGCGCTCGGTGCCCTCCTTCCGCAGCACGTAGTACTGCGCGGCGTCGAGGCGCTTCCGCCACTCCTCGTCCGGGAGCTTCAACGGCTCGGTCGGGAGCGGCACCGTGGCGTTCGCGGCGAGCAGCAGCTTCCAGTTGCGCTGCAGCTCCTCCACGCCCTTCGCGTCCTTCGGCGGGGCGGCAGCGGCCGCTCGCCCGGCGCCGATGAGGGGCAGACTCGCGAGTGCTTTCAGCAGGTTACGTCGTTTCACCTCGTCCTCCATGCCCTGGTCAGTCGGGTCCGCGGCTCCGACCTTACACCTCAATAGGACCGCGGCAGCCCGAGCACGTGCTCGGCGATGTACGAGAGCACGAGGTTGGTCGAGATCGGCGCGATCTGGTAGAGCCGGGTCTCGCGGAACTTGCGCTCGATGTCGTACTCCTCGGCGAAACCGAACCCGCCGTGCGTCTGCAGGCACGTGTCGGCTGCCTGCCACGACGCCTCCGCGGCGAGCTGCTTCGCCATGTTGGCCTCCGGGCCGCAGGGCTCGCCTTTCTCATACAGCGCCGCGGCGCGCTCCACCATCAGCGCCGCCGCCCGGCTCGCCATGTATACGCGCGCGATCGGGAACTGGATGCCCTGGTTCTGCCCGATCGGGCGGCCGAACACGTTGCGCTCGTTCGCGTAGCGGGTCGCCTTGTCGATGAACCAGCGCGCGTCGCCGATGCACTCGGCGGCGATCAGGATGCGCTCGGCGTTCATCCCGTCGAGGATGTACCGGAAGCCGCGGCCTTCCTCGCCGACGAGGTTCGCCGCCGGGACCTCGAGGTTGTCGAAGAAGACCTCGGTGGTCGCGTGGTTGATCATGGTGCGGATCGGCCGGATGGCGAGCCCACGCCCGAGCGCGGCTTGCATCTCCACCAGAAAGACCGACATCCCGTCGGTCTTCTTCGCGACCTCCTCGCGCGACGTCGTGCGGGCGAGCAGCAGCATCAGATCCGAATGCTCGGCGCGCGAGGTCCAGACCTTCTGGCCGTTGACGACATATCGGTCGCCGCGCTTCACGGCGGTCGTGCGGATCGAGGAGGTGTCGGTCCCCGCGGTCGGCTCGGTCACGCCGAACGCCTGGAGCCGGAGCTCACCGGTCGCGATCCCCGGCAGGTACTTGCGCTTCTGCGCCGCGGAGCCGTGGCGGAGCAGGGTGCCCATGATGTACATCTGGGCGTGGCACGCCGCGCCGTTGGCGCCGCTCGCCTGCACTTCCTCGAGGATCGCCGCGGCGGCCGTCAGGCCGAGGCCGCTGCCGCCGTACTCCTCGGGGATGAGGCACGACAGGTAGCCGGCCGCGGTGAGCGCACGCACGAACTCGGTGGGGTAGCGCCGCTCGCGGTCGTGCTCGCGCCAGTACTCGCCCGGGAAGCTCGCGCACAGCCGCGCGACCGCGTCGCGGATCTCCTGGAGCGCCTGGTCACTGCGGGCGGTTATCATAGCGGCCTCGAACTTTACGCCGGCGCGCGAACGCGCTCAACACCGGATGCCACGGATCCAGTCCTCGACGGCGCTCGCGCGCCTGCGCATCGTCGACCTGACGCGCGTGCGCGCCGGGCCGACGTGCGTACGCCAGTTCGCGGACTTCGGCGCCGACGTCATCAAGGTCGAGTCGCCGCCCGGGGTCGATCCGAACGACGACATGGGCGGCCCGCGCGACGGCCCGGACTTCCAGAATCTGCATCGCAACAAGCGGGCGATGACGCTGAACCTGAAGTCGGACGAGGGGCGCGAGATCCTGTACCAGCTCGTGCGCACCGCCGATGTGGTGGTGGAGAACTTCCGCCCCGACGTGAAGGACCGCCTCGGCTTCGACTACGAGACGCTGAAGCGCATCAACCTCCGCGTCATCCTCGCGAGCATCTCCGGGTTCGGGCAGGACGGGCCGTATCGCGAGCGCCCGGGGTTCGACCAGATCGCGCAGGGGATGAGCGGGTTGATGTCGGTGACCGGGAAGCCGGGGGAAGGCCCGATGCGCACCGGCGCGGCGATCGCGGACGTCGCCGCGGGGCTGTACGCCGCCCTCGGGGTCATGACGGCGCTGCTCGAGCGCGAGGTGTCGGGCGAAGGGCAGTGGGTGCAGTCGTCGCTGCTGAACGCCGGGATCGGGCTGATGGACTTCCAGGCGGCGCGGTATCTCGTGAAGGGCGAGGTGCCGGAGCAGGTCGGCAACGACCATCCGACGAGCATGCCGACGTCCGCGTACCGGACCGCGGACGGGTACATCAACGTCGGCGCCTCGGGCGACGGGATGTGGGCGCGGCTGGTGGGCACGCTCGGGCGGCCGGAGCTCCTCGAGCGCGCCGAGTTCAAGACCCAGCCCGACCGGGCCAAGCACCGGGTGGCGCTGAACGCGGCGCTGAACGAGGCGTTCGCGACTAGAACGAGCGCCGAGTGGATCGGGGTGCTCAACGAGGCGGGCGTCCCGACCGGGCCGATCTATCGCGTCGACCAGGTGTTCGCCGATCCGCAAGTGAGGCATCTTGGTGCCGCGGCGCCGGTGAAGCACGCGAAGCTCGGCGAGATCCGGATCGTGAATCAGCCGGTGAAGCTCTCGCGCACGCCCGCCTTCCTCGCCACCGCGACGCCCGAGCGGGGCGCGCACACCGACGAGATCCTGCGCGAGCTCGGCTACGCCGACGCCGACATTGCCGCCCTGCGGTCGAAGCGCGTGGTCTAGTGAAGGTCGCGGTCCTCAACGACTACCAGCGGGCGGTGCCGACGCTGGCGGCGTTTTCGAAGCTCTCCGGGCACGAGGTCGAGGTCTTCAGCGACGCCGAGCGCGACGAAGGAAAGATCGCGGCCAAAGTCGCCGCTTTCGAGGCCATCGTCCTGATCCGCGAGCGCACGCGGTTTACGGCGAGCCTGATCGCGAAGCTGCCGCGGCTGAAGCTCCTGGTGCAGACCGGGAAGGTCGGACCGCACATTGACCTGGAGGCATGTCGCGCGCGCGGGATCACCGTGTGCGACAGCGGCGGGTCGCCGGTCTCCACGGCCGAGCTCACCTGGGCGCTGATCCTGATGGGATTGCGGGATCTGCCGGTGGAGATGGAGCGGGCGCGCCGGGGTCTGTGGCAGGGCGGGCTCGGCCGGGCGGTGGCCGGCCGGCGGCTTGGATTGATCGGCTTCGGCCGGATCGCACAGCGGGTGGCGCGGTACGCGGCGGCCTTCGAGGTGCCGGTGACGGTGTGGGGGCGCGAGACTACCCTTGCGCGGGCATGCGAGGCGGGGTTGAAGGCGGCGGAATCGCTGCCCGCGCTCTGCACGGAGTGCGACGTCGTCTCGGTGCATCTGCGGTTGATCGACGCCACGCGGTCGATCATCAGGTTCGAGCACCTGGCGGCGATGAAGCCCGATGCGCTGTTCGTGAACACGAGCCGCGCAGAACTGGTCGAGCCCGGGGCGCTGGAGCGCGCGCTGAAGCTCGGGCGGCCGGGGCGGGCGGCGGTGGATGTCTTCGAGGACGAGCCGGTGTTCGATCCGAAGCACCCGCTGGTGTCGCTACCGAACGTGGTCGCGACGCCGCACATCGGGTTCGTGGAGCGGGACACGTACGAGCGGTATTTCGGCGACGCGTTCGAGGCGGTCAACGCGTTTGCGGCTGGCGACCCGGTTCGAGTGGTGAAGTGAGAGGGAGAGTGAAGTGCCTGAATTGATCACCAAGCGCGAGGGTGGGGTGGGGTGGATCGTGTTTTCCAACCCGTCGCGGTTCAACGCCATGACTTTCGCCATGTGGAAGGCGCTGCCGGAGGCGCTGACGGCGTTCGAGGAGGATCCGGCGGTCCGGGTCATCGTGCTCGCGGGTGACGGGGAGAAGGCGTTCGTTTCGGGGGCGGACATCTCGCAGTTCGAGGAGCAGCGGGCGAGCGAGCAGGCGCGGGCGGAGTACAACCGGTCGGTGGAGGCCGCGTACGTTGCGCCGACCCTGTGCTCGAAGCCGGTGGTCGCGAAGATCCGGGGGATCTGCATGGGTGGCGGGCTGGGGCTGGCCGCCGCGTGCGACCTGCGGTTCGCTGCCGACGATGCGGTGTTCCGGATGCCCGCGGCGCGGTTGGGGATCGGCTACAGCTTCACCGGGATGCGGCGGTTCGTGCACGCGCTCGGGGCAGCGAACACCGCGGATATCTTTTTCTCGGCCCGGAAGTTCGACGCACGTGATGCGTTGGCGATGGGGTTCGTGAGCCGCGTCTTCCCCGCCGCCGACCTCGATCGCGAGGTCGGCACCTACTGCGGCCTGATCGCGGAGAATGCGCCGCTGTCGCTGATCGCGGCGAAGGCGGCGATCCGGGAGGTGCTCGCTGATCCGACGACGCGCGACCTCGCCGCGCTGCAGAAGCTGATCGACGCGTGCTTCGCGAGCGACGACTACAAGGAAGGTCGGACCGCGTTCATGGAGAAGCGGAAGGCGGAGTTCAAGGGGCGGTGAACTGATCCCCGGAGTGGTTCGGGCCGATCACTCCACAAACGGCTCGACACCCATCTCCCTGAGGACGGGTGCAGCCGCCGGCGCGGTGAAGAACTTGATCATTGCTCGTGCCGCCTCCGGCTCCTGCGCGGCGGTAGCTGCTCCCGCCGTGAATCCGATCCAGGTCTGAAGCTCCTGCGGAATCGGCCCGACCAACTCCACATCAGGCACGCCGGAAATCCGCGACGCCACCACCACGACCATCTCTACCTCGCCCCGCCCGACCACCTCGACGTTGTACTCGGCGGGCATGGGGCGCATTTTCGGTTTCATCTCCGTGGCGATGCCGAGCCGATCGACGAGGCCGACGAAGTACTTGCCGCTCGCGCCTTCGCCGGGATAGGCGACCGAGTTGGCGCTGAGCAGCGTGCGCTTGAAGGCGTGGACCGTGGAGATGTCCGGTTTGGGCGCGCCCGCGCGCACCGCAACGCCGATGCCGCTCCGCCCGAGAACGGCACGCGTGTCGGCGGCGATCTTGCCCTGCTTGATGAGATCGTCCAGCACCGGGGGATTGAGCACGGCGACGTCGAAAGCCTCGCCGGCCTCGATCCTCCGCTTGACCGCCGGGTTGACCTCGAATCGGATCGTGACCTTGTGCCCGGTGGCACGCTCGAACTGGGCGGCGAGCTCGGCTACCGCGGCTCTTGCGCCGTTGCCGCTGAGGACCTTGATCTCGGCGGCCTCTGCGCCGACGCTGACTGCCAGCAGAAGCGGGATCAACCCGATTCTTGCCGTCGCCAAAAGTGAACGTGCCGTCATTCGATTCTCCTCCCGGATGCCGAACGAATGAGATGGACTCCCCCAACTCGGACGGCATCAGATGTGCCAGATTGGAGGTGCATTCGTCACCAATCGAAGAGAGGGGGAGTCCGCGATGAAGGTTACTACCGTGGGGTTGGACCTGGCAAAGCAGGTGTTCTCGGTGCATGGGGTGGACGAGCACGGCAAGGCGGTGCTGAGGAAGCGGCTTTCGCGCGGGAAGCTCTTGGAGTTTTTCGCGTTGAGCGGCACGCCCGCTCATTTGTTCCCGGACCGAAATGCCCACACGCACAAGCCGCCAGTAACGACCATTGCAACCCAAGAAACCCACACTGGTACGTCGAAACCTCCGACATGGACCGGCCATTGATTGAGGGCCCGCACAGCTTGAAGCAGCGCTATCACACCGAAGAGAACACCTGAAACGACGACATACCTATTCGGCATTTCGATCCACCTATTCAGTAAGTGACGCCCAGCGTTCGCGAGGCCCGACGCATCAGTTCAGCGGTCCGTGGAGGCGGGCGAAGCCCGCCGGAACGAGTCGGCTGCGACGAAGGGTTAGGCGTTGAGTTCTCGCGCGGTGAGCGAATATTCCATTCGATACACGGCACTGAGGACTCCTGTGGCGCCGTGCTGTTCAAGTTGCGCGTTGCAGAGGTCTACCTCCAGGAGACTTGCCACGGATTCGTCACTGTAGCCCATTGCCAGCACCGCCCAATCAACGCCTGCGTCGGCACCCCGAATACGCTGCTCCTGGGTCATTTGGGGCGTGAGGGCCCCTTCAAACAGATGGACGCTGCCCAGGCCAACTCTCGAAGGGAGCTGAGGTAGTGCTTCATGGAGCAGCCACTTGCGCAGTAAAACCTCCGATCCCGTAGCCGGCTTGAAGCGAACCAACAGACCTGCCTGGCCCATGCCGACTCCGTAACTGCCTGCCATCGTGCAGAACCCCCTGATCATGCCTCGATAGAAGGTCATCATCTTCGATGTCCATGGGCTGGGGTTGTTCAACCGCTCGAGATACGCGTTGGAGGTCAGCGTCGCGAGTTGCTCGACCTCATACATTACGAAGTATCTCGGCTGTCCGCGGGGCGCTACCCAGCGAGTTCCGCGGACGAAGCCTGGAATCGAAAGTCTCTCCGGAAGATGCTCATGCGTATGCCAGTCGTCGTGTTCTGGAATTGCGTGCGGGACAACGTCGAATGACAGAAGCATTGCGGCTTTTCCCAATAGGGGCATCGTCGCTTGTTCCGTGGATAGGCCGAGCCAGGAGTGGGCTCGACGCCTAACGCCGGCCATGAGCCGCGCGCTTCCAGCTCGTCGGCGCCATGCCCTTGTTGAACAGTCGGCCGCTCAAAAGTAGTGCCTGTTCAGACTTCAAGTGCTTAAACGAAGTCTCCAGGTATGCGGCCATCTCGTTGGTCGGATAGCTCAATACAGAGGTGTATTCGGCAAAGTCGTTCTTGCTCCATCGTTCAAAGACGACCTTGTAAGCAGCAACATGTGCGCAGAAAAGCTGTAGGGGCTCTGGAAGGTCGCCCTCGATGAGCAAGTCTGCGTTCTTGGTGATGATGGATAACATCTCGCTATGCATCGGCTGGAATACCGTTAGCATCCAACGCCGCCATGCCTCCAGCTCTTCTTTGTTTTTATCATGCGCAACCCGGCAGGCACCCGAACGCGACCCAGTTGAAACCTGCAGCGCCAGCAACGCAGTCCGAGTTCCGCGCACGGAGAAGGAAGCCGTTCGGCGTCACGTAACTGGCCATGCCAACCACCGCGGGACCAGAGTTTCCGGGATGGAGGGCAGTGACCAAGACCGTCGGTGGAGTGAGGAAAGCCTGATCGAAGGTGACATGCCACGAGTTCCAGGCGTTCCAGTCGCTGCATGGCTTGAACCACTTAGTTGGAACCTGCCCCGAATCGACCCAGATCTGCTGGAGGCCGCCGGCGGGCAGTCCCGCAGCGGTCGGAGGGCTCTCGCGGACGGCCAGGTAGTTGAAGTTGCACCATCCCTCACGGGGATCGGGGTTGCGCGCCGTCAGGGAGAAACCTGCAACGGTCCTTTTCCGCGCCACCGCTACGGCGGGAGTCGCGTAGTTCGACGGGATCCACGCGCTGAAAGACTCTCCCTCCTCGTAGAATTCGGCAACTTCACAGAAGCGATCAGCGGCGGTCGCGAAGATCGTTGGCAAGTCGGAAAAAGGCGGCTCGCTGAACTTGACTTCCCAGCTATTCCAGTCCCCTGTCTTGCAGTCCCTCATGAACTTTCTTGGAAACAAGACTCCCATCCGGACCTGTTTTATCGCAAATTGCTCTTCGCTGGTCTCGAGAAGGGCGAGCCAATTCATTCGGGCAATGCCAGCTCCGCAATCTGAGTTGCGTCCAGCCAACCTGAAGGTGTTGGATCCGACATTCTGAGCGACGCCCACCACAGCCGCGAAGGGCATCGAAGAATCTTCGATAGTTTGATCGCTGGCGGTCAGGATGACGTGCGGCGGCTTCGCGAAGGAGATGGGCACGTTAACGAACTGCCAGTCCCCCGGTTCACAGTCGGGAGCAAACAGGTCGTCAAACTCGACTTGACCGAACTCCATCCGAATGTTTTTCAGCGGCGTGAGCATGGTTTCCTCCTGACTATGCAGAATCGTTTGAATGCGCCCGACAATTCCCCGCAGAGATCGGAGACCGCGACGAGGACGACGAGTCCGCTGGCGAGCCAGAGAAGGTCACTGAGGGCAAAGGCGCCGTCGGTTTCAGCGCTACCCGAATGAGCTGGCGCCGCCTCTCAGGCGTCTCGATCCTGACGTCCCCCCGGAATCTCACGGCAGTTTAGAACGAGAGTAAGGTGGCTGCGCAGGCTCCTGGAAGGGGAAGGAGACGCCCATGAAGAAGTCCCGCTACACCGAGGAGCAGATCGCTTTCGCATTGCGGCAAGCCGAGTCAGGCATGCCGGTTTCGGACGTGTGTCGGCAGATGGGTGGGTTGGGCGTCGACCGACGACTACCCTGCGACGACGGAAGCACGGCTGTCCCTCACTTGTGCGCAACGCTCGCAATCGCATGCGGGATCATGGAACGTCATGATCAGGATTAGTCGGTCCCACAGCAGCATGGCCCAGTAGTGGAAGTTGTGCACTTCCGGGAACTTGGCGAACTTGTAGTCGAACACTCCGGGGTAACGGCCATGGACCGGATGGTCGGGCAGACCGATGATGAACTCCTTCGGCGGTGGTTGATCTGGCGGAACGATCTGAAGTCCGCTCGGAGTGTCCTCCGGAAGGAACTCGGCGTAGTGGTGAAAGTAGAGACCTCGGATGATCTTCCACGCCACGCGATGAACGCGCGCGCCCTCGAATCGCTTCGCAATCAGATGAGCCGGGGGCACTAGACCACTAGGTTGGCGGTCGAACTCCTGAAGGACTTTGCTGACGAGACCGCGCTTCGTCCCAGCCCTGTATTTGGTGAAGACCTCTCTCAGCAAGGCATCACCAGAGTACGAGCCCCGCGCAAACGGAGCGAGCGTGTTGACGAAGTAATCCTCGTCGTGCTGATACGAACGGTTGCAGTCGGCGTGGACGAGGGTAGTCAGAAGGTTAGGGTTGTGCGTCTTCCTGATCTCATCGGCGTAGAACTGCTTCGGAGGCACGTGATCGCTGCTCGTAGGCTGCGCGAGCGGACGACCACAGAGGTAGCAGTTAGACGGAGCCGCGGTCACGGTACTATCGACGCCCAACTGGAAGTAGGTTTCCTAAAAAACTGTACAAAACACCAGTATCGCGGCGACCTATCAATTATGGGGGACGCGGAAGTTGCTGATCGAGCTGGCATCAGTCATTTTGGCACCTCCTAGTGCTCACCGACAAACGCCTCCAGCTCCAGGAAATGCGCCCGGCACGCAGCTCCGGCCTTCACCCCCGGTGGTCGCCGGCGAGCTGGTGTGCGAACACGATGGTCGGGCCGATGCCGACCTCTTCAGGATAGAGCTTCACGCCGTCGCTCGTCGCCGCATGGGGCACGGGTCCGCCGCGCGCGAAGCCGTACCGAAACGGTCCCCGGCCCGGCGCTTCACGTAAGATTCGCGGCGTGCACGACCTGGTCATCCGCAACGCGCAGCTCATCGACGGGCTCGGGAACCCGCCGCGCCACGGCGCCCTGGCAGTCGCGGCCGGCCGGATCGCAGCGATCGGCGAGGACGTCGGCTCGGCACGGCAGGTCGTGGACGCTCGCGGGCTCGCGCTCGCGCCGGGGATCATCGACAACCATACGCACTACGACGCCCAAGTCACCTGGGACCCGAACCTGACGGCCTCGTCCTCGCTCGGCGTGACGACCGCGGTCATCGGCAACTGCGGCTTCACGATCGCCCCGTGCCGGCCCGAGGACCGCGACCTCGTGATGCGCAACCTCACGAACGTCGAGGGCATGTCTCTCGACGCGCTGCGCGCCGGCATCCGCTGGGACTTCGAGAGCATTCCCGAGTACTTCGCCATGCTGGAGCGCAACGGCCTGGGACTGAACCTCGCCGCGTTCGCCGGCCACTCCTCGATCCGGACCTTCGTCATGCGGGAGGACGCGCCGCGGCGCGCCGCAACGCCGGAGGACGTCGAGGCGATGCGCGGCCTCGTCGCCGAGGCGATGCGGGCCGGCGCAATCGGGTTCGCGACGTCGACCTCGCCGGCGCACAACGGCGACGGCGGCCTGCCGATGCCCTCGCGCCTCGCGGACGACGCGGAGCTGCTCGCGCTCACCGGGGCGGTGCGGGGCGCCGGCCTCTTCATGCTCACCAAAGGCGGCGACACCAAGGTGAGCTTCCTCGAGGAGATCGCGGCACGGAACGGCCGGCCGGTGGTCGTCGCGGCGCTCCTCCACAGCAGCGTCAACCCGGACGCCGTCTTCAGCGATCTCGATGAGATCGGCGCGGCGAACGCCCGCGGGCGACGGCTCGTCGGCGCGATCTCCTGCTGCCCGCTCAGCATGGATTTCACGCTGCAGGCGCCGTATCCGTTCGAAGGTCTCGAGGCCTGGAAGCCCGCGCTCGGCCGGAAAGGCGACGAGTTCACGCGGGTGATCGGCGATCGCGGGTTTCGCGATGCGCTCCGCGCGGAGCTCGCTCAGCCGGCGGTCTTCCGCCTGTTCAGCGGCGAGTGGGACAAGGTTCAGGTGGTCGAAACTGCGTCGGCCGCGAACCGCGCGCTCGAGAACCGGTCGTTCGCCGACATCGGCCGCGAGCAGCGCAAGCATCCGCTCGATGCGCTGCTCGATCTCGCGCTGGCCGAGGATCTGAAGACGGTGTTCGTCGCGCTGCTGCTCAACTCCGACGAGGAGGCGGTCGGCCGGATGATCCGCCACCCGCACAGCCTCGTGTCGCTGTCCGACGCCGGCGCGCACCTGACGTTCTTCAACGACGCGGGGTTCGGGCTGCACCTGCTCGGCCACTGGGTCCGTGAACGCGGTGCGCTCTCGCTCGCAGACGGTGTCAAGAAGCTGACGGGCGACGCCGCGCGGGTATTCGGCATCCGCGACCGCGGGCGCCTGGAGATCGGCTGCGCGGCCGATCTGCTCCTGTTCGATCCGGCCACCGTGAACCGCGGCCCGAAGCAGCGTGTCTTCGATCTGCCGGCCGGCGCGCCGCGGCTCGTCACGCCGGGCATCGGCGTGCACGGCGTCTGGGTCAACGGCGAGCGCGTGGCCGACGAACGGGGCCCGATCCCTTCTGCTACGCGCGCCGGCAAACTGCTCCGCGAGTTCGCGCCCTGACGCTGAAAAAAGAAAGGGCCGGGGGGGAACCCGGCCCAAACGCTTGCCGCAGGGGAAAACTCAGATCCGAACGCTTCATCGCCGGCTCCCTGATGGGAGGGGGGACACCGGCTACTACTCCGCGCGCGAACCCGGCGCCACCATGCCACGCGGTGCAAGCGCCCAAACGCCGGTGTGACAATGGTTTTCGATCGCCCGGGGGTTTCGGCGGCCGAGCGAGGAAGAGTTCCCATCAGTTGACGGCGTGTAACAATCGCGTCGGGAACCCGTCAGCGCGATGGATCGCACCGAACGCTTCTACAAGATCCACCAGCTGCTCGCCGCGCGCGACGCGGTGAGGATCAGCGAGTTCCTCGACGCGCTCGGCGTGTCGCGCGCGACGTTCAAGCGCGACCTCGAGTACATGCGCGACCGCCTCAACGCCCCGATCGAGTGGGATCGCGAGCGACGCGGCTATCGCTTCGCGGGCGATGCCGCCGATGCCGGCCGCTACCAGCTCCCGGGACTCTGGTTCAACCCCTCGGAGATCCGGGCGCTCCTCACGATGCAGCACCTGCTCGCCGATGTGCAGCCGGGGCTGCTCGAGCCGCACGTGAAGCCGCTGCTCGCGCGGCTGCGCGCGCTCCTCGGGAGCGGCGAGCATTCGGCGGAAGAGGTCGAACGCCGGATCCGGATCATCCACCTCGGTGCGCGCCGGCTCGCGTTGCCGCAGTTCGAGCTGGTCGCCAACGCGGTCCTCGACCGACGGCGGCTGCACATCGTCTACGTCAGCCGCAGCTCGAACGAGCGCACCGAACGGGACATCAGCCCGCAGCGGCTGGTGCACTACCGCGAGAACTGGTACTGCGACGCCTGGTGCCACCTGCGCCAGGACGTGCGCAGCTTCGCGGTCGACGCCATCCAGTCGGCGCAACCGCTCGACCAGAAAGCGAAAAGCGTCCCGGACCGCGAGCTCGACGAGGTGCTGGCGGCGGGCTACGGCATCTTCTCCGGGCGCAAAACCGTCTGGGCGAAGCTGCGCTTCACGCCCGAGCGGGCGCGGTGGGTGGCAGCCGAGCAGTGGCATCCGCAGCAGCAGGGGCGCTTCGAGCGCGACGGCAGCTACCTGCTCGAGCTGCCGTTCTCCGATCACCGCGAGCTCGCGATGGACATCCTGCGGCACGGCCCCCACGTCGAGGTGGTCGAGCCGGGGAGCCTGCGCGAGGCGGTGAAGGAGCAGCTGGCCGCCGCGCTGGCGCGGTACTGAGCCAGGGGCGTCCGGAGCGTCGACACCGCTGTCACAGAACGATTGCATCCTCGCGGGACTGCAAAGGGGGTCTTCCAGCCATGGACTCGAGCCGGATCGAAATCGACGACGCGCTCTATCAGCGCATCCAGGACGATCTCGTCGACAGCTTCGACGAGGAGCTGGAGATGGAGATGGACGACGAGCGCCGCGGCGCAAGACCTGCGCAAGGCGCGCGCGCGGGAGGACGAGGCGAAGAGCGAGCGCCAGCGCTATTTCCGCGAACTGTTCCGGCTGCAGCGCGAGCTGGTGAGGATGCAGGACTGGGTCAGCGCCACGAAGCACCGCCTCGTCGTCCTCTTCGAGGGACGCGACGCCGCCGGGAAGGGCGGCGTCATCAAGCGCATCACCCAGCGCCTCAACCCGCGGGTGTGCCGGGTGGCAGCGCTCCCCGCACCGACGGAGCGCGAGCGCACGCAGTGGTACTTCCAGCGCTATGTCGCGCAGCTGCCCGCGGGCGGGGAGGTCGTGCTGTTCGATCGCAGCTGGTACAACCGCGCGGGCGTCGAGCGGGTGATGGGGTTCTGCACCGACGCGGAGTACGAGGAGTTCTTCCGCACCGTCCCGGAGTTTGAGAAGATGCTCGCACGCGCGGGCATCCAGCTCGTCAAGTACTGGTTCTCGATCACCGACGACGAGCAGGCGTTCCGTTTCGAGACCCGCCTTCACGACCCGCTCAAGCAGTGGAAGTTCAGCCCGATGGATCTGGAATCGCGGCGGCGCTGGGAAGCCTACACCCGCGCGAAGGAGGCCATGCTCGAGCGCACCCATATCCCCGAGGCGCCGTGGTGGGTGGTGCAGGCGGTCGACAAGAAACGTGCGCGCCTGAACTGCATCCATCACCTGCTCGGCCAGGTGCCGTACCACGAGATCCAGCGCCCCCCGATCGAGCTGCCGCCGCGCGAGCGGAACCCCGAGTACCACCGCCGGCCGGTTCCGCTGGAGATGTATGTTCCGGAGGTGTACTAGGGGGCGCTGCGGGCGGGCCGCAACGGCGGTCGCGGCAGCGCGGTACGCGGGCTTCCGGGAGAACCGGCGCCGGGGATGAGGTTCAGGCGCCGCATCGTCTCGACGAGCACCTGTCGCTCCCCTGGCGTCGCCGGCTTGGGCAGATGCGCATACCACTCCCACAGCTGCTCGGGGCTCGCCCTCGCGAGGCGCTGCATGGTCGGGTAGGCGGGGGTCATCGCGCTCGAATCGCCTTGGGCGTTGCCTAAATCTTGGGCGTTGCCTAAAAAATAGGCAACTCCGGTTACACCCCTGTGGCAGTTCCCGCCGCGGGCGCGCGGGGCCCTGGATTGTGACGAATGTTCACAGAACCGCCGCGCGGCGTGACGGATCGATTACCGGTCGGTGACGCGGTCCGCAGGCTCGCGCAGTGAGCCACTGCACCCTGCATAGTGGCGGCATGCATCAAGAAGACCGGCCGATGGCACCGCAATCGTCCCTCGGCGACCGCGCGGTCGTGATCGCCGGGATCCTCGCGCTCGTGCTTGTCGGGCTGTTCGGCGCCGAGCCGGAGCCACAGCCGCAGCCGCTCGCGAGGACCGTGCAATCGGCGCAGCGCTGACTCCCGCCGCGGCTGCGGCGCGTGACCTATCATCCGCGGCGATGCCGGCCGCGCTGCCCGAGCTCGCCAAGGACGATCTCTTCGCCCGCCTCGCCGCCGGCCACGCGGCGGGAATCACCGTCGTCACCCCCAACCGCCGCCTCGCGCAGGTGCTGGCCACCGAATTCGATCGCCGGCAGCTCGCCGCCGGCCGCACGGCCTGGGAGACCGCGGACATCCTGCCGTACCCGGCGTTCGTCGAGCGCTGCTACGAGGACGCGCTCTACTCGGAGCTCGCGCCGAGCCTCCCGCTCCTCCTCACTTCCGAGCAGGAGCAGGGCCTGTGGGAGGAGCGCGTGAGCACCTACCCGGGCGCGAGCCCGCTCCTCGCGGTGCCCGAGACCGCGGCGCTCGCGCGCGAGGCCTGGGAGCTCGCGCACGCCTGGCGCCTCGTCGAGCACCTCGGCGCGCCGCCCTTCAGCGCCGATGCCGAGGCGTTCTTCGCCTGGTCCCGGGACTACGCCGAGCGCACCGCTCGCGCCAGCCTCACCGACCGGGCGCGGCTCCCGGAGCTCGTGAGCCACGCGCTCGGCCATGCGTCGGTGAAGAAGCCGCGCCTGCTCGTGGCGTTCGGATTCGACGCCGTAACCCCGCAGCAGGACGCGTTCCTCACCGCGCTCGCCGCCAACGGGGTGAAGCTCGCGAGCTGCCGCACGCCGCGCCGCGAAGCGAACGCAATACGCGTCGCCGCCGCCGATGCGCGGGACGAGATCCGCCGTGCGGCCCACTGGGCGCGGGCGCGACTGGAAGCGAACCCCGATGCCCGGATCGCGATCGCCGTCCCCGACCTCGCGGTGCGCAAGCACGCGCTCCGCCGTGCGCTCGCGGAGACCCTCGATCCGGGCGGCACGGCCGAGGTCCCGGCGTACAACATCTCGCTCGGCGATCCCCTGACCGACCGCGCGCTCGTCGCCCACGCGCTCGCCGCGCTCGAGCTCGGCGGCCGCGAAATCGACTTCGAACGCGCGAGCCTCGTCATGCGGTCGCCGTTCATTGCCCGCGCCGAAACCGAGCTCGCGCGCCGCGCCGCCGTCGACGCTCGCCTCCGCCGGCGCGCGGAGCCGTACGTGACGCTCGAGCGCCTCGCGAGCCAGGTCGACGCCGCACCGGAGCTCGCGCGCACGCTCGACGAGTACGCGGCGTTCAGGAAGAGTCGGCTCTTCGGCGCGCAGCTGCCGAGCGACTGGGCGCGGGCGTTCAGCGACGCGCTGACCTTGCTCGGCTTCCCGGGCGAGCGCTCGCTCGACTCCGCCGAGTACCAGACGCTGAAGAAGTGGCATGACGTGGTCGCGCGCTTGGCCGGGCTCGACCGCACCGCACCGAAGCTCGGCTTCGCCGCGGCGCTCGGGCGGCTGCGGCGTATGGCGCAGGACACGCTCTTCCAGCCCGAGACGCCCGACGTCCCGATCCAAGTGCTCGGCGTGCTCGAAGCCGCCGGCATGGTCTTCGACCACCTGTGGGTGATGGGCCTCTCGGACGAGGCCTGGCCGATGCCTGCCCGCGCGAACCCGTTCGTTCCGCTCGCGCTGCAGCGGCGTGCGGCGGTGCCGAACGCAACCCCCGCGGCCGCGCTCGAACTCGCGCGGCAGCGCACGGCCGAATGGCTTTCCGGCGCCGCCGAGGTCGTGCTGTCGCATCCGCGGCGCGAGGGCGACCGCGACCTCGCCCCGAGCCCGCTCGTCGCACACGTCTCGGCAGGCACGCCCGACGCGCCCGACTACCCGACCTGGCGCGCGGCGATCCATCAGACCGCGAAGGTCGAACACCTCGCGGATGCGCGCGCGCCCGAGTTCGCGGCCGGCCAGCCGGCGCGCGGCGGGGCAGGGCTCCTCAAGGCCCAGGGGGCGTGCCCGTTCCGGGCGTTCGCCCGCTACCGCCTCGGCGCCGCAGGTGTCGAGGCCCCGCACGCCGGGCTCGACGCGCGCGAGCGGGGCATGCTCCTGCACCGCATGCTCGCCGCGGTCTGGCGCGAGCTCAAGACGAAGCAGGTGCTCGACGCGCTGACGCCCGCCGAGCTCGCGACCCGGCTCGCGGCCGCCGCGGAGGAGGCGATCGCGAGCGAGCGGCGCGGGCGCCCGGCGACGCTCGCCGGCCGCTTCGCCGACCTCGAGAAGGCCCGCCTCATGCGGATCGCGCGCGCCTGGCTCGACCTCGAGCGGGAGCGCGGCGACTTCACCGCCGTGCAGGTCGAGGAGAAGCGCGCGGTCGCGATCGGGCCGCTCGCGCTCGAGCTCCGCCTCGATCGCGTGGACGAGACCGCCGACGGGGCGCGCATCGTCATCGACTACAAGACCGGCAAGGTCGCGCTGGCGGGCATCGTCGAGCCGCGGCCCGACGAGCCGCAGCTGCCGCTCTACGTCGTCGGCGCCGAGCCGGACGCGACGGCCGCCGCGTTCGCCCAGGTCGCCGCCGACGGCATGCGCTTCGTCGGCCTCGCGCGCACCGCCGATGCCCTGCCGGGCCTGAAGACGCCCGCCGACGCCGGCGCGGAACCGACCTGGACCGCGCAGGTCGCGTTCTGGCGCGCAGAGCTCGAACGCCTCGCGAACGAGTTCGCTTCCGGCCACGCCGCCGTCGATCCGAAGCGCCGGCCGCAGACCTGCCGCGAGTGCGACCTCCACGCGCTGTGCCGCATCCACGAGCGCGACGCGCGCGCGGCGGGCGAGGAGTCACCCTGACGTCCGCAGTCCTCCCCGATCTCCAGGCGCGGCGCGACGCGCTTGACGCCGCACGCTCGTTCATCGTCCAGGCGCCAGCCGGCTCCGGCAAGACCGAGCTCCTGATCCAGCGCCACCTCGCGCTCCTCGCGACCGTCGGGGCGCCCGAGGAGATCGTCGCCATCACCTTCACGCGCAAGGCGGCGGCGGAGATGCGCCACCGCGTGCTCGACGCGCTCGCGACCGAATCGCCGGAAGCGGGGGCGCGCGAGCAGCGCACGCTCGAGCTCGCTCGCGCGGCGCGCGCGCGCGACGCCGAGCGGGGGTGGGATCTCGCGCACAACCCGGCGCGGCTCCGCGTCCAGACGATCGACGCGCTCTGCGCCGGCCTGACGCGCCAGCTGCCGCTCGTCTCCCGCCTCGGCGCCGCCCCCGAGATCGTCGAGCGCGCGGAGCATCGCTACCGGGAGGCGGCGCGCGCCGCGATCGCGCTCGTCGAGTCGCAGCAGGACGTCGCCGACAGCGTCGCGCGCCTCCTCGTCCACCTCGACAACGACGCCGCCCGGCTCGAGGAGCTGCTCGCCGACATGCTCGCACGGCGCGATCAGTGGATCCGGCACGGCCGGAAGCTCGACCGAAGCCTGCTGGAAGCGGCGCTCGCCGGCCTCCGGGAGGAGGCGCTCGTCCGCGCGCGGAAGCTCCTCGCGCCGGCCGCGCTGCGTGAGCTCGTCGCGGTCGCCGACCACGCGTTCGGGAACCTGGGCCGGGGACCGTTCGCAGACGATGTCGCCGCGTGGGCGGCGCTGGCGGATCTCCTGCTGACCAAGGAGGACGACTGGCGCAAGCGCCCGGGGCCGGCGCAGGGGTTCCTCGCGGGCAAGGCGGGCGACCCGTGGCGCGCGCGCGTGGCGGCGCTCACGCTCGGCGACGAGTTCCGGGAGGCGCTTGCCGATCTCCGCCGCCTGCCGCCGGCGCAGTACAGCGACGCGCAGTGGAATACGCTGGCCGCGATTTCCATCCTGCTGCAGCACGCCCTCGCCGAGCTCGAGGTCGCGTTCGGGCTCTACGGCGAGGTCGACTTCCCCGCGCTCACGCAGGGCGCGGTCGCCGCGCTGGGCGAGGAGGGCGCGCCGACCGAGCTGGCGCTCGCGCTCGACTACCGCATCCGCCATCTCCTCGTCGACGAGTTCCAGGACACCTCGATCTCCCAATACGACCTGATCGCGAAGCTCACCGCCGGCTGGCAGCCCGGCGACGGCCGTACGGTGTTCGCGGTCGGCGACCCGATGCAGTCGATCTACCGCTTTCGCGAGGCCGAGGTCGGCGAGTTCCTCCGCACCTGGGACGCGCGGCGGATCGGCGACGTGCCACTGGAGCGCGTCACCCTCAGCGCCAACTTCCGCGCCCACGCCGGGCTCGTGGCGTGGGTCAACGACGCCTTCGCGCGGGTGATGCCGGAGCGCGAGGATCTCGCCGCTGGCGCGGTGCCGTACGCCCCGTCCGCCCACGTGCGCGAGGCGCTCGCCGGCCCGGCGGTCGCGGTGCACCCGTTCTTCGACCGCGACGCCGCGGGCGAGGCGGCGGCCGTCGTCGACCTCGTCGCGCGCGTGCGCGCGGACGATCCCGCGGCGAGCGTGGCGATCCTGGTGCGCAACCGCGGCCATCTGGGCGAGATCGCCCAGCGGCTGCAGGCGGCAGGCCTGCGCTCGCGGGCGATCGAGATCGAGGCGCTCGGCGAGCGCCCGGTGGTACAGGACCTGCTCGCGCTCACCCAGGCGCTCGCGCACCCGGCGGACCGGACCGCGTGGCTCGCGGTGCTCCGCGCGCCGTGGTGCGGCCTTACGCTCGCCGACCTCGCCGCGCTCGCCGAGGGCCGGGCCGAGACGGTGTGGGAGCTCATGAACGAAGCCACGCGGCTCACCCCGGACGGCGCCGCGCGTCTCGCGCGCGTGCGCGGAGTGCTGGCGCGCGCCGTCGGCGCGCGCTGCCGCGGGACGCTCCGCGACCGGGTCGAGGCGACCTGGCTCGCGCTCGGCGGCCCGGCGTGCGTCGCCGATCCCACCGACCTCGAGGACGCGGACGTCTACCTCGATGCGCTCGAGGCCGCGGAAGACGCCGCCGCACTGCCGGATCTCGCGGCGTTCCGCGCGCGGCTCGCGGAACTCTGGGCCCTCCCCGACGTGCACGCGGACGACCGCGACGTGCAGATCATGACGATCCACAAGGCGAAGGGGCTCGAGTTCGACCACGTGATCGTCCCGGGCCTCGGGGGCAAGGGCCGCGACGACGGCAAGCGTCTCTTCCTCTGGACCGAGCGGGCGGGACCGGGTGGCGAGGCCGAGCTGCTGGTCGCGCCGATCGAGGAGACCGGCGCCCCGACCGACCGGATCTACGCCTGGCTGCGGAAGCTCGACGCCGAGCGCGACCGCCACGAAGCTACGCGCCTCCTGTACGTGGCCGTGACGCGGGCGCGTCAGCGCGTGCACCTTCTCGGCGACGTGCGCCTCGACGGCCGGGACGGCACGCCGAAAGAACCCGCGTCGAACTCGCTGCTCGCGCCGCTTTGGCCGATCGTGGGGGAGCGGTTCCGCGAAGCGGCGGCGCAAGCCGCGCGCACCCCCGTCGGCGCGGTCGTCGAACCCGCTCCCGGCGACCTCAGTCGTCTCGCGCCCGACTGGCGATTGGCCGCGCCGCCGCCGCCGGCGCGCTGGCGCGCACCGGCCGACGAGGCGCGCTCCCAGGACGAGATCGAGTTCTCCTGGGTCGGCGAGACCGCGCGGCACGTCGGCACCGTCGTTCATCGCTGGCTGCAGCGCATCGCGGACGACGCGGCTCGTCGGCTGGGACGAGGCGCGCGTCGCGCGGACGGCAGCGCGCGACGGTGCGGCGCGAGCTCGCCGCGCGCGGCGTGCGCGAAGCGGATCTCGACGCCGCGGTGGCGCGGGCGTCGAGCGGGCTGCGCCTGGCGATCGCGGACCCACGCGGGCGGTGGATCCTCGGCCCGCACCCGGACGCAGCCTCGGAGCACCGCGTGACGGCGGTGATGGACGGCGCCGTCCGGCGCCTGGTGGTGGACCGGTTGTTCCGGGACGAATCGGGCGAGCGCTGGATCGTCGACTACAAGACCAGCAGCCACGAAGGCGCGGACGCCGAGTCGTTCCTCGACCGGGAGCGCGAGCGGTACGCTGGGCAGCTCGCGCGCTATGCCCGGGCGGTGGGCGGCGATCACCGACTCGGCCTCTATTTCCCCCTGCTGGAGGGCTGGCGCGAGGCTTAGGTCCTATCCAGGAAGAGACGAAATCCCGGCGCGGCGCGCCCATCTGCTGGCGCCGCCACCCCCTTCGGGGGAAAATTTGGCGGCGCAGGCAGTTGGAGCAACGGATGGATGTCAAGGCATTGCAGTGGGAGCTGGCCGCATTCGTGGCCGAACGGGGGCTGGAGTCGCGGCACAGTCCGAAGAGCCTCGCGATGGCGCTCGCCGGCGAGGGCGGCACGCTGCTGGACCTCTTCAAGTGGCTGAGTGAGGACGAGTCGCGCCAGATCGGCCGACAGGAGCGCGAGGCCGCGGCCGAAGCGATCGCGGAGATCTTCCTGTACGCACTTCGCCTGGCGGACGAGCTCGGCATCGACGTGGAGGACGCGGTCGCCACGAAGGGCGCGAAGCTGGGTGCCAAGGCGCCGCCCGAGCGGCGGCCGGAAACGCCGCGGGCTGCGCCTCCGCCTCCGGCACCGCCGCCGGCGCCGGCAGCACCGAGCTCGGAGCGGCAGCTGAAGTCGGCGAGCCGCCCCGTGCCGCTCTCCGGCCCGCCCTCCGTCCGGCCCGCATCGCGCTCCGCCGCACCTCCTCCCGACTTCCCGCGCGTGCGGCAGGCGCCGGCAGCGCCGCCGGCCGATTTCCCGCGCGTGCCGCTCTCCGGACCGGCCTCCGTCCGGCCCGCATCGCGCTCCGCCGCACCTCCTCCCGACTTCCCGCGCGTGCGGCAGTTGGCGTCCACCGCGCCCCCGGCGCGCGCGGCGACGATCCCGCCATCATCGCGGTCCGCCGCTCCGCCGCCCGCGCCGCGCCCCGCGCCGGCCGCACGGCCGGCCCCACCGCCGCCGCCCTCCGAACCGCCGCCGGAGGTCGAGCCCTACGCGGACCTCGATCTCGAGGCGGTCGGCGAGGTGGTCAAGTCGCTCGCGAAGCGGATCGATGCCGCGCAGAGCGAGGACCCGCTGGTGCGCGAGCTGCACGACGAGCTGGGGACGCTGCGGCGCACGCTTTACAGCAAGACCTTCAAGCGTTCCTGGATCGGCGCCAGCCTCAAGTCCGTCCGGACGATGCTGGGCGCCACGCTCCAAGAGGACATCGGCGAGGTGATCAAGGCGCGGCAGCACGTCGCCGAGATCGATCGCCTGCTCGGCGACTGAGCCGGGCTCCCCGGCGCCGCGAGCCGCGCGCGTTCGCGCGCGCCGCCGAGCCATGCCGCAACGCTATGGCTCGCATGCCGCGCGGTCATGTCATTTGTGTCCCCGTTCCGGCGCACGCTATTCTCGCCGTTAGGCGCGCCCGCGCGACGCGGTCCGCGTCGGGGCCACCTCGCCACGCACCGGCAGGCTCAACAAGGAGGACGTCATGCTTCGGTTCGCCATCGCCCTCGTAGCGCTCGCCGCGCTGCCGCTAGGGGCCGCCGCGCAGTCCGGCGACCCGTATCCCAGCCGGCCGGTCAAGATTCTCGTCCCCTACGCACCGGGCGGGGCCACCGACATCATCGCCCGCCACGTCGCCAATCGGCTGCCGGAGCTCCTCGGGCAGAGCGTCGTCGTCGAGAACCGCGCCGGCGCGTCCGGCAACATCGCGCTCGAGGCCGCGGCGAAGGCGCCGGCGGACGGCTACACGGTGCTCTGCGGCAACGTCTCCACGAACGCGATCAACGAGACCACGTTCGCCAACAGCCTGCAGACCAAGCCGTCGCGCGATCTCGTCGGCGTCACCAAGCTGGTCGAGATCCCGCACGTGATCATCGCCAACCCGACGCTTCCGGCCAATTCGGTGGCGGAGCTGATCGCGCTCGCCAAGCAGAGCCCGGGCAAGCTCAACTACGCATCGGCGGGCCTCGGCACCTATCCGCATCTCGACATGGTGAAGCTGATCGGGATCGCCGGGATCGAGATGGTGCACGTGCCATACAAGGGCGGCGCCGGCCAGATGATCCCGGCGCTCATCGCCAACGAAACCCAGGTGGCGTTCCTCAACCTGTCCTCGGCGCTACCGCAGATCAAGGCGGGGCGCCTGAAGGCGATCGCCACCACCGCGCCGACGCGGCTCGAGGAGATCCCGACCGTGGCGACGATGGCCGAGCAGGGCTTTCCCGGCATCGGGACGAACGCGTGGCAGGGGCTGTTCGTGCCCGCCGCGACGCCCAAGCCGGTTGTCGACAAGCTCTACGGCGCGGTCGCCGCGGTGCTGTCCCGGCCGGAGATGAAGGAGATGCTCGCCAAGCAGATGATGACCGTCAGCCTTTCGGGCTCGCCGGAGGAGTTCACGCAGCTCGTCCGCAAGGAGACCGTGGCGTGGGCCGAGGTCGTCCGCGAGAACAAGGTGAAGATCGACTGACGCCGTGAATCAGGTCGTCCGGCGCACTGCCCGCGTCTCGCAGCCCCGTTATGACCTAGTCGTCGAAAAGGACCTCGAGCTCCCGATGCGGGACGGGGCCCGGCTCAAGGCCGACCTCTTCCGCCCGAAGTCGGGCGGGCGGTTCCCGGTGATCGTCAACATCGGGTCGTACCAGAAGGACAAGCTCTGGATTCCGCCACCCGACCTCGAGGAGGCGCCGAATCCCTACATGAACTGGGAGACGGTGAACCCGCTGTGGTGGGTGCCGCGCGGCTACGCGGCACTGCGCGTGGACAGCCGCGGTTCCGGCAAGTCGCCCGGCCGCACCGACCCGTTCTCCCCGGCCGAGGCGCGCGACTTCTACGACGCGATCGAGTGGGCGGGACGGCAGCCCTGGTCGAACGGCCGCGTCGGCGCGAGCGGCATCTCGTACTTCGCGATGACGCAGTGGCTCGTGGCCGGCCTGAAGCCGCCGTCGCTCGCGGCGATGATCCCGTGGGAGGGCGCGGCCGACATGTACCGCG
Source organism: uncultured beta proteobacterium (assembly GCA_963827595.1). Lineage (GTDB taxonomy): Bacteria > Pseudomonadota > Gammaproteobacteria > Burkholderiales > SG8-39 > DATEDA01. The sequence continues at coordinate 162,720 of CAWHBT010000008.1, read as the reverse complement.
ACTTCGGCTACCACGGCGGGATCTTCGCGTTCGGGTTTGTCGTCAACTGGTACCACAACCATATGGCGCATCACCTGCTCGGCGGGCCGCAGGCGACCTCGCCCGACGCGTTCGCGACGCCGTGGGTCTGGGAATACATGCGTCACAGCCTGGACAGCGAGTGGTATCACGGGCGCCGGCCGGCCTGGGAGAACATCGACACGCCGCTGTACAGCGTCGGCAACTGGAGCGGGCTCGCGCTGCATCTCCGCGGCAATACCGAAGGTTACGTGCGCGCGGCCTCGCGCCACAAGAAGCTGCGGATCCACGCCGGGACCCACTACCACGGCTTCTATGCCAAGGACGGCCGCGACGACCAGTTGCGGTTCCTCGACCACTGGCTCAAGGGAATCGACACCGGGATCATGCGCGAGCCGCCGGTGAAGCTGCTGATCCGCAAGGGCGGGCACGGCAACACCGCGTGGCGCACCGAGCGCGAATGGCCGATCGCGCGGACCCGGTGGACCAGGTTCTATCTGCGACCGGAGGCGAACCGCAAACGGGAGTCGGAGGGGGCGCTCGTCACGGCGGCGCCGCGCCAGGGCGGCGCGGTGTCGTACCCGGCGAGCGGCATGACGAAAGCCGGAGTCGCGAGCGCCTCCTGGACCTCGACCGCGCTCGCCGGCAGCCTGCCGCGGATGGGCGTGTCGTTCGAGACCGCACCGCTCGCCGCCGCGATGGAGGTCACGGGACCGGTCGTGCTGGTGCTGTGGGTGTCGAGCACGACCGAGGACATGGATCTCTTCGCGACCCTGCGCAACATCGGCCGGGACGGGAAGGATGTGTTCGAGATCGGGCAGCAGGGCCAGCCGGTCCCGGTCGCGAAAGGGTGGCTGCGCGCCTCGCACCGGGCGCTCGACGAGCGCCTCTCGCTGCCCTACCGGCCCTACCACTCGCACGCGAAGCGCGACTGGCTGCGAAAGGGCGAGGCGGTCCGCGTCGAAGTCGAGATCTGGCCGACCTGCATGGTGTTCGCCAAGGGCCACCGCGTCCGGCTCGACATCCAGCCGCGCGACGGCATCGGCGCGGCGCCGTACACGCACTATTCGGCCGACTACAACTCCGGCGCGAACACCATCCACGCCGGCGGCAGCCGGGCGTCGTACCTGCTGCTGCCGGTCATCCCGGCGAAGTAGCTCGCTCAGCGCCGGGCGGCGCGCCGGCCCTCGCGCCGGGGCGCGGGCAGGTGAAAGATCCCGAGCCGGGCGAGCCGGTCGATCTCCGTCCGGACCAGGCGTAGCACTTCGTCGATCGCCGGCGTTCGCGGCTGCGCCGCCGCGTGCGCGAGCACCAGGATCCGGTGCAGGTTCGCATCGTCCACCGGGTAGGCGGCGCACCGGCCAGCGACGAGATCGTCGTGGAGCGTCGACACCGGTAGCACCGTGATCCCCTCGCCGGCGAGCACCATGCGGCGGATCGCCTCGATCGAATCGATCTCCGCCTCGGCGGCGAGCTCCGCCCCGAACCGAGCGAGCTGCCGGTCGACGAGCGTCCGTATCGCGGAGGTCAGGATGAGCGGGGTGCGGCAGAGCTCGGTGACGCTGTAGCTGCGCTTCATGCCGCGGTCGGCGACCGCGGCGAACACGACGACGGGCTCCGAAAGCAGCGGCGAGAACGTCAGGCTGCGCGAGTGGGACGGGTTGGTGAGCACGGCCACGTCGATCCGCCCGGAGAGCAGGTCGTCGTACAGCTGGGCGCTGAATTCCTCCACGACCCGGAGCGTGACCGACGGGCACTCGGCGCGCGCGCGCGCGACGCACCCCGGCAGGAGCAGCGGCGCGAGCGTTGGCGAGGTCCCGAGCACCACCCGGCCTCGTGCGGTGACGCGCGCGCGCTTCACGTGCCCCTCGGCAAGCGTGACCTCCCGGAGGATCCGGCGCGCATGCTCGACCAGGTCGCGCCCGGGGCCGGTCAGGCGGATCCCCCGCGGCCGGCGGTCGAAGAGGGCGACGCCGAGCTCGTTCTCGAGCTGGTGGATGCGCCGCGTGAGCGCCGGCTGGGTGATGCCGAGGTCGTCGGCGGCGTGCGTGATGCTGCCGCGGTCGGCGACCTGCACGAAGCACTTCATGCTCCAGAAGTCCAAGCGGTCCCCGCGAGCCATGCACGTTCGGCATGGCGATGATAACCCGCGCGCATTTGTGCCGCGCCCCGGGCCGTGATCTCATCCCGGGCGACCTCGAGGGAGCCTCCGGCATGAAACCGATCGGCGTGGGAATCATCGGCACCGGCTGGTGCGGCGGGATCCGGGCGGAGACCTGTGCCGCCCATCCCCTCGTCAGGAGCCTGCACATCGCGGAGATCCGCCCCGAGCGGCTGCGCGAGATCGCCGGCAAGACCGGTGCCAAGACCGCGACCGGCGACTACCGCGAGCTGCTGCGGAACGCGGAGATCGACGCCATCGTCGTCTCGGCGACGCCCGAGACGACGCACTACCCGATGACCCGGGACGCGCTCGCCGCCGGCAAGCACGTGTTCCTCGAGAAACCGATCGCGCTCGCGCTCGACGAGGCCGACGAGCTGATCGGGCTCGCCCGGCGGAGCGGCCTGAAGTTCACGATCGGCTATTCCCAGCGCTTCAACCCGAAGTTCGCCTACGTGAAGAAATGCGTGAGCGACGGCACGATCGGCAAGCCGGTCAGCGCGCTCGTGAGCCGCCACATCACGCGCGGCCTCGGGCAGAAGATCACCGGCCGCGGCAACGTGTCGCCGGCGGCGATGGAGTCGACCCACGACCTCGACTTCGTCCTGTGGTGCCTGGAGCCGGCGAAGCCGGTCCGCGTCTACTCCCAGGTCGCGTTCGGCGCGATGCAGGCCGCGACCGGCGCGGCGATCCCCGATTGCCAGTGGATCACGGTGACGATGGACAGCGGGCTGGCGTTCGTCGTGGGCGGCGGCTGGAGCCTGCCGCCGGGATACCCGAACTTCTCGACCACCTGGATCGAGTTCCTCGGGACCGAGGGGGCGCTGCTCGTCGACGACAGCCACAAGGACGTCGTGCTCAACACGATGCAGAAGGGCATGGTGCTGCCGATGTCGACCATGCCCGGCGAGCGGGTCGAGCACGTGTACGCCGGGCCGATGGCGGCCGAGACGGTCCACTTCGTCGAGGCGGTCGCGCTCGACCGGCCGGTCCTCGTGACGCCCGAGCACGCGCGCATGGTGATGGAGGTCTACATGGCCGCGGATCTCTCGGCCGAGCGCAACGCGCCGGTCGATCTGCCGCTGCCCGCGGCGGCGCGGCGCGCGGCGGCCTGATCGGGCGATGCCGCGGAAGGACCCGAAGCGCATCGGCCTCGCCATCGTGGGGGCGGGGCGGATCGGGCTGATCCGCGGCGAGATCGCGGCGCGCCACGCCCAGGTGGACTGGATCGGGATCGCCGAGAAGAACCAGGAGCGGGCGAAGCTGGTCGCCGAGAAGATCCGCGCGGACTTCGTGACCGGCGACCACCGCGAGCTGCTCCGGCGGCCCGAGGCGACGGCGGCGATCATCTCGACCGACGAGCATCTGCACGTCGATCCGATCCTCGCGGCGCTCGAGCGCAAGCTCGCGCTCTTCATCGAGAAGCCGCTCGCCACCGAGCTCGCCGAGTCCGAGCGGGTGCTGGCGGCGATCGGTCAGGCGGGCGTGGACGCGGTCGTCGGGTACACGCAGCGGTTCCGGCGGCGGTGGCTGGTCGCGAAGGAAAAGGTGCGCACCGGCAGCCTCGGCGACGTGACGCTGGTCACCTCGCGCGCGTTCATGAACCGGCTGGTGGCGATCGACAACTACCGGCGCACCGCCGACCCGAGCCGGATCTCGCCGATGGTGATCTCGGGCACCCACGCCCTCGACATCGTCATGTGGATGATGGAGGGAAAGCAGCCGGTCGAGGTGTACGCGCGCTCGGTCGACCGGGCGCTCGGCCCGGAATTCCGCGGCATCGACGCGACCGCGGGCACCATCGTCTTCGCCGACGGCACGCTGTATCACTCGGCGATCTCGTGGGCATTGCCGGTCGTGTGGCCGGGGGCGGTGTACAGCCTCGAGGTGGGCGTCGTCGGCACCGAAGGGGTGCTGACCATCGACGATACGCATCGCGACATCGTGCTCGCGACATCGAAGTCCCAGGGTGAGGGGTATGCGCCTGACCAGTCGAGGCGGGTCGATTTTCTCGCGAGCTATCCGCCGGGCGACGTTGCCCTTGGCGAGCTCCGCGGCCCGATGAGGGAGGAGACTGAGTCGTGGCTCAACCGCCTTGCCCTGGGACTGCCGACGCAGCACGCGAGCGCCGCCGACGGCCACGACCGGCTGATGCTCACCAAGGCCTTCGACGTCTCGGCGCGGCTCCGGCGACCGGTGCGTCTGCCGATCACCCCCGCGGACGAGCAGGCACGCGCCTGAAGCAATGATCCGGACCGCGCCACGCGGTCCGGAGGCAGCCGGGCGTCGCTTGCGGCCGGGCCGCCGCCGACCGACCGCGAGCGGGTCCGCCGTTCACTCGACCTTGATCCCCAGCGCCTTGATCTGCTTCGCCCAGTGCTCGCGCTCGCTCGCCGCGCGCTTCTGCAGCTCCTCCGGCGAACCGGCGACGACCTCGACGCCGAGCGGCGCGAGCTTCGCCACCACGTCGGGATGCCTGGCCGCCTTGGTGATCTCGGCCTGGAGCGCGCTCACGGTCTCCTTCGGCGTAGCGGCGGGGACCAGGATCGCGTGCCAGTTGTTGAACGAGTAGCCCTGCACGCCGCTCTCGGCGACGGTCGGCAGGTCGGGGAATGCCTTCGAGCGCTGACTGTCGGTCACCGCGAGCGCGCGAAGCTTCCCGTCCTTCACGTACGGCAGCACGGTCGCGACCGGTTCGATCGCGACCTGGACCCGCCCCAGGATCAGATCCTGCACGTTCGGCGTGCTGCCCTTGTAGGGCACCTCGACCATCTTCCCGCCGGCCGCCGCCGCGAACGCTTCGGTGGCCACCTTCGCGACGATGTTGGCCTGGCCGTAGAAGAGCTTGTCCGGGTTCGCCTTGATGTAGTCGGCGAGCTCCTTCGCAGTCTTCGCCGGCACCGAAGGATGCACGACCAGCGCGAGCGGATTGTTGACGATGAGCGTGACCGGCGCGAAGTCCTTGGTCGGGTCGTACGGCAGCTTCCCGTAGAGCGTCGGGTTCATCGTGAGCGCGGAGCCGATCGCGTAGCCGACGGTGTAGCCGTCCGCGGGGGCGCTCGCGACCGCCTGCATCGCGATGATCGTGTCCGCGCCCGGCCGGTTCTCGACGATCATCGGCTGCTTGGTGTTCTCGGTGAACTTCTGGCCGACGGTGCGCGCCACCAGATCGGCGGAGCCGCCGGGCGGGAACGGCACGATGATCCTGACCGGCTTGGCGGGGTAGGTCTGCTGCGCCAGCGCTGACGTGCCGGCGAACGCGAGCGCCGCCGCGAGCGCGGCGAGCCGGGAGGTCGATCGTCTTGCGGTCATGTCATGTCTCCTGATGAGGACGGTTACAGGCGTTGCAATTGCACTGCCGGATCCGCGAGGCTCGCGGCGGGGACGGGCTTTCCGGGTCTCGACGAGCTTCTTCGCGGCGCGGAGGTCCCGCGGCGCGTTGACCGAAACGATCGCGGCGATGCGCTCGCCGTCGAGGTAGAAATGCGAGAAGCTGCCGCTCGCCGGATCGCCGCGCACCACCGGCTCCGGCCAGCGGGCGGGCAACCCGAGGATCTGCAGGTTCACGTCGTACTGATCCGACCAGAACCACGGCAGCTCGTCGTAGCGGACGTCCTGCCCGAGCGCCGCCTTCGCGGCGACGATCGCCTGGTTCTGGGCGTTCGCCCAGCATTCGAGCCGCACCCGCCGGCCCAGGCAGGCGAGCGGCAGGTTCGCGCAGTCGCCGGCGGCGAAGATGTCGGGATCCGAGGTGCGGCACTGTTCGTCGACGACGACACCGTTGTCGACGGCGAGGTCGGCGTCACGCGCGAGCTCGACGTTCGGCGCGATGCCGATGCCGACCGCAATCGCGTCGCCGACGATCCGCCGTCGGTCGGCGAGCACGACCGCGACGCGGCCGCCGCTTTCCTCGATCCCCTCGACCCCTTGCCCGAGGACGAGCTCGACGCCGTGGCGCCGGTGGAGCGCCTCGAGGTGGCGCGAGACCTCCGGCGGCACGGCGCGGGCGCACACGCGGTCGAGCGCTTCGATGACGGTGACTGCCGCGCCGCCCTTGCGGGCGGTCGCCGCGACTTCGAGCCCGATCCAGCCGCCGCCGATGACGACGAGATGCTTGCCGGTGCCGAGGTGCGCGCGGAGGCGGGCCGCGTCGTCGATCGTGCGAAGGTAGAGCACCTGCGGCGAATCAGCCCCGGGAACGGGGAGCTTACGGACGCGGCTGCCGGTGCAAAGAACGAGTCGGTCGTAGCCGATCGGCTCGCCCGATTCGAGCGCGACGCGCTTCGCCGCGCGGTCGATCCCGATCGCGGTGGTCGCGGGGCGAAAGTCGAGGCCGAGCTTCGCGAAGTCCTCGGGCTTGAAGAGGTGCGTACTCTCGGGGGCGGCCGCGCCGGCGAGGACCGCCTTCGACAGCGGCGGGCGCTCGTGCGGCGGATGCGGTTCGTCGCCGAGCAGCGTGATGCGGCCCGCGTAGCCTTCCGCGCGCAACGTCTTCGCCACCCAGCCGCCGGCCTGGCCGGCGCCGATGATCGCGATGCCGCTCATTTACGGCGCCGCCTTGGCGCGGCGGCTCTTGCCGTCGATGCCGCCGATCACCGCCCACTCGGCGAACACCTCCGGCGCCTGCTGGAACTCGCGCGGCTCCCACGCGCCGTCGAGCTGGTCCTCGTCGGTGTAGTACTCGATGAGCGCCGCCGGCCGGGTTCTTCACGTACCAGAAGTACGCCGAGGAGATCGGGTGCCGGCCGGGGCCGAGCTCGGTTTCCCAGCCGCAGCGGCTGATGTGGAGGCCGCCGCCGAACACCTCGTGGACGTCGCGCACCGCGAACGCGACGTGGTTCAGGCCGCGCTTCGCGACCGGCGGCTGCAGGAGGAAGAGGTCGTGGTGCCCGCCCTCGGGCGCGCAGCGGAGGAACAGACCCCGTCCGGGATAGCGGTCGGACACGCAGAACGCCGAGCCGCTCGACGTAGAAGCGCTCCGCCTCGGCGAGACGATCGGTGAAGAACACGACGTGGCCGACCTCGATCGGCTCGGCGCGCTCGTAGAAGGTGCTCCGGCGGTTCACGCCGCGCCCGGCCTGGCCCCAGGCGTTGATCGGGACGCCCTTCACGTCGATCGCGCGCTTGCGGGTGATGCGGAAGCCGAGGCCGAGGCCGTTGGGGTCGGCGGTGCGCAGCGTTTCGTCCTCTGCCGCCATTCGGCTCGTCGCCGAGCGCGCCGCGCAGGCGGTCGAGATCCGCGCCGCCCGGCACGCCCCAGATCACCTCCCGCAGCGTCGAACCGGGCTCGATCGCGGGCGGCAGCCGGGGGTCCTCCGTGCGGCGGACGAGGACCTCGCAGCCGTTCAGCGTCTCGAAGTCGAGCGCGCCCTCGTCCTCCCGGACGAGCGCGAGGCCCCAGTCGAGGAAGAACCTGCGGCACGTCGCGAGGTCCGCGACGCCGTAGATGATGCGGTCGATCCCGAGAATCATTGCGTCCTCTCACTACGCGCCCAGGGGAGCGGCTGCTCGTTCAGGCCCCAGTACAGGCTCTTCTGGTGCTGGTACTGCAGGATCCCGAGCCGCCCCTTCTCGATCCCCAGCCCGCTCTCCTTGATGCCGGTGAAGGGCGTCGAGATCGAGAACTGCTTGTAGGTGTTGATCCACACCGTGCCGGTCTCGAGGGCGCGCGCGATCCGCCATGCGCGCTTGTAGTCGCGCGTCCAGATCCCGGCCGCGAGGCCGTACACGCTGTCGTTCGCCTGCGCGAGGAGGTCCGCCTCGTCGCGGAAGGGCAGGGCGACGAGCACCGGCCCGAAGATCTCCTCCTGGCAGATGCGCGCGTCGTTCGCGAGGCCACTGAGGATGGTCGGCCGGTAGAACCAGCCGCGGTCGTAGAGCCCGCCCTTGGGACGCTCGCCGCCCGTGACGAGCTTGCCGCCCTCGTCCAGCCCGAGCTGGACGTAGCGCTCGATCGACTCGCGGTGCTTCGCCGTGATGAGCGGGCCCATCTGGGTGCTCGCGTCGGCGGGGTCGCCCACCCGCAGGGCCGCCGCGCCGGCCGCCAGCCGGTCGAGAAACGGGCCATAGATCGACTGGTGCACGAAGAGCCGCGAGCCGGCGATGCACGACTCGCCCGAGGAGCTGAAGATGCCGAAGAGCACCCCGGCCACCGCGTGGTCGAGGTCGGCGTCCTCGAGCACGATGGTCGGCGACTTGCCGCCGAGCTCGAGCGTGACCGGCATCAGCTTGTCGGCGGCGAGACGGGCGAGCGCCCGGCCGGTCGTGGTGCCGCCCGTGAACGACACCTTCTTCACCAGCGGGTGCTTGACGATCGCGTCGCCGATCACTGAGCCCTTGCCCGGCACGACGCTCACGACGCCCTTCGGCACGCCCGCCTGCTCGCAGATCCGGCCGAGCTCGAGCGCGGCGAGCGGCGTGACCTCGGCCGGCTTCACGATCACGGCGTTCCCGGCGGCGAGCGCGGGCGCGAGCTTCTGCGCCTCGCTCGCGATCGGCGAGTTCCAGGGCGTGATCGCCGCGATCACGCCCATGGGCTCGTGCACGCTCATGGTGAGGTAGTCGCCGCGCGGCGGCGTGAGCGTCTCCTCGAGCGTCTCGCACGCGGCGGCGAAGAACTGGAACGTACCCGCGGCGCTTGCCACGAGCGCGCGCGTCTCGCTGATCGGCTTGCCGTTGTCGCGCCGCTGAAGCTGCGCGAGCTCTTCGGCCCGCTCGCGGATCAGCGCGCTGACGCGGTAGAGGACGCCTGCCCGCTCGTGCGGCTTGAGGTCCGCCCAGTCGGGCCGGCGCCGGGCGGCGTCGGCCGCCGCGATCGTCTCCTCGACGTCGGCGACGCTCGCCGCGGCGAGCTCGGCGTTGACGCTGTCGTCGGCGGGATAGCGGGAGGCGTAGACGTCGCCTCGCCCGCGGCGCCACTCGCCGGCGACCAGGATGGGTTGCACGTTCATGCCAGTGCTTTCTTGACGGGCGGGCCGGCAAACGCTTTCGCGAACGGCCCGACGGCGGTCATGTCGACCTCGATCAGCACCGGACCGCGGCGCGCGAGCGCGTCCTTGAGGGTGCTGCCGATGCCGTCGAGACTGCGCACGCGCTGGAACGGCAACGCAATCGACTGCGCGAGCGCCGCGAAGTCCGGCGTGTGGAGATCGGCGTAGTAGCGCCGCCCGCCGTACTGCGCGTCCTGGATGTTGCGGATCACGCCGTAGCCGCGGTCGTTCATCAGCACCACCGCGACGTCCGCCTTCTCCTGCACGAGCGTCGCGAGCTCGCCGATGTTGACCTGCAGCCCGCCGTCGCCGACGAGGCACAGCGTCTTCCGGTCGCCGGCCGCGAGCGCGGCACCGATGGCCATCTGCACCCCCTGGCCGATGCCGCCGCCGAGGGCGTGGACGCCGTCGCGCGGCCCGAAGATGCGGAGACTCCGGTTGCCCCAGGTGCTGTTGGAGACGGTGACGTCCCTCACCCAGACGAAGCTCCGGCCCGCGGCGCGCTGCAGCTCGGCGACGAGCTCGCCGTACGGTCCGAGCCCGTCGCGCACCAGTTTCTCGGCAGCTTCCCGCGCCGCGGCGAGGTCGCGCGCGAACGCCGGGTCGGGCTTCAGCCGGCCGGTGAGCCGGTCCGCCAGCCCCGCGAGTGCGGCGGCGCTGTCGCCCCGGACGAAGAAGTCGTCGGCGTAGCAGCGGCCCTGCTGCTGCGGATCGGCGTCGATCCGGTACAGCGGCCGAGGCAGCTTCAGCTTGTACATCAGCGTCTCGTTGCTGCGCAGGCGCGAGCCGACCACCAGCATCGCGTCGCAGCTCGCGTAGAAGGTCTCGACCGGCCCGTGCAGATTGAACGCGCCGAGCGAGCGCGCGTGGTCCTCGGGCACGATGCCGCGTCCCTGCACGCTGGTCACGACGCCGAAGCCGAGGTCGATCAGGCGGCGCACCGCGTCGCCGGCGTGGCGCGCACCGCCGCCGAGCCAGAGGAGCGGCCGGCGCGCCCGGGCGAGGCGCTCGGCCAGCGCGTCGAGCTCGGCGGGGCTCGGCTGCGGCGGCGCGATCTCGGCCGGCGCGAGCGAGGCCGGGACCTCGATCTCGGCGGCCTGGATGTCGATCGGGATCTCGACGCTCACCGGTCCCCGCGGCGCGGTGAGCGCGACGCGGACCGCCTCGCGGAGCGTGCCGAGCGCGGTCTCGGCGCTGCGCACGCGGAACGCCGCCTTCGAGACCGCGCGCAGCATGTCGAGCTGCTCCGGCGCCTCGTGGATGTAGGCGAGGTCGCGGTCGAGGTAGGGCACCTCGATCTGCCCGGTGAGATGCAGGACCGGGGTGCCGGCGGTCAGCGCCTCGACCATCGCGCCGCACGCGTTGCCGGCCGCGGTGCCGGTGCTCGTCACGGCGACGCCGAGCCCGCCGGAGACCCGCGCGTGGGCATCGGCCATGTTCACCGCGCCGGGCTCGCTCCGCGCGGGCACGAACCGGATCGGCGCCGGCTGCCCCTTGGCCGCGGCGGCCGCGGCGCGGCGGCCGAACGCGTCGAGGATCGGCATGTTGTGGATCGAGATCACGCCGAACGCGGCGTGCACCCCGCATTGCTCGAGGAACGCGGCGGCGAGCTCGCCCACGGTGAGGCGGTGCTTGCGGTCAGACATGGCGGGAAGGTCCCCCTGAGACGTCGATGAAGGTGTCGGTGGCGCCGCCCATGCGCAAGGGAGCCGCGGCTACGCCGCCGACCGCGCCGTGGGCGCCGGTGCGATCGCCTTCTCGAGCGCCTCCAGCTGGGCTTTCGCCTTTTGCTCGAGGATGCGGCGCAGCCGCGCGAGGCCGGTGTCGTGCTGGTAGAGGAACTCGTGCGCGCGCGCGTTCGGGGCCATGTTCTCCAGGACGAACCGGTCCTGCTCGAGCACCGCCCAGTGCAGTCCCTCGAGCTTGGTACGGAACATGAACTGCCAGACGTCGCGGACCCATCCGGTGCACTTGCGCGTGCGCCAGAAGAACACCAGGCAGTTGTCCTCGTCGACCGGGGTCACGAACCCGCAGATCCCGAAGTTGCCGCCGGGACCGGCGCTCGGGCGATAGGGGATCGCGAGCCGGAGCCACATCGCGCCGGTGTCGCCGAACTCGGTCCAGTCGAAGTTGACGTCGCGCTGGTCGGTCTTCTCGAAGATGATCCCGGTCGGGGTCTTGCGCATCTGCATGTTCGCGGTCTTGTCGCCGGCAGCCATCGAGTGCGACACCGCGTGCAGGTAGGCGCCGTGCATCGGGTCCATGACGTTGTCGATGGCGTAGCGGTAGTTGCACTTCCACTTCGCGAAGCACAGGATCGCGCCGTACTCCTCGCTCGTGAGCTCCTCGGGGAGCTGGAGCGGGCAGGGCTCGGGATGGAGCGCGTCGCCGAAGTAGACGAAGATCCCGCCGCGCACCTCCTGCACCGCATAGCTCTTCACGCGGCGCTCGCCCTCCATCGGGCAGCGGTCCACCGCCGGGACCTTGCGCACGGTGCCGGTGCCGTCGACCTCGACGCCGTGGTACCAGCATGCGAGCCGGTCACCGAGGTTCCACCCGAGCGAGAGGCGCGCGCCGCGATGCGGGCAGCGGTCCTCGATCGCTCGTACCGCGCCCTTCTCGTCACGCCACAGCACGAGGTTCTGGGAGAGCCGGGTGATGCCGACCGGGGCGCCGGCCACCGCCCAGCTCGGCAGCACCGGGTACCACTGGTTCAGCAGCCCGCGATTGACGAGCCGCTCGACTGCTTGAGGATCGACCATCGACGCCTCCTGTGATCAGCCGAACGCGAGCTTGCCGAGCTCGCGCAGCGTGTCCTGGAAATTGCGCTCGGTCCAGGCGTCGCCGGACGGCGTCCGCACGCCTTCGCGGTTGAGCGCGGCGACGATCTCCGCGAGGTCGTAGGTCCGCTGCGCGAAGATCTGCTCGAGCGCATCGGCGAGCGTGCTCTCGTACTCGGCCGGCACCGCCGGGCGCGTCTGCCACTGGATCAGGTCGCGCTCCGCCGTGGCGAAGATGTGTCCCGCGCCGCCGCCTTGGCTCGCGCGCGGGTTCCGATACGCCTCGAGGTAGGGGTTCAGGTCCGGGATCACCTCCGCGGCGTTCGCCGCGGGCAGGTGGGTCCGCATCACGCCTCGCTCTGCCATGGTTCGCTTCCTCCTTACGCGGCCGCTTCGGCCGGACGATAGTTGAGCTGACGCGACAGCTCGGCGGCGGCGCCGAGCACCTGGGCGACCAGCCGCTCCCGCAGCTCCTTCTCGAGGGTGGGGCGCTGCGCGGTCACGCTGATCGCGGCCGCGATCGCGCCGATCCGGTCGCGCACCGGCGCCACGACCGCCGAGATCCCCTGCTCGAAGAACGACTCGCTGACCGCGTAGCCGCGCGCGCGATCCTCGCGCAGCAGCCGCTTCAGCTCGGCGAGCGTGCGGGGCGACTGGGGCGAGCTCCGCGGCAGCGCCGGCTCCGGATAGAGCGCGCGCAGCGTCGCGTCGTCGGCGTCGGCGAGCAGCACCCGGCCGAGGGTCGTGGCGTGCGCCGGGAGCCGCGTGCCGACGGTCACGTTGCTCGCGAAGGTCGAGACGGGCGACGCCTTGAGCACCACCACGACGTCGCGGCCGTCGCGGATCACGAGCTGCGCCGACAAGCCGGTCGCGTCGCGCAGGTGCTCCACGACCGGACGGGCGAGCTCCGCCACGTCGAGCGAGGCGATGTACTCGAAGCCGAGCCGCAGCACTGCCGGCCCGACCCGGTAGCTGTCGCCCTCGCGCTCGAGGAACCCGAGGTGCGCGAGCGTTTGCGCGAGGCGAAACGCGGTCGAGCGCGGGATGTCGAGCGCGCGCGCCATGTCGGCGGCGGTCAGGACCCGCCGCGCGCGGTCGAAGAGCTGGAGCAGGCGCAGGCCGCGCTCGAGGCCGGGGACGTTGTACCGGGGCAGGGTGGGCGTCACGCCGCAGCCTCCCGGACGTCGCGCGCCGCGAACTCGGCGATCAGGGTGTTCACGGCCGCCGGGACGTCGAGATAGGACAGGTGCCCCGGCCCTTCCAGCAGGCGGAAGCGCCCGCGTGGAAACGCGCGCGCGATCTGCTCGCATCCGGCGGGCGGGGTGATCGTGTCGGCGCTGGTGCCGACGACCAGCACTGGGCCAGGGTAGAGCGCGGCGTCCTCGACGAGCCGTCCGTTCGCGAGCATCCGCGCCGCCTGCGCGTAGCCGTCCGGACGGAGCGCGGCGGTGCTCCACGCCGCGAGCGCGCGCGCCTCGGCGGAAGCGCTCGCCGACAGCATTCCGGGCGCGAGCTCCTCGGCCATCCCGCGTGGGCCGAGCTTCGCGAGCCGCTCGAGCCGCGCCGCGAGCTTCTCCTCGCGGTCCTGCGCGCTGGCGCGCCCGTAGCCGCCGGCGGGATTCAGGAGCACCAGGCCGGCGACGCGTTCCTGCCAGCGGGCCGCGAACGCGCCGGCAACGAGGGCGCCGAGCGAGCTCGCGACGAGCACCGCGTGCTCGATGTCGAGCGCCTCGAGCAGCGCCGCGAGCGCGGCCGCGTAGTCGGCGGCGGAGGGCGTGGCGCCCGGCAGCGGATCGGACTCGCCGTAGCCCGGGGCGTCCCAGGCGACGACGCGGAAGCGGGGCGCGAGTGCCTCGATCTGGCGCACCCAGGACCCGGACTGGCTGCCGATGCCGTGCAGGAGGACGAGCACCGGTCCCGCGCCCGCTTCGCGGTAGGAGACCGCGCCGGCGCCGGCGGCCCGCTGCGCGAGTGCGTAGCGAGCGACGAGCGCGGCGGCGGGCGCGAGGTCGAGGGGCATGTCCGGACGGCGCTAGCGCTTGATCTTCGCGAGCGGGTGATCGGCCGGGTAGGTCGGCGTGATCGGCGTGGGCGCGCCGAGCATCACGCACATCAGCGCGTCCTCCTCGCCGACGTTGATCTCGCCGCGGTAGACCCCCGGCGGGATCGAGATGAGGTCGCGGTCGCCGATCACGGCTTCCCAGCGCTGGCCGTCCTTCTCGCACATCACCTTCACCTTGCCGCGGAGGACGAAGAAGATCTCCTCGACGTCGGTGTGGATGTGCATCGGTCCTTCGGCGCCGGCCGGCAGCAGCATGGTCGAGAACGTGAAGTGCTCCGCCGGGACGGTCTTGGTGTCGGACTTGACGCCGGTCCCGCCGGTGCCGACGTAGCGCATCTGCGCGCGCCGGTACTTCGGGTCGAAGTCGGCCTGGAACTTCAGCGCGTCCCAGTCGTACCTGCGGGTGGCGTGCCGCGCGACGCGCGACTCCATCCACTGCTCGAAGCTCGCGCCCTCGGGACGGTCCCAGGTGCGCTTGGTCTTGGGTTCCTTGACGGCCGGATCAGCCATGTTGTGTCTCCACGAAAAGTCCGCTCAGTGCATCACGAACCCGCCGTTGACGGCGAGCAGCTGGCCGGTGACGAACCCGGCCGCGTCCGACAGCAGGTAGGTCACGGCGCCGCACACGTCCTCGGGCACCTGTGCGCGCTGGATCGCGCGGCCCTCCGCGTACACGCGGTGGCGCTCGGCCGGCACGTACTCGGTCGCCTCGACGAGCGTGAGCCCCGGCGCGACCGCGTTGACCGTGATCCCGTCGGCGCCGAGCTCGCGCGCCATCGATTTCGTCATCGCGATCACTGCGCCCTTGCTCGCCACGTAGGCGAGGAGGCGCGGCGCGCCCCAGAGCGCGGTGTCGGAGGCCACGTTGATGACGCGGCCCTTGCCCGAGCGGCGCAGATGGGGAAGGGCGGCGCGGGTGGCGAGCCAGGTGCCGCGGACGTTCACGCTCATCACGCGATCCCAGGTCTCGATGTCGAGCTCCTCGAGCGTCTTGCCGCCGGAGCTCGTGATCGCGCCGTTGTTGATGAGGCCGTCGAGACCGCCGAGCGCCGCCGCGGCCGCGCTCGCACACCGGTCGATCGACTGCGGGGAGGCGAGGTCGAGGGGCACGAACGTCGCCCCGAGCGCGGTCGCGGACGCGCGCCCGGCGTCCTCGAGGATGTCCGCGATCGCGACGCGCGCGCCGGCGGCGAGCGCGCTCTCGGCGAACGCCCGGCCGAGGCCGCGGGCGCCGCCCGTGATCAGGATCCGTCGATCGCGGAGCGCTGCCATCGCCCTCAGGCCGTCTTGACGAACAACCGCCCGCCTTCGACCCTCACCTCGTACTTGGCGAGGTCGCGGTCGGCGGGTTCCTTCGTGCACTTGCCGGTGGGAATATGGAACTTGGCACCGTGCAGGGGGCACTCGATCTCCTCGCCGTCGACGAAACCCTGGGAGAGGAGTGCGTACGCGTGGGGGCAGACGTCCTCGAGCGCGTAGTAGCTGCCGTTCAGCGCGTAGATCCCGATCTCGCGTTCGCCGACCTTGACGGCGAGGGGGGTGTCCTCGGCCACGTCACCGGCGGCTGCCACGTCGTGCCACTGGGCCATCGGGGCTCGTTGTATCACTAATGAAACATTGATTTTTATGTGAGACGAAGTCTACCCGGTCCCCGCGCCCTGTCAAGCCTTTTTCGCGCGCGTCGCCCGCCGCCGCGCTGTTCGACCGCGCGCCGCCCGGTTAGAGTGCCGGCCGAAGGAGGGCTGATGCGCCATATCCTGTTGATCGGCATGGGCGCCGTCGGACGCCACGTCGCCCGGGCGCTCCAGAACGAGGCGAACCGCGTCCGGCTCTCGATCCTGGTGCGCAGCCAGTACGTGAAGGACGTGAAGGCGCGGGTCGACGAGTTCGTGCCCGGCGAGGTGCAGGTCGTAGACCGGTACGAGAAGCTGACCGACATGCCCGAGCTCGCGGTCGAGTGCGCGGGCCACGCCGCGGTCGCGGAGTTCGGCGAGGACTGCCTCACGAGCGGCGCCGACTTTCTCGTCACTTCGGTGGGCGCGCTCACCGACACCCTGGTGCTGCAGCGCCTCGAGCGCGCGAGCCGCACGCACATGGGCAAGCTCATGATCCCGGCGGGCGCGGTCGCCGGCGTCGACGCCCTCGCCGCCGCGCGCTACGGCGGCCTGGAGCGCGTGCGCTACACCTCGCGCAAGGTCCCGGAGGCCTGGAAAGGAACGCCGGCCGAGGAGCTCTGCAACCTCGGGGCGCTGACGGGCGCGACCGAGTTCTACACCGGCAATGCCGGCGCGGCGGCGCGGCTCTTTCCGCAAAACGCCAACGTCGCCGCCACCATTGCACTTGCCGGGCTCGGGTTCGACCGGACCGAGGTTTCCCTCAGCGCCGATCCGGACGCCCCCGGAAACGTGCACGTCATCGAGGCGGAGGGCGCGTTCGGCGAGCTGCGGGTCGAGATCCAGGGACGGCCGCTCGCCGACAACCCCAAGACCTCGACGCTCGCCGCGCTCTCGGTCCTGCGCGCGATCCACAACCGGATCGACGCGATCCAGATCTAGCCGGCGGGGGCGGCTACGACGCGGCGACCGCCGCGGGTGTCGGCGTCGCCTCGAGCGCCTTCAGGTCGTCCTCGCTCAGCGTTTCCTGCTGCAGCAGCAGCCGCGCGCCGCGCTCGAGCACCGCGCGCCGGTCGGTGAGGATCCTCACCGCCTTCGCAAAGGCCCGGTCGACGATCTCCTTCACCGCCGTGTCGATCTCGCGCGCCGTCGCCTCGCTGAACTCGCGGGTCTTCACCGCGCCGCCGGGTGTCGCGAGGAACTGGTTCTGCTCCGACTCGTACGCGATCTGGCCGACCTTCTCGACCATGCCGAAGCGCGTGACCATGGCGCGCGCGATGTTGGTGACCTTCTGGAGGTCGTCGGCGGCGCCGGTCGAGATCTCCTCGAAGACGATGCGCTCCGCCGCACGGCCGCCGAGGAGGACCGCCATCTTGTTCTCGAGCTCCCCGGTCGTCATCAGGAAGCGGTCCTCGAGCGGGCGTTGGATCGTGTAGCCGAGCGCGCCGATGCCGCGCGGGATGATCGAGATCTTGTGCACCGGGTCCGAGCCCGGCAGCGTCATCGCCACGAGGGCGTGTCCCATCTCGTGGTAGGCGACGGTGCGGCGCTCGGTCTCGTTCAGGAGGCGGTTCTTCTTCTCGAGCCCGGCGACGATGCGCTCGATCCCGTTGTTGAAATCCTGAAGTGCTACGGCCGAAGCGCCGCGGCGCGTCGCAAGGAGCGCGGCTTCGTTCACAAGGTTGGCGAGGTCGGCACCCGAGAATCCGGGCGTCAGCGCCGCAATCTTCTCCGGGTCGACGTCGGCGGCGAGCTTCAGCTTCTTGAGGTGAATCTTCAGGATCGCAACCCGGCCCGGCTTGTCGGGGCGGTCGACCAGCACCTGCCGGTCGAACCGGCCGGCGCGGAGGAGGGCGGGATCGAGGATCTCGGGGCGGTTGGTGGCGGCGAGGAGGACGAGCCCGGTCGACGAGTCGAAGCCGTCCAGCTCGGCGAGCAGCTGGTTGAGCGTCTGCTCCTTCTCGTCGTGGCCGCCGACGCCGTACGCGCCGCGCGCCCGGCCGAGCGCGTCGATCTCGTCGATGAAGATGATCGCCGGCGCGAGCTTCCGCGCCTGCTCGAAGAGGTCGCGGACGCGGGCCGCCCCGACCCCGACGAACATCTCGACGAACTCGGAGCCGTTGATCGACAGGAACGGCACGCCGGCCTCGCCGGCGACCGCGCGTGCGAGCAGCGTCTTGCCGGTGCCGGGCGGGCCGACGAGGAGAATCCCCTTCGGGAGGCGCCCGCCGAGCCGGCCGTAGTCCTTGGGATTCTTGAGGAACTGGACCACCTCCTTCAGCTCGTCCTTCGCCTCCTCGACGCCGGCGACGTCGTCGAACGTCACCTTGACGTCTTTCTCCATGTAGATCTTGGCCTTGCTCTTGCCGACCGAGAGGAAGCCGCCGCCGAGACCCTGCTTCTCGGCGAACTTGCGCATCACGAACCACCACAGGCCGAAGAACGCGACCGCCGGGAGCACAAAGCCGAGGATGTCGCGCAGGAACGTGCTCTCGATGACCCCGGTGAACTTGACGTTGTACTGCTGCAGGTCCTTGGCGAGGCCCTCGTCGACCCGGACGGCGACGAACTTGGTGCGGCCATCCGCGAGGGGCTCCTTGAACTTGCCCTCGACCGTGTTCTCCCGGATCGCCACCTCCGCGATCTTGCCGTCCTTGAGATAGCTCTGGAACTCGCTGTAGGTGATCGGCTCGACCGTCCGCGACTGGACCCAGAGGCTGTGCAGCCAGATCGCGGCGAGCGCCGCGATCACGAAGTACCAGAGGTTGATCTGCGTTTGTCGTTCCATGACGGGGGTCGCGGCCGTTGCGGCGGGATGAAAGGGGGTGGCGCGATGCGGTTCGCCATTTTCCGGTTGCGTGCGGCGCGGGCCGGGATCAGAATCGTAACGCTATCGCCGATCCCGCCCTCGCGGCTAGATGGGCACGCGGGGCGCGGATTCAAGGAGCATGCCATGGATCCAGCGATCCCTGAGCCGTCGCCTGACAACGACGAAACCCGGATCATCGAGCGCCCGGGCGGCTTCTACTGGCGCTCGGACACGACCGGCGAGGAGCACGGGCCGTTCCGGACGCTCGCCGAGGCGGTCGACGACATGGGCTTCAACGCCGAGTCGGCCGATCTCGAGCCCGACGAGACGGTCGAGGAGGCCGAGGCCGAGATCGGCGTCTCGGGCTGGATCGATCCCGACACCGGGGATCTCGGCGAGAGCTGGACCCCGCGCCTCGAAGACCATTGAATCCCGGCCCCTGTGACGAGGGGCTCGACTCGCCCATCGCCGCTGATTGCGGCGCGGGGCCCGACCTCGGGCAACCGCCGAGGTCACGCCCTGCGGGCGTTCGCCGCCCGGGCAGTCCGAAGAACCGTCGCCCCCCACGGCTTGTCCAGAAACAGCTCCGCCACCACGCCCCGGATCCACCGGTTGACCTGGTCGTGGTGGAAGCGCGCGTGCCAGTGTTGCTTCACCTCCGGCTGACCGACCTGGATCGGGGGCCGAAGCATCTTGAGGTTGGCCATCTTCGCGAAGCTCGCGCCGATGGCGTACGGGACGGTTACGATCAAATCGGACGCGGCCACGACCAGCGGGATGGCGAGGAAGTGGGGGATGCTCAGCGCGACCCGGCGGGTCAGACCTTGCGCGGCGAGCGTCTCCTCGAAAAGCTCGTGGCTCTTTCCCTCCTGATCCACCACCACGTGCTGCGCCTCCAGGAACCGTTTCTTCGTAATCTGGCTCCGAAAGACCGGGTGGTCCTTGCGCACGATGCAGACGAAAGAGTGGCTGAACAGCCGCTGCTGGTAAATGACCGCCCCTTGCAGACCGGGAAAGTATCCGATCGCCAGATCGACTTCGCCGGACTGCAGCCCCTCTGCCAGTTGTCCGGGCGGGGTCGAAACGGTCCTGATGTTCGCTCCGGGTGCTACGGCTTGCAGATGGGCGCGAAGCCTCGGTAGGAAGACGAGCTCTCCGACGTCGGCCATGTTGAACGTGAACGTGCGCTCGGTCGTGGCCGGGTCGAAGCTAGGCTGCCGCAGAACATCGTTCTTGATCTGATCGAGCACGTGCTGCACGGGGACGGCCAGCTGCTCGGCGCGCGGCGTCGGCGAAAGCCCGCGCGAGCCGCGAACGAACAGCGGGTCGCCGAACGCGGTCCGCAGCTTGTTCAGGGCGAGGCTCATGGCGGGCTGGCTCATCCCCAGGGCCTCGGCGGTCTTCGTGACGCTCTGCAGTCGCAGCAGCATGTCGAAGACCACCAGTAGATTGAGGTCGACCTTCCTGATATCCATTCGCGTGATATCCACCATAAGCGTGCCGGCGTCGACAGATCATAGCAACGCCCCCAGAATGCCCCGGATTTCGTCGAGCGCTGCTAACGGAGGGGGGCACGCGATGAACCGACAGGTGCGTTGCGCCGGCTTGGTGGTGCTGGCGGTCATTCTTCAAGGCTACGGCGAGCCCGGGCGGGCCGATGATCGAGAGGAGCGGGGGCACGGCCATCACGGGCGGCCGGTGACCGGCGGGCCGCTCCGGCAACCCTGCGGGACGCTCGCCGCCGCGCTTTCGTCGCCCAATACGGTGTTCACCTCGTCGACCAGTGTCGCGGCCGGCGTGCTGAGCATCGCCGGCAAGCCCATCCCCGCGCACTGCCGGCTCACCGGCAGGATGTTCGAGCGAACAAGCCCAGTCGACGGCCAAGCCTACGCCATCGGCTTCGAGATGCGCCTGCCGCTCGACTGGAACGGGCGCTTCTTCTACCAGGCGAACGGCGGGATAGACGGCGCCGTGGCCACCGCCACCGGGAACACGAGCGGCGGCGGACCGCTAACCAGCGCGCTGTTGCAGGGCTTCGCCGTCATCAGCTCGGATGCCGGTCACACGAACGCACAGAACCCCTTCTTCGGCATCGACCCGCAGGCGCGGCTCGACTACGGCTACCAGGCGGTGGGCAAGCTGACGCCGATGGCGAAGAGCGTGATCCGTCAGGCGTACGGGAAGCGGCCCGAGCGCTCGTACATCGGCGGCTGCTCGAACGGCGGACGCCATACCATGGTCGCCGCTTCCCGCTATACCGATCAGTACGACGGCTACCTGGTCGGCTCGCCGGGCTTCAATCTGCCGAAGGCCGCGGTGGCCAATATTTACGGCGCGCAGCAGTACGCGCCGCTGGCAACCAATCCGGCGGATCTCTCGACCGCCTGGACCCAGGCTGAGCGCCAGCTCGTGTCCAACAGAGTCCTCGGACGCTGCGACGCGCTCGACGGTCTGGTCGACGGGTTGGTCCAAAACGTCAGGGTTTGCCAGCGCGCGTTCAGCCTGACCGCCGACGTGCCCACCTGCGCCGGGGTGCGTGACGGCACCTGCCTGAGTGCGGCGCAGAAGACCGCCATCGGCAACATCTTCGCGGGCCCGAAGGACGGCGACGGAGAGCCGGTCTACGCCAGCTTTCCTTACGACGCCGGCCTCGGCGCGGGCAGCGTCGCGTTCTGGGAGTTCTTCGCGCCGCTCGTGCTCGACTCCGGAGCGGTCGGCTTCATCTTCAAGACACCGCCGGCCAACCCGGTCGGCTTCAACGGGCCGGCGTTCACGCTGGGCGCGAACATCAACGAGCTGGCGGAGCAGATCTTCGCGACCAACGCGATCTACACCCAGTCGGGGATGTCGTTCATGACGCCGCCTCACCCGGACCGCATCGACGATAACCTGCGCCGCCACGGTGGCCGCATGATCGTGTCCCACGGCGTCAGCGACGCGATCTTCTCGATCAACGACACCACCGCCTGGTACCGGAAGCTGAAACATTCGGGCAAGCATCGTGGCCGCGACCGCCACGACGACGACGCTGACGGCGCGAGCGATGTAGTGCGGCTGTTCCACGTGCCCGGCATGGGCCACTGTAGCGGCGGGCCGGCGACCGACCAGTTCGACCTGCTGACGCCGCTTGTCGAATGGGTCGAGAAGGGGCGCGCACCCGAGCGCGTGGTTGCAGCCGCGCGCGGCGCCGGCAACGCCGGCGGCGTCAACCCCGAGGTTCCCTCCGGCTGGGCAACTGATCGCACGCGGCCGCTGTGCGCCTACCCGCGCATCGCGAGATACCAGGGTGGCGGTGTCGAGCGCGCGGGGAGCTTCGTGTGCAAATAAGCCGGCGGCGCTAGATCGCGACATGGAGAGCCGCAATCCCCGATTGCGTCAGTCCATGCATCCATTGTAGGAACGCGCGTTTGCGTCCGGCCGGGCGGGGGTGGGACAATCGTGCGAGTCGGGAGGCCGGCCCCCCGCCACCCGGCGGGGAGAAGCAAAAACACGCGCCGTCCTCCGCGCACCGCGTCTGCATTGGAGGAGACCCGTCATGAGCGCCCCCACCAGAACCCTGTCGCGCATCCGCCGTCGCCTGCTCAAGGCGGCGGCCGCGTCCGCGGCGCTTTCCACCCTCGGCGTTCCCGCGATCGTGCGCGGCCAGGCCGCCCGCCTCAAGGTGGGCGTGCTGCTGCCGCGCTCGGGCGTGCAGGCGCTGATCGGCCAGTCGTGCCAGAAGGGCGCCGACCTGGCGCCCGGCGTGCTGAAAGAGGTGCTCGGCGTGGATATCGAGCTGATGAACGCCGACACCGAGAGCAACGCCGACATCGCGCGCACGCGCGCCGAGCGGCTGGTGCAGGAAGGCGCGAACGTGCTGGTCGGCGCGTTCGACTCCGGCCACACCGCCGCGATCGCGCAGGTCGCCGAGCAGCGCGGCGTGCCGCTCGTCATCAACATCGCCGCCGCGCCGCAGATCACCGAGCAGGGCTACAAGTTCGTGTTCCGCAACTTCCCCACCGCGCCCGACCTGGTGCGCAACGGCCTCGCGCTCATGGGCGAGATCTTCCGCACCACCAACACCGCGCCGCGCACCGCGGTGTTCATGCACGTCAACGACACCTTCGGCCAGGCGATGGCGAAGGGCATCAGCTTCACTCTGCCGCGGCTCGACTTCCTGCCGTTCAAGGTAGTGGACACCATTCCCTACGACCCCGCGGCCAAGGACCTCACCGTGGAAGTGTCCAAGGCCAAGGCGTCGAACGCGGACTTCCTGATGCTCGTGTGCCGGCTGAACGACGCCATCGTCCTGCGGCGCGAGATGGTCAAGCAGCGCTGGAACCCGATGGGCATCATCAGCCCCGGCTCGCCCGGCCTGTACGAGGAGCAGTACTACAAGGCGCTCGGCCGGTACGCCGACTACGCGATCTGCAACACGGTCTGGTACAACCCGAAGTCGGACATGACGAAGACCGTCGAGCGCGCGTTCAAGAAGCTCAACCCGAAGGACGAGCTGTACTTCCACGGCACCAATGCCGGCTACACCTACGACGCGATCATGATCGCGGCGGACGCCTTCCGGCGCGCGCGCAGCACCGACCCGAAGACGCTCGCCGACGCCATCCGCCAGACCGACATCCCGGTCGCCAACCGCATGTCGCTCGGCGGCCCGATCAAGTTCAACCCCAAGGGCCAGGTCGAGGGCAACCTGTCGGCCGCGATCCAGAACCTGAAGGGCCGGCCGAGCGTGACGCTGCCCGCCGAGTTCGCGGAAGCGAAGGTGATCTTCCCCTCGCCCGACTTCAAGCGGGCCTGAACCGCCCGACGGCACAATGAGGGGCCGGCGCTGCCGGCCCCTTTTGTCATGCCCTGGGATCTCGTCGCCAACGTCGTCGTCGCAGGCGTGCTCACCGGCCTGGTGTACGGCCTGATGGCGCTCGGGCTGTCGGTGATCTTCGGCGTGGTCCGGGTCGTCAACTTCGCCCACGGCGAGATGATGACCATCGCGATGTACGCCGCGGTGGTGCTGTTCGCCGCGCTCGGGCTCGATCCCTTCCTCGCCATCGTCCCGGTGGCGGGCGCGTTCTTCGCGCTCGGCTACGCGATGCAGGCGACGCTGATCAACCCGTTCATCACGCGCCCGGAGCACTCCCAGTTCATGCTGCTGCTGGCGGTCGCGCTGATCATGGTCAACGGCCTGCTGCTCGTCTTCGGGCCGGACGCGCGGAACGTGCAGACCGAGTATCAGCTCGAGTCCTTCGAGCTGGGGCCGCTGCTTGTTCGACCAGGGACGCGTGTACGCCGCCGGCGCGGCGCTCGCGGCGACCGGGCTGCTGTTCGCGTTCTTCCGCTTCACGCTCACCGGGAAGGCGATCCGCGCCTGCGCCGACAACTACCTCGGCGCCAAGGTCGTGGGCCTCGACGTCAAGCACCTTTACGCGCTTACCTTCGGCCTGGGCGCGGCGTGCGTCGCGGTCGCCGGCTGCGCGATGGCGGTGCTGCTGGAGGTGACCCCGGCGCTCGGACCGGCGTACACGCTGCTCGCCTTCGTGATCGTGATCGTCGGGGGCCTGGGCTCGATGGGCGGCGCGCTCGTCGGCGGCGTGCTGATCGGGGTGTCGGAGGCGCTCGCGGGGCTCTTCATCGCGCCGTCGGCCAAGAGCATGTTCAGCTTCGGGCTGCTGATCCTGGTGCTGCTCCTCCGGCCGCAAGGCCTGCTGGGGAGGAGGGGGTGAGCCCGCCGGGCCGCCCCAAGGGCTCATCCCGAGCGCGGAGCGCGAGGGTAGTCCAATGAACGGGAGGGCGATGGCCCTGCTCGCCGCGCTCGCGGCGGTGCTCGTCGCGCTGCCCGCGGTCGCCAACAGCTACGTGCTGTCGGTGGCGACCCTGGTGCTCTACCTGGCGTTCACCGGGCAGGCGTGGAACGTCATGACCGGCTTCGCCGGCCAGCTCTCCCTCGGGCATTCGCTGTATGTCGGGGTGGCGGCGTACGTCGCGGGCGGATTGTTCTTCCACTACGGCGTCGGTCCCTGGGCCGGCCTCTGGCTCGCGATGCTCGTCTGCATGCTGCTCGGCGCCGCGATCGGTTTTCTCGCGTTCCGCTTCGGGATCTCGGGCGTGTATTTCGCACTGCTCACCATCGCCTTCGCCGAGTTCACCCGCATCGGGTTCGACCATTTGGCGTGGACCGGGGGACCGGGCGGCATGTTCCTCAAGGTGGCGCAGCGCGATCAGATCGATCTCGTCCACTTCCGCGGCCCGCCGGCGATGTACTACTACGCGATGCTGGCGTGCACCGCCGGGGCGTTCGCGCTGTGCGCGTGGCTGCTGCGGAGCCGCGCGGGCTACTACTGGCAGGCGATCCGCGAGAACGAGGAGGCGGCGCAGGCGCTCGGGATCAACATCTTCCGCTGGAAGATGCTTGCGGTGATCCTCAGCTCGGCCATGACCGCGGTGGCGGGGGTGTTCTTCGCGTTCTACTACAACAATCTCTTCCCCGAGCAGATCTTCAACATCGGCCGTTCGATCGAGATCATCCTGGGTCCGATCATCGGCGGGGTCGGCACGCTGTTCGGCCCGATCCTCGGCGCCGCGGTCCTCACCGTGCTGTCCGACGCGATCACCGAGCTGCTCGCGCACTATGGCTGGGAGATCCCGGGGATCAAGCAGGTGTTCTACGGCCTGGTGCTGCTCGGGGTCATCGTGTTCCTGCCGCATGGCATCTGGCCGGTGGTCGCGCGCCGGCTCGGAGTCGACCGGTGAGCCCGCCGGGCCGCCCCAAGGGCGAACCCCGAGCGCGGAGCGCGAGGGTAGTCCAGTGAGCGCCCTGCTCGAGGTGCGCGGCGTCGGCAAGTCGTTCCGCGGGCTGCGCGCGGTGCACGCCGCCTCGTTCGACGTGGCGCAAGGCGCGATCGCGGGACTGATCGGGCCGAACGGCGCCGGCAAGACCACCATCTTCAACGTCGTCGCCGGGGTGTTCGCGCCGGATGCGGGGGAGATCCACTTCGCCGGCCGCCGCATCGACGGCCTGCGCCCGGACCAGGTGTGCGCGGCCGGGATCGGCCGCACCTTCCAGCTCGTCAAGCCGTTTGCCGGCCTCTCGGTGCTCGACAACGTGATCGTCGGCGCGCTCCACCGCGAGCGCGGCGTGCCGGCGGCGCGCCGGTTCGCGCAGGAGATTCTCGACAAGCTCGGTCTCGCGGCCAAGCAGACGCTGCCGGCTTCGTCGCTGACGCTCCCAGACCGGAAGCGCCTCGAGATCGCGCGCGCCCTCGCCACGCGCCCGCGGCTCCTGCTGCTCGACGAGGTGATGGCGGGGCTACGTCCCACCGAGTGCGACCAGATGGTCGAAGTGTTTCGCGGCATCAACCGCGCCGAGGGGCTGACGATCCTGCTGATCGAGCACGTGATGCGCGCGGTGATGGCGCTCGCGCAGGACATCGTGGTCCTGCACCACGGCGAGGTCATCGCGCGGGGCGCGCCGGACCGGGTCGTCCGCGACCCGGCGGTGCTCGAGTGCTATCTGGGGGAGGAGACCCAGGTCTGATGCTCGCCGTCGAGAACCTCGACCTCTACTACGGCGACGCGCAGGCGCTGGCCCAGGTGTCGCTCGAAGTGCCGCGCGGGGAGATCGTGGCGATCGTCGGCGCCAACGGCGCGGGCAAGACCTCGCTCATCCGCGCGATTGCGGGCATCGAACGGCCGCGCGCCGGACACATCCGCTACGCCGGGCGCGACATCACGGGGTTCGCGTCCCACCGGGTGTGCGACCTGGGGATCGGCCAGGTCGCAGAAGGGCGCCAGGTCTTTCCGACGCTGACCGTGCTCGAGAACCTCGAGATGGGGGCGATGCTGCCGCGGGCGCGGGCGGGCGCGAAGCAATCCCTCGGCGAGGTGTACGCGCTGTTCCCGCGGCTCGCCGAGCGGCGGCACCAGGTGGCCGGAACGCTCTCGGGGGGCGAGCAGCAGATGCTCGCGATCGGTCGCTGCCTGATGGGGCAGCCCGAGCTGATCATGTTCGACGAGCCCTCGCTCGGGCTCGCGCCGCTGGTGGTGCAGGAGGTGCTGCACACCATCCGCGCGCTCAACGGGCGCGGGCTGACCATCCTGCTGGTCGAGCAGAACGTCGCGGTGTCGCTCAAGATCTCGCAACACGCTTACGTCCTGGAGAACGGCCGAATCGTGATGCGGGGGTCAGGCGCCGACCTCCTGGCCGACGACCGGGTGCGCCAGGCCTACCTGGGGCTGTGACGAACCGTCGTGACGCAAGTCACAGCCGCGGCGCGCCGGCCGTGAACCTGGCACGGCATCTGCTGCACTACGGGCAGCTTTCGCCTTTTTCCTCCTCCTTTGGGGTGAAAGTGTTTTCGGCGGCCCTCGCGGCCGCCGTTTCTTTTTCACGAACCGCCCCCCAAGCGTGAACTAATGCGCGCCGCAGCGGCCCGGCAACGGTCGACTTGCGTGCAGCGGGCTGTCCCGAATCCGACAGCGGCGTCAGAAACCCGCGGAAATTCCGTCACTGGCGAGTTGAAGACCCGCCGTGCAGCCCCCATTCCCGGGACATGACGACGACCTCGTCGTTCGATTCCGCCACCGCCACTTTCGAGCACGACGTGCTCGAGGCCTCGCGGCGGGTGCCGGTGCTCGTGGACTTCTGGGCCCCCTGGTGCGGCCCCTGCCGCGCGCTCACGCCGATCCTGGAGCGGGTCGTTGCGGACTCACGGCGGGAAGTTCCTGCTCGCCAAGGTGAACATCGACGAGCACCCCGGGCTCGCCACGCGCTATGGCGTCCGCGGGATCCCGAACGTCAAGGCGTTCGTCGACGGGCGGGTCGTCGACGAGTTCACCGGGGCGTTGCCGGAATCGGGGGTGCGGCGCTTTCTCGAAGCGGTGCTGCCGTCCCCGAGCGAGAAGCTGCGACAAGCGGCGCGGAGCGCGGTTGCCCGGGGCGAGTTCGAGGCCGCGGAGGCGAAGCTGCGCGAAGCGGTGGCGCTCGATGCGGACAATCACACGGCGCGGACGGATCTCGCCGAGCTGCTCGTCGCCCGCCAGGATTTTGCGGGTGCCGACGCGGCACTCGAGGCGGTCCCGGCGCACCGGCGTGACGAGCGAGCCGAGAAGCTCGCCGCGAGAATCGGCATCTGGAGGCGAGGCCAGAGCCTCCCCGACGCTGCGACCCTGAAAGCGCGTGTCGCTGCGCACCCCGACGACCTCGACGCGCGCCTCGCCTACGCTGA
This sequence comes from uncultured beta proteobacterium, assembly GCA_963827595.1. GTDB lineage: Bacteria > Pseudomonadota > Gammaproteobacteria > Burkholderiales > SG8-39 > DATEDA01. Next base: position 135,073 of record CAWHBT010000008.1, on the reverse strand, counting down.
GCGCCTCGTCGCCGACGGGGATTACCGCGCGGCGCTCGAGGCGCTGCTCGACGTGGTCCGCGCGACCGCCGTGGCGAACCGCGCGAGCGCGCCCGCAAGGCGATGGTGGAAGTGTTCGGGCTCGCCTCCGACCTGCCCGAACTGGTCGACCGAATACCGGCGGAAGCTCTCCAGCGCCCTGTATTGACTGCCCGGGACGGGGAGTAGCCACGCCCCTGATCTTTCAGGCACAATCGGCAGCGTCCGCGCTTCGCGTCACCGTTGCCGATGGAAGCACCCCTGATCCTGACCCTCGACTCCCATGGGGTCCCGCACCGCTGGGTCCCGTGGCAGCAGGCGTGCTTTTACTACGCGAAGAACCTCGTCGCCTGGACGCTCGGCACCGTCGCGTTCACCGCGCACGGCGGGATCTCGCGCGCGACCGGCGAGCGCTCGAGCATCACCGGCCACACGATCATCGCGATCAAGGGCAAGGCGATGGCGCTCAAGGGCTTCAACCAGGTGCCCCCGCTCAACAACCGCGAGCTGTTCCGGCGCGATCGTCACGTGTGCGCGTACTGCGGCGGGGAGTTCTCGTTCCTGCGGCTCACGCGCGACCACATCGTGCCGATGTCGCGCGGCGGCCGGGACTCGTGGATGAACGTCGTCACCGCGTGCCGGCACTGCAACGGCATCAAGCGCAACCGGACGCCCGAGGAATCGGGCCTCCAGCTGGTCTACGTGCCGTACGTGCCGAACAAGGCCGAGTACCTCATCCTGACGAATCGCAAGATCCTGTCTGACCAGATGGAGTTTCTGCTCCAGCACGTGTCGTCGCACAGCCGCGTGTTCGAGCTCGCGCTCGCGCCGCGCTAGAGGCCGCGGGGCCCGGGCCGGGTTCGCCGCACTGCAATCGCCGCATGGCCCAGGACTTCTGGCGGAGCTCCGGCTTCCATCTCCTGGAGCGGGACGCCGCTGGCCGGTTGCTCGTCACCGACGACTTCCTGCGCGCCTATCTCCTGCGTCCGGAGATCCGGCCGGTCGAGGACTCGGGGCCCAACGAGATCGCGCTGCACGAGGCGCTCCTCGATGCGCCGCGCCGGGCGGTCGCCGAGCCCGAGCTCGTGTCGATCGAGGACCGCGATGCGCAGCTCAACTACCGGGTCTGGCTCGAGTTCCGCACCCGGCTGCTCGACGCGGCATCGCTCGAGGCGTGCTATCGGCGCCTGTTCGACGCCGAGGTCCGCACGCCGCCGCTCTTCATCGACCAGCTCGTGCAGATCATTCTGCGCAGCGTCCTCGACGGCATCGACGATCCGCTCGAGGCGCGCGCCGCCGAGCTCTTCTACCGCGAGCAGAAAGCGAGCGTCGACGAGGGGCAGATCATGCTGGCCGACCTCGAGACGGTCGAGATGCACGCGTCCGGCGGCGCCTACGGCAGCCTGGGCCGGCTGATCGTCGAGGCGCAGCTGCCGACCCGGGCCGTGAACCTCGACGTGCTCGACAGCGACAACGCGGCGACGTACTGGGAGCGCGACCAGCGCCACGACCTGGTCATCAGCGTGAATCACGGACGCGCCGCGCTCGCGGCGCTGTGCCGGGTCATCGAGCGCTGGGTCCGGCACTTCCTCGCCGTCGAGGTGCGGGTCACGCCGCTGCGGCAGATCGAGGACCGGCGCTGGGGGTGGCACGTCGGGCTCGACGCGCAGTCGACCGGGGTGCTGAACGACCTCTGGCGCGGCGAGGAGGTCGAGGCCGGGCGGCTCGCTCGGCTGCTGGCGCTGTTCAAGCTGGACTTCGCGGAGCCTGCCGACATGCGCCAGGACGTGGCCGGCCGGCCGGTGTACATGGCGCTCGGCATGGACGAGGGCGGCGTGGTGCGGATGAAACCCCAGAACCTGCTGCTCAATCTGCCGGTCGGGCCGGCGTCGTGACCGGAAGCGTGCCGGACGCGCCCGAGTACTGGCTGCGCGCGAAGCGCGCGCTCGCCCGTCGCGACGCGGTGCTGGGCCGGATCATCCGCAGTTACCCGCGGATCGCGCTGCAGAGCCGGGGCGATCCGTTCCGGACGCTCGCGCGCGCGATCGTCGGGCAGCAGATCTCGGTCAAGGCGGCGCAAAGCGTGTGGGATCGCGTCGTGGCGGCGGCGCCCGACGCTCGCGCCGGAGGCGGTCGCTGGCGCTGCGCGTGCGCCGCCTCCGCGCGTGCGGGCTCTCGGAGCGGAAGGCCGAGTATCTGCGCGACCTCGCGCGCCACTTCGTCGGCGGCTCGATTCAGCTGGAGCGCTGGCCGCAGATGGACGACGAGGCGGTGATCGCCGAGCTCGTCCAGGTTCGCGGGATCGGCCGGTGGACGGCGGAGATGCTGCTGATGTTCAGCCTGCTGCGGCCGAACGTGCTGCCGGTCGACGATCTCGGCCTGCGACGCGCCGCCGGCCGCCACTACTTCGACCGGCAGGACATCGGCGCGGACGAGCTGCGGGCGCTCGGCGCGCAGTGGGAACCGTGGCGTTCAGTGGCGACCTGGTACCTGTGGCGGAGCCTCGATCCGGTGCCGGTGGAATACTGACGCCGGTCGGCGCGCGGCCCGCCCGGGCTCGGTCCGGACTCCACCTCGAATCTTCAGTAGAATCCGCGACTTCCAGGTGGGACTTGGCGGGAGGGCAGGGTGAAGGCGACGTTTCTCGATTTCGAGCAGCCGATCGCCGAGCTCGAGGCGCGCATCGACGAGCTGCGCTTCGTGCAGGACGACTCGGCGGTCGACATCTCCGAGGAGATCTCGCGCCTGCAGAAGAAGAGCCAGGGGCTGACCAAGGACATCTACTCCAAGCTCTCGCCGTGGCAGGTCGCGCAGGTCGCGCGACACCCGCAGCGCCCCTACACGCTCGACTACGTCGCGGCGCTCTTCACCGACTTCGAGGAGCTGCACGGCGACCGGTCGTTCGCGGACGACCCGTCGATCGTCGGCGGGCTCGCGCGGTTCAACGGCCAGCCGGTGATGGTGATCGGCCATCAGAAAGGCCGCGACACGAAGGAGAAGATCTACCGCAACTTCGGCATGCCCCGGCCGGAGGGCTATCGCAAGTCGATGCGGCTGATGCACCTCGCCGAGAAATTCGCGCTGCCGGTGGTGACTTTCGTCGACACGCCGGGCGCGTATCCCGGGATCGGCGCCGAGGAGCGCGGCCAGGCCGAGGCGATCGGCCGCAGCCTCTACGTGATGGCCGAGCTGCGGGTGCCGATGGTGAGCACCATCATCGGCGAAGGCGGCTCGGGCGGCGCGCTCGCGATGGCGGTGGGCGACGTCGTGATGATGCTGCAATATGCGACCTACTCGGTGATCTCGCCCGAAGGCTGCGCCTCGATCCTGTGGAAGAGTGCCGAGATGGCGCCCGAGGCGGCGGAGACGCTCGGGATCACCGCCAGCCGGCTGAAGACGCTGGGGCTCGTCGACAAGATCGTGACCGAGCCGCCCGGCGGCGCGCATCGCGATCACGCGGCGGCGGCGCAGAGCCTCAAGAAGGCGCTGCAGGATGCCCTGCGAAGCCTCGCCGACAAGCGCCCGGCCGAGCTGGTCGAGGCGCGGTTCGAGCGGCTGATGGACTATGGCAAGTTCAAGGAAGCGACTGAAAAGTGAGCTGCTCGAGCGGGTTCGCCACCGCCTTCTGGAGCAAGTGCCCAATGGCGCCCGGCTGACCCTCGGGCTCTCGGGCGGCGTCGACTCCGTCGCGGCGCTCGACCTGCTCGCCCGGCTCGCGCCGGGGCATCCGTTCACGCTGTCCTGTCTGCACGTCAATCACGGCATCAGCCCGAACGCCGGCCGCTGGGCGCGGTTCGCGCGCGCGACGGCGCGACGGTACGGGCTGCGCTGTTCGGTGAGGGCGGTGGATCTTGCGCCGTACCGCAAGCTCGGGTTGGAGGGCGCGGCGCGGGCGGCGCGCTACGCGGCGTTCGCGCGCGCGGACGCCGACTTCGTGGTGCTCGCCCAGCATCGCGACGACCAGGCGGAGACAGTGCTGCTGCAGCTCCTGCGCGGCGCGGGACTGCCGGGGCTCGCTGCCATGCCGGTGATCCGCGACCAGTCGGGCGGCGACGCGCCGCGGCTGTTGCGGCCGCTGCTCGACGGGACGCGCGCGGAGATCGAGGCGTACGCGCGCGAGCAGGGTCTCGAGTGGGTCGAGGACGAGTCCAACGCCGACGAGCGGCGGCCACGCAACCGGCTTCGCCGGCGCGTGATGCCGCTGCTGCGCGAGCTCCATCCCGATCCGGCGGCGAGCCTCGCGCGCAGCGCGGCGCACATCGCGGAGGCTGAGGCGCTGATGCAGGCGCTCGCCGAGATCGACGCGCGCGACGCGACGATGGACGGACGTCTGCGGTTGGCGTCGCTCGCCCGGCTGGCTCGGCCGCGCGCCAAGAACCTCCTGCGCTGGCTGCTGTCCACTGCCGGCGGGGTGGCGCCCGAGAGCGCGCAGCTCGACGAGCTGCTCCGGCAGCTGCTGACGGCGCGCGCGGACGGCGTCGTGCGGGTGGTGGTGGCGGGTGTCGAGGTCCGACGCTTTCGGGACGCGGTATGGGTGGTCGCCCGGCCGCGCGGGAAGGTGCGCCGCGACTGGCGTTCGCGCTGGGACGGCCGGCGGAGCTGGCCGCTGCCCGAGCTCGGCGGGGTGCTGCGGTTCAAGCCGGCGGCGAGCGCCGGGATCTCGGCCGCCGCCCTGGCCCGTGGGCCGGTCGAGGTGCGCGTCCGGGCGGGGGGAGAGCGGTTCCAGCCGGACGCGCGACGCCCCCGGCGAACGCTGAAGCACCTCCTCCAGGAGGCCGGAGTTCCGCCGTGGGAGCGGGAAGCGCTCCCTCTCGTCTATTGCGGCGGCGCCCTGGCCTTCGTGCCGGGGATCGGCGTTGCGGCGGCGCTCCAGGCCGGTCCGCGCGAGCGGGGTTTCGTGCTGTCGTGGCAGCGCGGTGCCATCGCGCCGTCAGTACGCGGAAAGCGATGTTAAAATAACAAGTTATTTCCTTGGAATCCCCACGCAAGAGGAGCGACAATGGCGGTGGAACGGACGCTGTCGATCATCAAGCCTGACGCGGTCGCCAAGAATGCGATCGGGCAGATCTCGGCGCGCTTCGAGGCCGCCGGCCTCAAGGTGATCGCGGCGCGGATGATGTGGCTGTCGCAGCGGCAGGCCGAAGGCTTCTACGCCATCCACCGCGAGCGGCCGTTCTTTCGCGACCTGGTGAAGTTCATGACGTCCGGACCGGTCGTGGTGCAAGTGCTCCAGGGGGAAAACGCGATTGCGAAGAACCGTGAGCTGATGGGGGCCACCGACCCCAAGCAGGCGGCACCAAGCACGATCCGGGCCGACTTCGCCGAGTCGATCGACGCCAACGCGGTGCACGGCTCCGACGGGCCGGACACCGCCCGGACCGAGATCGCCTTCTTCTTCCCGGCCGACGAGATCTACCCGCGCTAGACGCGCACGCCGAGGATGCGGACGAACCTTCTCGGTCTCGACCCGGACGCGCTTGCCGGCTTCTTCGCCGCGCTCGGCGAGAAGCCGTTCCGGGCGAAGCAGGTGCTGCGCTGGGTGCACCGCTGCGGCGAGTCCGACTTCGCCCGCATGAGCGATCTCGCGCGGGGGCTGCGCGAAAAGCTCGCCGGATCGGCCGAGGTCGCGCCGCCGCGCCTGGTCCGCGAGAGCCAGGCCGCCGACGGCACCCAGAAGTGGCTGCTCGACGTCGGCGCCGGCAACGCCGTGGAGACCGTGTTCATTCCGGAAGCGAACCGCGGAACGCTCTGCGTGTCGACGCAGGCCGGGTGCACGATGGCCTGCCACTTCTGCTCGACCGGACGGCAGGGGTTCAACCGCAATCTCACCACCGCCGAGATCGTCGGCCAGCTCTGGTGGGTAGCGAATGCCCTGCGGCCGCCGGCGACCGGCGTGACGCGCAGCGAAGACCGGGTGATCAGCAACGTCGTGCTGATGGGCATGGGCGAGCCGCTCCTCAACTTCGACAACGTCGTGCCGGCGCTGCGGCTCATGCTGGACGACCATGCGTACAACCTCTCCCGCCGGCGGGTCACCCTCTCGACCGTCGGGATCGTGCCGATGATGGACCGGCTGCGCGACGAATGCCCGGTCGCGCTCGCGGTGAGCCTGCATGCGCCCAACGACGAGTTGCGCAGCCGCCTCGTCCCGGTGAACGAGAAGTACCCGCTCGCGGCGCTGCTGGCGGCGTGCCGGCGCTACCTCGAGCGCTCGCCGCGCGATTTCATCACCTTCGAGTACGTGATGCTCGACGGAGTCAACGACAGCGCCGCGCACGCGCGCGAGCTGGTCGGGATCGCGGCCGAGGTGCCCTGCAAGTTCAACCTGATCCCGTTCAACCCGTTCCCGGACTCCGGGTTCCGGCGTTCGCCGCCCGACGTGATCCGCAGGTTCGCCGAGCGGCTGCTCGCCGCCGGGATCATCTGCACCACGCGCAAGACGCGGGGCGACGACATCGACGCGGCCTGCGGTCAGCTCGCCGGCCAGGTCCAGGACCGGACGCGCCGGACGGTGCGCATTGCGAGGCTCGCATGATGGCGAAGCGCGGTGGTGGGCTGCTCGCGGCGCTCGCCGGCTGCCTGATCGCGGCCTGCACGACGACCGAGACGCACACCGAAATGATCCAGCCGACCGATCCGAACTACGGGCCGATCGTCGGCGACGTGAAGGACGGACGCACCCGCGCCAAGGCGCACACCGACCTCGCCGCGGCCTACTACGAGCTCGGCAACGTCGGGGTCGCCCTCGAAGAGGTCCGGATCGCGATCGCGGCCGACGCCAATTACGCGCCGGCATACAACGTCCAGGGGCTGGTCAACATGGATCTGCGCGACAACGGCGCGGCGGAGGCGAGCTTCCAGCGGGGGCTCAAGCTCACGCCGCAGGATCCGGACCTGAACCACAACTACGGCTGGTTCCTGTGCCAGACGGGGCGGGAGGACCAGTCGATCCAGTGGTTCTTGAACGCCGTGAAGAGTCCCCTCTACCCGACCCCGGCGAAGTCGTTCGCCGCGGCGGGCCGCTGCCTGCAGAAGCGCGATCCCGCCGAGGCGATGAAGTACTACGACCGGGCGCTGCGCATCGATCCCAACAACCTGCAGGCGATGCTGCCGTACGCCGAAATTCTGTATCGGCGCGGCCAGCTCCGGCCGGCGAAGGAGCTGATGGGGCGGTACAACAAGCTCGTGCCGGAACCGACGGCCGAGTCGCTCTGGCTCGCGCTGCGGATCGAGCGCAAGCTCGGCGACCGCATGGCCGAGACGAGCCTCGCCACGCAACTGCGTCGCCGCTACCCGAACACCGCCGAATTCCAGTCGCTGCAGCGCGGCAACTACGACTGAGCGCGTCATGTCCACCCAGCCGCCGGAAACCGCAGCCGCCCCCGCGCCGTCCAGCCCGGGCCGCGCGCTCGCCGCGGCGCGTCAGGCCCGCGGGATGACCGTGACCGAGGTCGCGCTCCGCCTCAAGTTCTCGCCGCGGAAGATCGAGGCGCTGGAGGCCGACCGCTACGAGGCCCTGCCCGGTCCGACGCTCGTGAAGGGCATGATCCGCGCCTACGCCAAGCTCGTCGGGCTCGACCCGAAGCCCCTCGTCGGGGTGCTGCAGCGCGACCTCAGCGAGGGGCCTGCCACCATGGCGATGCGGCCCCAGGCCATGGACGTGCCGTTCCCGCGCGAACCCCGCCGCGGGTCGTTCGTCTACCTCCTCCTGTCGGCGGTCGTCGTGATCACGGTCGGCAGCGTCGTCCTCGAATGGATTCTCCGGCCGGAAACGCCGCCCGAGCCTGCGGCGCGGCCGGCGCAGCGGGCGCCAGCGCCGGCGCCGGCGGCGCCGGTCACGGCCCCGGCACCCGAAGCCCCGCCGGTATCGGTGGTGATGGTCGAGCAGAACACCGCCGCGCAGCTGCGCGAAGCGATCCTGACCGGGAAGCGGATCGAGATGGTGTTCACCGAGGAGTCGTGGGTCGAGATCCGGGACGCCGAGGGGCGGATCGTCTTCTCGCAGCTCAATGCGGCGGGTACGCGCCGGAAAGTCGAAGGGGCGGCGCCGTTCTCGCTCGTCATCGGCAACGCCGCCGGCGTGAAGCTGCGCTACAACGACGCCGAAATCGATCTGACGCCCTACACGCGCACCGACGTCGCGCGCCTGACACTGAAGTGAGTCGATGGACCCACCGGTAACGCGTCGCGCCTCGCGCCAGGTCTGGATCGACCGCGTCCCGGTCGGCGGCGACGCGCCGATCATGGTGCAGTCGATGACCAACACCGACACCGCCGATGCGGACGCGACGGCGCGCCAGGTGCTGGAGCTCGCACGGGCCGGCTCGGAAGTGGTGCGCGTCACGGTCAACACGGCCGCGGCGGCCGCCGCGGTGCCGGCGGTCCGCGCGCGGCTCGACGCGGCGGGCTGCAGCGTGCCGCTGGTCGGCGACTTCCACTTCAACGGCCACAAGCTGCTCGCCGAGTTCCCGGGTTGCGCGCAGGCACTCGCCAAGTACCGGATCAATCCCGGCAACGTCGGCCGGGGCGCCAAACGCGACGAGCAGTTCGCGACGATGATCGGGATCGCGTGCCGGCACGGCAAGCCGGTCCGGATCGGCGTCAACTGGGGCAGCCTCGACCAGGAGCTGCTCGCCCGGCTCATGGACGACAACGCCCGGCGCCCGTCCCCCGCGATGCCGACGCGGTGATGCGCGAGGCGCTGGTCGCCTCGGCGCTCGAAAGCGCGGCGCGGGCCGAAGCGCTCGGCCTGCCGGGCGACCGCATCATCCTGTCGTGCAAGGTGAGCGGGGTGCAGGACCTGATCGCGGTCTACCGCGAGCTCGCCCGCCGCTGCGACTACCCGCTCCATCTCGGACTGACCGAGGCCGGCATGGGCACCAAGGGGATCGTCGCGTCGGCGGCGGCGATGGCCTGCCTCCTGCAGCAGGGCATCGGCGACACCATCCGCGTATCCCTCACGCCCGACCCGGACGGGGACCGCACGCGCGAGGTCGTCGTCGCACAGGAGCTCCTGCAGACCATGGGGTTGCGCTCCTTCGCGCCGCTCGTGATCGCCTGCCCGGGCTGCGGCCGGACGACCAGCACCTTCTTCCAGGAGCTCGCGGCGCGGATCCAGAGCTACCTCCGCGCCGAGATGCCGGGGTGGCGCGAGCGCTATCCGGGCGTCGAGGAGATGCACGTCGCCGTCATGGGCTGCGTCGTCAACGGCCCCGGCGAATCCAAGCAGGCGAACGTGGGCATCAGCCTGCCGGGCTCCGGCGAGCGGCCGGTCGCGCCGGTCTACGTGGATGGCGAGAAGACCGTCACGCTGAAAGGTGACGGGATCGCCGAAGACTTCCAGCGCATCATCGAGGAGTACGTGCGCGCCACCTACGGCCCGGGCGGGAAGGGCCGGCAGGACGGCGCGAATCGCCAGCAGACGACCAAGGCCGTCGCGTAGAACGGCCGCGAGCCGAACGATGACCCAAACCATTCAAGCGGTGCGGGGGATGAACGACATCCTCCCCGAGGAGGCCGCGCTCTGGGAGCGCTTCGAGGACACCGTCCGCTCCTGGGTCCGAAGCTACGGCTACCGCAACATCCGCACGCCCCTGGTCGAGCACACGGCGCTGTTCCGCCGCGCGATCGGCGAGGCAACCGACATCGTCGAGAAGGAGATGTACACCTTCGTCGACGAGTTGAACGGCGAGCAGCTGACGCTGCGTCCCGAGGCGACCGCCGCCATGGTGCGCGCCGCGATCGAGCACTCGCTGCTCCACGCCGGGCCGCAGCGGCTCTGGTCCATGGGCCCGATGTACCGTCACGAGCGGCCGCAGAAGGGGCGCTACCGGCAGTTCCACCAGGTCGATGTCGAGGCCCTGGGGTTCGCCGGGCCCGATATCGACGCCGAGCTGATCCTCATGTGCGCGCGGCTGTGGGGCGACCTGGGCCTCGACGGGCTGCGGCTCCATCTGAACTCGCTCGGTGCCCTCGAGGAGCGGGTCGCGCACCGCGCGGCGCTCGTCGCGCATCTGGAGCGCCACGCCGCCGATCTCGACGCGGACTCGCGCCGTCGGCTCGCGACCAACCCCCTGCGCGTGCTCGACAGCAAGAACCCGGCGTTGCAGCCGGTCATTGCGGCCGCCCCGAAGCTGCTCGACTACCTTGGCGAGACCTCGCTCAAGCACTTCGACGGCGTGCAGTCGGTGCTGAAGGACGCAGGCCTCCCCTACACGATCGATCACCGCCTCGTGCGCGGGCTCGACTACTACAACCTCACGGTGTTCGAGTGGATCTCCGACCGGCTCGGAGCGCAGGGCACCGTGTGTGGTGGCGGACGCTACGATGGCCTGTTTGCGCAGATCGGCGGCAGGCCGGCCCCGGGGGCCGGATTCGCGATGGGGATCGAGCGCCTGATCGCGCTGATGCGCGACGAGTCGGCGCCCGCCCTCGGCGATACCCCGGACGTCTACCTCGTCCACCAGGGCGAGACCGCCGACCGCTACGCGTTCACCGTCGCCGAGCGGCTGCGCGACCACGGGTTCGCAGTGACCCACCATTGCGGCGGCGGGAACTTCAAGTCGCAGATGAAGCGGGCCGACGGGAGCGGTGCGGCGGTGGCCGTGATCATCGGCGACGACGAGGCGACCGCGCGCGAGGTGAGCGTCAAGCCGCTGCGCGAGGACCGTGACCAGAAGCGCGTGCCGCTCGACGAGCTGCCCGCGGTGCTGACCGACACACTTTACGTGGACGAGACCGAATGAGCGCGTACGACCTCGAGGAGCAGGAACAGCTCGCCGAACTGAAGGCGTTCTGGAAGCAGTACGGCAACCTGATCGTGCTGGGACTATCCCTCGCGCTTGCCGTCGTCGCCGCCTACTTCGGCTGGAGCCGGTATCAGGCCGCGCAGACCGCCCAGGCCGGGGTCGTGTACGCCGAGTTGCAGAAGGCGGCGGCCGCCAACGACGCGAAGAAGGTGCGGGATCTGGCGGGCACGCTGATCGAGAATCATCCGCGCACTCTCTACGCGGCGCTCGGCGCGCTCATCTCGGCGCGGGTGCACTTCAGCGCCGGCGACCTCAAGACGGCGCGCGCCCAGCTGCAATGGGTCGTCGATAACGTGCGCGACGGCGAAGTGAACGCGGTCGCGCGGCTGCGGCTGGCGAACGTGCTGATCGACGACCGGGCCTACGACGAGGCCCTGAAGGTGCTCGCCGCCAAGCCCGAGCCGTCGTTCGAGGCGCCGTTCGAGGCGCTGCGCGGGGATGTCCTCGCCGCGCAAGGCAAGCGCGCCGAGGCGCGCGCGGCCTACCAGGCGGCGCTCGCGAAGGGGCGACCGGACGACGCCGGCGCCCGCGAGCTGCTCCAGCTCAAGCTCGACGCGCTGGGCGGCGGCTGAGCGTGGCGGTGCGCGGCGCGATCGTATCCACGGCGGCGGCGGCGGTGGCCGCGCTCGCGCTCGCCGGCTGCGGCTCGAATCCGGGAGATTGGCTCTTCGGCTCCAAGCCACCTCCGCCGGCGCCGCTCCAGCCGATCGCGACGCCGATCGAGGCTCGCGTCGTGTGGCAGGCGAGCGTCGGACGCGGGGCGGACGCGGTCTTCACGCCGGCGGTCGCCGGGGACCGGGTGGTCGCGGCTGCCGCGGACGGCACGGTGACCGAGCTCGAGGCCGGAACCGGCCGGGAGGTGTGGCGGGTCCGATTGCCCACCCGGCTCTCGGGCGGCGTGGGCGCCGACGGCCGGCTCGTCGTCGTCGGGTCTCCGGAAGGCGAGGTGATCGCGCTGGACGAGGGCGGGCGGACGCTCTGGCGGGCGCGCGTCTCGAGCGAAGTGCTCGCACCACCGGTGCTGACGGACGACCTCGTCATCGTGCGGAGCGCCGACAGCCGGATCTTCGCGTTCGACGCGCGCGACGGGCGACGGCGGTGGCTCTATCAGCGGGTCGCGCCGCCGCTCGCGGTGCGGAGTCCGGCCGGCGCGGTCGTGCGCGGCGGGTTCGTGTTCGCGGGGTTCTCCGGCGGGAAGCTCGTGGCGCTGGCGCTCAACAACGGCGGACTGCGGTGGGAGGGCACGGTGTCGTTGCCGAAGGGCACGACCGAGCTCGAGCGGGTCACCGACGTGATCGGGCTGCCCTGGGTCGGCGAGCGCGAAGCGTGCGCAGTGGCGTTCCAGGGGCGCGTCGCGTGCTTCGATCTCGGCAACGGCAACCAGATCTGGGGCCGCGACATGTCCTCGAGCACCGGGCTGGGGGTCGACGCGCGCTACGTGTACGTGGCCGAGGAGCGCGGCGCAGTCTCCGCGCTCGACCGGACGAGCGGACGGAGCCTGTGGCGGCAGGACAAGCTCACGAATCGACATCTCTCCGCGCCGCTGCCGCTCGGCGCGGAGATCGCGGTCGGAGACTTCGAGGGGTACGTCCACTTCCTCGGCCGCGACAACGGCGCGTTCGTCGGACGCCTCGCGACCGACGGCTCCCCGGTGCGCGCGGCGCCGGTCGCGCTCGGCAGCGCGGGGCTCCTGGTGCAGACCTCGAACGGGAATCTCTACGCGCTCGCGACGCGCTAGCGCTGGCCGCGGTTCCCAGCAGTGAAGCCCACCATCGTCATCGTCGGCCGGCCGAACGTCGGCAAGTCGACCCTGTTCAACCGCCTCACGCGCTCGCGCAACGCGCTGGTCGCCGACTTGCCCGGCCTGACTCGCGATCGCCACTACGGGGACGGGCGGGTCGGCGGGCGGCCGTACTTCGCGGTCGACACCGGCGGGCTCGAGCCCGTGGCGCGGGACGGGCTGCTCGGCGAGATGGCCAAGCAAACCCTGGCCGCGGTCGCGGAGGCCGACGCCATCCTGTTCGTGGTCGACGCTCGCGACGGCGTGGCGCCGCAGGATCTACGCATCGCCGCCGAGCTGCGGAAAGCGCGGGCGCGCGTCTGGCTGGTGGTCAACAAGACCGAGGGCATGGACGCCGCGATCGCGACGGCGGAGTTCCACGAGCTCGGACTCGGCACCCCGCACGCGATCGCCGCGGCGCACGACGAGGGGGTGCGCGAGCTGATCGACGCCGTCCTCGACGAGCTCCCCGAACCGCCCCCGGACGACGACGCGCCGCACGACGAGGACGGGCCGCGGATCGCGGTCGTCGGCCGCCCGAACGTCGGCAAGTCCACGCTCGTCAACCGCCTGCTCGGCGAGGACCGCATGATCGTGTCCGCGACGCCCGGCACGACCCGCGACGCGATCGAAGTCCCGTTCGAGCACGCCGGCCGACGCTACGTCCTCGTGGACACGGCCGGCGTCCGGCGGCGCGGCCGCGTCTTCGAGGCGGTCGAGAAGTTCTCGGTGGTGAAGACGATGCAGGCGATCGACCGCGCCAACGTCGCGATTCTCGTCGTCGACGCCGCCGAGGGAGTCGCCGACCAGGACGCCCACATCGCCGGTTACGTGCTCGAGCGCGGGCGGGCGCTCGTCGTCGCCGCGAACAAATGGGACGGCCTCGACGGCTACGCGCGCGACGCCGCCAAACGCACGCTCGAGCGCAAGCTCGGCTTCCTCGCGTTCGCGCGCGTGATCTTCGTGTCGGCGTTGCAGGGCGACGGCCTGCGCCCGCTGATGGCGTCGGTGGACGAGGCCTATCGCGCGGCGATGACGAAGCTCGCTACCCCGCGGCTCACCCGCACGCTGATCGACGCCGTCGCGCGGCAGGCGCCGCCGCGCTCCGGGCTGAGCCGCCCGAAGCTCCGCTACGCGCATCAGGGCGGGCGCAACCCGCCGATCATCGTCGTGCACGGCAGCGCGCTCGACGCGGTGCCCGCGAGCTACCGCCGGTACCTCGAGGGCGCGTTCCGCAAGACCTTCGGCCTGGTCGGCACGCCGCTCCGGATCGAGTTCCGCACCGGGAGGAACCCCTACGTACGGCAATAGTTGCAATAGTCCTTATGGTTGAAGGGGAACGGCGCCGGCCCGGATGGCACCCGCCCCGGAAACGCGCTAAAGTAGGCTGCCAAAAAACTAAACACCGGAGTGATCATGAGCAACAAGGGCCAACTACTACAAGACCCCTTCCTCAACACGCTGCGCAAGGAGCACATCCCGGTCTCGATCTACCTCGTCAACGGCATCAAGCTCCAGGGCCAGATCGAGTCGTTCGACCAGTACGTCGTGTTGCTCAAAAACACCGTGACCCAGATGGTGTACAAGCACGCCATTTCCACCGTGGTCCCGTCGCGGCCGGTCAACCTCAGCCTGGACCACGGCGGCGACTCCTGATGTTCCGCAAGTAGTGGCGGCCGGCGCGTTCCCCGCGCGCGCCGAGCGCGCGAACGGCGCGGCGTCCGAAGGCGCCGTTCTGGTCGCGCTCGACTTCGGCCGCGACGACCACGCCGCCAGCCGCACCGAGCTCGAGGCGCTCGTCGCGAGCGCCGGCGCGCGCGTGCTCGCGGTCATCGAAGGGCGGCGGAGCCGTCCCGACCCGGCCCTCTTCGCCGGCTCGGGCAAGGTCGACGAGCTGGCGCGCGTTCGGGTGGCGACCGGCGCGTCGGTCGTGATCTTCAATCACGAGCTCTCGCCCGCGCAGCAACGCAATCTCGAGCGCGCCGTCGGCTGCCGCGTGGTCGACCGGACCAGCCTGATCCTCGACATCTTCGCGCAGCGGGCGAGCTCGCACGAAGGCAAGGTGCAGGTGGAGCTCGCGCAGCTGCAGCACCAGTCGACCCGGCTGGTGCGCGGCTGGACCCACCTGGAGCGGCAGAAGGGCGGCATCGGGTTGCGCGGCCCGGGCGAGACCCAACTCGAGACCGACCGGCGGCTGATCGGGCGGCGCGTGAAAGTCCTCAGGACGCGCCTCGCCCGCCTCGAGCGCCAGCGGACCGTGCAGCGGCGCGCGCGCGCCCGCGGCGAGGTGCTCGCGCTCTCGCTCGTCGGCTACACGAACGCCGGCAAGTCGACGCTCTTCAACGCGCTCACACACGCGGGCGCGTACACCGCCGACCGGCTGTTCGCGACCGTCGATACCACCACGCGGCGTCTCTACCTGCCGGCGCTCGGCCAGATCACGCTCTCCGACACGGTCGGGTTCATCCGCGGCCTGCCGCACACGCTGGTGGCCGCGTTCCGCGCCACGCTCGAGGAGACGGTGCACGCCGACCTGCTGCTCCACGTCGTCGACGCCTCGAGCGCGACGCGCGATCGGCAGATCGACGAGGTCAACCGGGTGCTGGAAGAGATCGGCGCGCAGGCGATCCCCCAGCTCCTGGTCTGGAACAAGATCGACCTGAACGGCGTCGGGCCGGGAATCGATCGCGACGACTGTGGTAGCATCGCCCGCGTTCGATTGAGCGCCCGGACGGGCGCAGGTCTGGACGCGCTACGCCAGGCGCTCGCCGAGGCGGCGGCCTCGAAGGCCGAATCCCGACGACTCGCAACTGAACCGGGGCATGCGAAGCACGCGCATGTCACTTGAGAAGGACGCGCATGTCACTTAACGACCCGCAATGGGGCCGCCGCGGGGGCGGTGGTGGCGGCGGCAACCAGGGGCCACCCGACCTCGACGAGCTCTGGCGCAACTTCAACCAGCGGCTCGCGACGATCTTCGGCCGGCGCGGCGGCGGCGGCGGCGCCGAGCCGCCCAGCTTTCGCCAGCTCGGCGGCGGCGTCGGGCTGCTCGTGGTGCTGGTGCTCGTCGTATGGCTCGCGAGCGGCTTCTACATCGTCGATGCGAGCTCGCGCGGCGTCGTGCTGACCTTCGGCAAGTACACGCAGACCACCGAGCCGGGCCTGCGCTGGCGGCTGCCGTATCCGATCCAGTCAAACGAAGTGGTCAACATCTCCCAGGTCCGGACGATCGAGGTCGGCTACCGGAACAACGTGAAGTCGAAGGTCCTGCGCGAAGCGCTGACGCTGACCAACGACGAGAACATCGTCGACATCCAGTTCGCGGTCCAGTACACGATCAAGGACCCCGAGGACTATCTCTTCAACATGCGGCGACCCGACGAGACCGTGATGCAGGTCGCCGAGACCGCTTTCCGCGAGATCGTCGGCAAGTCGACGATGGACTTCGTGCTCTACGAAGGGCGCCAGGAGATCGCCGCGCGCGCCGAGGATCTGATGCAGAACATCCTCGACCGCTACGAGACCGGCGATCCTGATCAGCAAGGTGACGATGCAGAACGCCCAGCCGCCGGAGCAGGTGCAGGCGGCGTTCGACGACGCAGTGAAGGCGAACCAGGACCAGGAGCGCCTGAAGAACGAAGGCCAGGCCTACTACAACGACGTCGTTCCGAAGGCCCGCGGCACCGCTTCGCGCCTCATCGAGGAGTCGAACGGCTACCGCCAGCGGGTCATCGCGTACGCGGAAGGCGAGGCGTCGCGCTTCCGGCAGATCCTCACGGAGTACAGCCGCGCCCCCGCGGTGACGCGCGAGCGGATGTACCTGGAGACGGTGCAGCAGATCATGACCAGCACGAGCAAGGTCATGATCGACGCCAAGTCGGGCGGCAACATCCTGTTCCTCCCGCTCGACAAGATCCTGCAGCTGTCCGCCGCCGGGGTTGCGGACGACATGGCCACGGCGAAGCCGTCGCCCTCCGAGACGCCGGCGCCCGAGGCCTCGGGTCGCTCGCGTGACTCGCTGCGGGCGCGCGACCGGGAGTCGCGGCAATGAGAACCGGTCTCGGCGCGATCATCGGGGCGCTGCTCGTCGCGGCGGTGCTCGCAAGCCTGGCGCTCTTCACGGTCGACCAGCGCGAGAGCGCGATCGTGTTCCAGCTCGGCGAGATCAAGGAAGTGATCACCGAACCCGGACTGCGGACCAAGTGGCCCCTGATCCAGAACGTGCGCTACTTCGACAAGCGCATCCTGACGATCGACGACCCGGACACGGAGCGCTTCGTCACCTCGGAGAAGAAGAACCTGCTGGTCGACGCGTTCGTGAAGTGGCGGATCTCCGACGTGCGGCAGTACTACATCTCGGTCACGGGCGACGAGGCGCGCGCCCGCTCGCGGCTCACGCAGATCGTCAACTCCGTCCTGCGCGAGGAGATCGGCAAGCGCAGCGTGCAGGAGGTCGTCTCGACGGAGCGCGAGAGGATCATGCAGGATGTGCGCGAGAAGGTGATCCAGGACGCGAAGCCGCTCGGCGTGCAGATCGTCGACGTGCGCCTGAAGCGCGTCGAGTTGCCGGCTGACGTCAGCGAGGCGGTGTATCGGCGGATGGAAGCGGAGCGCCGCGCGGTGGCGAGCCAGCTGCGGTCGCAGGGCGCCGGGGAGGCGGAGAAGATCCGCGCCGAGGCCGACAAGGACCGCGAAGTCATCGTCGCCGAGGCCTACCGCGACGCGCAGCGGGTGAAAGGGGAGGGCGACGCCCGGGCGGCGGCGATCTACGCCAAGGCGTTCAACGAGAATCCGGAGTTCTACTCCTTTTACCGCAGCCTCGAAGCCTACCGGGCGAGCTTCCGCAGCCGCGCGGATGTGCTCGTGCTGGAACCGGGCTCCGAGTTCTTCAGGTACCTCAAGACCCCCGGCGGGCGAGCGGCCGGCGCCGGCCGGTGACGCGTTGAGCACGGTCCTGATGGCGTTCGGGCTGATGCTGGTGATCGAGGGTCTCCTGCCGCTCCTCGCGCCGGCGCTGTGGCGCGAGACGTTCCGCCGCATCCTGCAGTTCAGCGACGGCCAGATCCGATTCTTCGGCCTCGCGTCGCTCGCGGCGGGCCTCGCGCTCGTCGCCATCGCGCGCGCCTAGCGCGCGCCCGGGGTGGCGATGCGCAACTGGCTGCTCCCCGAGTTCGTGGAGGACGTGCTGCCCGACGAGGCGCGCGCGATCGAGACCTACCGGTCGCGCCTGCTCGAGCTGTTCCGGGTGCACGGCTACGAGCTGGTCGTCCCGCCGCTGCTCGAGCACATCGAATCGCTGCTCAGCGGCACCGGCCACGACCTCGATCTGCGCACGTTCAAGCTGATCGACCAGCTCTCCGGACGCACGATGGGGCTGCGGGCGGACATGACGCCCCAGGTCGCACGGATCGATGCCCACCTCCTCAACCGCGACGGCGTCGCGCGGCTGTGCTACTGCGGCAGCATCCTGCACACGCGGCCGCGCAGCCTGACGGCGACGCGTGAACCGCTGCAGATCGGCGCCGAGATCTACGGCCACGCCGGGCATCGAAAGCGACATCGAGATCCAGCAGCTGCTGCGCGCGGCGCTCGCGGCGTGCGGCCTCGCGGACGTTCGCCTGGATGTCGGGCACGTCGGCGTGTTCCGGGCGGTGGCGCGCCGCGGCGGGGTGGACGCGGCGCTGGAGTCCGAGCTGCTCGAGGCCCTGGTCGCGAAGGACCGCGCCGGGCTCGCCGCGCTCAGCGCCGGCCTCGACGCCGGAACGCGCGACGCGCTCCGGCTGCTGCCAGAGCTGTACGGCGGCGCCGAAGTGCTGGAGCGGGCGGCGGCCGCGCTCCCGCCGCTACCCGGAGATCGCTGCCGCGCTCGCCGATCTCGGGCGACTGGTGCGCGAGAACGGCATCGCGATGAGCATCGACCTCGCCGACCTGCGCGGCTACTATTACCACAGCGGTGTCGTGTTCGCGGCGTATTGCGACGGGCTTCGCGAGCGCGATCGCGCTCGGCGGCCGCTACGACGAGGTCGGGAAGGCGTTCGGCCGCGCCCGGCCGGCGACCGGGTTCTCGCTGGATCTGCGCGAGCTCGCTCGGGTCGCGCCGGGCCTCGCGCGCCGCGGCTCGGTCCTCGCGCCGCACGGCGACGATGCCGCCTTGCGCGTGGCGATCGAGCGAGCTGCGCCGGAAGGGCGAGGTCGTGGTCGTGGAGCTGCCCGGGCACGCGGCGCAGCGCGCCGAGCTCGGGTGCGACCGGCGGCTGGTGCGGCGCGGGGACAAATGGGAGGTCGAGAAGCTCTAGCTGCCGATGAACGCGGACTCCGCGCGCATCGGCGGTGAGCTCGCCCGCTATGGCGAAGAACGTCGTCGTCATCGGCACCCAGTGGGGGGACGAGGGGAAGGGGAAGGTCGTCGACTGGCTGACCGACCACGCCCAGGGGGTGGTGCGCTTCCAGGGCGGCCACAACGCCGGCCACACGCTCGTCATCGGCGGCCGCAAGACGGTGCTGCACCTGATCCCGTCGGGGATTCTCCGGCCGGGCGTGACCTGCTACATCGGCAACGGCGTCGTGCTTTCGCCGCACGCCCTGCTGGAGGAGATGGACGAGCTCACCCAAGCGGGCGTCGATCTGGACGGCCGCGTCAAGATCTCCGAAGCCTGTCCGCTGATCCTGCCCTACCACACCGCGCTCGACGTCGCGCGCGAGACAGCGCGCGGGGCGGCCAAGATCGGCACGACCGGGCGCGGCATCGGGCCGGCCTACGAGGACAAGGTGGCGCGCCGCGCCATCCGGCTACAGGATCTCCTCGTGCCCGACCGGTTCGCCGCGAAGCTCGCGGAACTCCTCGAGTACCACAACTTCGTGCTCACGAAGTTCCTGAGCGCGCCGCCGGTGGACTTCGCGCGCACGCGCGACGAGGCCCTCGCGATGGTGCCGCGGCTCGCGCCGCTCGTCGCCGACGTGCCGCGGGCGCTCTACGAGGCGAACCGCGCGGGCCACAACCTGCTGTTCGAAGGGGCGCAGGGCGCGCTGCTCGATATCGACCACGGCACGTACCCGTACGTGACCTCGAGCAACTGCGTCGCGGGCGCCGCGGCGGCCGGCGCCGGCGTCGGGCCGCAGACGCTGCACTACGTGCTCGGGATCACCAAGGCGTACACGACCCGCGTGGGCTCGGGTCCGTTCCCCACCGAGCTCGAGAACGACACCGGCGAGCGGCTGCGCAGCCGCGGCAACGAGTTCGGCGCGACGACCGGACGCCCGCGGCGGGTCGGCTGGTTCGACGCGGCGGCGCTCAAGCGCTCGATCCAGATCAACGGCGTGTCGGGCCTCTGCGTCACCAAGCTCGACGTGCTCGACGGCATGGACGAGCTCAAGGTCTGCATCGGCTACACGAGCGAGGGGCAGTTCAGCGATCTCCTGCCCGCGGGCGCGGAGGACACCGCGCGCTGCCAGCCGGTGTACGAGGACCTGCCGGGCTGGCGCGAGAGCACCGTCGGCGCCCGGCGGCTCGACGATCTGCCGGCGGCCGCGCGCGCCTATCTCGACCGGATCGAGACGATCTGCGGTGTGCCGATCGACCTGATCTCGACCGGCCCGGACCGGGACGAGACCATCGTGCGGCGCCACCCGTTCGAGTAGCCGGGATGCCGCGCCGCTCCCGAGACCGCGCGTGGTGCCGAGGAAGGGACTCGAACCCCCACAGTGTTGCCACCGCTAGGACCTGAACCTAGTGCGTCTACCAATTCCGCCACCTCGGCACGAGGCGCGGATTCTAGAGCAATCGGAAAGGCCGTTCAATGAAGACCCGTCGTTCGCGCACGCGCGCATCGGGCGGCGAGCCCCGCCGCACGGCTCACCCGGCGCGCCGGGCTGCCGACCCCTTCTCCGCGCGCGAGGCCGAGCGGTATGCCGTGCCGCTGCCGAGTCGCGAGTTCATCCTGCAGACGCTTGAAGCCGAGGCGGTTCCGGTCGACGAACGACGGCTCGCGACGCTGGTCGGGGTCGCGCGCGGGGCGCTCGAGGTGTTCGGCCGCCGGCTCGCCGCCATGGAGCGCGACGGCCAGATCCTGCGCAACCGCAAGGGCGCGATCCTGGTGGCCCAGCGGGTCGCCGTCATCGGCGGCCGCGTCGAGGCGCATCCGGATGGACACGGGTTTGTCGTCCCGGACGGAGGCGGCGAGAGCCTCTATCTTCCGCCGGCCGAGATGCGGCCCGTCATGCACGGCGACCGCGTGCTCGTGCAGCCGGGTGGTCTCGACCGCCGCGGGCGGCGCGAGGCGCGGATCGTCGAGGTCCTGGAACGCGCGCACAAGCGCATCGTCGGGCGGCTGAACGTGGAGCACGGCGTCGCGTTCGTGGTCGCGACCGATCGGCGCATCCAGCACGACATCCTGATCGAGCCGGGCGCGACCGGGCGCGCCAAGCCCGGCCAGGTCGTCACCGCGGAGATCGTCGTGCCGCCGGCCGCGCACGCTCAGCCCATCGGCCGGATCGTCGAGGTCCTCGGCGAGGTCGGCGATCCCGGAATGGAGATCGAGATCGCGCTCCGCAAGCACGACCTGCCGTTCGAGTTCTCGCCGGAAGCGGCGCGGCTCGCGGCGCGTCTTCCGGCGGCGGTGCGCGAGGCGGACCTGAAGGGTCGCCGCGACCTCCGCGAGCTCGCTTTCGTGACGATCGACGGCGAGACCGCGAAGGACTTCGACGACGCCGTCCATTGCGAGGCGGCGGGGAAGGGTTTCCGGCTGCTGGTCGCGATCGCCGACGTCGGCCACTACGTGCGCCCGGGTGACGCGCTCGACCTGGGCGCCCGCGAGCGCGGCAACTCGGTCTACTTCCCGCGCCGCGTGATCCCGATGCTGCCGGAGAAGCTCTCGAACGGGCTGTGCTCGCTCAACCCGAACGAGGACCGGCTGGCGATGGTGTGCGACATGGCGATCACGGCGCGCGGGGAGATCGAGCGCTACGAGTTCTACCCGGCCGCCATCCGTTCGCAGGCCCGGCTCACCTACACGCAGGTGGCCCGTGCGCTCTACGAGAAACCGGCGCAGATCGGGGCCGAGGTCGAGCCGCGGCTCGCGCGGCTCCAGCTGCTCGATCAGGTGTTCCGCGCGCTGCTCACCGCGCGCGGCCGGCGCGGCGCGATCGATTTCGAGACGATCGAGAGCGAAATCGACTTCGACGCGCAGGGCAAGATCGCGCGGATCCGCCCGGCGCCGCGGAACGACGCGCACCGCCTGATCGAGGAGTGCATGCTGGCGGCGAACGTCTGCGCCTCGGACTTCCTCCAGCGCCGCAAGCACGCGGCGCTCTACCGGGTGCACGAAGGCCCGACGCCGGAAAAGCTCGACGCCCTGCGCACGTTCCTCAAGAGCTTCGGGCTACAGCTCGGGGGCGGCGCCGCGCCGCACGCCCGTGACTACGCGCGCCTCCTCGAGCAGATCAAGAAGCGGCCCGACATGCAGCTGCTGCAGACCGTGCTCCTCCGGTCGCTGCAGCAGGCGGTCTACAGTCCCGAGAACGTCGGCCATTTCGGCCTCGCCTACGAGGCCTACACGCACTTTACGTCGCCGATCCGCCGCTATCCGGATCTCGTGATCCATCGCGCGATCATGGCGGCGCTCTCTGGAGGCGTCTACGATCCCGGCGGCTGGGAAGCGCTCGGCCTGCATTGCTCGATGACCGAGCGGCGCGCCGACGACGCCTCGCGCGACGTGCACGCGTGGCTGAAGTGCTACTACATGCGGGATCGGGTCGGGGACGAGTTCGAGGGCAGCATCAGCGCCGTGACCGGCTTCGGCATCTTCGTCGCGCTCGACGACATCGCCATCGACGGGCTGGTGCACATCTCGGAGCTCGGCAACGACTACTTCCAGTTCGACCCGGTCGGCCATCTGCTGCGCGGGGACCGGACGAAGCGCACGTTCCGGCTCGCCGACCGCGTCCGCGTGCGCGTCGCACGCGTCGACCTCGAGCTCGCGCGCCTCGACTTCGTCCTCGCATGAAGGAGGCGCGGGTCCTGATCGGGTTCCACGCGATCGCGGCGCGGCTGCGCGCCGAACCGGCATCGGTGATCGAGATCCTGGCCGACGAGACGCGCCACGACGCCCGGATCGAGAACGTGTTGTCGGCGGCGGAAGCGAAAGGCGTCCGGGTGATCCGGGTGCCGGCCCGCCGTCTCGACGGCTTCTACGGGGGAGGCCGGCATCAGGGGATCGTGGCCCGCGTGCAACCCCGGGACGAGCGTGCCGACCTGGAGACGATCCTCGACCGCCTGCAGGAGCCGCCGCTGCTCCTGGTCCTCGACGGGGTGACCGACCCGCACAACCTGGGCGCGTGCCTGCGCGTTGCCGACGCGGCGGGGGCCCACGCCGTCATCGTCCCTAAGGACCGCAGCGCGGGCCTCTCGCCGACGGTCGCCAAGGTCGCCGCCGGCGCGGCCGAATCGATGCCGCTCGTGGCGGTCACGAACCTCGCGCGCACGCTGGATGTGCTGAAGGAGCGGGACGTGTGGGTGATCGGGACGGCACACGACGCGGACGAGGATCTCTACGGCGTGGCGCTGCCGGGCGCCGTCGCCTGGGTGCTCGGCGCCGAGGGCGAGGGGCTGCGGCGGCTGACCCGGGAGCGCTGCGACCGCGTGCTCCGGATCCCGATGCTTGGCCAGGTGGCGAGCCTCAACGTCTCGGTCGCCGCCGGTGTCTGCCTGTACGAATCGCGCCGGCTGCGCCTCGGCGCCGGGGGTCCGGTGGCAACCCGCTGATTGCGTTGCGTCGCTGCCGGCCGCTCCGGTATAATCCGCGCCTTTCCGGGTCCGCCCGGTGTCCTTGCCTCACCGATTGCGCATGTCGGGAGGCTCGTCAGCAGAGGGGAACGCCCCCTCGTCGTCCGCCCACGGCTCGCGGCCCGCGGAACTGACCAACCCATGGGGAGAAGCGCATGCGGCACTATGAAATCGTCTTCATCGTCCATCCGGACCAGAGCGAACAGGTCCCGGCGATGATCGAGCGCTACCGCAACACCGTCACCGGGCGGCAGGGCAAGCTCCACCGCCTCGAGGACTGGGGCCGCCGGCAGCTTGCCTATCCCATCGCGAAGGTTCACAAGGCGCACTACGTGCTGATGAACATCGAATGCGACGGCGAGACGCTCGGCGAGCTGAATCACGCGTTCAAGTTCAACGACGCGGTGCTGCGGCACCTGGTCCTCAAGATGGACGGGCCGGTCACCACGCCGTCGCCGCAGATGAAGGACGAGAAGTCGAAGTCGGTCCTGCATCCGCCGGAGACCCCCAAGCCCGCGGAAGCGCCGGCGTGAGACCCGCGCTTGGGACGCGGCAACCGGCTCACCCTTGCCTGCCAGCTCGCCGCCCGTGACGTGCTGCGCTACACCCCTGGCGGCGTCCCCATCGTGCGCTTCACGGTCGGGCACGCGTCGCGCCAGGTCGAGGCGGGTGCCGAGCGCGAAGTGGCGCTCGAGCTCGGGTGCGTCGCGGTTGAAGAGCAGGCAAAGGTGATTGCGGCGGCGCCGCTCGGGATCGGGCTCGAGCTCGCCGGGTTCCTCGCACCCAAGGCGCGGTCGGGCCGCCAACTGGTGCTGCACGTGACGGAAATGAAATTCATGGAAGGAGTGGCGCATGCCCCCACCCAGCAGAGGTCGTAGCGGCGGTCGCAAAGGCAAGGACGGCCGCAAGGACCGCAAGGACGGTCGCGGCGGTTCGCGGCAGCTCTTCAAGCGGCGCAAGTTCTGCCGCTTCACCGCCGAGAAGGTGGTGTGGATCGACTACAAGGACGTCGATCTGCTCAAGGACTTCATCAACGAGAACGGCAAGATCATCCCGGCGCGAATCACCGGCACCAAGACCGGCTATCAGCGGCAGCTCTCCGACGCGATCAAGCGGGCGCGCTACCTCGCGCTGCTCCCGTACACCGATCTGCACTGAGCGGCGGCCGCCATGCAGGTCATTCTGTTGGAGAAGGTCGTGAACCTCGGCGGCCTGGGCGACGTCGTGAAGGTCAAGGACGGGTTCGCCCGCAACTACCTGATCCCGCACGGAAAGGCGAAGCGCGCGACGCCCGAGAACCTGGCCGAGTTCGAGCGCCGGCGCGGCGAGCTCGAGAAGGCGCAGGCCGATGCGCTCGCCGCGGCGCAGGCGCGCGGCGGGAAGGTCGACGGGGTCGCGGTCCAGATCACCCGCAAGGCCGGCGTCGACGGCCGCCTCTTCGGCTCCGTCACGACCTACGACATCGCCGAGGCGCTGCAGGGCGTCGGGCACGAGGTCGAGCGGTCCGCCATCCGCCTGCCGCAGGGCCCGCTCAAGGCGGTTGGCGACTATCCGATCGCGATCGCGCTGCACGGCGACGTCGTCGTGCAGATCACCGTTTCAGTGCTCGGCGAGCAAGCGTAGAATCGGCACGCGTTCGCACGCGTGCCAGCATGGCGCAACCCCTCACTCAAGCTCCCGCTGCTCCCGCCGACGCCCAGCTCGTCAACCTGAGGGTTCCGCCGCACTCGATCGAGGCGGAGCAGTCGGTGCTCGGCGGCCTGCTCCTCGACAACGCCGCCTGGGATCGCATCGGCGACCTGCTGTCGGTCGAGGATTTCTATCGCGACGACCATCGGCGCATCTACCGTCACATCGCGCGGCTGATCGAACGGGCGAAGCCGGCCGACGTCGTGACGGTCGCGGAGTCGATCGAGTCGAGCGAGGACAAGGACAAGACCGGCGGGCTCGCGTACCTCGGCACGCTCGCCCAGAACACGCCCTCGGCGCACAACATCCGGCGCTACGCCGAGATCGTCCACGAGCGGGCGGTGATGCGGAAGCTCGCGGCCGATCGGCGCCGAGATCTCCGACAGCGCGCTGAACCCGCTCGGCAAGGACGTGGGGCAGCTGCTCGACGAGGCCGAATCGCGGGTGTTCCAGATCGCCGAAGCGGGCGTCCGCGGGCGTGTCGGCTTCCGCGACGTCCACCAGCTGCTGTCGCAGGTGATGGAGCGGGTCGACTTCCTGTACAGCCGCGAGCAACCCGAGCGATGTCACTGGCGTGTCGACGGGCTTCACGCGGCTGGACGAGCTGACGTCCGGATTCCAGGAAGGCGACCTGATCATCATCGCCGGCCGTCCGAGCATGGGGAAGACGGCGCTGGCGCTCAACATCGGCGAGCATGTCGCGGTCAAGGACAAGAAGCCGGTCGCCATCTTCAGCATGGAGATGTCCGGGAACGCAGATCGCGGCCCGCATGCTCGGGTCGATGGCGCGCATCGACCAGCACAAGCTGCGCACCGGGCGGCTCACCGACGAGGACTGGAGCAAGCTCGCCGACGGGCTCGGGAAGCTCCACGACGCGCCGATCCACATCGACGAGACCGCGGCGCTGAACCCGCTCGAGCTCCGCTCCCGCGCGCGGCGGCTCGCCCGCCAGAACGACGGCCGGCTGGGCCTGGTGATCGTGGACTACCTGCAGCTGATGGTAACCGACGGCCGGCGGGAGGAGAACCGCGCGACCGAGCTCTCCGAGATCTCGCGCAGCCTGAAGGCGCTTGCCAAGGAACTCGCGGTGCCGGTCGTTGCGCTCTCGCAGCTCAACCGCAGCGTCGACCAGCGCCCCGACAAGCGGCCGATCATGTCGGACCTGCGCGAGTCCGGGGCGCTCGAGCAGGACGCCGATCTCATCCTCTTCATCTATCGCGACGAGGTCTACAACCGCGACAGCAACGAGAATAAAGGCAAGGCCGAGATCATCATCGGCAAGCAGCGCAATGGCCCGATCGACACCTTCCCCGTCACGTTCCTCGGCCACATCACGCGGTTCGAGAACTACGCCGAGCTGAGCACCTTCTAGCGGGCGGCGCGCGGGGTCGCCTGCGTCGATTCCGCGAGCGCAGCGCACAAAAGAAAAAGCCCGGCGCTAGGCCGGGCTGGAGGAGAGTCCCCGGATCCCGGGGTCGATTCAGAACCGGAACATCGAGTTGACGCTGAAGAGGTAGGTGTCCGCGCGTCCGGTGCCGACGACGAAGCCGGTGGCCGGGTCGACGCCGGTCGCGTTGCCGGTGCGCCCGTACCACTCCGCCTCGGCGAGCAGGCCGAAGCCGTTCGGGAAGTCGTAGCCGAGGCCGCCGCCGAGCAGGACGTTGGTCTTGTAATTGGTGTTGCCGACGGGCTGGCCGAACGGGGTGCTCTGGGTGCGCGTGAAAGCGGCGCCAACCTTCCCCTGCAGGTAGAGGCCACTCTCGAACGGGATCCGTCCGACGCCGGACACGTTGTACGAGTGCACGGCGTAGGTCAGGCCGCCGGAGCTGTTGCCCAGGTCGGCGTAGCTGCCTTCGATGCCGAAGTACGGGTTGAAGCGGTAGCCGCCGAACAGCTTCCAGCCGAACCCGGTCGAGTCGAACCCCTGCGTCGTGACGCTGGGGACCATGTTGAGGTCCTGCTTGTTCATGTCGTAGTACGAGATGCCGACGCCGGCGCCGATGTACCAGACCGGCGCGGTGGGTATGCCCTGGGCGCGCTGCTGCGCGAAGGCGCTACCCGCAGCCGCAAGAGCGATGGCGGTCCCGATGAAGGGGAGTGCGGTCCGAAGCAAGCCCATTTCGTTGCTCCCTAGATTGGCTTTTTTTCAAAACAGACGATTAGGGGGCTCTCTTTATACAAGTTCTGGAAGACGCTAGTCAACCCCCGGCTGGGAAAGAGATTTTCTAGCGAGGTGACTTATGTCGCATCGACACAACATGCGGCATTCCCCGCACCCAGGGCGCGCGGGGGCGGGAACGGGGAGGAGGCGCCGGCGACCCGGTCAGAGGGCGTCGCCGGCGTAGTCGGCAAGCCGCGAGCGCTCCCCGCGCTGGAGCGTCACGTGGCCGGAGTGCGACCAGCCCTTGAACCGGTCGACGACGTAGGTCAGGCCCGAGCTGCCTTCGGTGAGGTACGGCGTGTCGATCTGCGCGATGTTGCCGAGGCAGACGACCTTCGTGCCGGGACCGGCGCGGGTGATGAGCGTCTTCATCTGCTTCGGCGTGAGGTTCTGCGCCTCGTCGAGGATCAGGTACTTGTTGATGAACGTGCGGCCGCGCATGAAGTTGAGCGACTTGATCTTGATGCGCGAGCGGATGAGGTCGCGGGTGGCGGCGCGACCCCACTCGCCGGCCTCCTCGTCGGTGTTGTTGAGGACGTCGAGGTTGTCCTCGAGCGCGCCCATCCACGGGCCCATCTTCTCCTCCTCGGTGCCCGGCAGGAAGCCGATGTCCTCGCCGAGCGGCACCGTGACCCGCGTCATGATGATCTCGCTGTAGTGCTTCACTTCGAGGGTCTGCATGAGGCCGGCGGCGAGGGTCAGCAGGGTCTTCCCGGTGCCGGCCTGGCCGAGCAGGGTGACGAAGTCGATGTCCGGGTTCATCAGCAGGTTGAGGGCGAAGTTCTGCTCGCGGTTGCGCGCCGTGATCCCCCACGCGGCGTTCTTCGCGTGGGTGTAGTCCCGCACCGTTTCGAGCACCGCGGTCTTTCCCGACACCTCTTTCACGCTGGCGTGCAGCGGCCGGTCGCCCTCCTGGTACACGAACTCGTTCAGGAGCAGCTCCGGGCAGAGCGGTCCCCGGACGCGGTAGTAGGTGCGCCCCTCCTTCTTCCACGACTCCATGTCCTTGCCGTGCAGGTCCCAGAAGTCGGGCGGGAGCTCGCGCACGCCGGTGTAAAGGACATCGGTGTCCTCGAGCACCTTGTCGTTGAAGTAGTCCTCGGCCGCGAGCCCCAGGGCATGCGCCTTGATGCGCATGTTGATGTCCTTGGAGACCAGGATCACCTCGCGGTCCGGGTGCCGCTCGACCAGCGCGACCACGACGCCCAGGAGCCGGTTGTCTGCCTTGTGGGTCGCCAGGCTCGCGGGGAGAGTGCCGTTCAACGCCTCGGTCTGCAGGAAGAGCCGGCCGGTCGCGGTGTCGGCGGCGTGGCGCGCGAGCGAGATCCCGGCGTCGATGCGGCCGGTGCCCCGGCTGACGATCTCGTCGAGGAAGCGGCTCGCCTGGCGGGCGTTCCGGGCGACCTCCGAGATTCCCCGCTTGTTGTCGTCGAGCTCCTCTAGCGTCTGCATCGGCAGGAACACGTCGTGCTCCTCGAACCGGAACAGGCTCGCGGGGTCGTGCATCAGCACGTTCGTGTCGAGGACGAAGAGCCGGGTCCGGAGGGAGGGCGCCTTAGCGCGCGGCTTCTTCGCGGGCGCGCGCTGGGCGGGCGGTGGGGGGTCGTGGCGGAGAGCGGGCTCAGAGTGTCTTGACAAAGTCCAGTACCTCCTTGGCGTGACCCGGGACCTTGACGCCCCGCCACTCGCGGCAGACCTTGCGCCCGGCGTCGAGCACGAAGGTCGAACGCTCGATGCCGCGGACCTGCCGGCCGTACATGTTCTTCATCTTGATGACGCCGAACTGCTGGCAGACGGTCTCGTCCTCGTCGGCGAGCAGCTCGAAGGGCAGCTTGAGCTTGGCCTTGAAGTTCGCGTGCGATTTCAGGCTGTCCCGCGAGATCCCGTAGATGCGGGCGCCGGCCTTCTCGAACTCGCGGTGCAGGTCGCGGAACTGCAGGGTCTCGGTGGTGCAGCCGGGGGTGTTGTCCTTGGGGTAGAAGTAGAGGACGAGAGACCGTGCGTCGGACTTCGAGAGCTCGAACGTGCCGCCGGTTGCTGGCAGCGTGAAGTTCGTGACCGCCTGGTTCGCCATCGTAGTTTGCGGATTGTTGCGGGAAACCGTCGCCGGCGCAACCGCGCGTCAGGCGAGAAACACGCGGCCCTGCGCCGCGACCGTGCCGCGGCCGTCCGGGACGGGCTCCGCGGCGATGACGTGGTGCGCGAGCGCTTTCGGCTCGAGATTCTGCGCCAGCGCATGGAGGGGAACGATCTCCCACCCGAGCGCGCGCCAGCCCTCGAGCAGCCGGTCGCAGGCGGACAGGTAGCGTCCCGCGTCGCGCTCGGCGAACAGCGTGAACACATGGCTCGCGCGCGCCGGCGTCCCGGTCGCGGCGATGATCCGCTCGTGGACGTTGCGGCGGCGCGTGCCGTCGTGGCCGACCAACTCCCGCAGCGTCGGCAGCGTGGTGGGCACCTGTGGACACGCGACGAGCTCGGCCTCGACGATCGGGACGAATGGCGCGCTCCCGCGCGTGTCGCTCGCATAGTCGAAGCCGAGTCGCTGGGTGAGCCGGAAGGCGTGGCGGTTCATCTGCCATCCCGGCGCGGCGTGGGTGCGCGGCGGCTCGCCGAACAGCCGCTCGAACGCCGCGCACGCGCGGCGGAGGGCCTCTTCGGTCCACCCGAAGTCGCCGCGCGCGACGCGATCGCGCCAGCGGACGCAATCCCAGCCGTGGATGCCTACCTCGAAGCCGGCGTCGCGCACGGCGAGCATCGCGAACGCCGCACGCGCCGCGACGCTCCGGCCCGGGAGCCAACGGTGGAGCCGCTGCGGGCCGAGGTTGAAGTAGAAGGTCCCGGACGCTCCGTGCCGCCGCAGCAGCGCGAC
Source organism: uncultured beta proteobacterium (assembly GCA_963827595.1). GTDB lineage: Bacteria > Pseudomonadota > Gammaproteobacteria > Burkholderiales > SG8-39 > DATEDA01. The sequence continues at coordinate 104,967 of CAWHBT010000008.1, read as the reverse complement.
GAGCTTCGGCGCGCTGCGCCGTGCGCCCCGCGCCGTCGCGACGACGATCCTCAGGCCGAGTCGCACCGCGCGCTCAAGCCGGGGTGACTAGCCGAGGAGCAGCGCCGCCGCCACCTTGCGCTCCTCGGCCATGAGAATGTTGTAGGTCCGGCACGCGGCCGGCACGTCCATGATCTCCAGTCCGACGCGCGCTTCGATGAGTGCGCGCGTGAGTTCGGTACGCGGGAAGCGCAGGTTCGCGCCCGTGCCGAGCAGCACGACCTCGGCGCCGAGCGCGGCGAGCGCATCGAGATGGCGCGGCTCGAGGGCGTCGAAGGTCGTCGCCGGCCAGTCGGTGACGATGCGGGTCGGGAGGACCACGACGCTCCGCTCGTAGCGCGTGCCGTTCACGACCACGTAGCCGGCGCCGTACCCGGTGAAGTGGTTGCGCCCGGGGGCGCCATCGAGGTGCAGTTTCAAGAGGGAAAATGCAATTGCGGTAAGGGGTTAGAGCCGTTAACATACCAGTTTGCTGCGGCGCGAGTCCAGCAGCGCGCGCGCCCGCTTATATCGAGAGCTCGGTCATGAAGGACTTCCCCCGCATCCGGCGCCTGCCGCCGTACGTGTTCAATATCACCGCCGAGCTGAAAATGGCGGCGCGCCGGCTCGGCGAGGACGTCATCGACCTTAGCATGGGCAATCCCGACGCGGCGACGCCCCGGCACATCGTCGACAAGCTCATCGAGACGGTGCAGCGACCGGACACCCACCGCTACTCGGTGTCGCGCGGCATCCCGCGGCTGCGGCTCGCGATCTGCCACTGGTACCGCCGCCGGTACGGCGTCGAGCTCGACCCGGACGCCGAGGCGATCGTGACGATCGGGTCGAAGGAAGGCATCGCGCACCTCGCGCTCGCCACGCTCGACCGCGGCGACATCGTCCTGGTGCCGAACCCGAGCTATCCGATCCACATCTACGGTCCGGTGATCGCGGGCGCCGACATCCGGCACGTGCGGATGACGCCCGACGTCGACTTCTTCGAGGAGCTCGAACGGGCGATCAAGGAGTCGTTTCCGAAGCCGAAGCTGCTGATCATCAACTTCCCGTCGAACCCGACGACGCAGTGCGTCGAGCTGCCGTTCTTCGAGCGCATCGTGGCGATCGCGCGGCAGCACGACGTCCTCGTCGCCCACGACCTCGCCTACGCCGACATCGTCTTCGACGGATATCAGGCGCCGTCGATCCTGCAGGTTCCCGGAGCGCGCGACGTTGCCGTCGAGTTCTTCACGATGTCGAAGAGCTACAACATGGCCGGCTGGCGGGTCGGGTTCATGGTCGGGAACCGCGACATGGTGAAGGCGCTCGCGCGGATCAAGAGCTACCACGACTACGGCACCTTCACGCCGATCCAGGTGGCGTCGATCGTCGCGCTCGAGGGGCCGCAGGACTGCGTCGCGGAGACCCAGCTGCGCTACCAGAAACGCCGCGACGTGCTGGTCAAGGGGCTGCACGAGGCCGGCTGGATGGTCGATATGCCCCGGGCAACGATGTACGTCTGGGCGGAGATCCCCGCGGCCTACCGGGCGCGCGGCTCGCTCGAGTTCGCGAAGAAGCTGCTTGCCGATGCGAAGGTGGCGGTATCGCCCGGGATCGGGTTCGGCGAGTACGGGGACACCCACGTCCGGTTCGCGCTCATCGAGAACGAGAATCGGACCCGGCAGGCGATTCGCGGGATCAAGGAGATGCTCCGGAAGGACGGCCTGCTGCAGGCCACCCGGGCGGCATGAGCTGGCGGGTCGTCACGATCACCGACCCGTCGGGGGCGGTCGTCGAGCCGCAGTGGCTCGCCCGCGCCGAGCGCGTCCACCGGACGCTCCGAACGGCGCTGCCGGCCGATTACGCCGGCAAGCTCGCGCGGGTCTTCGCCGGCGGCGGGCGGATGTGCGTCGCGGCCGACGGCGAGCGCGTGGTCGGCATAGCCGTGTACCGCATCAGCGAAAACACCTTCGCCGGGGTGAACATGTACGTGGACGACCTGGTCACCGACGAACGTGACCGCTCGCGCGGGGTCGGGCACGCGCTGCTGACGCACCTCGAACGGGTCGCCCGCGACGCGGGTTGCGAGAACCTGCGGCTCGAGTCCGGAACCCATCGCCAGCAGGCGCACAAGTTCTACTTCCGCGAGGGCATGGTGATCACCTCGTTCAGCTTCACCAAGCCGCTCGGATGAAACCGATCAACGTCGGGCTGCTCGGCATCGGCACCGTGGGCGGGGGCACCTGGGGCGTCCTCGCGCGCAACCGCGAGGAGATCCAGCGCCGCGCCGGCCGCGAGATCCGGATCACAATGGTCGCCGACAAGGATCTCGAAAAGGCGCAGCGCCTCACCCAGGGCCGGGCCAGAGTGGTGGCCGACGGGAACCAGGTCATCGGCGATCCGGACATCGACATTGTGGTCGAGCTGATCGGGGGCTACACCGTCGCGAAGGAGCTCGTGCTCAAGGCGATCGCCAACGGCAAGCACGTCGTGACGGCCAACAAGGCGATGCTCGCGGTGCACGGCAACGAGATCTTCGCGGCGGCGCAACGACAGGGCGTAACGGTCGCGTTCGAGGGGGCGGTCGCCGGCGGCGTGCCGATCATCAAGGCCCTGCGGGAGGGGCTGACCGCGAACCGGATCGAGTGGATCGCCGGGATCATCAACGGCACGTCGAACTTCATCCTGTCGGAGATGCGGGACAAGGGCCTGCCGTTCGAGCAGGTCCTGCGCGACGCGCAGGCGCGCGGCTACGCGGAGGCCGACCCGACCTTCGACATCGAGGGGATCGACGCCGCGCACAAGCTCACGATCCTCGCGGCCATCGCGTTCGGCATCCCGATGCAGTTCGAGCGCGTGCATACCGAGGGGATCTCCAGGCTGACACGCGAGGACATCCGCTACGCCGAGAGCCTCGGCTACCGGATCAAGCTGCTCGGCATCACCAAGCGCACGCCGGAGGGAATCGAGCTGCGGGTCCATCCGACCCTCGTCCCGGCGCGCCGCCTGATCGCCAACGTCGAGGGCGTGATGAACGCGATCCTGGTCAAGGGGGACGCGGTCGGGGCGACGCTGTACTACGGCGCCGGCGCGGGCGCCGAGCCGACGGCGAGCGCGGTGGTGGCCGATCTCGTGGACATCACGCGCCTGCACACCGCCGACCCCCAGCACCACGTACCCCACCTCGCATTCCAGCCCGACCGTCTCGCCGACACCCGCATCCTGCCCATGGAGGAGGTGATCACCTCCTACTACCTGCGGATGCGCGTGCTCGACCGCCCGGGCGTGCTCGCCGACATCACCCGCATCCTTGCCGACCGTACGATCTCGATCGACGCGATGATCCAGCGCGAGCCGGGCGAGGGGGAGGAGCAGGTGGACATCATCATGCTCACGCACGAGACGCAGGAGCGGAACCTCAACGCCGCGATCACCGCGATCGAGGCGCTGCCGGTCGTCGCCGACAAGGTCACTCGCCTCCGGCTCGAGGAGCTGGGGCGGCACTGAGGAGCCCACGGTTCGTGCGGTACGTCTCCACGCGCGGCGGGATCCCCCCGACCGCGTTCACCGACATCCTCCTCGACGGCCTCGCCGCCGACGGCGGGCTGACGACCCCCGAGGCGTACCCGCGGATCGACCGGGCGACGCTGGCTGCGTGGCGACGCCTCGGCTATCGCGAGCTCGCTTTCGAGGTCCTGTCACGCTACATTGACGACATCCCGCCCGCGGACCTGAGGGCGATCATCGGACGCACGTATACCGCAGGCACCTTCGGGGCCGACGACATCACGCCGGTGAGAACGCTGGAGCCGGGGCTTCATCTGCTCGGGCTCTCGAACGGCCCGACCCTGGCGTTCAAGGACATCGCGATGCAGCTCCTCGGGGAGCTGTTCGAGTATGCGCTGGCGCGGCGGGGGGAGACGCTGAATGTCCTCGGCGCGACCTCGGGCGACACCGGCTCCGCGGCCGAGTACGCGCTGCGCGGGCGGCGCGGCATCCGGGTGTTCATGCTGTCGCCGCTCGGCAAGATGAGCCCGTTCCAGACCGCGCAGATGTACTCGCTCCAGGACGCGAACGTCTTCAATCTCGCGGTGCGCGGCGTCTTCGATGACTGCCAGGACATCGTCAAGCGGGTATCCGCGGATGCGGCGTTCAAGCGCCGGCTGCGGATCGGCACGGTGAACTCGATCAACTGGGCGCGGCTCGTGGCCCAGGCCGTCTATTACTTCAAGGCCTGGCTTGCGATCACGACCCGTGACGACGACGAGATCTCGTTCGCCGTGCCGACTGGAAACTTCGGCAACGTCTGCGCGGGCCACGTCGCCCGGATGATGGGACTGCCGATCCGGCGCCTGATCGTGGCCACCAACGAGAACGACGTCCTCGACGAGTTCTTCCGGACGGGGCGCTACCGGGTGCGGCCGCCGGGCGACGTCGTATCGACCTCCAGCCCGTCGATGGACATCTCGAAGGCATCGAACTTCGAACGCTTCGTGCACGACCTCGTCGGACGCGACCCGCGGGTGGTCGTCGACCTCTGGCGGCGGATCGATGCCACGGGCGAGTTCGACCTGGGTGGGACGCCGTACTTCGCCCAGCTCCCGGGCTTCGGCTTCGTCTCCGCGCGGAGCTCCCACGCCGACCGGATCGCGACGATCCGCGACCTCGACCGAAGGTATGGCGTCGTGATCGACCCGCACACCGCCGACGGCGTCAAGGCGGGCCTTGCGCATCGCGAGGCCGGGGTGCCGCTCGTATGCCTGGAGACAGCTCAGCCCGCGAAGTTCGAGGCGACCATCCGCGAGGCGTTGGGCCGGCCGCCCGCGCGGCCGGAGGATCTCGCGGACCTCGAGTCCCGCCCGCAGCGGTCCGACGTGATCGATGCCGATGTCGAAGCGGTGAAGGCCTACATCGCGCAGCGGGCCTAGCGCCCCTACTGCGTCGTCGGCGGCGCAGCGCCGCCGGGCGCGATGGCGAACGGCGACGCCTCATCCGGGTTGACGCCTACTCGCACCCAACCGACTCCCGGCGAGCCGAAGACCTCCACGCGCGTGAACGTCGTGATGCGGTCGTGGGTGAGCAGGTCGCGCAGCGGCTGGTCGACCCGATAGCGGTGTCCATCACCGTGCACGTGCAGCACGGGCTTGTTAAGCGTTGCCATGTGGGCCCGCAGCGCGTACCGCCAACCCGTATAGCCGTCGGCCGGATCGGCGGGGCGGTCGAACCGCGGATCGGCGTGCGCGAAGATGACGAGACCGCGAATCGCCGGCTGGCGAGCGAGCGCGACGGCCTGCGTGAGCCAGGCGAAGTTGGCGGTCATGCGCGCGGCGTGCTCGGCATCCATCTGGGCGTTGCGGCCAAGATTGTTGTTGCTCCCGGGGATGTTGAGCGTCACGAACACCACGTTGCCGGCGATCCACCGGACGTTCTCGCGGTAGGGCCGGAACCGCGGGTCCTCGTCGCCCTGCCGGACGAGGCGCAGCTTCTGCCGGCCGAGGCTCTCGTCGTCGGGAAAGAAGATCCGCCGCAGGGCGTCGAGCCGCTCGCGGGGATCGTATCCACCGGCCGACTGGAGATGGCAGTCGGTCCAGTCGTTGTCGCCCGGGACGAATACGAGGGGCCGGGGCGAGGCATCGAGGAGCGCGTACCGCTCCCGCAACAGCCGATCGTTGCAGGGCTCGGTCGCGGCCTTCAGGTCGCCCACGTGAACCACGAACGCGACGCCCGCCTGGTCGGCTTCGCGCAGCACCTGCGGCACCGCAATGGCCTCGAGCGCGTTGTAGGGCGTGTCGCCGAACACCGCGAAGCTGAACGCGACGCCTTGCGCCTGCGCGGCGACCGACCACGCCGCAAGCACCGCCGCGAGCAGCGCCCTCACAGCTTCTTGAGCCGATAGACGAGCTCGAGCGCGTCGCGCGGCGTCAGCTCGTCGGCGTCGACTCCGTCGAGCAGATCGAGCACCGGATGGCGGGCCGGTTCGGGCGCCGCCGGCGCGACGAAGAGGTCGGTCTGCCCATCGCGCACCAGCGCCCGGTGCTCGAGCTCCTGCAGGTACCGTCGCGCCGCGCGGACGACCCCCGCCGGAACGCCGGCGAGCGCGGCGACCTGCAGCCCGTAGCTCTGGCTCGCCGGCCCTTCCTCGAGCGCGTGGAGAAAGACGATCCGGTCCTTGTGCTCGACCGCGTCCAGGTGGACGTTCGCGACCTCGCGGTAGTCCTGCGCGAGCCGGGTCAGCTCGAAGTAGTGGGTCGCGAACAGCGTATAGGATCGGTTGCGCTCGACGAGCTCGCGGGCGATCGCCCAGGCGAGCGCCAGCCCGTCGAAGGTCGAGGTGCCCCGTCCGACCTCGTCCACGAGCACGAGGCTCTTCCCGGTCGCGTTGTGGAGGATGGTCGCGGTCTCGATCATCTCCACCATGAATGTTGAGCGCCCGCCCGCGAGATCGTCGGCGGCGCCGATCCGGGTGAACACCTGGTCGACCGGCCCGATGCGCGCAGCGCGCGCGGGCACGAAGCTCCCGATGTGCGCGAGCAGCACGATCAGCGCTACCTGCCGCATGTAGGTCGACTTGCCGCCCATGTTTGGACCGGTGATCAGGAGCAGCCGGCGGGTCGGCGCGAGCCGGGTGTCGTTGGCGATGAACCGGTCGATCTCCGCCTCCACGACCGGATGGCGGCCGGCGTCGATCTCGATCGCGAGCTCGTCGACGAACTCCGGGCGGCGCCAGTCGCGCGCGACCGCGCTGGCGGCGAGGGCGGCGAGCACGTCGGCCTCGGCGACCGCGCGCGCGAGCGCGTGCAGCCGGGGCGCGGCGGGCGCGAGCTCGGCGAGCACGTCGTCGTAGAGCCGCTTCTCCAGCGCCGCCGCGCGCTCCTGGGCCGAGAGCGCCTTGTCCTCGAAGGTCTTCAGTTCGGGCGTGATGTACCGCTCGGCGTTCTTCAGCGTCTGCCGGCGGCGGTAGTCGGCCGGGACCTTCGCGGCGTGGGCGTTGGTGACCTCGATGTAGAAGCCGTGGACGCGGTTGTACTCGACGCGCAGGTTCGGGATGCCGGTCCGCTCGCGCTCGCGGCTCTCGAGCGCGACCAGGAACTCCCCGGCGTTGGTCTGGAGCGCGCGCAGCTCGTCGAGCTCGGCGCTGTAGCCGGCGGCGATGACGCCGCCGTCGCGCACCATCGGGGAGGGTTCCGCGGCGATCGCCCGCCGCAACAGCTCCACGCAGTCGGCCGGTGGCGAAATCTCGGCGGCCAGCGCCGTGAGCCGCGCCGCGCCAACACCGCCCAAGAGCCGCTGCAGTTCCGGCATGACCGCGAGCGAGCCCCGCAGGCCGGCGAGATCGCGCGGACGGGCGGTGCGGAGTGCGATCCGCCCGGTGATGCGCTCCATGTCGGCGACGCCACGCAGGGCGGCGTGGACGGCGCGGTGAACACCGGTGCCGGTCTCGCCGCACAGCGCTTCGACGGCCGCGTGCCGCTCGGCAGCGCTCGCTCGGTCGCGCAACGGATGATGCAGCCAGTGACGAAGCAGTCGACTCCCCATGCCGATCGCGCAGACGTCGAGCAGGCTGAAAAGCGTCGGGGAGGGCGTGCCGCGCAGCGTTTCGGTCAGCTCCAGGCTGCGACGCGTCGCGCCGTCCATCCGGACGAAAACGTCGTCGCGTTCCGGTACGAGCGCGACCACGTGGGTCAGGGTCTGGGACTGGGTCTTGCGCGCGTAGGCGAGGAGCGCGCCGGCGGCAGCGATCGCGGGGCCGAAGTCCTCGCAGCCGAAGCCGGCGAGATCGCGGACCCCGAAGTGCTCGGTCAGGGTCCGCCGCGCGGCATCGAGATCGAACTGCCACGCCGGCAGGCGCGTCAGCGCGGCAGCGTCCTCGGGCAGCTCGAGGTTCGCCCCGTCGGCGACGAGGACCTCGGCCGGCCGAATCCGCTGGAGCTCGTCGGCGAGCACCCGGGCGGGCGCTTCGGCGGCGCGAAACTCGCCGCTGGCGAGGTTGAGCCACGCCAACCCGATGCGGCTCCGCTCCGTGGCGACCGCAAGCAAAAGGTTGTCGGCCTTCTCGTCGAGCAGCGCGGCCTCGGTGAGCGTCCCGGGCGTCACGACCCTCGTCACCGCCCGCTCGACCGGGCCCTTCGCGGTCGCGGGATCGCCGATCTGCTCGCAGATCGCCGCGGACTCGCCGAGCTTGACGAGCTTCGCGAGGTACTGCTCGATCGAGTGCCACGGAACGCCGGCCATCTTGATCGGCGCGCCCGCGGACGCTCCGCGCGTCGTCAGGGTGATGTCGAGCAGCCCCGCGGCCTTCTCGGCGTCGTCGTAGAACAGCTCGTAGAAGTCCCCCATGCGATAGAAGAGGAGCAGCGCCGGGTACTGGGCTTTGAGGCCCAGGTACTGCTGCATCATCGGGGTGTGCTTGTCGAGCTGGCTCGGCAAGTCGCTGTCGCGCTTCACGTTTTGATCGCCTGACCGGATTCTCGCGGGATCTTCGCGCGGCTCGCCGTGGTGGCGCGGATTCTAGCCCCTGCGATCGTCGGGGTGCCGTGCTCCCGAGCTCATGCAGGCAGCGGCGCCGCCTGGCCGACGGGTTTGCGCTCCCGCGGCGGGCGCTCGTCCATCAGCCACTGCAGCGTGAAGGCGGTGACGCCGATCACGATCAACGCGCCCCAGGCGAAGTTGTAGTTGCCGGTGCGATCGAACACGAGACCACCCATCCAGGCACCAAAGAACGAGCCGACCTGGTGGCTGAGGAACACGACGCCGTAGAGGGTGTTGAAGTGCGTCAGGCCGAACACCCGGCCGATGATCCCGGTGACCAGCGGCGCGACGCCGAGCCAGAGAAACCCCATTGCCGCGGCGAACACCAGCGTGGAGGCCGCGCTGATCGGCACGAGCAGGAAGATGACGATGAACAGGGTGCGCAGGAGGTAGATCAGCGCTAGCAGGTGCTTCTGGCTGTAGCGCGCGCCGAGCAGGCCGAAGATGTACGTGCCGACCGCGTTGAACAGGCCGATCAGCCCCAGCGCGCTCGCCGCCACGCCGGGCGCCACGCCGCAGATCTGCAGGTACGCCGGCAAGTGCGTGGTGATGAACACGAGCTGGAAGCCGCAAGCGAAGAACGCCAGCGTCATGAAGAGATAGCCGCGATGGCCCGTCGCTTCGCGCAGCGCCTCGCCGAGTTTTTGATTTGCGCGGGACGGATTCCCGCCCGCGACCGGCTGCTCGCGGATCGGCAGCGAGAGCAGCGCCATCGAGCCCGCAATGACGGCGAAACCCACCATCGCCGCCTGCCAGCCGAAGCCGTCGATCAGCCACTGACCCGCCGGTGCGATCAGCAGCGTGCCGAGCGAGCCCGCCGCCGCGACCAGGCCCACCGTCTGGCTGCGCTTCTCGGGCGGCGTAGCGCGGGAGATGGTGCCGATCAGAACGCCGAAGCCCGCGCCGGCGGTGCCGATGCCGATGAGAAAGCCCGCCACCTCCAGCCCGCCCGGGACGCTCTTGGAGACCACCATCAGCAGCAGCCCGGCGGCGTACAGCAGCGCGGTAACGACCAGCACCGGCCGCGGGCCATAGCGGTCGGCGAGCGCGCCGACGAAGGGCTGCGACACGCCCCAGACGATGTTTTGCAGCGCGATCGAGAAGCCGAAGGTCGCCGCCGAGATCCCCAGGTCGAGCGTCATCGGCCGCATGAACAGGCCGAGGCTCTGGCGCAATCCCATGCAGATCGAGATGATCAGCCCGCTCAGCACGATCAGGACCAGCATCGAATGGCGGTTTTGGGCGGCGGTCATGGAGGTAGATCAGGGACGAGGCGGGTCGATGGCCCGCGGGAATCGACTGAACGCTAGCTCAAACCGGCGCGCCGCGCTTGTCCCGCGCCGCCTGCACGACCTGCAGCAGTTGGGCGAAGACCTTCGGCGACCCGGCCACGACGTGGCCGGCGTCGAGATAGTTCGGCTCGCCGTCGAGATCGCTCACCAGGCCGCCAGCCTCGGAGATGAGGAGGCTTCCGGCGGCCATGTCCCACGGCGACAGGCCGAGTTCCCAAAACCCGTCCAGGCGTCCCGCGGCGATGTACGCGAGATCGAGCGCTGCCGCTCCGGCGCGCCGGACGCCGGCGGCGTTCTGCGTGACGCCCTTCAGCATGCGGAGGTACTCGTCGAGATGCGCGATCTCGCGATACGGAAAACCGGTCCCGATCAGGGCATCGTGCAGATGCGTCCGCTTCGACACCCGGATCCGGCGGTCGTCCAGGAACGCGCCCCGTCCCCGGCTGGCCGTGAACAGCTCGTTGCGGCCGGGATCGTAGACCACCGCCTGGGTGATCAGGTCGCGGTGGCGAAGCCCGATCGACACCGCGTATTGCGGGAAGCCGTGGATGAAGTTCGTCGTGCCGTCGAGCGGGTCGATGATCCAGGTATAGTCCGATGCGCCGTCCGCGCCCGATTCCTCGGCGAGGATGGCGTGGTCGGGGTAGGCTTTGCGCAGCGTCTCGATCACCGCGGCCTCCGCCGCGCGGTCGACTTCGGTGACGAAGTCGTTCTGGCGTTTCGCGGTGACCGTGATGCCGCCGAGATCGCGCGCGGCGCGGTTGATGATCGCGCCCGCGCGGCGCGCCGCCTTGACGGCGATGTGGAGCATCGGATGGAGCGGGTGCATCGACTGCGGCGGGGGAGGGCGTGAGCCGGGAAGGCGCGATTCTATCGAATCGGGACGGCGGTTCGGGCAGTGATTCGCTGGCGCGCGTGCGCGTCGTGCTGGTGCGCACCACTCATCCCGGCAACATCGGCGCCGCGGCGCGGGCGATGAAGACGATGGGGCTCGCGCGCCTCGCGCTCGTGGGCCCGCGCCGGTTTCCGGATCCGCAGGCCGACGCGATGGCGACCGGGGCCGACGACGTGCTCGCGGCGGCTCGCGTATGTGCCACGCTCGACGAGGCGCTCGCCGGGACGACCCTGGCGATCGCGCTCACTGCACGGCGGAGGGAACTCTCCCACCTGGCGCTGGATGCGCGCGCGGCGGCCGGGCTCGCGGCGGCCGAGTGCGCCCAGGGTGGCGAGGTGGCGCTCGTCTTCGGCACCGAGATCGCGGGGCTCGCGAACGACGAGGTGATCAAGTGCCAGCGGGTGGCGCACATCGCCACGAGCCCGACCTACTCGTCGCTGAATCTCGCCGCCGCGGTCCAGGTCATGGCGTACGAGCTGCACGTCGCGGCGTCCGGCCCGGCCGTCCCCGGCAACCAGCGCTTCGACGCGGCGACCTTCGCGGACATCGAGAGCTTCTATGCCCACTTCGAGCGCAATGCCATCGCGAGCGGGTTCCTCGACCCTGCGAACCCGGGTCGCCTGATGGAGCGCGTGCGGCGGCTGTTCGGCCGCACGCGGCTCGAGCGGGAGGAGCTCAACCTGCTGCGCGGCCTCCTGACGGCATGGGACGGCGAGGGCGATCGGGAATAGTTGACTGAATCACTAGGGTTTTGGATAATCCAGCCATGTTCACGCGTATTCGAGAAGACATCGCCAGCGTATTCGACCGCGATCCCGCGGCCCGATCCGCCTGGGAAGTCCTGACGTGCTACCCCGGTTTTCACGCGCTGACCGTCCATCGCGTCTCGCACCGGCTGTGGGGCGCCCGCCTGCGCTGGCTCGCGCGGTTCATCTCGCATCTGGCGCGGTGGCTGACGGGCATCGAGATTCACCCGGGCGCGACGATCGGCCGGCGCGTGTTCATCGATCATGGCATGGGCGTCGTGATCGGCGAGACCGCGGAGATCGGCGACGACTGCACGCTGTATCACGGCGTGACCCTCGGGGGCACCAGCTGGAACAAGGGCAAGCGGCATCCGACGCTGGGCCGGGGCGTGGTGGTCGGGGCCGGGGCGAAGATCCTCGGGCCGATCGTCGTCGGCGACGGCGCCAAGGTCGGCTCCAATGCGGTGGTCGTGAAGGATGTCCCGCCGGAGGCGACCGCCGTCGGCATCCCCGCAAAGATCATCGAGGACCGTCGCCAGCAGGCGCGCGAGGCGCATGCGGCGAAGCTCGGCTTCTCGGCCTACGGGCTCACGAGCGGCGACGACGACCCGGTCGCCCAGGCAATCCGGGGCCTCACCGACCACACGGCGGAGCTCGAGCGGCGCCTCGCCGAGGTCACCGAGCAGCTCGAACGGCTGCAGGGGCACGACGCGGAGGACGAGCGGGCGGTGGTCGAGCGCTTCGATCCGACGCGGCTCCGCAAGGTCGCTGACAAGTAGTCACGCGCGCGGCGCGAGCTCCTCCAGGACGCCCCGGACCGCCTGCGCCCGCTCCCTGGGCGTAGTCGAGCTCGCCGTGACGCGCAGCTTGGTCGGCCCGGCGAGCTTCCAGCCACGGCGCTTCTGGACGAGCTCGAGCACCCGAGCCGGATCGACCGCCGGATGCGGGCCGAACTGGAGCTGCACGTGATCGTTCGGCGCGTCGATGCGGGTCACGCCGAGCGGATGGGCGAGGATCCGCAGGCGGTGGCTCTCGACGAGCGCCAGCGCCGGCTCGGGCAGCAGCCCGAAGCGATCGACGAGCTCCTCCTGCATCAACTCCAGGGCCGCTTCGGTGTCGCAGTTCGCGAGGCGCTTGTACAGCACCAGCCGCTCATGGACGTCGGCGCAATAGTCGGCCGGCAGGAGCGCCGCGACGTGCAGGTTGATCTCGGTCGTGACGCCGAGCGGCTGCGTGAGGTCGGGCTCGCGACCGGCCTTCAGGCTGCGCACGGCGTGGGCGAGCATGTCGTTGTAGAGGTTGAAGCCGATCTCCTGCATCTGCCCGCTTTGCGACTCCCCGAGCACTTCCCCCGCGCCGCGGATCTCGAGGTCGTGCATTGCCAGGTAGAAGCCGGACCCGAGCTCGTCCATCATCTGGATCGCCTCCAGGCGCTTCCGCGCGTTGCCCCGCAGCGCGTCCTCGGGGGGGACGAGCAGGTAGGCGTACGCCTGGTGATGCGACCGGCCGACCCGCCCGCGGAGCTGGTGGAGCTGCGCGAGCCCGAACCGGTCGGCGCGGCCGATGAGGATCGTGTTCGCCGTCGGAATGTCGATCCCGGTCTCGATGATCGTCGAGCACACGAGCAGGTTGGTGCGCTGCTGGAGGAACTCGCGCATCACGCGCTCGAGCTGCCGCTCGCGCAACTGTCCGTGCGCGACCGCGATCCGCGCTTCCGGGACCAGCGCGGCGAGCTTCTCGGCTTGCGCCTCGATCGACTCGACCTCGTTGTGGAGGAAGTAGATCTGGCCGCCGCGCTTGAGCTCCCGCAGGCACGCCTCGCGGATGATGCCGCCGGAGTAGGACGTGACGAAGGTCTTGATGGCGAGGCGCCGCGCCGGCGCCGTGGCGATCACTGACAGATCGCGCAGGCCCTCGAGCGACATCGCGAGCGTGCGCGGGATGGGGGTCGCGGTGAGCGTCAGCGCGTCGACCTCTGCGCGGAGCTGCTTGAGGCGCTCCTTCTGCCGCACGCCGAAGCGGTGCTCCTCGTCGACGATGACCAGCCCGAGGCGCGCGAACCGCACGTCGCGCGAGAGCAGCTTGTGGGTGCCGATCACGATGTCGACGCGCCCGGCCGCGAGCCCCTGGAGCACGTCCGCCTGCTCCTTTCCGGTCCGGAACCGGGAGAGCTCCGCGATGCGCACCGGCCAGTCGGCGAAGCGGTCGGAAAAGGTGTTGAAGTGCTGCTCGGCGAGCAGCGTGGTCGGCGCGAGGACTGCCACCTGCTGGCCGTCGGCGACCGCCACGAACGCGGCGCGGAGCGCAACCTCGGTCTTGCCGAAGCCGACATCGCCGCACACCAGACGATCCATCGGCCGGCCCGTGCGCATGTCGGAGACCACCGCCTCGATCGCCGCCGCCTGGTCCGGCGTCTCCTCGAAGCCGAAGCCTTCCGCGAAGGCATCGACGTCGTGCTCCTTGACGGTAAACGTCCGGCCCTGGCGGGCCGCGCGCTGAGCGTACAGCGCGAGGAGCTCGGCGGCAGTATCGCGGACCTGCGCCGCCGCCCGGCGCTTCGCCTTGTCCCATTCGGCGCCGCCGAGCTTGTGGAGGGGCGCGGCCTCGGCGGGGCCGCCGGAATAGCGGCCGATCGTGTGCAGCTGCGCGACCGGGACGTACAGCTTGTCGGCGTCGGCGTACTCGAGCTGCAGGAACTCGGCCTCGCCCTCCCCGAGGTCGAGGCTCACGAGGCCGCGGTAGCGGCCGATGCCGTGGCTCTCGTGCACGACCGGGTCGCCGATCGAGAGCTCCGAGAGGTCGCGGAGCATCCCTTCGATGGTGCTGCGCTTCGCCTGGTCGCGGCGGCCCCGGGCGCGGGCGGTCCCCGCGTAGAGCTCGGCTTCGGTGACGATGGCGATGCCGGCGTCGAGTCCCGGCGCGCCCCAGCCTTCGCCGCGTCCGGGGGGGAGCGCGAAGCCCGCGGCCAGCGGCGCAACCCCGAGCATGAGCCGCTCCGGGCTGGCGAGAAACGCCGCGAAGCTCGCGGCCGGCTGCGGCGCGAGCCCGTACTGCCCGAGGTACTCGTTCATCGTCTCGCGGCGCCCGGGGGACTCGGCGAGGAGCAGCGTCCGCATCGGGGTCGCGCCCAGGAACGCCTTCAGGGCGTGGACCGGATCGGCGGCGCGCCGCTCGACCGCCACGGCCGGCAGCGGCGCGGTGGCAAGGCGGTCGGCGTCGTCGCGAGCGAGCTGCGGCGGGTGGAGGTCGAGGCGCTCGAACGGCTGCGCGGCGACGAAGAACTCCTCGGCGCCGAGGAAGAGGCTCTCGGGCGGAAGGAGCGGCCGGGTCCGGTCGCCGTGCAGAAGCTGGAAGCGGGACCGCGCGTCGCGCCAGAACTCGTCGATCGCGGCGTGCACGTCGTGGTGGGTGACGAGGGCGGTGCCCCGGGGCAGGTAGTCGAGCAGCGTGGCGGTGGCGTCGAAGAAGAGCGGAAGGTAGTACTCGATGCCCGCCGGGGCGACGCCGTTCGAGACGTCCTTGTAGACCGGCGATTTGGAGGCATCGCCCTCGAACGCCTCCCGAAAGCGCGCCCGGAACCGCGTTCGCCCGGCGTCGTCGAGCGGGAACTCGCGCGCCGGCAGGAGGCGGATCGCGGGAACCTTGTAGAGCGTGCGCTGCGTGTCGACGTCGAACGTGCGGATCGACTCGATCTCGTTATCCGCGAGCTCGATCCGGTAGGGCAGCGCGGAGCCCATCGGGAACAGGTCGATCAGGCCGCCGCGCACGCAGTACTCGCCCGGGGCGACGACCTGCGTGACGTGGCTGTAGCCGGCCGTCGTGAGCTGCACGCGGAGGCGATCGGCGTCGAGGCGCGCGCCCTGCTCGATGAAGAACGTGTACGCGGCGAGGTAAGCGGGTGGCGGGAGCCGCTGCAGGGCGGTCGTCGCCGGAACGATCGTGACGTCGCAGTCGCCGGTCGTGATCCGGTAGAGCGTTTCGAGGCGCTCGGAGATGAGGTCGTGATGCGGCGAGAAGGTGTCGTAAGGGAGGGTTTCCCAGTCCGGGAACAGGCTCACGCGGAGCGTCGGCGCGAACCACGGGATCTCCTCGCGCAGCCGCTGGGCGTCGAGCGCGGAAGCGCACACGATCGCCACCGGCGAGCGCGCTTGAGCGAGCTGCGCCAAGGCGAGCGCGTCGGACGAGCCGTGCAGCTTGCCGAAGCGCAGCTTCAGCTTGGGGGGCGTGGCGGTGAGCACTGGTCCGGATGAATGACGGGCGCAAACAACCCTGCAGAACTCCTGCACCCAAAGGCTCGGCCGCGCCAAGCGGCGCCGCTTACGCGCTGCCGCTTCGACGCGGCCCGGTCGGTATTATACGAGGTGCCATGACCGTTCTCCGCGACCCTCCATGTCCACCCGCCTGGTCGGCCTGATTCCGGCCGCCGGGCAGGGCGCCCGGCTCGGCCAGGACGAGCCCAAGCAATACCTCGACCTCGACGGTCACCCGATGCTTGCCCACGCGGCGCGGGCGCTGCTCGCCGATTCGCGAGTCGAGCTCGCGTTCGTGGTGCTGGCGCCCGACGATCGCCGCTGGGCGGACCACGACTGGAGCGCGTTCGGCGACCGGCTCGCGCCGCTCTGGTGCGGGGGCGCATCGCGTCGCGACAGCGTGTTCAACGGGCTGGTCGCGATGGCGAACGTCGTCGATCCGGAAGACTGGGTGCTGGTCCACGACGCGGCGCGGCCGTGCCTCGCGCCCGCGGATCTCGCGCGCCTGATCGATGCCGTGCTCGCGGACGAGCACGGCGGGATCCTCGCGGTCCCGCTCGCGGACACTCTGAAGCGCGCCGACGCGGCGGGCCGAATCGCGGCGACCGAGCCGCGCGCCGCGCTGTGGCTCGCCCAGACCCCGCAGATGTTCCGCCACGGGACGCTGCTGCGCGCGCTCGGGGCGGTCGCCGAGGCGACGGACGAGGCGTCGGCAGTCGAGGCGCTGGGCTTGCATCCGCGCCTGGTGCCGGGGAGCGTGCGCAATCTCAAGGTCACGTATCCGGACGATGTCGAGATCGCCATGCGGCTGCTCGGGATGGGACGCGCGTGAGGATCGGCCACGGGTTCGACGTTCATCCGCTCGTCCCCGGGCGGCGGCTCGTCATCGGCGGCGTCGAGATCCCGCATGACCGGGGGCTCGGCGGACACTCCGACGCGGACGTGCTGCTGCACGCGGTCACCGACGCGCTGCTCGGGGCCGCGGGGCTCGGCGACATCGGCCGGCACTTCCCGGACACCGATCCGGCGCACCACGGCGCCGATAGCCGACGGCTCCTGCGCGAGGCCATGATGAAAGTCCGGGCGGCCGGCTACGCCGTCGTCAACGTCGACTCGACGATCATCGCGCAGGCGCCGCGAATGGCGCCGCACATCCCGGCCATGGTGGCGAACCTGGCCGCCGATCTGGGCGTGCGCCCCGATCGCGTGAACGTGAAGGCCAAGACGACCGAGCGCCTCGGCTTCGCGGGGCGCGGCGAGGGCATCGCCGCGGAGGCGGTCGCGCTGCTCGACGGGCCGTGAGCCCGCCGGGCCGCCCCAAGGGCGAACCCCGAGCGCGTTGGCGTGAGGGTAGTCCAGTGAGCCCGCCGGGCCGCCCCAAGGGCGAACCCCGAGCGCGTTGGCGTGAGGGTAGTCCAGTGAGCCCGCCGGGCCGCCCCAAGGGCGAACCCCGAGCGCGTTGGCGCGAGGGTAGTCCAGTGAGCCCGCCGGGCCGCCCCAAGGGCGAACCCCGAGCGCGTCGCGCGCGGGACGTCCATTGAGCGAGGGCGCCGGCGGCGCGGCGAAGCCGCTGCGGCTGTTCTTTGCCCTGTGGCCCGACGACGCCACGCGCGTGGCGCTCGCAGACTGGAGCCGGCAGATCCACCGTGTCACCGGCGGTCGCCCGACCAGCGCCGAAACGATCCACCAGACCCTCGCTTTCCTCGGCGACTGCGAGCCGACCCGCCTGGCGGAAAGCGCAGCCGCGGCCAGCCGCGTTCATCCCCGCCGCTTCGAGCTCCTCCTCGACCGGACCGGGATCTGGAGTCACAACCGCATCGCGTGGGCCGGTACGAGTGCGGTCCCGCCCGAACTCGACGCGCTGGTCGCCGACCTGCGCGCGGCGCTCGCCGAGGCGCGCTTCGCGTTCGATCGCAAGCCGTTTGTGCCGCACATCACGCTGGTGCGGAAGGCGCGGCCCGGCGGCGTGCTGCCGGCGCTCGAGCCCATCCGGTGGCCGGTCGCCGGCTTCGTCCTCGTCCGCTCGGTGCTGCACCCCGAGGGCAGCGACTACGTGATCGAAGGGCGCTGGCCCTGATCTGCCGCTACGCGGATCTTCGGGCACCCGGAAAGACCACCCGGGCAACGAGCCCGCCACCCGCGCGCGGGTCGAGCTCGAGGGTGCCCCCGTGCATCCGGGCGATGCGGTCGACGATCGCCAGCCCGAGCCCCGAGCCGCCCCGGCCGCTCCGGGCGGTCTCGAGCCGGGTGAACGGCTGCCTGAGACGCTCGACTTCGCTGCGGCGGGATGCCGGGGCCGCGGTCGAGCACCTCGATCGCCGCCCCGCCGGCAGCGGCGACCACGCGCAGGCGGACGTCCGCCGCGCCGTAGCGGAACGCGTTATCGAGCAGGTTCGAGATCAACCGGCGAACCGCGAGGGGGCGCAGCTCGAGGACGAGCGCCGGCTCGATCTCCTCGTGCAGCGGATGCCCGAGCTCGCGGTAGCGCCGGGCCGCCTCGCGGGCGAGCGCCGCGAGGTCCGTCGGCGCGAGCGGCTCGTCGCCCGCGATCCGGGCGAAGTCGAGAAACTGGCCGATGATCCGGTCCATCTCGTCGATGTCGGCCGTCATGCCGCTCTTGAGCGGGGGATCCGCCGCGGCCATCTCCAGCCCCAGCCGGAGCCGCGCGAGGGGCGTGCGGAGATCGTGCGATACGCCGGCCAGGATCAGTGCGCGATCGTCCTCGAGCCGCGCGAGATCGCGCGCCATCTGGTTGAACGCGCGGGAGACGGTCTTGATCTCGGCCGGGCCGGACTCCGCGAGCGGCGGCGGGACCTTACCGCGACCGATCTCCGCCGCCGCGCGCGTGAGCGCGGCGAGCGGCCGGCGCAGGTGCAGCACGATCAGGAACGCGCCCGCGAGCGCCAGCGCCAGCGTCAGCCCGGCCCACCCGAGCCACTGCAGCGCGAGCTGCCGCTCGATCCGGCTGCGCGGCAGCATCACCCAGTACTCGTCGTCCTCGATGCGAAAGCTCACCCAGAACGCCGGCAACCCGTCGCGCTCGAACGCGATGCGCGTGTCGTCGCCGAGCTGGCGGCGAATCTCGTCGGCGAGCAGCTGGACGAGCGGCTGGTCCTCGGGCGGACCGACGAGGTGCTCGCCCTGCTCGACGGGGTAGACGCGGATCCCCTCGTTATCGGCGAGGTCCTCCAGGAGCTCCCGCCGCAGCTCGGGGCGCGCCGCGACGAGCGCGGCACGGGTGAGGTTCACGACGCTCACCACCATCTGCGCGACTTGCCGCGCCCGCGGCTCGCGGTCGTAGAGGCGGAAGATCTGGAAATACGCCGCGACCGAAGCGAGGATGAGCGCCGCGATGAGCAGGAACGCGCGCCAGAGGAGGGAGCGGGGGAGCACCGGCGCCAGTACGCGCGAACCGTGACGTCGGGGGTCGGGCCTTCTCGCGGCTCAGGTCTTCGCGCCGTCGGGGACGAAGACGTAGCCGAAGCCCCAGACGGTCTGGATGAAGGTCGGGTTCGCGGGATCGGGCTCGACCAGCTTCCGCAGGCGCGAGATCTGCACGTCGATCGCCCGATCGAACACCTCGTACTCCCGCCCGCGCGCGAGCTCCATGAGCTTGTCGCGGGAGAGCGGCACCCGGGGATGGGTGACCAGCACCTTGAGCAGGGCGAACTCGCCGGTGGTGAGCGAGACCGTCTCACCGTGCTTCGTCAGCGCCCGGGTCGCAAGGTTTACCGTCATGCCCCCGAAGCTGACCGACTCCGCATCAGGCGAGGGTGCGCCCGGCGGGAGCGGCGCGGCCCGCCGGCGGAGCACCGCGTTTACGCGGGCAACGAGCTCGCGCGGATTGAACGGCTTCGCGAGGTAGTCGTCGGCGCCCATCTCGAGGCCGACGATGCGGTCGATGTCCTCCCCTTTGGCGGTGAGCATGATGATCGGGATCGCGTTCTTCGTCCCGCGCAGCCGGCGGCACACGGAGAGGCCGTCTTCGCCCGGCAGCATCAGATCGAGCACCAGCAGGTCGAAGCGCTCGTGGGCGAGGAGCTTGTCCATGCCGTGCGCGTCGGCGACCGCGCGGACGACGAACCCCTGCTCGGTGAGATAGCGGTTGAGGAGGTCCCGCAGCCGCAGATCGTCGTCGACGACCAGAATCTTAATCTTCGTCTCAGCCATGGCTTCGTATGGTAGCCGCGACCCGCCGGGCGGGTGAGGAATTGGTAACACGGGATTGCGCGCGACCGCGGGGTGAAACAGGCTGTTACAAACGCCGGCTTCGACCACACAGTCTGCTAACACGCCCTCCCTACAGTGGCGCTCACGATGATTGCGACTTGAGCCGCGTGCGCCAGGGCATTTACCATGTGGCGCACGGCGATGGAAAGCGCAACGGACCGACCCTCGAAGACCGCGAACGAATGAAGCGGATCATGGCCACTGCCGCCCTCGCGGCCGCCCTTGTGGCGGCCTGGCCGGCGTTCGGCCAGCCCGGCTCCCCGCAGGGGCGGCGAGCGACGGATCGCCCGCAACCGACGCAGCAGCCGACGCCGCCGAGCCGGCCGGCGGACATGCGCGGACGTGACCAGGAGCCGCCCCGCAAGGCCACGATGACGCCCGACGAGCGTCGCGATCTCCGCCGTGACATCAGGGACCACGGGCGCGAGGTCTATCGCGACCCGCCGGATCGGCAGCCGCAGCGTTGACGGTGTTCGCCGCGCCATACCGCCGGCGCGGTGCGCGGCGTACCATAGACGTCCGCGACGAGTGACCCAGGAGGAAGCCATGCAGCGCATAGCGTTCTCGTTCGAGCTTCAATCCCCCCTCCGGCGGCGGTTGGTCATCGCCGGTGGACTCGGCGCCCTGGCAGCCGGGGTCGCGCCGCAACTGCTGGCGCAGCAGCCGGCAGGGCGGGCGGTGCCGAGCGTCGGCGACAGCTGGCGGTACCAGTACCGGAGCGACTGGCGAACGGTCGCCCCGCAGACGATCGAGTACGTCGTTGCGGAGGTCTCGCCGACGGCGATCCGCGACCGGATGACGGTCGCCGGCTTGCCGGGCGAGGACGTGAAGACCTTCAGCTCCACGATCGAGAACGTCAATCGGGCGTTGCCGGGGTTCATGGCGAGCGAGTTCTCGCCGTACCTGCAGGCGTTCACGTCGCTCGCACCGGGCTCGAGCCTGCCCGCGCCCGTGATGCCGCGGGATTCGATGTTCGGGCTGCCGTGGAGCATCTTCGTCCGTGTCAGCGGCCCGGAGCGCGTGACCGTCCCGGCCGGAACGTTCGACGCGATGCGCGTGGATCTGAAGGGCGGCCGTCCACCCTTTCAGCTCAACACCGTCGCCGAACCGGCTTATCTCTACGAGACGGTCTGGTTCGCGCCGGGACCGAAACGAGTGGTAAGGCACCACCGGATCGCCGAGGCGTGGGCGCTGAACCAGCTTCAGCGCGACCACTACGAGCTCGTCAGCTACAAAGTCGCCTGATCAGACTGGCGCCCGCGCGCTGCTCGCGGCTCAGCCGTTCGTGGCCTGCTCGCGCAGCACCCGCTTCAGGATCTTGCCGGTCGCGCTCTTCGGCAGCTCGCCGACGAGCTCGACGCGCTGGGGGATCTTGTACGCCGCGAGGTGATCGCGTGTGAACTGGACGAGCGCCTCGGGCGACGCGGAAGCGCCGTCCTTCAGCACGATCGCTGCGCGCACTTCCTCCCCCTTGTCCGGATCCGGCGCGCCGTACACCGCGACTTCCTTGACGGCCGGGTGGCGGTACAGAACGTGCTCGACCTCGGCCGGCCAGACCTTGAACCCGGCGACGTTCACCATGTCCTTCACGCGGTCGACGATGTAGACGTAGTCCTCCTCGTCCATGCGACCGATGTCGCCGGAATGGAGCCACCCGGACCGCAGCGCCTGGTCGGTGTCCTCCGGCTTGCCCCAGTAGCCCTTCATCACGCCCGGGCCGCGAATGCAGATCTCGCCCCACGCGCCGCGCGGGACCTCACGGTCCCGGTCGTCGAGGATCGCGAGCGTGAACCCCTCGACCGCGGTGCCGACGCTTCCGAACCGGTGCTGCGACGCGTGGTTGTAGCACGCGAACGGCGAGCACTCGGTGAGCCCGTAGCCCTCGTAGATCAGCTTCCCGAAGCGTTCGGTCCAGCGGCGCGAGATCTCCTCCGGCATGGTGGCCGAGGCCGAGAAATAGAAATCGATCGACGCGAGGTCGTACCGGCCGAGGTCGGCATTGAGCAGCCCGATGTAGATCGTCGGCACCGCGAAGAACTTCGTGATCCGATCCCGGCCGATCGTCGACAGCACCGCCTCGGGAACGAAGCGTCGGAAGAGCGCCACCGTCGCGCCGGCCTCGAAGCCAGCGTTCATGATGAAGTTCTGGCCGAATACGTGGAACAGCGGCAGGAAGGCCGCGAGCCGGTCGGACGGGCGGAGCCGGCACAGGCTCGCGGTGGTCCGGACGTTGGACGCGACGTTCGCGTGCGTCAGGGTCACACCCTTCGGGAAGCCGGTCGTTCCCGAGGAGTACAGCAGCACCGCCGGGTCGTCGGGATCCATGTCCGCCGCGCGGGTCGACGCGTTGCCGCGCGCGAGCCAGTCCTCGAGCGCGATCTCGTCCGGTGCGCCGCCCTCGCACAGGACCGTGTGCTCGACCGACGGACACTCCGGGCGGGGCAGGTTGGGCAGCAGGTCGGCGGTGGTGAACACGACCTTCGGCCGGGCGTCGTTCACGATGTAGCGCACTTCCTCCGACTTGAAGATGGCGTTGATCGACACGACGATCACGCCGGCCTTGAGTCCGGCGAGATAGGCGAGTGCGAACGCCGGAATGTTGGGGAGGTAGAGCGCGACGCGGTCGCCGCGGTGCACGCCGTGCCGGGCGAGGGCGTCGGCGAGGGCGCTCGCGCAGTAGTCGAGCGTCGCGTACGAGAGCTGCCGGCCCTCGAAGAGGATCGCCGGATGATCCCCGAGGTGCTGCGCGGCGCGCTCGACGTGCTCGGCGACGTTCATGCTAGAAGTTCACGTTCGCCTTGCCCTTGAGTTTCAGCAGCGTGCGCGCTTCGTCGGGGGTCGCGACCTCGAGGCCGAGCTCCTCCAGGATCCGGCGGACCTTGGCGACCTGCTCCGCGTTGGACTTCGCGAGCGCGCCCTTGCCGATCCACAGGCTGTCCTCGAGGCCGACGCGGACGTTGCCGCCGAGCACCGCCGACAGCGTCGCGACGTACATCTGGTTGCGCCCGGCGCCGAGCACCGACCAGAGATAGTCGGCGCCGAACAGCCGGTCGGCGGTGCGCTTCATGTGCAGCACGTCCTCCGGGTGCGGGCCGATGCCGCCGCGGATGCCGAACACCGACTGGATGAAGAGCGGCGGCTTGACGAGGCCGCGGTCGAGGAAGTGCGCCGCGGTATAGAGGTGACCGATGTCGTAGCACTCGATCTCGAAGCGGGTCGCGTTGCCGCTGCAGGACTCGAGGATGTGGGCGATGTCGCGGAAGGTGTTCTTGAAGATCCGCTCGTCGCTGCCGGCGAGATAGGGGACCTCCCAGTCGTGCTTCCAGTCCTTGTACCGGGGGAGCATCTCGTAGAGGCCGAAGTTCATCGAGCCCATGTTGAGCGAGGCGACCTCGGGCTTGAGCTGGAGCGCCGGCTGTAGCCGTTCCTCCACGGTCATCGTCGGCGCGCCGCCGGTGGTGAGGTTGATCACGACGTCGGAGGCGGCCTTGATCTGCGGCAGGAACTGCTTGAAGACCGCCGGATCCTGCGTCGGGCGGCCGTCGGTCGCGACCCGGGCGTGCAGGTGGACGATTGCCGCGCCAGCCCTGGCGGCGCCGATCGCGCCGTCGGCGATCTCCTCCGGCGTCACCGGCAGATGCGGCGACATCGTCGGCGTGTGGATCGCGCCGGTCACGGCGCAGGTGATGATGACCTTGCGTTGCGGAGCTGCCATGATCCCTCCTCACACCAGGCGCTGGGCGTCCCCGCACACCGCGAGCGCCTGGCCGGTGATGTGCCGGCCCGCGGGCGTCGCCAGGAACAGCGCCATGTTCGCAATGTCCTGCGCGGCTACGAATGTCTTGAGGCTGACCGGTTCGAGCAGCCGCGCCTTCATCTCGTCGAACGTCACGCCGTGGGCCTTGGCCTTGGCGTCGATGACGCGATCGATCCGGTCGCCTTCGACGGCGCCGGGCTGGATGCAGTTGACGCGGACCTTGTCGGGGCCGGCCTCGATCGCGAGACTCTTCGTGAAGCCGACGACCGCCCACTTCGCCGCGGAGTAGGGCGATCGCAGCGCGAAACCGAGGCGTCCGGCGGCCGAGGACAGGTTGATGATGCTCCCGCCGCCGGCGGCCTTGATCATCGGCATCGCGCGCCGCGTGCAGTAGAACATCCCGTTCAGGTCGACGGCGATGCAGCGGTCCCAGTCCTCTGGCTTGATGTCCTCGACCTTCGCCGTCGGGCCAGCGATCCCGGCGTTGTTCACCAGGACGTCCAGGCCGCCCAGTTCGCGCGCGACGTCCGCGAAGAGGCGCTCGACGTCCGGGAGCAGCGCGACGTCCGCGACGCTTTGCGTCACCGACGGCAGCGCGCGCCGCGCCTCCGCGAGCGCGGTCGGGTCGACGTCGCAGATGTGGACGCGCGCGCCGTGCGCGACGAAAGTCTCCGCGATCGCGCGGCCGATCCCGGCGGCACCTGCTGTCACCAGGACGCGCAGGCCCTGTGCGGACACGTTCATCCGGGTCTCCCTGGTCGTCCCCCCCGCGGCCGCTGCCGCGAGCCGGGCGGCACGGCGCGGAAGTGTAGCGCGTTCGGCACCGCTAGAATCGGCGCTCGATGAACATCCTCGGAATCGAAACCGCGACCGAATGGCTGTCGCTCGCCGTCAGCGTGGACGGTGCGGTGCACGAACGGTCGCTTCGGGCCGGACACCGGCACGCCGAGCTCGTGCTGCCCGAGATCGACGGGCTGCTCGCCCGGGCGGGGATCGGCGTCGGCGATCTCCACGGCATCGCCTTCGGTGCCGGCCCGGGATCGTTCACCGGGCTGCGGATCGCCTGCGGCGTCGCGCAGGGCATTGCAGCGGCGCGTCGCGTGCGGGTGCTGGGTGTGGGCACGCTCGCCGCGATCGCCGCAAGCGCCGACGCGCCGCGCGTCGTCGCCTGTCTCGATGCGCGCATGCACGAGGTGTATCATGCGGCCTACGAACAGCGGCAGCACGGCCTGCACGAAGTGATTCCACCCGGATTGCACCGCCCCGGCGAGGTTCCTCTGCCCGAGGGGGATGGCTGGGTCGGGTGCGGGGCCGGCTTCACGGCGCATCGCGGGCCGCTCACCGCGCGCTACGGTGCGCGCCTCACCGCCGTTCGCCCCGATGTCTTCCCTGCGGCGACGGCGATCGTTCGCCTCGCGGCGCCGCGGTTCGTGGCGGGCGAAGGCGACGAGCCGGCGGCGGCGACACCGCTCTACCTTCGCGACCGCGTCGCGCTGAAGACGCGCGAGCGATGAGCGCCGTCCTTCGCTCCGCGCCCTGGATCCAGCCGCTCGCCGAGCGCGACCTCGAAACGGTCGCGGCGATCGAGCGCGGGCTCTATGAATTTCCGTGGACGCTCGGCAACTTCCGCGATTCCCTGGCGGCCGGCTACAGCTGCTGGGGGGTACACTCGGACGGCGGGCTCATCGGCTACGCCGTGATGACGCTCGGCGCCGCCGAGGCTCATCTGCTGAACCTCAGCATCGCCGAGCCCTGCCAGCGGCGCGGCTACGGGACGCAGCTCCTCGAGCAGCTCTTGGAGGCCGCGCGGGCGTACGGCGCGGACGTGCTCTTCCTCGAGGTGCGTCCGTCCAATCTTTCGGCGCGGGCGCTCTACGCGCGCCGCGGGTTCCGGCAGGTCGGGGTCCGCAAGGGCTACTACCCGGCGCGCAAAGGCCGGGAGGACGCGCTCCTCCTGAGCCTAGCGCTGTGAGTCCAATGAGCATCCGGCGCGAGCGGATTCTCGCCGAGCTCGATCTCGGGCCGCGGTGGCGGCTGCGCGGGCGGGCACGGTCCACGGAAGGCCCGCGGGACGCGAGCGACGGCCTACCGCCTCTCGACGACGCCGTCGCGGCCGGCGGACTCGCCCGAGCGGAGCCCGCGTCCGCGGTCCTCGACCTCGACGATCGCGCGGCTCGGATCGCGCGCATGGACTGGGTCGAGCTCAAGGCCGCGGTGGGCGCCTGCGAGGCGTGCACGCTGTGCCGGACGCGCACCCACACCGTCTTCGGAGTCGGCGACGAGCGCGCGGCCTGGCTGATCGTCGGCGAAGCGCCGGGCGCCGAGGAGGACGCGCGTGGCGAGCCGTTCGTCGGCCAGGCCGGGCGGCTCCTCGACAGCATGTTGACGGCGATCGGGCTCCGCCGGGGCGAGGACGTCTACATCGCCAATGTGCTCAAGTGCCGTCCGCCCGGGAATCGGAACCCGGAGCCCTACGAAGTCGTGCAATGCACGCCCCATCTCGTCCGTCAGATCGAGCTGATCCGGCCGCGGCTGATCCTGGCGATGGGCCGCGCCGCCGCGCAGACGCTGCTCAACACCGAGGCGAGCATTGCCAGCCTGCGCGGCCGGATCTTCCGCTATCAAGGCGTGCCGACGATCGTCAGCTACCACCCGGCCTACCTGCTGCGCAACCTGCCGGACAAGTCGAAGGCGTGGGAGGACCTGTGCTTCGCCCGCGCGACCATGCAGGAGCTGCGCGCCGCGCCGCCGAAGTCGCTTGCTCAACCAGCAAAAGGGGAACCCCGATGAAGAAGCTACGGGCTGCAATCGTCGCGATCGCCGCGATCGCGGTTACCGGCTGCGGTTACAACGACATCCAGCGCCAGGACGAGGGCGTGACCGCGGCCTGGTCGGAGGTCGTGAACCAGTATCAGCGCCGCGCGGACCTGATCCCGAATCTGGTGGAAACCGTGAAGGGCATCACGCAGCAGGAGAAGGACGTGCTCATCGGGGTGACCGAGGCACGCTCGCGCGTCGGGCAGGTCAAGGTGACCCCCGAGATGCTGAACGACCCTGCGGCCCTGCAGAAGTTCCAGCAGGCGCAGGGTGACCTCTCGAGCGCGCTGTCGCGCCTGCTGGTGGTCGTCGAGCGCTACCCGGAGATCAAGTCAGACAAGAACTTCCTCGAGCTCCAGGCGCAGCTCGAGGGAACGGAGAACCGCATCGGCGTGGCGCGCAACCGCTACATCAAGTCGGTCCAGGACTACAACGTGCTGATCCGCGAGTTCCCGGTGAACCTCACGGCCATGGTGTTCGGGTACAAAACGAAGGCCAACTTCACGGTCGAGAACGAGCGCGCGATCCAGACCGCGCCGAAGGTCGATTTCGGCAAGCCCGGAGAGAAGAAGTAGCGCGATTCCCGCGGAATGTCCCGCGCCCGCTCGCGCCTCGCCGCATTTGTTTGCGGGATTGCGCTGGCGCTCGGCGCGCCGGCGCAAGACCTCGTCCCGGTTCCGCCGCTCAAGGCGCGGGTCAACGATCTCACCGGCACGCTGACCGCGCAGCAGACCGCTGACCTCGAGCGGCAGCTCGCCGCGTTCGAGGCCCGCAAGGGCAGCCAGATCGCGGTACTGATCGTGCCGACGACGCAGCCCGAGGCGATCGAGCAGTACGCGATCCGGGTCGCCGACCAGTGGAAGGTGGGCCGCAAGCAGGTCGACGACGGCCTCATCGTCGTCGTCGCCAAGGGCGACCGGAAGCTCCGCATCGAGGTCGGGTACGGCCTCGAGGGCGCCGTGCCCGACGCGATTGCGTCGCGCGTCATCCGGGAGGTGATCACGCCGCGCTTCCAGGCCAACGACTTCTACGGCGGGCTGGACGCCGGGACGAAGGCCTTGATGCGGCTTGTCGACGGCGAGCAGCTCCCGGCGCCGAACTGGCCCCCGCCCGGTGGGGGCCCGCGGGCCGACTTCGAAGCGCTGTTCGTGGTTTTGCTCGTGGTGGTCGTCGTGGCGGGCAGCATCCTCACGAAAGTACTGGGGCGCTTCGTGGGCTCGGCTGCGACCGCTGGTGTGGCAGGCACGATCGTGAAGCTCGTCGCCGGCACGACGCTCGCGGCGGTCGCGGCCGGGCTGCTGGCGTTTCTCTTGACCCTCCTCATCGGCGCGGTCGGTCGCGGGCTCGCCGGAGGCCGCGGCGCGAGCGCGGGCCGCGGCCCCTGGATCGGCGGCGGCGGCTGGTCCGGGGGTGGGGGATGGTCGAGCGGCGGCAGCTCGTCGGGGGGCGGCTGGTCGGGGGGCGGCGGCGGGGGTTGGTCCGGCGGTGGCGGGGGCGGATTCGGTGGCGGCGGCGCTTCCGGCAGCTGGTGACCCGATGCGCTTCCTCCGCCATCTCCTCATGGACAGCTGGTCGGTGCGCCGGGCGTTCCCGATGCACACTATGAAGGCGATCGAGCAGGCGATCGCCGAGCAGGAACGCCGCCACGATGGCGAGCTGCGCTTCGCTGTCGAAGCCGCGCTGCCGCTGGTCGACTTCGCCCGCGGGGTCGCGGCGCGCGAGCGGGCGATCGAAGTGTTCGGCCGGTTACGGGTCTGGGACACCGAGCAGAACTGCGGCGTCCTGATCTACCTCCTGCTCGCCGACAAGCGGGTCGAGATCGTCGCCGACCGCGGCATTCACCAGAAGGTCGGCCCGGCGGCGTGGGAGGCGATCTGCGGTGCGATGCAGCGGGAATTTGCCGCCGGCCGCTTCGAGCACGGCGCGATCGTCGGGGTGCAAGCGATCAGCGATCTGCTCGCGACCCACTATCCGCCGCGCGACGAGAATCCGGACGAGCTCGCGAATCGCCCCGTGATCGTCTAGCGGGCGCGTCGCCCGATCCAGGGGGTCAGGATTGCGACCGTTCGGCCGCGGCGATCGGCAGCTCCAGCCGGCGCGTGCGCCGTAGCACCGCCACCGTCGTCGCGGCCCCGATCCGTTCGGCGGTTAGGAGGCGATGGAGGTCGTCGATGCCCCCGACCGGAGCGCTGTCGTAGGCGACGATCAGGTCGCCGGGCTCGAGCCCGGCCCGCTCGGCCGGGCCGCCCGGTTCGAGCGATTCCACGCGCACCGCGCGCTCGTTCGGGAGCGTGTGGTAGCGCGCGGTGCGCCGACCGAGCGGCACGTTCGCCCCGGCAAACCCCAGGTAGCCGCGGCGCACCCGCCCGTGCTGCAGGAGCTGGGTGACGACCCACTTGGCGGTGTCGATCGCGGTCGCGAAGCAGATGCCCTGGGCCATGGGGATGATCGCCGTGTTCACCCCGATCACCTCGCCGCGCGAGTCGACGAGCGGACCGCCGGAGTTGCCGGGATTGAGCGCGGCGTCGGTCTGGACGACGTCGTCGATCAGCCGGCCGTTCTCGGCGCGCAAGCTCCGGCCGAGCGCGCTGACGACGCCGGCGGTGACGGAGTGCTGGAATCCGTACGGGTTGCCGAGGGCGATCGCCACCTGCCCGACGCGCAAGCCCCTGGACGAGCCGAAGTTGGCGGTCGGCAGCCCGGCCGCGCCGATCCGGATCACCGCGATGTCGGTATCGGGGTCGTCGCCGATCACGTCGGCGTCGTAGGTCGCGCCGTCGGCAAAGCTCGCGCGCACCGCGCGCGCGCCGTGCACGACATGGCTGTTCGTCACCAGGAAGCCATCGGGCGTGAACGCGAAGGCCGAGCCCGATCCGTGGCGCGCCGGCCGCCGCTGCTCGACCGCGAGGTGTGCGACCGCGGGTCCGACGCGCTCCGCCGCGCCTGCGACCGCCCTCGAGTAAGCGTCGAGCAGGGCGTCGTCGCCGTCACCCGGCGGCGCGGCGGGCGCGCGATGGTCGCCCTGGTCCAGCAGGAATTCCGGAATCAGCCCCATGTCTGTCCCCCGGCGTAGCGCATAGCCGGGAAATGAGGGCGCCCGGCGTCAAGTCAACCGGCGGGCGAGCCGCTCGAGGCCCGGCGGCCGGTGGCGGGGTCGCCCATGAGACCGCTTCAGCCGTGATCGGGACGGACCGACGGCTTCTCCATCCCGATGAGGTGAAGCGAGTCGCCTTCGCGCTGGTTGCGGATATGGCGGCGGCGCACCAGCACCATCGAGCCGCTGACGAACACGCCGAACAGCACGATGATGACGTAGATCGACAGGTTGCCCCGGATCATGGTGGCGTAGAGGGCGAGCATCACGAGGATCGACAGGTTCTCGTTGAAGTTCTGGACCGCGATCGAGTGCCCGGCGCCCATCAGGATGTGGCCGCGGTGCTGAAGCAACGCGTTCATCGGCACGACGAAGAACCCCGCGAGCGCACCGATCGCCATCATGAGGGGGATCGCGATCCACACCTCCCGCACGAAGTTCATGATGACCACGAGCAGTCCCATCGCGATCCCGACCGGCAGCACGTCGACCGCCCTCTTGAGGGGGATGAGTTTCGCGGCCGCCACCGCGCCGACGCCGATGCCCACGGCCGTGAGTCCCTGCATCGCGGTCGCCTTCGACAACGGGTAGCCGAGCGCGACTCGCGCCCACTCGAGGACGATGAACTGGAGCGTCGCGCCGGCGCCCCAGAACAGCGTGGTGGTGGCGAGCGAGATCTGGCCGAGCCGGTCTTTCCAGAGCAGGCGGCAGCAGTGGTAGAAGTCGTGGATCAGGTAGACCGGGTTCTTGCGCGGGAGGTGGTGGTCGACGCCGGTGTCCGGGATGTAGAGGTTGAAGATCGCCGCGATCACGTAGCCGAACAGGATGATGGCGATCGCCGCCTCGCCCGGCGTGTCGATGCCGGTGTCGATCCGCGGCACGTCCAGCCCGAGGAGGCCGCGCGAGACCGTCTCGCTGACGAGCGCTCCCCCGAGGACGGTCCCGAGGATGATCGAGCCGACGGTGAGCCCTTCGATCCAGCCGTTCGCCGCGACGAGCTGCTCGGGCGGGAGCAGTTCGGTGAGGATCCCGTACTTGGCGGGGGAGTACGCCGCTGCGCCGAGGCCGACGATCGCGTAGGCCGCCAGGATGGTGATGTATTCGGGTGCGCCGGGGGGCGTGAGGGCGACGTAGAACAGCATCATCAGGCAGCCGGCGACCTTGATGGCGTTGGTGACGAGCATCACCTGCCCCTTCGGCATCGAGTCGGCGAACGCGCCGACGAATGCCGCGAGCACGACATAGGAGATAGTGAAGAAGAACTTGAGCATCGGCACGAGCCACGCCGGCCCCGCGAGATCGGCGAGGAGCTGGATGGCCGCGATGAGCAGCGCGTTGTCGGCGAGCGACGAGAAGAACTGCGCCGCCATGATGGTGTAGAAGCCGCGCTTCATGGCGAGCGGCTACGGTTGCCGGGCGCGGGGCGCCGCGAGGCGTCGACCCCCATAAGCTTGGTTCGTGGCGGATTTTATGGTTGAATGGCGGCGCGCAGGATAGCACTAAGGCCGCGGCCCCGGCCATGGTCGCGGCCGCCGCCACCCGGATCGCACAACAGCCCCACACCATGGCGGATCGCCGGCTCCAGGTGTTTCACGCTGTCGCCAAGCAGATGAGCTTTACCAAGGCGGCGGAGACCCTGTTCATGACCCAGCCGGCGGTGACCTTCCAGATCAAGCAGCTCGAGGAGCACTTCAACG
Source organism: uncultured beta proteobacterium (assembly GCA_963827595.1). Taxonomy (GTDB): domain Bacteria; phylum Pseudomonadota; class Gammaproteobacteria; order Burkholderiales; family SG8-39; genus DATEDA01. The sequence continues at coordinate 73,645 of CAWHBT010000008.1, read as the reverse complement.
CCCGGCTGTTCGAGCGCGGTCACGGCCGGATCGCGCTCACCCCGGCAGGCGAGGTCGTGCTCGAGTACGCCGAGCGGATCCTCGCGCTGTCGGCCGAGCTCGAGACGCGGGTGCGCGAGATGACCGGACGGCTCTCCGGCCCGCTCCTGATCGGGGCGAGCACCACGATCGCGGAATTCCTCCTGCCGCGCGTCCTCGGCGAGTTCAAATCGCTGCATCCCGACGTACAACCCAAGCTCACCGTGGCCAATTCCGAGACGATCGAGAATCGCGTCGCGGAGCATACGCTCGACCTGGGGCTGATCGAGGCGCCGTCGCACCTGCCGGCGCTGCAGACCGAGGTGTGCTGCGAGGACGAGCTGCAGGCGATCGTGACCGCGAAGCACCCGCTCGCCAAACTCAAGAGCGTGACCCCGAAGCAGCTCGTCCCCTATCCCTACATCAGCCGTGAGACCGGCTCCGGCACCCGCGAGTTCACCGACCTCTACTTCCGCAAGGCGGCGATCGCGCCCGGGGAGCTCGACGTCGTCATGGAGCTCGGCAGCCCGGAGGCGCTCAAGGGCGTGGTCGGGACCGGGCTCGGGTTTGCGATCGTCTCGAAGGCGACGGTGGCGAAGGAGCAGCGGCTCGGCGAGCTGGTCGCGATACCGCTTGCGCCGCGGCTGATGCGCTCGTTGTCGCTGGTCTACCCGCGCGAAAAATTCCGCTCGCGGCTGGTCAACACGTTCGTCGACTTCGCCAAGGCGCGGCTGAGAGAGGTCGTCGCGTAACGCCGCGTGCGGGTTGATTTCGTGTCTCGTCCAATCCGTGCCGTGTTCGATGTCGCCGCGTTCCGCGAGAACCTCGCGGTCGCGCGCGCCCGCGCGCCGCACGCGCGGGTGTGGGCCGTGGTCAAGGCGAATGCCTACGGCCATGGCCTGGAGCGTGCGGTGCGCGCACTCGGGACCGCGGACGGGTTTGCGCTCCTCGATCTGGCGGACGCCGTTCGGCTGCGCGAGAGCGGGGTCACGAAGCCGATCCTCCTGCTCGAAGGGGTGTTCGCCGGAGACGATCTGCATGCGGTGGCGGAGCACGGGTTGACGATCGTCGTCCACGACGCCGAGCAGATCGCGATGCTCGAGGGGGCGGGCTTGCCGGCGCGCGTCGCCGTCTACCTGAAGATGAACTCCGGCATGAACCGGCTGGGCTTCGCGCCGGGCGAGTACCGGCAGGTGTTCGAGCGGCTCGCCCGCTCGCCGGTCGTGGCCGGGATCACGCTCATGACCCACTTCGCGGACGCGGACGAGGCGCGCGGCGTGGCCGAAGCGCTGGGGCGATTCGAGGCCGCCACTGCACCCGTCGAAGCACCGCGCAGCCTCGCCAACTCGGCGGCGATCCTGCGCTATCCGGAGACGCAGGGCGACTGGGTGCGCGCCGGAATCATGCTCTACGGCTGCTCGCCGTTCGCCGACGTCCCGGCGGCGGCGCTGGGCTTGAGGCCGGTGATGACGCTCGCCTCCGAGCTGATCGGGGTCCGGGTGCTCGAGCCGGGCGATCGCGTCGGCTATGGCGGCGCTTTCGTCGCCGATCGGCCGATGCCGATCGGCGTCGTCGCATGCGGCTACGCCGACGGCTATCCGCGCCATGCGCCGACCGGCACCCCGGTGCTCGTGAACGGCCAGCGCACCCGCACGATCGGACGCGTCTCCATGGACATGCTCACGGTCGACCTCGCCGGTCTGCCGGAGGCCGGCGTCGGGACGCCGGTCACGCTGTGGGGGGAGGGCCTGTCGTGCGACGAGGTCGCGGCCGCCGCCGGCACGGTGAGCTACGAGCTGCTCTGCGGCCTCACGCCGCGCGTGACGCAGATCGAGCGCGAGTGAGCATGAGCGCGCCGGGCCGCCCCAAGCGGGAATCCTTGGCGCGAAGCGACAAGGTAGTCCAATGAGCGCGCAACCGAAGTCGGTCTACGTCTGCACCGAGTGCGGCGGGCAGAGCACGAAGTGGCAGGGTCAGTGCCCGCAGTGCGAGGCGTGGAACTCGCTCGTCGAGACCGTCGCCGCCGTCCCGTCCGGCCAGCGCCGCCACCGGGGGAGCGGAAGGGGCGCTGCGCTCACGCCGCTCTCCCGGATCTCCGCCAAGGAGTCGCCGCGGATGCCGACCGGTGTGGGCGAGCTCGACCGCGCGCTCGGCGGGGGGCTGGTCACCGGCCAGGTGGTCCTGATCGGCGGCGACCCGGGAATCGGCAAATCGACCCTGCTCCTCCAGGCGCTCGCCTGGATGAGCGGTGCCCGGAAGAGCGTCTACGTCACCGGCGAAGAGTCGGCGGAACAGGTCGCGCTGCGGGCGCAGCGGCTGCAGGTCGACACCGCGGAAGTCCAGCTCCTCGCCGAGACCCAGCTCGAGCGCATCGCGGCAACGCTCGAGTCCGAGAAGCCGGAGATCGCGGTGATCGACTCGATCCAGACGGTCTACACCGAGGCGCTCCAGTCCGCGCCGGGGTCGGTCGCGCAGGTGCGGGAGTGCGCGGCGCAGCTCACGCGACTCGCCAAGCAGCGCGGCATCGCGCTCGTGTTCGTCGGTCACGTGACCAAGGAGGGCGCGCTGGCGGGTCCCCGCGTGCTGGAGCACATCGTCGACACCGTGCTGTACTTCGAGGGCGATCCGAACTCGAGCTTCCGGCTGGTCCGGGCCGTCAAGAACCGCTTCGGCCCGGTGAACGAGCTCGGCGTGTTCGCGATGACCGAGAAGGGCCTGCGCGGCGTCGCCAATCCGTCGGCGCTCTTCCTCTCGCAGCATCGGGAGCCGGTGCCGGGATCGTGCATCCTCGTCACGAGCGAGGGCACGCGTCCCCTACTCGTTGAGGTTCAGGCGCTGGTCGATCGGACGCAAGCGATGGCCCCGCGGCGCCTCGCGCAAGGCCTCGATCAGAACCGGCTCGCGATGCTCCTCGCCGTGCTCCACCGTCATGCCGGCATCGCGTGCTCGGACCAGGATGTGTTCGTGAACGCGGTGGGCGGCGTGCGGATCACCGAGCCGGCGGCGGACCTGGCGATCCTGCTCGCGGTCTTCTCGAGCTTCCGCGAGCAGCCGCTGCCCGGGAAGCTGGTCGTGTTCGGGGAGGTCGGCCTGGCCGGCGAGGTGCGCCCCGCCCCGCGGGGCCAGGATCGATTGCGCGAGGCGGCGAAGCTCGGCTTCCGGCGCGCGCTCATCCCCAAGGCGAATGCGCCGAAGCAGCCGATCGACGGGATCGAAGTGGTCGCGGTAGAGCGGCTCGCGGACGCGCTCGCGGCGCTAGCTTAGGGCGAGCCGGGCTGCCGCGATGCCGCTGCGCACCGCGGTTTCCAGGGTCGCGGGGTAGTCGCTCGCGGTGTAGTCGCCGGCCAGGAGCAGGTTCGGGATCGGGGTTGCGTTCGGCGGGCGGTCGAGCCCGACCCGGCAACTGAAGGTCGCGCGCTTCTCGGCGATGACCCGGCACCACTTTGGGGCGGGCAGCCCGGGCAGGGCGTGCGCGAGTTCGGCGTGAAGCACCGCGGCGAGCTCCTCCTGGGCGAGGGACTCGTGCGCACCCGCGCCGCTCAGCACGCAGGCGATCAGTCCGCGATGCCCCGACAAGCGGCCCCGATCGAAGACCCACTGGGCGTGCCCGCCCTGGAAGCCCACCATCGGAAACGGCAGGCCGATCCCCTCGGGGTATTGCAAATAGCAAGTGTGGATCGGTTCGTACTCGAACCGGCCGAGCCGGGTCGCGAGCGGCTCGAGCCCGGGCAGGGTCGCGAGCAGCGTGCTGGCGTGCTGCGGCGCGCAGGCGACGATGGCGTGGCTGAAGCGGCCCGCGCCGCCGTCCAGCCGGAACCCCTGCGAATCCGGTTCGATCCGGCGGATTGCGGCGCCGAGATGAACGGCACCGCTGCGGGATGCGATGTACCGCGCGGCCGGATCGGGAAACATCGCGGTCAGATCGATCCGCGGGAGCAGGAGGTCGCTCGCCCCGCGAGCCCCCTCGATCGTGTCGCGCAGGACGTTGAGAAAGACCTGCGCCGACGCCCGCGCGACCGGGGTGTTGAGCGCCGCCGTGCAGAGGGGCTCCCACAACGCGGCGCGAACCGCCTCCGGCTGGCGATGCTGATCGAGCCAGGCCCGGACCGTCTCGTCCCGGGCCAGTCGATAGCCCCGCCGCCGGTGCGCCGCCACCAGGCGAGCAGTGGCGATCCGATCGCCGAATCGCAGCCCTTCGGCGCGCAGCAACCCGGCGAGAAGATGGAACGGCGGCGGCAGGCGCGCCGTCCGCAGGCGAAAACCCGATGTGGAGCGCAGCTCGAGGGGCAGCCGCAGAAAGGCCTGGACCGGGTCGACGCCGACAGTTCGGACCAGGCGCAGCGTCTCGGCGTAGGCGCCGATCAGAATGTGCTGGCCGTTGTCGAGCTCGAGTCCTTCGACCGTGACCCGGCGCGCCCGGCCACCGAGATGCCGCGACGCTTCGAACACCTCGACCGCCGCTCCGCGATCCGCGAGCGAGACCGCCGCCGCGAGACCCGCCCAGCCGGCGCCGATGACCGCTACGCGGCGATCCACGTCCGCCAGGCGATCCAGAGCTTGCGGAGCGGCGTCAGCGCCATGCGGTGCGCGAGCACCCGGTACCCGTCGCGGCGAATCTCGCCGAGCAGCGTGCGATAGATCGCCGCCATCACCAGCCCGGGCCGCTGCGCTCGGCGATCCTCCTTGGGCAGCAGGGCGAGCGCGCGGTCGTAGTAGCCCTGGGCGCGCTCGGCCTGGAAGTCCATCAGCCGGGCGAACGCGTCGGTATGGCGACCGGCCAGGATGTCCCCCGTCGCCACCTCGAAGCGCTGCAGTTCGTCGAGCGGCAGGTAGATCCGGTTCTTGCGCGCGTCCTCGCCGACGTCGCGGATGATGTTGGTCAGCTGGAACGCGGTCCCGAGCGTCTCCGCGTAGCGGAGCGTCTGCGGGTTCGAGTAGCCGAAGATCCCCGCCGCGAGCAGGCCGACTACGCCCGCAACGTGATAGCAGTAGCGCTCCAGCGCCCCGAAGTCGGCGTAGCGCGCCTGCCGAAGATCCATCTCCATGCCGTCGAGGATCTCGTTCAGGCGCGCCGGCGTGATCCCGAACTCGCCGGTGAGCGACGCGAGCGCGCGGGTCACGGGGTGATGCGGCGTGCCGCCGGAGAGCGCGGCGACCTCGGCCCGCCACCAGGCGAGCTTGGCGGCCGCGACCGCGGGGTCCGGGCACTCGTCGACGACGTCGTCGATCTCGCGGCAAAAGGCATACAGCGCGGTGATCGCGCGGCGCCGCGGCGCCGGCAGGAAGAGAAACGAGTAGTAGAAGCTCGACCCGCTCGCCGCTGCCTTCTGCTGACAGTACTCGTCGGGGGTCATCACGGGATCCGGGAGAAGGCCGCGCGCCAGAGCATGAGCGGCCAGTCGGGAGCGCGCAGCGCCGGCCGGCGCCGGAAGACGTCGCCGCGCACGCGATCGATCCGCTCGAGGATCCGCAGGCCGCCCTGCACGACCATGCGCAGCTCCCAGCCGATGCGGCCAGGCAACGTCGCGGGCGAGCGGCGCGCCGGATTCTAGCAGCGCGCGCGCGCGCGTCGTCTGGAACGCCATCAGCCGCTGCCAGGCGTCGTCGGCGCGCGCCTCCGCGACGTGCTTCTCGGACACCCCGAAGCGCGCCATCTCGTCCTGCGGCAGGTAGATGCGTCCCTTCCGCCAGTCGAGCGCGACGTCCTGCCAGAAGTTGATGAGCTGCAGCGCGGTGCAGATCGCGTCCGAGCGCGCCAGGTCCGCCGGCGCCGCGGCGCCGTAGAGGCGCAGCATCAGCCGGCCGACCGGGTTGGCGGAGCGGCGGCAGTAGTCGAGCACCTCGCCAAAGCTCCGGTAGCGCTGCTTCACGACGTCCTGGCTGAAGGCGTCGAGGAGGTCGCGGAACGGCTCGATCGGGAGGTCGTGGGCACGGATGACTGCGGCGAGCTCGGCGAACCGCGGCGATTGCGGCGCATGCCCCTCGGCGATGCGCGCGAGCTCGGAGCGATAGCCGTCCAGCCGGGCGAGACGCTCGGCGGGAGGGCGGTCGCCTTCGTCCGCGAAGTCATCGGCCGTGCGGGCGAACCAGTAGATGCTCGCCACGGCCGGCCGGAGCCGCCGCGGCAGGAGCAGCGACGCGACCGGGAAGTTCTCGTAGTGGCCAACTGACATTCGCCTGTTTTTTCAATGAGATCGCGTCGTTTCGGCTGACAGTATAGGACCGGTCCGGTAGAATCCCACCGCGCGTGAAGGTGGCGGCGAAGGTGGCGGAATTGGTAGACGCACCAGATTTAGGTTCTGGCGCCGCATAGGCATGGGGGTTCGAGTCCCTTCCTTCGCACCAGCGCGCCGCCACTCGAGAGCAGCGGATGCCGAACACTATTGAGAACTTGAGCCAGCTCGAGCGCCGCCTGACGATGGCGGTGCCGCTCGCCGACATCGAACGCCAGGTCGACGAGCGGCTGAAGAAGCTCGCGCGCAGCGTGCGGATGCCCGGCTTCCGGCCGGGGAAGGTCCCGCTCAAGATCGTCGCGCAGCAGTACGGTCCGCAAGTCCGGTCGGAGGTGACCGGGGATGCGGTGCAGAAAGCCTTTACCGACGCGGTGCGCGACCAGAACCTGAAGATCGCCGGCTATCCGCGGATCGAGCGCAAGGAAGGCGCGCCCGAGGGCGAGCTCCAGTTCAGCGCGACGTTCGAGGTCTATCCCGAGGTCGGGCTGGGCGACCTGGCTGCCGCGGCGATCGAGCGCCCGACGCTCGTCGTCGGCGACCCGGAGGTCGACCAGACCGTCGAGGTGCTGCGCAAGCAGCGGACCCGCTACGACGTGGCCGAGCGCGCTGCCGCGGCGGGCGACCGCGTGACGGTCGACTACACCGGGACCATCGACGGGGCCGAGTTCCCGGGCGGGAAGGGCGACGACTTCGCGTTCGTGCTCGGCGAGGGGCGCATGCTGCCGGAGTTCGAGGCCGGCGTGACCGGACTCGCGGCGGGCGCCGAGCGGACGATCGCCGTCACGTTTCCCGCGGACTACCAGTCGAAGGACGTCGCCGGCAAGACCGCGAGCTTCGCGATCCGTCTGAAGCGGGTCGAGGCGGCGCGGCTCCCCGAGGTCGACGCGGAGTTCGCGCGATCGCTCGGGGTGGCCGACGGCGACCTCGCCAAGATGCGCACCGAGGTCCGGGCGAACGTCGAGCGCGAGGTGAAGAAGCGGCTCGGGAGCCAGCTGAAGGCGCAGGTGATGCAGACGCTCGTCGACACGACCCGGCTCGAGCTGCCGAAAGCGCTGGTCGACCTCGAGCTCGAGCGGCTGGTGACGGGCGCCCGCGCGGATCTCCAGGCGCGTGGCCTGAAAATGGAGAACGTCCCGATCGATCCCCAGCTGTTCGAGACCCAGGCGAAGCGGCGCGTCGCGCTCGGCCTGATCGTCGGCGAGCTCGTCAGGCGGTTCGAGCTCGGCGCCAAGCCGGAGCAGGTCCGCCGCCTCGTGGAGGAGCACGCCGAGAGCTATGAGCAGCCGACCGAGGTGGTAAAATGGTTCTATACGCAACCGGAGCGTCTCGCCGAGTTTGAGGGGCTCGCGGTCGAGGAGAACGTCATCGATTGGGTGCTGAAGCGCGCGCGGGTCGTCGACCAACCGGTCGCGTTCGATCAGCTGATGGGTGGTGCAGGATGACACGGCGCATTCAGGACGCGGGACCGCTCGAGCCGCAAGGGCTCGGGCTGATCCCCATGGTGATCGAGCAGAGCGGACGCGGCGAGCGGGCCTACGACATCTACTCGCGCCTGCTGAAGGAGCGGGTCGTGTTTCTGGTCGGCCCGGTCAACGAAGTGTCGGCGAACCTGATCGTCGCGCAGCTCCTGTTCCTCGAGTCCGAGAACCCGGACAAGGACATCTCGTTCTACATCAACTCCCCCGGGGGCTCGGTGTCGGCCGGGCTCGCGATCTACGACACCATGCAGTTCATCAAGCCCGACGTGTCGACGCTCTGCGTCGGCCAGGCGGCGAGCATGGGCGCGCTGCTGCTTTGCGCCGGCTCGAAGGGCAAGCGCTACTGCCTGCCCAACTCGCGGATGATGATCCACCAGCCGATGGGCGGTTTCCAGGGGCAGGCCTCCGACGTCGAGATCCACGCCAAGGAGATCCTGTATCTGCGCGCCAAGCTGAACGAGATCATGGCAAAGCACACGGGGCAGCCGGTCGAGCGGATAGGGCGGGACACCGATCGGGACAATTTCCTATCAGCTGAAGACGCGATGCAGTATGGTCTGGTGGATCGGATTTTGACGTCGCGCAGCGAAGCGACGGTGGGCTGAAAAGGCGACGCATGGCGGGGATGTCCGACAAGAGCGGCAGCGAGAAGCTTCTCTACTGCTCCTTCTGCGGCAAGAGCCAGCACGAGGTGCGGAAGCTCATCGCCGGCCCGTCGGTGTTCATCTGCGACGAGTGCATCGAGCTCTGCAACGACATCATCCGCGAGGAGAGCGCGACCGACAAGGCCGGGCGACCCACCAAGTCGGATCTGCCGACGCCGAAGGAGATCTGCACGATCCTGGACGAGTACGTCATCGGCCAGGAGCAGGCGAAGAAAATCCTGTCGGTCGCGGTCTACAACCACTACAAGCGGCTGAAGCACCTGTCGAAGAACGACGAGGTCGAGCTCGCGAAGTCGAACATCCTGCTCGTCGGGCCGACCGGCTCCGGGAAGACGCTGCTCGCCCAGACGCTCGCGCGCCTGCTCAACGTCCCGTTCGTGATCGCCGACGCGACCACCCTCACCGAGGCCGGGTACGTCGGCGAGGACGTCGAGAACATCATCCAGAAGCTGCTGCAGAACTGCGACTACGACGTCGACAAGGCGAAGCGCGGCATCGTCTACATCGACGAGATCGACAAGATCTCGCGCAAGAGCGACAACCCGTCGATCACCCGCGACGTCTCGGGCGAGGGCGTGCAGCAGGCGCTGCTGAAGCTCGTCGAGGGCACGATCGCCTCGGTCCCGCCGCAGGGCGGGCGCAAGCACCCGAACCAGGATTTCGTGCAGGTCGATACGACCAACATCCTGTTCATCTGCGGCGGCGCGTTCGACGGCCTGGAGAAGATCATCCGCAACCGCTCGGAGAAGACCGGCATCGGCTTCGGCGCCGAGGTGCGGAGCCTCAACAACGCCAAGGACATCAGCGAGACGCTCAAAGCGGTCGAGCCCGAGGACCTCATCAAGTACGGGCTGATCCCCGAGTTCGTCGGCCGCCTGCCGGTGGTCGCGACGCTCGAGGAGCTCGACGAGAACGCGTTGATCCGGATCCTGACCGAGCCGAAGAACGCGCTGCTCAAGCAGTACTACAAGCTCTTCGGGATGGAAGGGGTGGACCTGGAGGTGCGGCCGCAGGCGCTGACCGCGATCGCGCACCGCGCGCTGGCGCGCAAGACCGGCGCCAGGGGCCTGCGTTCCATTCTCGAGCAGTGCCTCCTCGACATCATGTTCGACCTGCCGACGCTCGAGAACGTCAGCAAGGTCGTCGTCGACGAGGCGACGATCGTCGGCGACGGGATGCCGCTCCTCATCTACTCGGACCAGCCGAAGGTTGCCGGGTCCCACTAGGTCCGGCACTCGTGGCGGCACCGGCACCGGGCCGGGCGCTGCTGCCTTGAAGCCCGGGGGTTCGCCCCCCACATTCCCGGCAGACGCGCCCGAGGGTTAACACCATGTCCGTCACCGAGCTCTCCACCCAACCCGTGCAGTTTCCGCTGCTTCCCCTCAGGGACGTCGTGGTCTTCCCGCACATGGTCATCCCGCTGTTCGTCGGGCGGCCGAAGTCGATCAAGGCGATGGAGATCGCGATGGAAGCGGGCAAGAGCATCCTGCTCGTCGCGCAGAAGTCCGCCGCCAAGGACGAGCCGACGCCCGAGGACATGTACGCGATCGGTTGCATCTCGAACATCCTGCAGATGCTGAAGCTTCCGGACGGCACCGTGAAGGTGCTGGTGGAGGGCAGCCAGCGCGCGCGGATCCACGAGATCGCCGACCAGCGCACGCACTACTCGGCGCTCGCCGCGCCGATGTCCCCGGACGCCACCGACTCCACCGAAGTCGAGGCGATGCGGCGGGCCCTGGTCACCCAGTTCGATCAGTACGTGAAGCTGAACAAGAAGATCCCGCCGGAGATCCTCACGTCGCTCGCCGGCATCGAAGAGCCCGGCCGGCTCGCCGATACCGTCGCCGCGCACCTGCCGCTCAAGCTCGAGCAGAAGCAGAAGGTGCTGGAGATGTTCGACGTCAAGGAGCGGCTCGAGAGCCTGCTCAGCCAGCTCGAAGCCGAGATCGACATCCTGCAGGTCGAGAAGCGGATCCGCGGGCGCGTGAAGCGCCAGATGGAGAAGAGCCAGCGCGAGTACTACCTGAACGAGCAGGTCAAGGCGATCCAGAAGGAGCTCGGCGAGGGCGAGGAGGGCGCCGACCTCGACGAGATGGAGAAGAAGCTCAAAGCGGCGCGCATGCCGAAGGAGGCCCGCCACAAGGCCGAGAACGAGCTGAAGAAGCTGCGCCTCATGTCGCCGATGTCGGCCGAGGCGACTGTCGTGCGCAACTACCTCGACACGCTGGTCGGCCTGCCGTGGAAGAAGCGGAGCAAGATCTCGAAGGACATTCCGGCGGCCGAGAAGGTGCTGAACGCGGACCATTGGGGGCTCGAGAAGGTCAAGGAACGGATCCTGGAGTACCTGGCCGTGCAGACGCGCGTCGACCAGATGAAGGCCCCGATCCTGTGCCTCGTCGGCGCCCCGGGTGTCGGCAAGACCTCGGTCGGCCGGTCGATCGCACGCGCGACCAACCGCAAGTTCATCCGCATGTCGCTCGGCGGCGTGCGCGACGAGGCGGAGATCCGCGGCCACCGGCGCACCTACATCGGATCGATGCCGGGGAAGATCCTGCAGAACATGACCAAGGTCGGGGTGAAGAACCCGCTGTTCCTGCTCGACGAGGTCGACAAGCTGGGCATGGACTTCCGCGGTGATCCGTCCTCGGCGCTGCTGGAAGTCCTCGATCCCGAGCAGAACCACACCTTCGTCGACCATTACGTCGAGGTCGAGTACGACCTCTCGGAGGTGATGTTCGTCGCCACGGCGAACACGCTCAACATCCCGCCGGCGCTGCTCGACCGGATGGAAGTGATCCGCCTCTCCGGCTACACCGAAGACGAGAAGGTCAACATCGCGACGCGCTATCTGCTGCCGAAGCAGATGAAGAGCAACGGCGTGAAGCGCGACGAGCTGTCGGTCACCGAGAGCGCGATCCGCGACGTCGTCCGCTTCTACACGCGCGAGGCCGGGGTCCGCAACCTCGAGCGCGACATCTCGAAGATCTGCCGCAAGACGGTGAAAGACCTGCTCACCAAGGGCGGCAAGAAGCGGGTGACCGTGACCGCGCGCAACCTCGACAAGTTCCTGGGGGTGCGGCGCTTCACGTACGGGGTCGCCGAAAAGCAGAACCAGGTCGGCCAGGTGACGGGTCTCGCATGGACCGAGGTCGGGGGCGAGCTCCTGACGATCGAGGTGGCGGTCATGCCGGGCAAGGCGAAGACGATCACCACCGGCAAGCTCGGCGAGGTGATGCAGGAGTCGATCCAGGCGGCGCTGTCCGTGGTGCGGAGCCGCGCGCAGCGACTCGGCGTCGCCGAGGACGTGTTCCAGAAGAGCGACATCCACGTCCACCTGCCCGAAGGCGCGACGCCGAAGGACGGCCCGAGCGCCGGCATCGGCATCTGCGCGGCGATGGTCTCCGCGCTCACCGGCATTCCGGTGCGGGCCGATGTGGCGATGACCGGAGAGATCACCTTGCGCGGCGAGGTGCTCGTGATCGGCGGGCTGAAGGAGAAGCTCCTCGCGGCGCACCGCGGCCTGATCAAGACCGTGCTGATCCCCGAGGAAAACGTGAAGGATCTGGTCGACATCCCCGACAACATCAAGAACCGGCTCGAGATCATTCCGGTGAAATGGGTGGACCAGGTCCTCGACGTGGCGCTCGAGCGCAAGCCCGAGCCCCTCGCCGAGGGCGCGACGCCGGCGGCCGTGCCGCCGCCGGAGGAGCAGCCGGGGGCGGGCACCGTCGTGACGCACTGACGCCAGCGCGCCGCCGCCGAACGCCGATGGGGGCGCATCCCCGTCGGCGTTTTCGCTTGAACGGGGTGGGCCGGCCCCGCGAGGCTCAGGACGCCGTCATCCCGACCTTGACACTGCGGAAGACGCGTTGCTATAACGCTTTCAGAACTCGCGCCCGAGGCGGTTCGCGGCGCGTGGGCTCGCGGCGAGTCCGGCGAGCCATCCAGGGTCAACCCGACGTTCCCGCACGCGACGCGCTCGCAGGAGGGCTCTTCAAGTGAACAAGAGCGAGATGATCGATCACATCGCCAAATCCGCAGACATCTCCAAGGCCGCGGCGCAGCGCGCCCTCGACGCCGCAGTGGCGAGCATCAAGATGTCACTGAAGAAGGGCACCATGGTGACGCTGGTCGGGTTCGGGACCTTCTACGTCGGGCGGCGCAAGGCGCGCACCGGGCGCGACCCGCGCACCCAGGCGCCGATCCGGATCCAGGCGGCGCGCGTGCCGAAGTTCCGACCTGGAAAAGCACTGAAGGATGCGTTAAACTAGCGCCCCTTTTCGGGGTGCTTAGCTCAGCTGGTAGAGCGTCGCCCTTACAAGGCGAATGTCGGGAGTTCGAGCCTCTCAGCACCCACCAGGGCTCAAGCGCCCGGAATGCCGAATGCCTGACTGTCCGCGGCACAAGCACCCGTGCGGCGGACCGGAAAGACGATGCGGAGTGGTAGTTCAGCTGGTTAGAATACCGGCCTGTCACGCCGGGGGTCGCGGGTTCGAGTCCCGTCCACTCCGCCAGGTCTCCCCGAAGGCGAACCGCGGTTCGCCTTTTTGTTTGACGATCCGTGACCGCGCCGGCGACGGGAGCGGTCGGAGGCGAGAGCCCACATGTTCGAGTTCATAGGCAAGCACAAGCGGTTGCTGCAGATCCTGCTCGCGCTGCTGATCATTCCGCCGTTCGCATTCTTCGGCATCCAGTCGTTCGATTGGGCCGGCTCCGGCGGGAGCGATCTCGCCGACGTGAACGGCAACCGGGTCACGGTGCGCGATTTCGCCCATGCCCAGGACCAGCGGCGCGAGCAGCTGCGCAGCGTGCTCGGGCGCAACTTCGATCCCACGCATCTCGACACGCCCGAGGCGCGGAAGCAGTTGCTCGATGCGCTCGTCGCCCAGCGCGTGCTCGGTCTCTACCTGGCGCGGAACCGCGTGGCGGTCACCGACGAGCAGGTCCGCGAGCTGGTCGCCGCGCAGCCGGCGTTCCAGGAAAACGGCGCCTTCTCGCGCGCGAACTACCAGGCGTTCATCCGGGCGCAGAACAAGAGCGAGGAGCAGTTCGAGGCCGAGCTGCGGAGCGATCTCGCGCTGCGGCAGCTCGCGAACGGTCTTCTCGACTCGACGATCGTGGCGAAGACGACGGCGCGCCGCGTTGCGACCATCCTGGGCGAGAGCCGGGAGGTGTCGGAGTCGCTCGTGCCGGCGAGCCAGTTCGTCGGCCAGGTCAAGCTCGCGCCGGATGCGGTCGACGCCTACTACCGGTCGCACTCCAAGGAATTCGAGGTGCCCGAGCAGGTGCGGGCCGAGTACGTTCAACTCTCGCTGGATGCGCTCCTTGCCGAAGAGATTGTCAGCCCCGACGAGATCAAGGCGGCCTACGAAGCGGGGCTCGCCCCGAAGCGCGCTGCGCATCTGGCGGGGCGGAAGAAGGCCGAAGGTCTCCTCGCCGAGGTGCGCAAGGACCCGTCCAGGTTCGCGGAGATCGCCAAGGCGAGCTCCGAGGATTCGGGCTCGGCCGCCGCCGGCGGCGATCTGGGCTGGTTCGGGCGCGGCGCCATGGTCAAGCCCTTCGAGGACGCGGTCTTCCGGCTGAAGCCGAACGAGATCAGCCCGCTCGTCGCGAGCGAATTCGGCTTCCACATCATCCAGGTCACCGGGACGCGGCAAGCCGAGGGGGGGAAGGGCGAGGAGCGCCGCGCGCGCCACATCCTGATCGGCGCGCCCGCGGAAGTGAAGGACTTCGACGCCGCACGCGCCGAGATCGAGCGCGACCTCAAGCGCCAGAGGGTGCAGAAGAAGTTTCCGGAGTCGGCCGAGGTGCTCAGCAACCTCGCCTACGAGCAGCCCGACAGCCTGCAGCCGGTCGCCGAGCGATTCAAGCTCAGGATCGCGACCACCGGCTGGTTCTCGCGGGCCGCCGCGCCGGCGCCGCTCAACAACGCGAAGCTGGTCGCAGCGCTCTTCGGCGACGACGCGATCCGCAACAAACGCAACACCGAGGCCGTCGAAGCCGAGCCGGGCCGCATCGTCGTCGCGCGCGTGCTCGAGCATCGGCCCGCCACCGCGCGCCCGCTCGACGAGGTGCGGGGCGAGATCGCGAAGCGGCTCACGCAGGAGGAGGCGCTGCGGCTCGCCCGCGAGGCCGGCGCCGCAAGGCTGAAGCAGCTCGAGTCGGGCCAGGGTGCGGGCGTCGCCTGGGGCCCGGCGCGCGCAGTCAGCCGCGAGAGCCCCGCCGGGCTCGATCGGCGCGCCGTGGCGCCCGTGTTTCGCGCCGACGCGTCGAAGCTCCCGGCATATGTGGGCGTCGACCTGCCGCCGGCGGGGTACGCCGTCTACCGGGTCTCGAAGGTGATCGACGCGCCGGCCGTGGACGAGGCGAAGCTGCGCGCGAACGAGACGGGGCTGACCCGGCAGGAGGCGCGCGAGGCGTACGACGCGTTCGTCGACGGATTGCGCAGTCGCGCAAAGATCACGGTCTACGAGGCGAACCTGCAGAAGAAGGCGGACCGATAGCCGGACGGGCCGGGGCGGTGGGAGCCGGCTGATTCAGCCCGCGGCGGTCAGCCATCGTCCCCGCCGCTCTCCATTCCCCCGGCGACGACGTTGAACCCGCAGTCGACGTAGGTGATCTCGCCGGTGACCGCGGCCGCGAGATCGGAGAGCAGGAACGCGGCGACGTTCCCGACGTCGTCGATCGTGACGTTCCGGCGCAGCGGCGCATTGGCCGCGACGTACTTGAGGATCCTGCCGAAGCCGGCGATGCCGCTCGCCGCCAGCGTCTTGATGGGGCCGGCGGAAATCCCGTTGACGCGGATGCCGCGCGGGCCGAGGCTCGCGGCAAGGTAGCGGACCGCGGCCTCGAGACTCGCTTTTGCGAGGCCCATGGTGTTGTAACCCGGCACGACGCGATCGGCGCCGAGATAGGTCAGGGTCAGGAGCGCCGCGTCGCGCCCCTGCATCATCGGCAGCGCGGCGCGCGCGAGGGCCGGAAAGCTGTAGCTCGAAACGTCGTGCGCGATCCGGAACGCCTCGCGCGACACACCGTCGACGAAGTCGCCCGCGATCGCCTCGCGGGGCGCGTACGCGATTGCATGCACCAGACCGTCCAGGCCGTCCCACCGCTCGCGCAGGGCGCGGAACAGCCGCTCGATCTCCTCGTCGCTCGACACGTCGCAGGGCAGGGCGATCTCGCTTCCGAGCTCGCGCGCCATGTCGGCGACGCGCTGCTGAAAGCGGTCGTTCTGGTAGGTGAAGGCGAGCGTCGCGCCTTCACGGCGGCAGGCGCGCGCGATGCCGTACGCGATCGAGCGGTTGCTGAGCAGCCCGGTGACGAGGATCCGCTTGCTGTCTAGAAGACCCATGACAAGCCATTATATCCATGCGTCGGCGCTGACACGCCGTGCAGCGTCCGCTACACTCGGTGCCGCCATGCGATTGCTCGCGCTCCTCTTCGCTGCCGCGGCGGTCGCCGGTTGCGGCGAGGTCTGGAACGATCCGTACCCGGCCGCCGAGCGCGGCGGGAACATCCTCTACAGCTCGTTCGTCGATCGCCCGAAGACCCTCGATCCCGCGCGCTCGTACACGTCCGACGAGTGGGGCTTCATCCAGCAGATCTATGAGCCGCCGCTCCAGTATCACTACCTCAAGCGCCCTTACGAGCTGATCCCCGAGGCGGCGGCCGAGTTGCCGAAACCGCGCTTCTTCGACGCGCAGGGGCGCGAGCTTCCCGCCGACGCGCCGGTCGCGGAGGTCGCGTACAGCGAGTACGAGATCCGCATTCGGCCGGGCATCCGCTATCAGCCGCATCCGGCCTTCGCGCAGGACGCGGACGGCAGGGCGCTCTATCTCGACCTTCCGGAAGCCGAGATCCGGCGCAAGTTCACCCTCGCGGACTTCCCTCGCACCGGCAGTCGCGAGCTCGTCGCCGAGGACTACGTGTACCAGATCAAGCGGCTCGCCCACCCGCGGCTGGTGTCGCCGATCCTCGGCCACATGAGCGAATACATCGTCGGCCTGAAGGACCTCGCTGCCGCCCTCAAGGTCGAGAACGATCGCCTCGTGAAGGCCCACGAGGCGCGCTTCGGCAAGGCCGACAAGGGACTGCCCTGGATCGATCTGCGGAACTTCGCGCTGCCGGGCGTCGAGGTCGTCGACCGCCACACGTACCGCGTCCGGATCAAGGGCAAGTATCCGCAGTTCGCGTACTGGCTGGCGATGCCGTTCTTCGCGCCGCTGCCGGTCGAGGCGGATCGCTTCTACTCGCAGCGCGGCATGAACGACGGACGCAACCTGACGCTCGACTGGTTCCCAGTCGGCACCGGGCCGTACATGCTGGTCGAGAACAACCCGAACGCCCGCATGGTGCTCGAGCGCAACCCGAACTTCCGCGGCGAACGCTACCCGCAGGAGGGCGCGCCGGGGGACGCGGAGTCCGGGCTCCTCGCCGACGCCGGCAAGCCGGTGCCGTTCGTCGACCGGATCGTCTTCAGTCGGGAGAAGGAAGGGATCCCGTACTGGAACAAGTTCCTCCAGGGCTACTACGACCAGTCGGGGATCGCTTCCGACAACTTCGATCAGGCAGTGCGCATTGATCTCGAGGGCGAGGCGAGCCTGACGCCGGAGATGGAAGCCCGGGGGATCCGGCTGCGCACGTCCGTCGGGACGAGCACGTTCTACCTCGCGTTCAACTTCCTCGATCCGGTCGTCGGCGGGCTGTCGGACCGGGGACGGAAGCTGCGCCAGGCGGTGTCGATCGCGGTCGACTGGGAGGAGTTCATCTCCATATTCATGAACGGGCGCGGCACCCCCGGCACCGGGCCCATCCCGCCCGGAATCTTCGGCCACCGCGAGGGCCGGGAGGGGATCAACCCGGTGGTCTACGACTGGGTCGACGGCAGGGCCGAGCGCAAGCCGATCGCGGTCGCGAAGAAGCTGCTCGCCGAAGCCGGCTATCCCGAGGGGCGCGACGCGAAGAGCGGCCAGCCGCTCGTGCTCTACCTCGACACCGTGCAGCGCGGCCCCGGCGACAAGCCGCGCCTCGACTGGTACCGGCGCCAGTTCGGCAAGCTCGACATCCAGCTCGAGATCCGCGCCACCGACTGGAACCGCTTCCAGGAGAAGGTCCGCGCCGGGAACACGCAGCTCTTCTTCCTCGGCTGGAACGCCGACTATCCCGACCCCGAGAACTTCATGTTCCTGCTGAACGGCCCGCAGTCCCGGGCGAAGACCGGGGGCGAGAACACGGCGAACTACCAGAACCCGGAGTACGACCGGCTGTTCCTGCAGATGAAGAGCATCGAGAACGGCCCCGAGCGCCAGGCGATCATCGACCGCATGGTGGCGATCGCCCGCGAGGACGCGCCATGGGCGTGGGGATTCCATCCCAAGGACTACGGCCTGGCGCACCTGTGGCTCGCGAACGTCAAGCCGAATCAGATGGCGCGCAACGGCCTGAAGTACTACCGCCTCGATACGCAGCTCCGCGCGCAGCAGCGCGGCGAGTGGAACCGCCCGGTCGTCGGCCCGCTCGCTCTCGCCGCGGTACTGTTGGCGCTCGCCTGCGTCCCGGCCGTGCTCGGGTACCTCCGCCGGGAGCGCGCGGCGGCGCGCCCGGCCGCATGAGCCCGCCGGGCCGCCCCAGGCGCGAATCTTTGTCGCGCAGCGACAAGGTAGCCTAATGACCGCCTACGTCCTGCGCCGGATCCTGTACGCGATCCCGATCCTGATCGGGGTCAACCTGATCACGTTCCTGCTGTTCTTCGTCGTCAACACGCCGGACGACATGGCGCGCATGCAGCTCGGGGCGAAGCGGGTCACCCCAGAGGCGATCGAGAGCTGGAAGGCCGAGCGCGGCTACGACCGGCCGATGCTCTTCAACGCGACCGCCGTGGGCGCAGAGCGGTTCACCGAGACGGTCTTCTTCCAGAAGTCGGTGAAGCTCTTCGCGTTCGACTTCGGCAACGCTGACGACGGCCGGAGCATCGGTCACGAGATCCGCACCCGCATGATGCCGAGCCTCGCGGTCGCGATCCCGGTGTTCGCGGTGGGCCTGGCGGTGAACGTCACGTTCGCGCTCGCGCTCGTGTTCTTCCGCGCGACCTACCTCGACTTCTGGGGGGTGGTGGTCTGCGTCGCGGCGATGTCGATCTCGATGCTGTTCTACATCATCGGCGGACAGTTCCTCACCAGCAAGCTGTGGCACCTCGTCCCGATCTCGGGTTACGACGGCGGCCTCGATGCGGCCCGGTTCGTGATCTTGCCGGTCCTGGTCGGGGTCGTCGGCGGCGTCGGCGCAGCCACGCGGTGGTATCGCACCATCTTTCTGGAGGAGGTGACCCGCGACTACGTGCGCACGGCGCGGGCGAAGGGGCTGGCGGAGACGACGGTCATGTTCCGCCACGTCCTCAGGAACGCCCTGATCCCGGTGCTCACCGGCGTGGTGGTGGTGATCCCGCTGCTGTTCATGGGAAGCCTGCTGACCGAGTCGTTCTTCGGGATCCCGGGCCTGGGTAGCTACACCATCGACGCGATCCAGGCGCAGGACTTCGCCGTGGTGCGGTCGATGGTGTTCCTCGGCTCGCTGCTGTACATCGTCGGCCTGATCCTGACCGATCTGTCGTACACGGTCGTGGATCCCCGGGTGAGGTTCGAGTGACGCGCGGTCTCGCAACGGTCGTCGCGGCGCTGCTCGCCGCGGCCGCCGGCGTCCCGGCGCTCATGCACTGGGGCTTTGGCGTCCTGCCGGTCGTGCTGTGGACCGACCGTCTGATCTGGCTGCTGGTCGCTCTTGGCGTCGTCTACTTCTGGTACGTCGGACAGCAGGCCCATCTGTTCGTCCCGTGGGGCCGCGTGCTGCGCAGCACGCCTGGCGTCTGCGCGCTCGTGGTCCTGGCCGCCTTCGTCGTCGTCGGTCTGCTCGACTCGATCCACTACCGGCAGCGCCTCGAGGGAAGAGGAGCTGATAGCGGGCCAATCTACGGCGTCGAGGTCTTGAGCGTCCTCGACGCGGTGCTCGAGCCGCTGCGGATGCGTGTCGAGCGGACCTATTCCGCACCCCTCGCGACCCGGGCCTACCAGCGCGAGACAACCGAGCTCGCGGAGGGCAAGATCGCCCGCGAGTTCCCGCGGCTCCGTTACGGCGGCGCGCACCTCAAGGACGAGCTGGACCGGAACCGCGACGTCGCCGTGACCGCGCTCCAGGGCGTGGCGCTGGCGTTCGCGGCGTGGTGGGCCGTGGTCGGGCTGGCGACTGCGGCGATGGCGAAGCGGCGCGGCCGAACTTTCGCGGCGATGTGGAGCGCGATCCGGCGCCGCGAGACCGAAGTGCCGTGGCTCGCGGCTTTCCTCACGGTGCTCGCGCTCCTGGTCCTCGTCGTGCCGACCGCGCTGCTCGCCGCGAACTATCACGTGCTCGGCACGGAGAAGGTGGGACCGGACGTCCTCTACCAAGCCCTCAAGAGCATCCGCACCGCGCTCGTCATCGGCACGATCACGACGCTCGTCATGCTGCCGTTCGCGATCCTGCTGGGGATCATGGCCGGATACCTCAAGGGCTGGGTGGACGACGTGGTGCAGTACGTCTACACGACGCTCAACTCGATCCCCGGCGTGCTGCTCATCGCGGCCTTCATCCTGATGATGCAGGTGTACATCGACAAGCACCCGGAGCTGTTTCCGACCGCGGCCCACCGCGCAGACCTGCGCCTGCTGCTCCTCTGCATCATCCTCGGGGTCACGAGCTGGACGGGGCTCGCGCGCCTCTTGCGCGGCGAGGCGCTCAAGCTTTCGGAGCTGGAGTACATCCAGGCCGCGCACGCCTTCGGGGTGCGGCGGGGCCGCGTCATCACGCGCCACCTGCTGCCGAACGTGATGCACATCGTCCTGATCGCGCTCGTGATGGATTTCTCGGGGCTCGTCCTGGCCGAAGCGGTGCTCTCCTACGTGGGGGTCGGCGTGGATCCGTCGATGACGAGCTTCGGGACCATGATCAACACCGCCCGGCTCGAGATGGCGCGTGAGCCAATGGTGTGGTGGACGCTCGCGGCCGCGTTCGCGTTCATGTTCGTGCTGGTGCTCGCGGCGAACCTCTTCGCCGATGCGGTGCGCGATGCGTTCGATCCACGGGTGGCCGTCGGGGCGCGCCCGGCGGCGACGGTGAAGACGACCGCATGAGCCCGCCGGGCCGTCCCAAGGGCGAATCCCGAGCGCGTTGGCGCGAGGGTAGTCCAATGAGCCTGCCGGGCCGTCCCAAAGGCGAATCCCGCGCGCGCGAACCGCGCCGGTAGTCCGATGACCGCGGTCCTGGAAGCGAAAGGCCTGAAGACCTGGCTCGACGCGAGCGACGGGCTGGTGCGCGCGCTCGACGGTGTGGATCTCGAGATCGCGCGCGGCGAGACCTTCGCGATCGTCGGGGAGTCGGGGTGCGGCAAGAGCATGACCGCGCTGACGCTGGCGCGGCTGCTCCCGGAGAACGGCCGGATCGTGGCGGGGAGCGTCCGGCTCGACGGCATCGAGCTCCTCGACCTCCCCGAGGCGCGCATGCGCGACGTGCGCGGGCGGCGGATCGCGATGATCTTCCAGGAGCCCGCAACGAGCCTGAACCCGGTGCTCGCCGTCGGCCGGCAGATCGGCGAGGTGCTGGAGCGGCATACCGGGTTACGCGGGCGGGCCGTGCGCGAGCGAACCCTCGAGCTCCTCGACCAGGTCGGAATCGCCGACGGGACCCGCCGTCTGGACGAGTACCCGTTCCAGCTCTCGGGGGGGATGAAGCAGCGCGTGATGATCGCGCTGGCGCTCGCGGCCGAGCCCGACCTGCTCATCGCCGACGAGCCGACCACCGCGCTCGACGTCACGATCCAGGCCCAGGTGCTCGACCTCCTGCGGGCGCTCCAGGCGACGCGCCGGATGTCGATCCTGCTCATCACCCACGATCTCGGGGTCGTCGCGGGGATGGCGCATCGGGTGGCGGTCATGTACGCCGGCGAGCTGGTCGAGGTCGCCGAGCGCAAGGCGTTTTTCCGAGCGCCGCAACACCCGTACTCGATCAAGCTGTTCGCCGCCCTGCCGGGCCCCGAGAAGCGGGGCGGGGAGCTCGACGTCATCCCCGGCCAGGTGCCCCCGCTGTCGGTGGAGTTCCGAGGGTGCCGCTTCGCGGATCGGTGCGAGCACGCCTTCGACCGCTGCCGGAGCGAAGCGCCGCCCTGGACGCGCGTCGCCGACGGCCATCTGGTGAGGTGTCATCTCCGCGAGCAGGCGCCCGCGCCGCCGATGGTGGACGAAGTGCGCGTGCTCTCGGGATCACCGCAGTCGCTGGCGGACCTGCAGCCGCTCCTCGACGCGCGCGACCTCAAGGTGCACTTTCCGATCCGGCGTGGGATCCTCAAGCGCACGGTAGGTCACGTCCGGGCGGTGGACGGCGTCTCGTTCGCGATCGCGGCGGGGCGTACGCTCGCACTGGTCGGCGAGTCCGGGTGCGGCAAAACCACTGTCGGCAAGAGCGTCTTGCAGCTGATCCGGCCGACCGGCGGCGAGGTGACGTTCGACGGCGTCGGGCTGACGCGCCTGCGCGGGAATGCCCTCCGGCGACGCCGCGCCGATTTCCAGATCGTGTTCCAGGACCCCTACGCCTCGCTCAATCCCCGGATGCGGGTGCAGGACATCCTGCTGGAAGGCATGACCGCGCTGGGTGTGCTCGCCGATCGGGCGGCGCGGGAACGACGCGTGGCGGAGTTGCTGGCCCAGGTCGGCCTCCCCGCCGAGGCGCTCTCCCGCTACCCGCACGAATTCTCGGGCGGGCAGCGCCAGCGCATCGCGATCGCGCGCGCGCTCTCGGTGAATCCGAAGCTCGTGGTCTGCGACGAGCCGACCAGCGCGCTCGATGTCTCGGTGCAGGCGCAGATCCTCAACCTGCTGAAGCGCCTGCAGCGGGAGCTGGGCGTCGCATACCTGTTCATCACCCACAATCTGGGCGTCGTCAGCTACGTCGCCGACGAGGTCGCGGTGATGTACCTCGGGCGCATCGTGGAGCACGGGACGGTCGAGGAGGTGCTCGCGGACCCGAAGCATCCCTACACCCAGGCGCTGCTCGACGCAGTGCCCACGCTCGAGGGCGGGCACGAGCAGCTCCACGTCAAGGGCGAGCTGCCGTCGCCGGTCGCACCGCCGTCGGGCTGCCACTTCCACCCGCGTTGCCCGCACGCGACGGTGCAGTGCCGGATGGAATACCCGGCGCCGGTGCTGGTCTCGGCGACGCGCGAAGTGAACTGCTGGCTTTACGGGCCTGGAACCGCCGGGCCGCCGACGCGGCCCCCGTTTCGGCCGGGGGGCAGGCGGGGCTAGGGGGACGGCCGCGTGGCCGTGGCCGGCGCGCCCGGGCGAGCTGACGGCGCGGCAGCGCTCGGGCGTGGAGCACTCGACGCCGGACCCTTCGCAGGCTTTCGGACGGTCCGCTTCGGTGTGAGCTGGATCACCAGCGACTCGCCGGCGAGGAGCTCGGCGCCAGTGTTCCACCGCCTGAGCTCGTCGACCTGCACGCCGAACGCGGCGGCGATCTTCGCCCAGGTATCGCCTGGCCGGACGGCGTACGCCGCGAAGCGGGCCGGCGACGAGAACACCGGCGGCAGCGGCTCGGACGCCGCGGCGGTGCCCTTCTGCGGCAGCAGCAGCTGCTGTCCGATGACGATGTTGCCCTTCGGCGGCAGGCCGTTGATCGCCTTCAGGCGTTCCACGCTCAAGCCGTGCTCCGCGGCAAGCTTCTCGAGCTTGTCGCCGGCCTTGAACGTGTACGTCTGCCACGACGAGAGCGGCGCCTCGTGGCGCTCCAGGTTCTGGACGAACACCTCGGCGCGGTCGTTGGGCAGCACGAGCTGCGGCGCGTGGGCCGCGGCGACGACCGGGCGGTTGTGTCCCGGGTTGAGCGCGACGAGCTCGTCGACCGGCATCTCGGCGAGCTTGGCCGCCAGGCCGAGGTCGATGTCGCGGGTGAGGGTGACGGTGACGAAGTACGGCGCGTCGGGGATCGGGTCGAGCTCGACGCCGAAGGCTGCCGGGTTCGCGACGATGTTCTTCAGCGCCTGGAGGGTCGGCACGTAGCGGCGCGTCTCCTTCGGCATGGGGAGCGACGCGTAGTCGGTGCCGCGCTTCTTCGCCCGGTTCCGGTCGATCGCGCGCTGCACGCCGTTCTCGCCCATGTTGTACGCGGCGAGCGCGAGATGCCAGTCGCCGAACATGTCGTGGAGGCTCTGCAGGTAGTCGAGCGCCGCGCTGGTCGAGGCGACGACGTCGCGGCGCGCGTCGAACCACCAGTTCTGGCCGAGGTTGTAGTTCCGGCCCGTGGACGGGATGAACTGCCACAGCCCCGACGCATGGGCGCGCGAGTACGCCATCGGGTTGTAGGCGCTCTCGACCATCGGCAGCAGCGCGAGCTCGGTCGGCAATCCGCGCCGCTCGAGCTCCTCGACGATGTGGAAGAGGTAGCGCCGGCTGCGGTCGACGATCCGCTGGATCTGGTCCGGCCGCTGGACGTAGAACTTCTGCTGCTGGAGGACGAGGCTGCCGTCGAGGTCGGCGATGGCAAAGCCGCTGCGGATGCGTTCCCACAGATCGCCCGGCGGCTCGGCGGTGGGCGGTTTCGGGCCGAGGTCGCGGATCTCGCTCACCTCGACGTCGGTGAGGTCGTCCGCGGTGGCCGGCGGCTGACCGCCGGCGACGGCGGGCGGGATTTCGGCGGTCGGCAGATCGTGCAGCAGCGGGTCGACCGCCGACGCGAGCGACGGCCCGCCGACAAGCAACGCCGCCACCAGCCACCTCATTCCGCACCCTGTCGTCACAATATCCCCGAGAGCTGCGCGGATATTACGGAGCGCCCGTGGGAGGGTCAAGGCAAGGCCGCCGATTAGCGGCAATACGTCAAAGTCGGTTCGGCCATCGCCGGGTGACGGCGCGGACCGCGTGACGCGCGCGGGCGACCCGCTGCCGGGAGGCGGCGGCGGAGGGAGTTTGGTCGCCTTTACCCCATAATACGCACGCGTACGCTGCAAGAGCAGGAGCATGGCGCCCTCGTTGTCGCAACCGCCGCAGAAACAGACGCTAGCCGAGTGGTTCGAAACCCCGAAAGGGGCGTACGTGCTCGAGTGGGAGCGCGCGCAGTTCGACAGCGCGGTCGAGGACGTCTTCGGGTTCAAGTCGGTCCAGGTCGGCCTCCCGACGATCGACTGCCTGCGCGCGAACCGCATGCCGTTCCGCTTCACGCTCGGCGCCGAGCCGGGCTGCACCATCGCCGCGGACCCGCGCCACTGGCCGCTCGCGTCGCACAGCGTGGACCTGGTGGTCCTGCCTCACCTGCTCGAGTTCGGCCCGGATCCGCACCAGATCCTGCGCGAGGCCGAGCGGGTCCTGATGCCCGAGGGCCAGATCGTGATCGCCGGGTTCAACCCGCTGAGCCTGTGGGGGCTGAAGCGCCGGCTCGGCCTCCGGCGCGTCGAGCATCCGTGGTGCGGAGAGTTCATCGGCCTGCTGCGGCTGCGCGACTGGCTGAAGCTGCTCGGCTTCGAGCTGAACGGCGGCCGCCTCGGCCGCTACGCGCCCCCGTTCAGCCAGGCGAAGTGGCTCCAGCGGTTCGCGTTCATGGAGCAGGCGGGCGACCGCTGGTGGCCGATCTGCGGCGGCGTGTACGTGGTGCGGGCCGTGAAGCGCGTGCGCGGGATGCGCCTGGTGGCGCCGCAGTGGAAGAACGGGCGTGCGACCGCGCGGGCCCTCGCACCGGTCGCGCGCCGGGATCCGGCGGTTGCGCAGGCGGGTGCGGGCCACGGGCGGCGCGCGGCGGTCCGGCTGCGGGTGATCGTCGGCGGCGCAGGTCGCGGCGGCCGCGCGCGTGGCTGACGTCGTCGAGATCTACACCGACGGCGCCTGCAAGGGCAACCCGGGCCCGGGCGGCTGGGGCGCGCTGCTGCGATCCAGTCGCCACGAGCGCGAGCTGTTTGGCGGCGAGCCCGACACCACCAACAACCGCATGGAACTGACCGCCGTCATCCGGGCGCTGGAAGCGCTGAAGCGTCCCGCGCGCGTCGAGCTCTTCACCGATTCGGAGTACGTGAAGAAGGGCATCACCGAGTGGATCGAGCCGTGGAAGCGGCGCGGCTGGAAGACGGCGGACCGGAAGCCGGTGAAGAACGAAGCGCTCTGGCGACAGCTTGACGAGCTCGCCCGCCGCCATCGCATCCGATGGCACTGGGTGAAGGGTCATTCGGGACACCCCGACAACGAGCGCGCCGACGCGCTCGCCAATCGCGGCGTCGCATCGCTGACGGAACCGGTGTGAGCGCGCCCGGTCAAGCACCCATGCGCAGAGCGCTCGCCATCGCGTTGCCGCTCGCCGGGCTCGTGGCCCTGGGCGCGTATGCCTACTACCAGAATCACGGCCCGGCACCGGTGCAGGGCGGCGCGCCGCAGGGTGCCGCCAGCGCCCAGGCCGCGGGCGGGCCACCCCCGGGCGCTCCGGTTGCGGTCGAAGTCGCGGCGGTGAAGACCGCGCGGCTGCAGGAAGATGCCGCCGCCATCGGCACGCTGCGCTCGAACGAGTCGGTGGTGGTCCGACCGGAGATTTCGGGGCGGATCAGCCGGCTCAACTTCGTCGAAGGGCGCCCGGTCGAGAAGGGTCAGCTCCTCGTCGCGCTCGACGCCTCGGTCCACGCCGCCGAGGTGCAGCAGGCGAAGGCGAACCTCGCCCTCGCGGACACCAACTTCAACCGGGTCACCGAGCTCGAACGCGAGAAGTTCGTGAGCATGAACGCGAAGGACCAGGCGCTCAACGCGCTGCGCGTCGCGCAGGCCACGCTGGCGCTCGCCGACGCGCGGCTCGCCAAGACCGAGATTCGCGCGCCGTTCGCCGGCGTGATCGGGATCCGCCAGGTGAGCGTCGGCGACTATGTGAAAGAGGGGCAGGATCTCGTCACGCTCGAGGACATCTCGGCGCTGAAGGTCGACTTCCGGTTGCCGGAGCTGCTGCTCACCGATCTCAAGCGCGGTCAGACCGTCGAGGTTGCGAGCGACGCGCTGCCCGGGCGCACTTACGCCGCGACACTCGACGCGATCGACCCGCTCATCGATCAGAATGGCCGCGCGCTCGTCCTGCGCGCGCGTCTCAGGAACACCGACGGCCAACTGCGCCCGGGCATGTTCGTGCGCACGCGGGTGATTTTGGCCGAGCGCCCGCGCGCGCTCACCGTGCCCGAGGAGGCGCTGATCCCCGTCGGCGCGGACCAGTACGTGTTCCGGGTGACGGCGGACAAGGCAGCGCGGGTCAAGGTCAAGACCGGCCTGCGGCGCGACACCCAGGTGGAGATCACCGAAGGGCTGCAGGCCGGCGACGTTGTCGTCACGGCAGGTCAGCTCAAGCTGCGCGACGGCGCCACGGTGCGCATCGGGGCGACGCCGGAAGCGCCAGCTGCCGCGGGAACGCCGGGGAAAGCGGCCGGCAAACAGGGAACGTGACGTGATCCTTTCGGATCTTTGCATCCGGCGCCCCGTCTTGGCGACCGTGCTGAGCCTGGTCGTGGTCCTCGTCGGCGTCGTTTCCTACCAGCGACTGTCGGTGCGCGAGTACCCGAAGATCGACGAACCGGTCGTCACGGTCGAGACCAAGTACCGGGGGGCGAGCGCCGACGTGATCGAGTCGCGCGTGACCAAGCCGCTCGAGGATGCGCTCGCCGGGATCGAGGGCGTCGACGTGCTCACCTCGATCAGCCGGGCCGAGAACAGCCAGATCACGGTCAGGTTCCGCCTCGAGCGCAATCCCGACGCCGCCGCGAGCGACGTCCGGGACCGGGTGGCGCGGACGCGCGGCAAGCTGCCGGTCGACATCGACGAGCCGGTCATTGCGAAGGTGGAGGCCGATGCGAACCCGATCATCTGGCTCGCGCTCTCGAGCGACCGGTTGTCCTCCCTCGAGGTGAGCGACATCGCGAGCCGGCTGGTCAAGACCCGGCTGCAAACGCTCCCCGGGGCCGCGGACGTACGGATCTTCGGCGAGCGGCGCTACTCGATGCGGATCTGGCTCGATCGCAACAAGCTCGCGGCCTACCGCCTGACCCCGGCGGACGTGGAGGACGCGCTCGCTCGCCAGAACGTGGAGGTACCGGCGGGCCGGATCGAGAGCCGGGCGCGGGAGTTCTCGGTCGTCGCCGAGACCGACCTGTCGCGCCCGGATCAGTTCGAGAACGTGGTGGTGCGCTACGTGAGCGGCTATCCGGTGCGGATCCGGGACCTGGCCCGGGTAGAGGTCGCGCCGCTCGACGAGCGCTCGGTGGTGCGGTTCAACGCCCGGCCGGCGGTCGCGCTCGGCGTGATCAAGCAGGCGACCGCGAACCCGCTCGATCTCTCCAACGCGATCCGCGCGGAGCTGCCGAGGATCGTCGCCGATCTGCCCGAAGGCGTGAGCGTCAACGTCGCCTACGACTCCTCGATCTTCATCGACCGCTCGATCAAGGCGGTGGCCACGACGATCCTCGAGGCGATCGCGCTGGTGGCGCTGGTCATCTTCGTGTTCCTCCGCTCGGTGCGGGCCACGATCGTGCCACTCGTCACGATCCCGGTGTCCCTGATCGGCTCGTTCGCGCTGATGTACCTCCTCGGCTTCACCGTCAACACGCTGACGCTGCTCGCGCTGGTGCTCGCCATCGGGCTGGTGGTCGACGACGCGATCGTGATGCTCGAGAACATCTACCGCCACGTGGAGGAAGGCATGCCGCCGTACAAGGCGGCGCTGCTCGGGTCGAAGGAGATCGGCTTCGCCGTGGTCGCGATGACCCTGACGCTCGCGACGGTGTACGCGCCGGTGGCGTTCATGACCGGCCGCACCGGCAAGCTCTTCATCGAGTTCGCGCTGACCCTGGCCGGCGCGGTGCTGGTGTCCGGGTTCGTCGCGCTGACGCTCTCGCCGATGATGTGCTCGAAGCTGCTGCGTCACGCGCCGAAGCACGGCCGGCTCTACAACCTGATCGAGGCCGGCATCGTGGGCTTGACCCGGGGGTATCGGCGGGCGCTGGTGTGGGTGCTGAGCGCGCGCTGGGTACTGTTCCCGGGACGAGTCGGCGGGCGCGGTGCGGCCGTGTCGGTGAGCGCGCGTGCGCTGGTGCTCCTCGTCGCGTTTGCGCTCCCGGCCGCGGCGATGGTGTACCTCTTCACCACCCTCAAGCAGGAGCTCGCGCCCACCGAGGATCGGGGCGTGGTGCTCAGCACCTTCGTCGGCCCGGAAGGAGCGACCATCCAGTACACCGACCAGTACGCCCGGCGCGTCGAGGGCCTCTGGAAGGATCTCGCGGACGTCGAACGCTACTTTGTCGTTGCGGGGTTCCCGCAGGTGTCGCAGGGTGTGTCGTTCATCGGCCTCACCGACTGGAGCCAGCGCAACCGCAAGGCACGTGACGTCGCGGCCGAGATCGCGCCGAAGCTGAGCGCGCTGCCCGGCGTGCTCGCGTTCCCCATCCTTCCCGCGTCGCTGGGTCAAGGGCCGCGGACGAAGCCGATCGAAGTCGTCGTCATCACGTCGTCGGACTACGAGGGGCTCGACCGAGTCGTGAACACCTTTGTCGCGGAGCTGGCGAAGATCCCCGGCCTGCAGAACATCGAGACCGACCTGAAGCTCAACAAGCCCGAGCTGAAGGTGCAGGTCGAACGCGACCGCGCGGTCGACGCGGGCGTGCAGGTGGAGACCGTGGGCCGGACGATGGAGACGATGCTCGGCGGGCGCCAGGTCACACGGTTCAAGCAGAACGGCGAGCAGTACGACGTCCTGGTGCAGATGGCGGCGGGTGATCGCGCGAGCCCGACCGACATCTCGAACATCTTCGTCCGGGGACGCAACGATGCCATGGTGCCGCTCTCGGGCCTGGTGACGGTCCGCGAGGGGGTCGCCCCGCGGGAGCTGAATCACTTCGGGCAGCGGCGCGCGGCGACGATCACTGCATTGCTCGCCTCCGACTATGTGCTCGGCGACGCGCTGAAGGACATCGAGCAGGTCGCGCGCCGCGTCCTTCCTCCCGGGTATGCGCTGGACTACAAC
Organism: uncultured beta proteobacterium; assembly: GCA_963827595.1. Taxonomy (GTDB): domain Bacteria; phylum Pseudomonadota; class Gammaproteobacteria; order Burkholderiales; family SG8-39; genus DATEDA01. The sequence continues at coordinate 44,203 of CAWHBT010000008.1, read as the reverse complement.
GGCGTGTCGCGCGAGTTCCGCGTGTCGACCGGCGGCCTGTACGTCACCTTCCTGCTCGCGCTGGCGTTCATTTACCTCGTGCTGTCGGCGCAGTTCGAGAGCTTCCGCGATCCGTTCATCATCATGCTGACCGTGCCGCTGTCGATGGCCGGCGCGCTGGCCGCCCTCAAGCTTTCCGGCGGAACCCTGAACGTCTACAGCCAGATCGGGCTGGTAACGCTGGTCGGGCTCATCACCAAGCACGGCATCCTGATCGTGGAGTTCTCGAACCAGATGCAGGAGAAGGGGCTCGCGGTCCGCGACGCGGTCATCGAGGCGGCGGTGCTGCGGCTGCGGCCGATCCTCATGACCACCGGCGCGATGGTGCTCGGCGCCCTGCCGCTCGCGTTGGCGCACGGGGCCGGTGCCGAGAGCCGCCAGCCGATCGGCTGGGTCATCGTCGGCGGGATCCTGGTCGGTACCGTGCTGACCCTGTTCGTCGTGCCGACGGTCTACAGCCTCGTCGCGCGCCGCCACCGTCCGAGCGAGCCGGCCGAGGCCGCGGCGAGCGCCCCGGCGACGCATCGCGCATGAGGCAGATCGTCCTCGACACCGAGACGACGGGGCTCAACGCCCGGCTGGGCGATCGAATCATCGAGATCGGCTGCGTCGAGCTCGTGAGCCGGCGGCTCAGCGGCAATCACTTCCATCGCTACCTCAACCCCGAGCGCGAGGTCGAAGAGGGCGCGCTGCGGGTCCACGGGATCACGAACGAGTTCCTGCAGGACAAGCCGCGCTTCGCCGATGTCGCGCGCGAGTTCCTGGAGTACGTCCGTGGCGCGGAGCTCGTCATCCACAACGCCGCGTTCGACGTCGAGTTCCTGAACGTCGAGCTGGAGAAGCTCGGGCTCGATCGGGTCGAGGCGCACGTCGCCCGCGTCATCGACACGCTCGCGACCGCGCGCGAGCTGCACCCGGGCAAGCGGAACTCGCTCGACGCGCTCTGCGAGCGCTACCAGATCGACAACTCGCACCGCACGCTCCACGGCGCGCTCCTCGACGCGGAGCTGCTCGCCGAGGCGTACCTGGCGATGACGCGCGGCCAGGAGAGCCTCGCAATCGAACTCGAAGCCCCGCCGCCGGCGTTGGTGGCGGCGCGTGCCGGCGCCGGGGAACGCCCGCGCCTGGTAGTCGTTTGCGCCAGCGACGACGAGCTGGCCGAGCATGCCCGGGTCCTCGCGTCGATCGCGAAGGAAGCGCGGGGCGGCGTCCTCTGGCGGGAGGACGCCGCCGCGGCAGCCTGATCTATACTTTTCGGCGGAGAGAAGGAGCACGAGCGCGATGGCGGGGCGGAATCCCTACGAGCAGGACCTCGACAAGAACCCAGCCAACTTCGCGCCCCTGACGCCGCTCACGTTCCTGGAGTGGAGCGCGTCGGTGTACCCCACGCAAGCGGCGGTGATCCATGGTCGGCGCCGCTTCACTTGGTGCGAGACGTACGCGCGCTGTCGTCGCCTCGCCAGTGCGCTGTCCAGGCACGGCGTCGGCCTGGGCGATACCGTCTCGGCGATGCTGTCGAACACGCCGGAGCTGTACGAGTGCCACTTCGGGGTGCCGATGACGGGCGCCGTCCTCAACGCGCTCAACATCCGGCTCGACGCCGACGCGATCGGTTTCATGCTGGGTCACGGCGGCGCGAAGGTGCTGATCACCGACCGCGAATTCTCGGGTACGGTGGGCGCGGCGCTCGAGAAGCTCGACCGGCGCCCGCTCGTCATCGACGTCGACGATCCCGAGTACTCCGGGGCGGGCGAGCGTCTCGGTCGCCTCGACTACGAGGCGTTTCTGGGGGAAGGGGACCCGGAGTTCGCCTGGCAGCCGCCAGCTGACGAGTGGCAGGCGATCGCGCTGAACTACACCTCGGGGACCACCGGCAACCCGAAAGGCGTCGTGTACTCGCACCGCGGCGCCTACCTGAACGGGGTCGCGAACCTCCTGACCTGGAGCATGCCGCGCCACGCGGTGTACCTCTGGACCCTGCCGATGTTCCACTGCAACGGCTGGTGCTTCCCGTGGAGCATGGCGGCCAACGCCGGCACCAACGTCTGCCTGCGCAAGGTCGACCCGGCGCTGATCTTCGGGCTGATCAAGGCGCACCGGGTGACGCACTACTGCGGCGCGCCGATCGTGCACACCGCGCTCATCAACGCCGATCCGAAGCTGCGCGAGGGCATCACCCACAAGGTCTCGGCCTTCGTCGCGGGGGCGGCGCCCCCGCAGGCCATGATCGAGGGCATGGAGCGGATCGGGTTCGACCTCACGCATGTCTACGGGCTGACCGAGGTCTACGGTCCGGCGACGGTGTGCGCGAAGCACGCGGCGTGGAGCGAGCTCGATGCCGCGGCCCGGGCCGAGCGCAACGGGCGCCAGGGTGTGCGCTACATCCTCGAGGAAGGCGTCACGGTGATGGATCCCCAGACCATGACGCCGGTGCCGGCCGACGGCGAGACCATGGGCGAGATCATGTTCCGGGGCAACATCACCATGAAGGGGTACCTGAAGAATCCGCAGGCGACCCAGCAGGCATTCGCCGGCGGCTGGTTCCATTCGGGCGACCTGGCGGTGCTGCAGCCCGACGGGTACGTCAAGATCAAGGACCGCGCGAAGGACATCATCATCTCCGGCGGGGAGAACATCTCGTCGATCGAGGTGGAGGACGTGATCTACCGGCACCCGGCGGTGCTCGCCGTGGCGGTCGTGGCGAAGCCGGATCCGAAGTGGGGCGAGACGCCGTGCGCGTTCGTGGAACTCAAGCCGGGGGCGAGCGCCACCGCGGCCGAGATCATCGCGCATTGCCGCGCGAGCCTCGCGCACTTCAAGGCGCCGCAGAGCGGTGGTCTTCGGGCCGATCCCGAAGACTTCCACCGGCAAGATCCAGAAGTTTGCGCTGCGTCAGCAGGCGAAATCAGCGGCGGCGATCGATTGAGGGCGGAGGAAAGCGAGCCATGAATGCTCCGACGAAGGCCGAGCTCCAGGGTGACTACGTGCTGCGCCAGGACGCCGACGCGATTGCGACCCTCACACTGAATCGCGGTGACCGGTTGAACCCGCTGTCGACGGCGATGCTGTCGGCGCTGCAGGCGGAGCTCGAGCGCGTCGCTGCGGATGCTTCCGTGCGGGTCGTCGTGCTGGCCGGGGCCGGGAAGCACTTTTGCGCGGGCCACGACCTGCGCGAGATGCGCGCCCACCCGGACGAGGAGCTGGCAGCTCGCGCTCTTCGAGCAGTGCAGCCGGATGATGCTGAGCCTCGTGGCGCTGCCCCAGCCGGTCATCGCGCGCGTCCAGGGCGTGGCGGTTGCAGCCGGCTGTCAGCTCGTGTCGATGTGCGACCTTGCGATTGCCGCCGACGTCGCCCAGTTCGCGCTTCCGGGAATCAAGAGCGGCCTGTTCTGCACCACCCCGGGCGTGGGGGTCGCGCGCAACGTCTCGCGGAAGCACGCGCTGGAGATGCTGGTCACCGGTGACCTGATCGACGCGCGGACCGCCGAGCGCTGGGGGCTCGTGAACCGGGCGGTGCCGCTCGAGAGGCTGGACGAAGAAGTGTCCACGCTGGCGCGGAAGATCGCGGCGCAAAGCCCGGCGGTGGTGCGCCTGGGCAAGCAACGCTTCTACGAGCAGATCGAGAAGAGCCTCGCGGCGGCCTATGAGCATCGCCGCGGAGGGAATGGCCTGCAACATGATGCTCGGAGGACGCCGCCGAGGGCATCGATGCGTTCCTGGCTAAGCGCCCGCCAGACTGGAAGAACCGCTAGACGACGCCCTGGGTCGACAGCGCCGCGATCTCGTCGTCGCCGAGACCGAGCACGCCACTCAGGACTTCGCGCGTGTGCTGCCCGAGCAGCGGCGGCGGCATGTCGTAGGTCGCCGGGGTGTCCGAGAAGCGCATCGGGCTCGCCACCGTGGCGCAAGGGACGCCCGCCGGGTGCGGGATGTCGACGCGCATCCCGCGATGCTGCACCTGCGGGTTATCGAACACCTCCCGCATGTTGTTGATCGGGCCGCAGGGCACGCCCGCGGCTTCGAGCGCGCCGATCCAGTCGCCTTTGGACCGCTGCCTCACGATCTCCTGGATGATCGGGATCAGAACCCCGCGATTCGTGACGCGCTGGGGATTGGTGCTGAACCGCGGGTCCCGGGCGAGGTCTTCACGTCCCGCGACCCGGCAGAAGCTGGCGAACTGGCTGTCGTTGCCGACCGCAAGGATGATGTGCCCGTCAGCCGCGGCGAACACCTCGTACGGCACGATGTTCGCGTGGGCGTTGCCGTAGCGCTTCGGGATCTCGCCCGAGCACCAGTAGTTGGAGATCTGGTTGGCGTTGAAGGCGACCAGGGTGTCGAGCAGCGCCATGTCGATGTGCTGGCCGACCCCCGACACCTGCCGGTAGGCGATCGCCGCGGTGACCGCGAGCGCCGCGTACATCCCGGTCAGCACGTCGGTCACCGCGATGCCGACCTTCTGCGGCCCGCCGCCGGGCAGGTCGTCCCGCTCGCCGGTGATGCTCATCAGCCCCGCCATGCCCTGGAACACGAAGTCGTAGCCCGGGCGCTGCGCGTACGGTCCGTCCTGGCCGAACCCCGTGACCGAACAGTAGATGATCCCCGGGTTCACCGCGCGCACGTCGTCGTAAGCCAGCCCGTACCGTGCGAGGTCTCCGACTTTGTAGTTCTCGATCAGGACGTCGCTTTTCGCCGCGAGGTCGCGCACCAGGCGCTGACCGACGGGGTTCGACAGATCGAGCGTCACGGATTTCTTGCCGCGGTTGACCGAGAGGTAGTAGGCGGCTTCGCGCGTTTCCCGGCCGTCGCGGTCCTTCAGCCACGGCGGACCCCAGCTGCGCGTGTCGTCGCCGGTCTTCGGACGCTCGACCTTGATGACCTCGGCGCCCAGGTCGGCGAGCGTCTGCGAGGCCCAGGGGCCGGCGAGGATGCGGGTGAGATCGAGGACGCGGATGTGCGAGAGGGGACGCGGCATGGCGGGTTCGAGGGCGGTGGGAGCTTGCAAGCGTACGGAGCCGGCCGGCGCACCGCAAGCGCCGCTGCCCTTTCGGCTAGAATTGAAGCCCTTCCCGAGGCAATCCGATGAAGCTGCTCGTCCCCGTCAAACGCGTCGTCGACGCCAACGTGAAGGTGCGCGTCAAGAGCGACGGCACGGGGGTCGAGCTCGCCAACGTCAAGATGGCGATGAATCCGTTCGACGAGATCGCCGTCGAGGAGGCGATACGGCTCAAGGAGGCTGGCATCGCGACCGAGGTCATCGCGGTGTCCTGCGGACCACAGGCCTGCCAGGAAACGCTGCGCACGGCGCTCGCGCTCGGTGCCGACCGCGCGATCCTCGTCGAGACGGATGCCGAGCTTCAGCCGCTCGCGGTGGCGAAGCTGCTGAAGGCGATCGTGGCGAAGGAGAACCCGGAGCTCGTCGTCATGGGCAAACAGGCGATCGACGACGACAACAACCAGACCGGCCAGATGCTCGCGGCGCTGCTCGGCTGGCCCCAGGCGACCTTCGCCTCCAAGGTGAAGATCGAGGGTGGCCGGGGGCAGGTGACGCGCGAGGTCGATGGGGGTCTCGAGACCGTGTCGATCAAGCTGCCGGCGGTAGTCACGACCGACCTGCGTCTGAACGAGCCGCGCTACGTCACGCTGCCGAACATCATGAAGGCGAAGAAGAAGCCGCTCGAGACGCTGAAGCCCGACGCGCTCGGCGTCGACGTCGCGCCGCGCCTGGCGACGCTCAAGGTCGAGGAGCCGCCCAAGCGCAAGAGCGGGGTGAAGGTCCCCGACTCGAAGAGCCTGGTCGAGAAGCTGAAGAACGAGGCGAAGGTGATCTGATGACTATCCTGGTCGATCGCCGAGCACGACAACGCCGCGCTGAGGCCTTCGACGCTCAACACGCTGGGTGCCGCGAAGCAGATCGGCGGCGACGTTCACGTGCTCGTGGCCGGGCAGGGGTGCCAGGCGGTCGCGCAAGCTGCGGCGGCGGTGCCGGGGTGGGGAAGGTGCTGCTCGCCGATGCGCCGCAGTACAAGGATCAACTCGCCGAGAACCTCGGCACGCTCGTCGCCGGGGCTCGCCAAGGACTACAGCCACGTGCTCGCGCCCGGCGACGACCTTCGGCAAGAACTTCATGCCGCGGGTGGCGGCACTGCTCGACGTGGCACAGGTCTCGGACATCAGCGCGGTCAAGAGCCCGGATACGTTCGTTCGCCCGATCTACGCCGGCAACGCGCTCGCGACCGTGCAGTCGAAGGACCCGATCAAGGTCATCACCGTTCGCTCGACCGGCTTCGAGGCCGTGCCGGCCACCGGGGGGACGGCGACCATCGCGACGGTCGCCGCCGCGGCCGACACCGGCCTGTCCAGCCTGGTCGGGCGCGAGCTCACGAAGAGCGAGCGCCCGGAGCTCACCGCCGCGCGCGTCATCGTTTCCGGCGGGCGCGGTATGGGCTCGGGGGAGAACTTCAAGCTCCTCGAGCCGCTCGCCGACAAGTTGAACGCCGCTATGGGGGCGAGTCGGGCCGCGGTCGATGCGGGCTTCGTCCCGAACGACTGGCAGGTGGGGCAGACCGGCAAGATCGTCGCGCCGGACCTCTACATCGCCGTCGGCATCTCGGGGGCGATCCAGCACCTCGCCGGGATGAAGGACAGCCGGGTGATCGTGGCGATCAACAAGGACGAGGAGGCGCCGATCTTCCAGGTCGCCGACTACGGGATCGTCGGCGACCTGTTCAAGGTGGTGCCGGACCTCGTGAAGGACCTGGGCTGACCGATCGAAGCGGCGCATGAGCGACTACAGGGCACCCCTTCGCGACATGCAGTTCGTGCTGCAGGCGCTCGCCGGGCTCGACGAGGTCGCCAAGCTCCCCGGCAACGAGGAACTGTCGGCCGACCTGGTGGGGCAGATCCTCGAGGAGAACGCAAAGTTCGCGGCCGAGGTGCTGGCCCCGCTCAACTCGCCCGGCGACCAGGAAGGGTCGGTCTTCCGCGACGGCGAGGTCCGCACGCCGAAGGGCTTCAAGGAAGCTTACCGGCACTTCGTCGAAGGCGGCTGGAATGCGCTCCAGTTTCCCCACGAGTTCGGTGGCCAGGGCCTGCCGAAGCTCGTCGCCGCGCCGGTCATGGAGATGTGGAAGTCGGCCAATCTGTCGTTCTCGCTCTGTCCGCTGCTCACCGGCGGTGCGATCGAGGCGCTGCTCCTGGTCGGCACGCCGGCCCAGCAGCAGGCCTATCTCCCGAAAATGGTCGAGGGGACCTGGACCGGGACCATGAACCTGACCGAGCCCCAGGCCGGCTCCGATCTCGCGCTCGTCAAGACCCGGGCGGTGCCGGAAGGCGACCACTACCGGATCTTCGGGCAGAAGATCTTCATCACCTACGGCGAGCACGACCTGGCGGAGAACATCGTTCACCTCGTGCTCGCGCGCACTCCCGACGCGCCGGCCGGCGTGAAGGGCATCTCGCTGTTCATCGTACCGAAGTTCCTGGTGAACCCCGACGGCTCGCCCGGGAAGCGCAACGACGTGCGCTGCGTCTCGATCGAGCACAAGCTCGGGATCCACGCGAGCCCGACCGCGGTGCTCGCCTACGGCGACAAGGACGGCGCGATCGGCCAGCTCGTGGGCGAGGAGAATCGCGGCCTCGAGTACATGTTCATCATGATGAACGCCGCGCGGTTTGCGGTGGGCATGGAGGGCGTGGCGCTCTGCGAGCGCGCGTATCAGAAGGCGGCCGCTTACGCGAAGGAGCGCATCCAGAGCCGGGAGCTCGGGGGCAGCGGCTCGAAGCCGGTGCCGATCATCCACCACCCCGACGTGCGGCGGATGCTGATGAGCATGAAGGCCTACGCGGAGGCGACCCGGGCCCTCGCCTATGTCGTCGCGGCCGCGCTCGACAAGGCGCACGCGCATCCCGACAAGGAGGAGCGCGCGCGCAACCAGCGGCTGGTCGACTTCCTGATCCCGGTCGTCAAGGGCTGGTCGACGGAGACCGCGATCGAGGTCGCCTCCACCGGCATCCAGGTGCATGGCGGGATGGGCTTCATCGAGGAAACGGGCGCGGCGCAGTATCTGCGCGACGCGCGGATCACGACGATCTACGAGGGGACTACCGGCATCCAGGCGAACGATCTCGTGGGGCGGAAGATCGCCCGCGAGGCGGGGCTGACGGCCAGGGAGGTGCTCAAGGCGATCAAGGCGCTCGACGCCGAGCTCGCGAAGGCGCCAGGCGACGACTTCAAGGCGATCCGGTCACGGCTCGCCGCGGGCGCGACTGCGATGGGCGAGTGTGTCGACTGGATCGTCGAGCAGTACGGCAAGGACGTGAAGGCGGTCCACGCCGGCGCGGTCCCGTTCCTGAAGCTGGCCGGGATCGTCTGCGGGGGATGGCAGATGGCGCGGGCCGCCCTGGCAGCCCAGGCGAAGCTCGGGAAAGGCGCGGAAGACGCGGCGTTCCTCAAGGCGAAGGTCGCGACCGCCCGCTTCTTCGCCGACCACATCCTCTCGCAGGCGCCGGGGTTGCGCGACGCGGTCGTCCAAGGTGCGCCCGGGGTTCTCGCTCTTACCGAGGAACAGTTCTAGAGAATTGCAATAATAACAGATTGTTAAACAGCATACCTCATCTAGTAGATGAGGTAGACTCCTCAGCACCTGTCACATATTGGGATAGTTCGGCCCGCCCCCGCCCTGGGGCACCACCCAGTTGATGTTCTGCGTCGGGTCCTTGATGTCGCAGCTTTTGCAGTGAACGCAGTTCTGGGCGTTGATCTGCAGCCGCGGGTTCGAGCCATCCGCGTCGCGGACGATCTCGTACACCCCTGCCGGACAGTAGCGGCTCTCGGGCGCGTCGAACTCCGCGAGGTTCACGGTGATCGCGACCTTGGGGTTCTTGAGCTGCAGATGGGAGGGCTGGTTCTCCTCGTGGTTGGTGTTCGAGACGAACACCGAGGAGAGCCGGTCGAAAGTGAGCTTGCCGTCGGGTTTCGGATACTGGATCGGGCGGAAGCGCGACGCGGGCTCGAGCGCGCTGTGGTCGGCGTGATTCCGCAGCGTCCACGGCGCCTTGCCCTGGAAGACGTAGGTGTCGATCGCCGAATAGGCCATCCCGCCCCATAGCCCCCAGCGGAACGACGGCCGGATGTTGCGCACGCGGTGGAGCTCGTCCCAGACCCAGGTCTGCTTGAGCCGCGCCGGGTAGTCGGTCACCTCGACCGCGTTCTCGTCGGCGAGCGCGTCGAACACTGCCTCGGCGGCCGTCATTCCCGACTTCATGGCCGTGTGCGTGCCCTTGATCTTCGGGACGTTGAGGAACCCGGCGGTGTCGCCGACCAGCAGCCCGCCCGGGAAGGTGAGCTTCGGCAGCGACTGGAACCCGCCTTCGGAGATCGCCCGCGCGCCGTACGCGATCCGGCGGCCGCCCTCGAACGTCCCGCGGATCTCGGGGTGGGTCTTGAAGCGCTGGAACTCTTCGTACGGCGAGAGGTACGGGTTCGCGTAGTCCAGGCCCACCACGAAGCCGACCGCAACCAGCCGATCCTCGAGGTGGTAGAGGAATGAGCCGCCGTAGGTGCGCGAGTCGAGCGGCCAGCCGGTGGTGTGGACGACGAGCCCCGGTCGATGCTTCGCCGCATCGACCTCCCAGAGCTCCTTGATCCCGAGCCCGTAGGTCTGCGGATCGACGCCGTCGCGCAGCGGGAAGTGCTCGAAGAGTGTCTTGGTGAGCGAGCCGCGGCAACCCTCGGCGAACACGGTCTGCCGGGCGTGGAGCTCGATGCCGGGTTGATAGGCGTCGGTCTTCGAGCCGTCTTTCGCCACGCCCATGTCGCCGGTCGCCACGCCCGTCACGCGCCCCTTGGCGTCGTAGAGCACCTCGGCGGCCGCGAAGCCGGCGTAGATCTCGACGCCGAGGCCTTCGGCCTGCTGGCCCAGCCACCGGCACAGGTTGCCCAGGCTGATGATGTAGTTGCCGTGGTTCGCCATCTGCGGCGGCGTCGGCAGCCGGAACGCCCTGGTCGCGGTGAGGAAGAGGAACCGGTCCTCGGTGGCCGGGGTGCGGAGCGGGGCGCCGAGCGCCTGCCAGTCGGGGAAGAGCTCGGCGAGCGCCCGCGGCTCGAGCACGGCACCGGAGAGGATGTGCGCGCCGATCTCCGAGCCCTTCTCCAGGACGCAGACGGAGACCTCGCGCCCCGCTTCGCGCGCGCGCTGCTTCAGCCGAATCGCGCACGCGAGCCCGGACGGGCCGCCGCCGACGATGACCACGTCGTATTGCATCGATTCGCGCTGCATTGCGCTCGTGCTCCTTGGTGACGCGCGGGCTTAATTATAATCAGCGTCAACTCGGCCAAATCGCCGCCGGCCGAGAGGGGGAGCGATGTCTGCCGTCAAGCCGCTGTGGACGCCAAGCCAGGCGCGGATCGAGAGCGCGCTCGTCACCCGGTTCGCGCGCGAGGCCATCCGCGACTGGGGGCTCGGGCTGAACGACTATCCGGCCTTTTATCGCTGGTCGGCGGATCACCCGGAGCAGTTCTGGCAGTCGGTGTGGAGGCACTGCGGGGTGCGCGGCGATCCGGGGCGGAGGATCCTCGAGGACGGCGACCGGATGCCGGGCGCGAAGTTCTTCCCCGACGGCCGGCTCAATTTCGCCGAGAACCTCCTGCGTCGCCGCGACTCGACCGACGCGATGGTCTTCTGGGGCGAGGACAAGGTCAAGCGGCGCGTCACGCACGCCGGGCTCTACGCCGAGGTCTCGCGCCTGGCGCAGGCGCTCCGGGCGGCGGGGGTCACGACCGGGGATCGGGTCGCCGGCTACCTCCCCAACATGCCCGAGGCGGTGACCGGCATGCTGGCGGCGAGCGAGCCTCGGTGCGATCTGGTCCTCGTGCTCGCCAGATTTCGGCGTGCAGGGCGTGCTCGACCGGTTCGGCCAGATCGAGCCGAAGGTGCTCATCACCGTCGATGGCTACTGGTACAACGGAAAGGCGGTCGGCATCCTCGACAAGGCGCGCGAGATCGCCGCCAGGCTGCCATCGCTCGCGCGGGTCATCGTCGTGCCGTATCTCGCCGAGGCGCCGGACGTGACGACGGTGCCGAAGGCGGCAGCGGCTGGCGGATTTCGTCGACGGGATTTCGCCGCGCGCGACATCGCGTTCGCCCGGCTGCCGTTCAACCACCCGCTCTTCATCCTCTACTCGTCGGGGACGACCGGGGTTCCCAAGTGCATCGTGCACGGCGCCGGCGGCACGCTCCTGAAGCACCTGTGCGAGCAGCAGCTGCATTCCGACGTCCGGCCCGGCGATCGGCTCTTCTACTTCACCACCTGCGGCTGGATGATGTGGAACTGGTTGGCTTCGGGGCTCGCGTCGGGGGCGACGTTGCTGCTTTACGACGGCTCGCCGTTCGTGGCAGGAAGGGCGGATCCTCTTCGACTACGCCGACGCCGAGCGCATGACCCACCTCGGCACCTCGGCGAAGTTCATCGACGAGTGCAAGAAGCGCGAGCTCGCGCCGGCGCGGACGCACCGGCTCCAGACCGTGCGCGCCGTCCTGTCGACCGGTTCGCCGCTGGTGCCCGAGAGCTTCGACTACGTCTATGCCAGCATCAAGCAGGACGTCTGCCTCTCGTCGATCTCCGGCGGCACCGACATCATCGGCTGCTTCGTGCTCGGCAATCCGATCCTGCCGGTGTGGCGCGGCGAGATCCAGTGCCGGGCGCTCGGGCTGGCGGTCGACACCTTCGACGAGCGCGGCAAGCCGGTGCGCGGAACGAAAGGCGAGCTCGTGTGCACGAGGCCGTTCCCGTCGATGCCGGTCGGATTCTGGAGCGATCCCGACGGGAAGAAGTACCGCGCGGCCTATTTCGAGCGGTTCCCGAACGTCTGGTGCCACGGCGACTACGTCGAGCTGACCGAGCACGGCGGCATGGTGATCTACGGCCGGTCGGACGCGGTACTGAACCCGGGCGGCGTGCGGATCGGCACGGCGGAGATCTACCGGCAGGTCGAGCAGCTCGACGAGGTCCTCGAGTCGCTGGTCATCGGCCAGGACTGGCCGCCGGGCGAAATGAGTGACGTCCGGGTCGTGCTCTTCGTTCGGCTGCGCGACGGGCTCGCGCTGGACGATGCGCTCGTCGCCAGGATCAAGCAGCGGATTCGAACGAACACGACGCCGCGCCACGTCCCGGCGAAGGTCGTGCAGGTGACCGACATTCCGCGCACCAAGAGCGGGAAGATCGTCGAGCTCGCGGTGCGCAACGCCGTGCACGGCCAGGCGGTGAAGAACGTCGAGGCGCTGGCGAACCCCGAGGCGCTCGAGCAGTTCCGCAACCGGGCGGAGCTCCGCGGCTGACATGACCCGACTGGCAAGGCGAGCTGCTGCACATCCATGTCGCGCCGGAGGCATCCGCGCCGATGCAGGCGCTTTCGGAGACGCGTCTGGTGGCCGGCGTCGGCGTCGAAGGTGACCGCTACGCGACCCGGCGGGGTACCTATTCGGCGAAGCACCACATCGACCGGCAGGCGACGCTGATCGAGCTCGAGACGCTGGCGGCGCTGGCGCGCGACCACGGCGTCGAGCTTGCGCCCCACGAGCACCGGCGCAACCTCACGACGCGCGGCGTTGCCCTCAATCACCTGGTCGGCAGCTACTTCAGCATCGGCGAGTGCGTGCTCTACGGCGGGCGGTTGAACGTGCCGTGCCGCTACCTCGAGGAGCTCGTCGGCAAGAAAGTGTTCAAGCCGCTGCTCAATCGCTCGGGCCTGAACTGCCGGATCGTCCGCGGGGGAATCATTCGCGCCGGCGATGCGATCGCGCCGTGCGACCCCGCTTCTCTCGACGCTGCCACACGTTCTGCGAACGAAGCCTTTCCGCTCGAGCGTCCGCCCGAGGCCTGGTAGCTAGGTACCGCGCGGCGCTCGGACAGCTCGATCAGGTTGCGGTCCGGATCCCGGACGTACACCGAGCGGATGGGCCCGGTCGCGCCGGTCCGCGGGCCCGGGCCTTCGACGATCGGCACGCCGAGCGCCCCCAGCCGCGCGATCACTTCGTCGAGCGGCCGGTCGCAGAGGAAGCAGAGGTCGAGCGCGCCCGGCGTGGGCAGGGCAGCCTTGGGCTCGAACTCCTTGCCGGCGACGTGCAGGTTGATCTTCTGGTTGCCGAAGCGCAGCGCGAGCCGGCCGGCGCCGAAAGTCTCGAGCCTCATCCCGATCACCCGCGTATAGAAGTCGACGCACGCGTCGAGGTCGCGAGTGGTGAGCACGAGGTGGTCGAGATGGTCGATCATCGTCGTAGTATAGAGTCATGTGGGACACACTCTGGACGAACGCGAAGGTCGCGACGCTGCGCGGCGGGCGTTACTCCGCGCTCGTTCCCGGCGCGGTGGCCGCGCGGGCCGGCAAGATCGTCTGGGTGGGGACGGTCGCCGATCTCCCTGGCGTGCCGGACGCGCTCGCGGGCGAGGTTCACGATCTTCGCGGGCGCTGGATCACGCCCGGCCTGATCGACTGCCACACCCATCTCGTCTACGCGGGCACGCGCGCTCGCGAGTTCGAGCTGCGGCTGCAGGGTGCCACGTACGAGGAGATCGCCCGGGCGGGCGGCGGGATCGTCGCGACGGTCGCCGCGACGCGCGAGGCGTCGGAGGCTGAGCTCGTCGACACGGCGTCGCGACGCCTCGAAGCACCTGCTCGATGAGGGCGTCACGACGATCGAGATCAAGTCGGGCTACGGCCTGCGCACCGACGCCGAGCTGAAGCAGCTGCGCGTCGCGAGGCTGCTGGGATCCGCGGCGCCGGTGACCGTCCGCACGACCTTCCTCGGAGCGCACGCGGTGCCTCCCGAGTACCAAGGGAGGGCGGGCGAGTACGTCGACCTCGTCTGCGACGAAATGCTGCCGGCGGTCGGCCGGCGCTGGCCTCGCCGATGCGGTCGACGCGTTCTGCGAAGGGATCGGGTTCTCTCCCGCGCAGACGGCGCGCGTGTTCGAGCGCGCCCGGGCGCTGGGGCTGCCGGTGAAGTTGCACGCCGATCAGCTCTCCGACCTCGGCGGTGCGGCGCTCGCGGCCCGCTTCGGCGCGCTCTCCGCGGATCACCTGGAGTACACGAACGAGGCCGGCGTGCGGGCGATGGCCGGAGCGGGAACGGTGGCGGTGTTATTGCCAGGGGCGTTCTACTTTCTCCGGGAAACGAAGCTGCCGCCGGTCCAGCTGCTGCGCGATCACCGGGTGCCGATCGCCGTGTCGACCGACTGCAACCCCGGCTCGTCGCCGCTGACGTCGATTCTCCTCACGCTCAACCTCGCGTGCACGCTCTTCAGGCTGACGCCCGAAGAGGCGCTGGCGGGCGTGACCTGCCACGCCGCCCGGGCGCTCGGGATGGTCGAGACCCATGGCACGATCGAGGTCGGCAAAGCGTGCGACCTCGCGATCTGGGACGTCGGCGAGCCGGCCGAGCTCGCCTACGCGATGGGCGCGAATCCTTGCGTTGGCGTCGTCAAGGACGGCGTCATGCGGATGCCCTAGCGGCGCTCAGGAACACCTCCAGGAATCGCCGCAGCGCCGGCCGCAATCGGCCGGCGAGGTCCTCCCGGAACTCGAACGGCGGCGGCTCGTTCATGTAGGTCCGCTGGGAGAGCTCGAGCTGGATCGCATGGACCCGTTGCGCGGGGTTTCCGTACGCGCGGGTGATGTATCCGCCCTTGAATCGCCCGTTGAGGACGGCGCTGTAGCCGGCAGCGCGGCGGCCCTCCTCGAACACCGCGGCCTCCATCGCCGCTGCGCACGACGCGCCGCTGGCGGTGCCGAAGTTGAGGTCGGGCAGCCGCCCGGAGAAGAACCGCGGCAGCTCGGAGGGATCGAGTGCGCATCCCAGAGCAGCGCGTAGCCGTGCGCGGCGCGAATGCGCTCGAGCTCGCCCTGAAGCGCGTCGTGATAAGGGCGCCAGTACCGCGTCACTCGGTCCGCGACCTCGCGCTCGTCCGGCGTCTCACCGGAGCGGTAGATCGACTCGCGCGCGAACGTGTCCGGCGGCACGAGCGCCGTGGTGTCCTGCCCCGGATACAGGTTGGCGCCGTCCGGTGGGCGATTCAGATCCACGACATAGCGCGAATGGGTCGGGCAGAGGACCGAGGTCCCGAGAGCGTCGAGAAAGTCGTACAGGCGGTCGACGTGCCAGTCGGTGTCGGCGACCAGGCGTCCGGCGTCGGTCATCCGCGCCGCGAGCTCGGGCGGAAGGTACGTACCGACGTGCGGCATCGAAACGAGCAGCGGCGCAGAGCCGCGATGCAGGCGGAAGAGCTCCATCGGACGCGCGACCTATTGCGACGGCAACAATCCCGGAACGAAGCGGTGGAACGCACCCGCCTCGACGAGCCGCTGGATCGCCGTGATGTCGGGGGCGAAGTAGCGATCGTGATCATAGAACCGGACCCGGCTGCGCACGAGCGCGTGGGCGTCCTGCAGCCGGGGCGACGTCTTCAGCGGCGCCCGGAAATCGATGCCCTGGGCGGCGGCGAGCAGCTCGATCGCGACGATTCCGGCGGTGTTCGTGGCCATGTCCCCTAGCCGGCGTGCGGCGAAGGTGGCCATGCTCACGTGATCCTCCTGGTTGGCCGAGGTCGGCAGGCTGTCCACGCTCGCCGGATGCGCGAGCGTCTTGTTCTCGCTCGCGAGCGCCGCCGCGGTCACCTGCGCGACCATGAAGCCCGAATTGACGCCGCCGTGCTCGACGAGAAACGGCGGCAAACCCGAGAGCGTCGTGTCGATGAGGAGCGCGATCCGGCGCTCGGAGAGCGCACCGATCTCCGCGATCGCCACCGCCAGCGCGTCGGCCGCGAGCGCGACCGGCTCGGCGTGGAAGTTCCCGCCGGAGAGGATCTCGCCGGTATCGGGAAAGACCAGCGGATTGTCGGTCGCGCCGTTCGCCTCGATCTCGAAGACCCGGGCGGCGTAGCGGAGCTGGTCGAGGCAGGCGCCCATCACCTGGGGCTGGCAGCGCAGGCTGTAGGGGTCCTGGACGCGCGGATCGTTCTCGAGGTGCGAGCGTCGGATCTCGCTGTCGGCGAGGAGTCGCGCGTACCACGCCGCGACGTCGGTCTGACCCGGCTGGCCGCGCAAGGCGTGGATCCGGGGATCGAAGGGCGTGTCGCTCCCCGCGGCCGCGTCGACGGACATGCTGCCGGCGACGACTGCGGCAGCGAACGCGTCTTCGGCCGCGAACAGGCCGATCAGCGCGAGGGCGTTGGAGACCTGAGTGCCGTTGAGCAGGGCGAGCCCTTCCTTCGGCGCGAGCTTGATCGGTGCGAGGCCGGCGTCGGCGAGCGCCTGCTGGGCGCTGGCCAGCTTGCCTCCCACACGGACGTCGCCGATCCCGAGCAGGGCGAGCGCGAGGTGGGCAAGCGGCGCGAGGTCGCCGGAGGCGCCGACGGATCCCTTCGCCGGGATGCACGGATAGATTCCCCGGTTGTGAAGCGCGACGAGCAGATCGACCAGCTCGGGCCGAACGCCCGATGCGCCCCGCGCGAGGCTAGCTACCTTCAACGCGAGGATGAGCCGAACGACGTCATCGGCGAGCAGTGGGCCGGTGCCGGCGGCGTGCGACAGTACGATGTTCGTCTGGAGTTGCTCCAGGTCCTCGCCCGGGATCCGCGTCTGGGAAAGCCGCCCGAACCCGGTGTTGATGCCGTAGGCCGGTTCCCCGCTGGCGACGATTCTCTCGACCGTTCGCGCGGAGGCGACGACGGCCGCGCGCGCCGCCGGCGCCAGCGCGATTGCGGCGCCCTGGCGCGCGATCGTGCGGAGGACTGCGAGCGTGAGCGGTGCGTGCCCGATTTCAGCGGTCATCGTCTACTTGGCGGAGCATCGGCAGCTCGAGCCCCTTGTCCTTCGCGCACGCGATCGCCTCCGCGTAGCCCGCGTCGGCGTGGCGCATGACGCCGCTCGCCGGGTCGTTCCAGAGCACCCGTTCGAGGCGCCGCGCTCCGGCGTCCGTGCCGTCGCACACGATGACCATCCCGGCGTGCTGCGAGTAGCCCATGCCGACGCCCCCGCCGTGGTGGATCGAGACCCAGGTCGCCCCGCCGGCGCAGTTGAGGAGGGCATTGAGAAACGCCCAGTCCGACACCGCGTCGGAGCCGTCCCGCATCGCCTCGGTCTCGCGGTTCGGGCTCGCGACCGAGCCGCTGTCGAGGTGATCGCGCCCGATCACGATCGGCGCCTTGACCTCGCCGGTGCGGACCATCTCGTTGAACGCGAGCCCGGCCCGGTGGCGCTCGCCGAGGCCGAGCCAGCAGATGCGCGCGGGCAGACCCTGGAACTTGATCCGCCGACCCGCCAGATCGAGCCACTGGTTGAGATGCCGGTCCTGGGGAAAGAGCTCACGGAGCTTCGCGTCGGTGCGGGCGATGTCCTCGGGATCGCCCGAGAGGGCGACCCAGCGGAACGGCCCCTTACCGACGCAGAACATCGGCCGGATGTACGCCGGGACGAAGCCGGGGTAGTCGAACGCGTGATCCTCGCCGACGTCCTTCGCCTCCTGGCGGATGTTGTTGCCGTAGTCGACGCACGGGATCCGCATTGCATGGAAGCCGAGGATCGCGTGGACATGCTTGCGGATCGATTCCCGCGCCGAGACCGCCACCTCCTCCGGGTCGCGCTTCCGGACGTCCCGCCATTTCTCGAGCGACCAGCGCTCGGGAAGGTAGCCGTTGGCAGGATCGTGGGCCGAGGTCTGATCGGTCACGAGCGCAGGTCGGAGCTCGCTCGTGCGCGCCCGCTCGAGGATCTTCGGCAGCAGCTCGCAGGCATTGCCGAGCAGCCCGACCGATACCGCGCGCTTCTCGGTGAAGGCACGACTGAGGACCGCGAACGCCTCCTCGAGCGTATCGACACGGGCGTCGAGGTAGCCGCTGCGCAGGCGCATCTCGATCCGCGAGGGGTCGCACTCGATCGCGAGCATCGAGGCGCCGGCCATAGTGGCGGCGAGCGGTTGCGCG
The DNA here is from genome assembly GCA_963827595.1 of uncultured beta proteobacterium. Lineage (GTDB taxonomy): Bacteria > Pseudomonadota > Gammaproteobacteria > Burkholderiales > SG8-39 > DATEDA01. The sequence goes on along the minus strand of CAWHBT010000008.1, from coordinate 26,188 downwards.
CCGCCCATCCCGCCCAGCCCGGCGGTGAGAATCCACTTGCCCGACCAGTCGCCGGCGTAGTGCTGGCGTCCCGCTTCCGCGAACGTCTCGTACGTCCCTTGCACAATGCCCTGGCTGCCGATGTAGATCCACGAGCCGGCCGTCATCTGTCCGTACATCATGAGGCCCTGGCGGTCGAGCTCGTTGAAGCGCTCCCAGGTTGCCCACCGCGGGACGAGGTTCGAGTTGGCGATGAGGACTCGCGGCGCGTCGGCGTGGGTCCTGAACACGCCGACGGGCTTGCCCGACTGGACGAGCAGGGTCTCGTCCTCGCCGAGCCGCGTGAGCGTCTCGACAATCCTGTCGTAGCACGCCCAGTTGCGCGCGGCCTTGCCGATGCCGCCGTAGACCACGAGGTCCTCGGGTCGCTCCGCGACCTCCGGGTCGAGGTTGTTCATCAGCATCCGCAGCGGCGCCTCGGTGAGCCAGCTGCGCGCGCTGATGTGCGGCCCGCGCGCGGCGCGGATAACGCGGGGCTTCGGTCCGGTCGGCGACATTGGGGCCCTCGGCGACGAGGAAGACGCTGGAGGAGGCCACCGGATTCTACCGCTCGCGGTCCGCGGTGATGGTGGCGTCCGGAACGATTGCGTTGCGGAAATCCGGCCCTCTACAATGCGCACTTCACCCCTGCCGGAGACCCCCGATGAAACGTCTCGCTTCTTCCCTCATCGCGCTCGCCATGCTCGGAGCGGGCGGCGCCTACGGCCAGGACCTGCCGAAGGTCACGATCGCCATGAGCGGCTGGACCGGGTTCGCACCGCTCTCGCTCGCCGAGAAAGCCGGGCATCTTCAAGAAGAACGGGGTCGACGTCACGATCAAGTTCATCCCGCAGAAGGATCGGCACCTCGCCATCGCCTCGGGCGACGTGCAGTGCGCGGCGACCACGGTGGAGACGTTCATCGTGTGGAACGCGAACGGCGTGCCGATCACGCAGGTCGTGCAGCTCGACAAGTCGTACGGCGCCGACGGCATGGCGGTGCGCAACAACATCAGCAAGATCACCGAGCTGAAGGGCAAGACGGTCGCGGCGTCCGCGCCGGGGACCGCGCCATACTTTACGCTCGCCTGGATGCTCAAGAAGAACGGGATGACGGTGAAGGACGTCAACATCGTCAACCTCGAGCCCGGCCCGGCGGCGCAGGCCTTCGTCGCCGGCCAGAACGATGCCGCCATGACCTACGAGCCCTACCTCTCGACGGTGCGCGGCAAGCCAGAGGCCGGGAAAATCATCGCCACCACGCTCGACTACCCGATGGTGATGGACACCTTCGGCTGCACGCCGAAATTCATCCAGGCGAACCCGAAGCTGGTGCAGGCGATGGTCAACAGCTACTTCGAGGCGCTCGAGATGATCAAGCGCGAGCCCAACAAGAGCTTCGAGATCATGGGCTCGGCCGTGAAGCAGACCGGCGAGCAGTTCGAGAAGTCGCAGGCCTACCTGCGCTGGCAGGATCGCACGGCCAACCAGCGGTTCTTCGCCGGCGAGCTCCAGGCGTTCAGCAAGGAGGCCGCCGCGCTGCTCCTCGAGCTGGGGATCATCAAGAGCGTGCCCGACATCAACACGATCATCGACACGAGCTTCATCAAGTGACGGGCGCGCGCCCGTCCACCCGATCTCCCCGGCGCGCGCCGGGAACCAGGCCACTCGGCCCCGCGACGCGGGGCCGTTTTGCTTCATGCTGACCCCGCTGAAGCCGGTCTCCCAGGGCGCAAAGATCGCGCTCGGGATCGCATTCTTCGTGCTGTTCTTCGCCGCCTGGGCGGTTGCGACGCTCGGCGGTTTCGTCTCGGCCACGTTCCTCGCCGACCCGATCACGATGGTCGTCGCGGGTTGGCGGCTGCTCACCGTCCACGCGTTCTACCTGGACATCGGCATCACGGTCTGGCGCGTGATCGGCGGCTTCCTCCTCGCCGCCGCGATCGGCGTGCCGCTCGGCATTTTCATGGGGGCGTACAAGCCGATCGAAGCCTTCTTCGAGCCGTTCGTCTCGTTCGCGCGCTACCTGCCGGCCTCGGCGTTCATCCCGCTGCTGATCCTGTGGGCGGGGATCGGCGAGGCGCAGAAGCTGATGGTCATCTTCATCGGCTCGTTCTTCCAGATCGTGCTGATGGTCGCGGTGATCGTCGGCTCGACGCGCCGGGACCTGGTCGAGGCCGCCTACACCCTCGGCGCGACCTCGAGCGGGATCGTCCGCCGGGTGCTCCTGCCGTCTAGCGCGCCGGACATCGCCGAGGCATTGCGGCTCGTGCTCGGCTGGGCCTGGACCTACGTCATCGTCGCCGAGCTCATCGGCGCGTCCAGCGGGATCGGGCACATGATCACCGACAGCCAGGCGCTGCTCGACACCGGCCAGATCATCTTCGGCATCATCGTGATCGGCATCATCGGGCTCATCTCCGATTACCTGTCCAAGACCCTGAACCAGAGGCTGTTCCCCTGGAGTCTTGCGTGAGCGCCGGGGGCGGGAGGCGGGCGCAAGGTCGCCTCTGGGGATGAGCAAGCTCGCGATCGAGGGGGTGAGCCGGACCTTTCCCGGCGTCCGCGGCGGGGCGCCGACCCGGGCGCTCGAGCCGACCTCGCTCGCGGTCGCGGACAACGACTTCATCTGCATCCTCGGTCCGTCGGGCTGCGGGAAGTCGACGCTGCTCCGGATCGTCGCGGGGCTCGACTTCCCCACCACCGGCAGGGTCGTGCTCGATGGGCGTCCGGTGGCCGGCCCCGGTCCCGACCGCGGGATGGTGTTCCAGTCCTACACGCTGTTTCCGTGGCTGACCGTCAAGCAGAACATCGGCTTCGGTCTGCGCGAGAAGGGCGTCGCCGCGGCGGAGCAGGGCGGGATCGTGGCGCGCTACGTCGAACGCGTCGGACTCAGAGGCTTCGAGCACCACTACCCCAAGACGCTTTCCGGCGGGATGCAGCAGCGGACGGCGCTCGCGCGCGCGCTCGCGAACGATCCCAAGATCCTGCTCCTCGACGAACCGTTCGGCGCGCTGGACAACCAGACGCGGGCGCTCATGCAGGAGCTCCTCCTCGGGATCTGGGAGGCCGACCGCAAGACGGTGCTGTTCGTCACCCACGACATCGACGAGGCGATCTTCATGGCGAATCGAGTCGCCGTGATCACCGCGCGACCGGGGCGTGTCAAGAGCGACGTCCGGATCGATCTCCCGCACCCGCGCCACTACACGGTGAAAACGACGCCGGAGTTCTCGGCTTACAAGGCGCGGCTCACGGACGAGATCCGCGTCGAGTCGATCAAGGCCGCCGAAATGGGCGCTTGAGCGCGGCAGTGCATTTTCCGCGGCTTTGCCGCTGGTTCGCGTTGAGGGGCCGGAGGAATTGGGCTATCATCCCCCATCCCGACTCCCGGGTTGTCGATGACCAAGTATGTGTTCGTGTCGGGCGGGGTCGTTTCCTCGTTGGGGAAAGGGATAGCCGCCGCTTCCCTCGCCGCGATCCTCGAGTCGCGCGGCATCAAGGTCACCCTCCTCAAGCTCGATCCCTACATCAACGTCGATCCCGGAACGATGAGCCCCTTCCAGCACGGGGAGGTGTTCGTCACCGAGGACGGCGCCGAGACCGACCTGGATCTCGGCCACTACGAGCGCTTCCAGAGCGCCAAGATGAAGCGGTGGAACAACTTCACCACCGGCCAGATCTACGAGAGCGTCATCAAGAAGGAGCGCCGCGGCGACTACCTCGGGCGCACCGTCCAGGTCATCCCGCACATCACCGACGAGATCAAGGCCTTCATCGCGCGCGGTGCGAACGGCGCGGACGTCGCGATCGTCGAGATCGGCGGGACGGTGGGGGACATCGAGTCGCTGCCGTTCCTGGAGGCAGTGCGGCAGATGCGGCTCGAGCTGGGCCAGCGAAACACCTGCTATATCCACCTGACGCTGGTGCCGTACATCAAGTCCGCCGGCGAGATCAAGACCAAGCCCACGCAGCACTCGGTGAAGGAGCTGCGCGAGATCGGGATCCAGGCCGACGCGCTGCTCTGCCGCTGCGAGAAGCCCGTGCCCGACGAGGAGCGGCGCAAGATCGCGCTGTTCACCAACGTCGCCGTCGAAGCCGTGATCTCGGTCTGGGACGCCGATTCGATCTACAAGATCCCGAGCATGCTGCACCAGCAGATGCTCGACGAAATCGTGTGCCACAAGCTCGACATCCTGGCGCGGCCGGCCAACCTGTCGTCGTGGGACAAGCTCGTGCACGCGCTCGAGCACCCGCAGCATGCGGTCACCGTCGCGCTGGTCGGGAAGTACGTCGATCTCACCGAGTCGTACAAGTCGCTCTCCGAGGCGCTGATCCACGCCGGCATCCACACCCGGAGCAGGATCGACATTCGGTACGTCGACTCCGAGTCGATCGAGCGCGACGGGGTCGGCGCCTTGCGCGGCGCCGACGCCATCCTCGTGCCGGGTGGCTTCGGCAAGCGCGGCATCGAGGGCAAGATCCGGACGATCCAGTACGCCCGCGAGCAGCGGATCCCTTATCTCGGCATCTGCCTCGGCATGCAGCTCGCGGTGATCGAGTTCGCGCGCCATAAGGCCGGACTGGAAGGGGCCAACAGCACCGAGTTCGACCCGGCGTCGCCGCATCCGGTCATCGCGCTCATCATCGAGTGGCAGAATTCGGACGGGCGGATCGAGCGCCGCGACGAGCGCTCCGACCTGGGCGGCACGATGCGCCTCGGGGCGCAGCCGGCCGATGTCGTGCCGGGCACGCTGGTGCACCGGGTGTACAAGAGCGACGTCGTCGAGGAGCGGCATCGCCATCGTTACGAGGTCAACAACCACTATCTGCCGCGGCTCGAGGCGGCGGGCCTGAAGGTGGCGGCGCGGACGAAGGCCGAGTCGCTGGTCGAGCTGATCGAGCTGCCGGACCACCCGTGGTTCATCGGGTGCCAGTTCCATCCCGAGTTCACCTCGACGCCGCGCGCCGGTCATCCGCTCTTCAAGAGCTTCATCGAGGCGGCGATCAAGCACCAGGCCGAGCAGGCGAAGCCGGCCGTGGCCGCGGCATGAAGCTCTGTGGTTTTGAAGCCGGCCTAGACAAGCCGCTATTTCTCATCGCCGGCCCCTGCGTCGTCGAATCGCGCCAGATGGCGCTCGACACCGCCGGCGAGCTCAAGGAGATCTGCCGCGAGCTCGGCGTCCCCTTCATCTACAAGTCGTCGTACGACAAGGCGAACCGCAGCTCGAGCCGGTCCTTCCGCGGCCTCGGCATGGACGAGGGCCTGGCGATCCTCGCCGAGGTCCGGAAGCAGGTCGGGGTGCCGGTGCTCACGGACGTGCACGAGATCGCGGACGTGCCGGACGTCGCGGCGGCGATCGACGTCCTCCAGACGCCGGCGTTCCTGTGCCGCCAGACGGACTTCATCCGTGCGGTGGCTGCGGCCGGCCGCCCGGTGAACATCAAGAAGGGCCAGTTCCTCGCGCCGAGCGACATGAAGAACGTCGTCGACAAGGCGCGCGAGGCCGCGCGCAGCGCGCATCCGGGCGATCCGGAAGCGGCCGACAACATCCTGGTGTGCGAGCGTGGGGCATCGTTCGGCTACAACAACCTGGTGTCGGACATGCGGTCGCTGGCGATCATGCGGGACACGGGCTGCCCGGTCGTGTTCGACGCGACCCATTCGGTCCAGCTGCCGGGCGGGCAGGGGACCTCGAGCGGCGGGCAGCGGGAGTTCGTGCCGGTGCTCGCCCGCGCCGCGGTCGCGACCGGCGTAGCCGGGCTGTTCATGGAGACCCATCCCGATCCGGCGAAGGCGCTCTCGGACGGTCCGAACGCCTGGCCGCTGAAGCTCATGAAGCCGCTGCTCGCGACGCTGAAGGAGCTCGATGCACTGGTGAAGCGGCGCGGGTTCGCGGAGACCGCGCTTTGAGGGGGACGCGCGCGGCGCGCGCGGCCGGGCGGTACGAGGGAGGGACAACAAGGTGAACCAGCGATGAGCTCGATCGTCGATGTCGTGGCCAGGGAGATTCTCGACTCGCGGGGCAACCCGACGGTCGAGGCCGACGTGCTGCTCGAATCCGGGGTGATGGGGCGCGCGGCCGTGCCCTCGGGCGCATCGACGGGTACGCGCGAGGCGCTGGAGCTCCGCGACGGCGACAAGGCGCGGTACGGTGGCAAGGGGGTGCTGAAGGCGGTCGAGCACATCAACACCGAGATCTCCGAGTCGATCATGGGCCTCGACGCCTCGGAGCAGAGCTTCATCGACCGGACCCTGATCGACCTCGACGGCACCGACAACAAGGCGCGGCTCGGGGCCAACGCGATGCTCGCGGTGTCGATGGCGGTCGCGAAGGCGGCCGCCGAGGAGTCGGGGCTGCCGCTCTACCGCTACTTCGGCGGGTCGGGCGCGATGCAGATGCCGGTGCCGATGATGAACGTCATCAACGGCGGCGCGCACGCCAACAACAATCTCGACATCCAGGAGTTCATGGTCATCCCGATCGGCGCCCAGAGCTTCCACGAGGCGCTGCGGTGCGGGGTCGAGATCTTCCACGCCCTCAAGAAGCTGCTCGACGGCAAGGGGCTCGCGACGACGGTCGGCGACGAGGGCGGTTTCGCGCCGAACCTGGCCACGAACGCCGCGGTGCTCGAGCTGATCATGAAGGCGATCGAGGATGCGGGCTACATGCCCGGCGGCGACGTCGCGCTCGGGCTCGACTGCGCGAGCTCCGAGTTCTTCGAGGGTGGTCGGTACCGGCTCGGCTCGGAGAAGCTCGAGCTGTCGCCCGGGGACTTCTGCGGTTATCTCAAGAAGCTCGCCGACCGGTTCCCGATCATCAGCATCGAGGACGGCATGGCCGAGAACGACTGGGACGGGTGGCAGCTGCTCACCAAGGAGCTCGGGAAGCGCGTGCAGCTCGTCGGGGACGACGTGTTTGTGACCAGCACACGGCTGCTGAAGGAAGGGGTGAAGCTCGGGGTCGCGAACTCGGTGCTGATCAAGGTGAACCAGATCGGCACGCTCAGCGAGACGTTCTCGACCATCGAGCTCGCGAAGCGGTCGGGGTACACGGCCGTGATCTCGCACCGGTCCGGCGAGACCGAAGACACGACGATCGCCGACATCGCGGTCGGCACGAACGCGCTCCAGATCAAGACCGGGTCGCTGTCGCGCTCGGAGCGGGTGGCGAAGTACAACCAGCTGCTGCGGATCGAAGAGGACCTGGGCGAGGCCGCGAGCTATCCCGGGCGCGACGCCTTCTACCAGCTGCGATAATGCGCGCTTTGGCCCTGATCCTCGGCGTCCTGCTCGTCGCCATTCAGTATCCGCTCTGGCTGGGGAAGGGTGGGTGGGTGCGGGTATGGGACGTCGATCGCCAGCTGTCGAGCCAGCGGGCGAGGAACGAGCTGCTGCAGGCGCGGAACGAGGCGCTCGACGCGGAAGTCCGTGACCTGAAGCAGGGGTACGAGGCAATCGAGGAGCGCGCGCGCTTCGAGCTCGGGATGGTGCGCAAGGACGAGGTCTTCTTCCAGATCGTGGATCCGAACCCGCGCGGGCGCAGATAGAGTCGAGCGAGCGACGGCGAACGCTCGCCGCTCGACTCGAGGAGCGCGCGCCGGGTCCAGAGGAGGCGGCATGAAACTCACCCAGGAGCAGTTGGCGCAGTTCGACCGCGAGGGCTATCTCTTCTTCCCGAGGCTGTTCTCGCCCGCGGAGATCAAGACCCTGACCGACGAGGTCCCGACGATTTTCGCCCAGCGCCGGCCCGAGAACGTCCGCGAGAAGGACAGCGACGCCGTTCGCACCAACTTCGCGGCGCACCTGTACAGCCACCCCTTCGCCAGGCTCGCCCGTCATCCGCGGATGGTCGAGCCGATCGTGCAGCTCTTCGGCGAGGGCGTGTACATGCACCAGTTCAAGATCAACGGCAAGGCGGCCTTCGACGGCGACCTGTGGCAATGGCACCAGGACTACGGCACCTGGCAGGCGGACGACCTCATGCCCGAGGCGCGGGCGATGAACGTGGCGATCTTCCTGAACGAGGTGAACGAGTTCAACGGTCCGCTGATGTTCATCCCCGGCAGCCACAAGCTCGGCGTGGTCGATGCCGCCCACGACACGACGACGACGAGCTATCCGCTCTGGACCATCAACCACGACACGATCCGCAAGCTCGTCGCGCGCGGTGGACTCGTCGCGCCCAAGGGGCCGGCGGGGTCGATGATCCTGTTTCACGGCTGTCTGGTGCATGCGTCGACCGCGAACCTGTCGCCGTGGGACCGGTGGAGCGTCTACCTGAGCCTGTGCGCGGTCTCCAACCACATCCGCCGGTTCAAGCGCCCGGGCTACATCGCGCACCGCGACTTCTCGCCGATCGAGTGCCTCCCGGACGACTGCCTGCTGCGGGACTACGATGTGGCGCTGCCGTGGAAGGACGGGACCCCCGAGGAAGACCTGAAGCCGATCCCGCTCGCCGCGTGAGGGAGCCCGTGCGATGAACCTCTACGCCAAGCTCCAGGAGCGTGGCGCGCAGGGCAAGCCGTTGCGCGTCGGCCTCATCGGCGCCGGCAAGTTCGGCGCGATGTATCTCGCGCAGGTGCCCAACACGCCCGGGGTGCACGTCGTCGGCATCGCCGATCTCGCGCCGGCGAACGCCCGCGCGAACCTCGAGCGGATCGGGTGGAAGCCCGAGGCCGGCGGCGCGCGATCGCTCGACGCTGCTCTCGCCCAAGGCCTCACGCACGTCGGGGAGGACTGGCAGGCGCTCGTGGCGCATCCGGCGATCGACATCGTGGTCGAGGCGACGGGCAACCCCATCGCCGCGGTCACTCACGCGCTCGCGGCGATCGAGCACGGCAAGCACGTCGTGATGGTCACCGTCGAGGCGGATGCGTTCTGCGGCCCGCTGCTCGCCCGGAAGGCGCAGCAGGCCGGCGTGGTCTACAGCCTCGCGTACGGCGACCAGCCGGCCCTGATCTGCGAGCTCGTGGACTGGGCGCGCGCGGCCGGCTTCAGCGTGGTCGCCGCGGGGCGCGGCCACAAGTGGCTGCCGCACTACGCGCAGTCGACGCCGGAGACCGTCTGGGGGTACTACGGACTGACACCGGAGCAGGCGCGGATCGGGGGACTCAACCCGAAGATGTTCAACTCGTTCCTCGACGGATCGAAGCCGGCGATCGAGACCACGGCGGTCTGCAACGCGACCGGTCTCACGCCGGCGCCCGACGGCCTCGCGTTTCCGCCGGCAAGCGTGGACGATCTGCCGTCCATAATGCGTCCGACAGCGGAGGGCGGGAGCCTTCACCACAAGGGTCAGGTCGAAGTCGTGTCCTCGCTCGAGCGCGACGGCCGGGTGATCCCCTACGACATCCGGTTCGGGGTCTGGGTCGTCTTCGAAGGCGAGACCGATTACGTCCGCCGGTGCTTCATGGAGTACGGGCTGCGCACCGACCCCGGCGGGCGCTACGCCTGCATGTACAAGCGCTGGCACCTGATCGGGCTGGAAGTCGGTATCTCGGTCGCCTCGGTCGGGCTCCGGGGCGAGCCGACCGGATGCGCCACGGGCTTTCGCGCAGACGCGATCGCGACCGCGAAGCGCGACCTGAAGGCCGGCGAAATCCTCGACGGCGAGGGCGGCTACACCGTCGTCGGGAAGCTCTGTCCGGCCGCCGATTCGCTCAAGCTGGGCGCGCTCCCCCTCGGGCTGGCACACGGTGTGAAGCTCGTCAATCCGGTCGCGGCCGGGCAGGCGGTGCGGTGGACCGATGTGCAGATCGACGCGTCGGGCGAGGCGGTCAGAGTGCGGCGGGAGATGGAGCGCGAGTTCGCGCCGCCGCAGCGCGCGGCGGCGTAGCGCCCCGGCGAAGCTCGGGGCGAGGTGACCGCATGCCGGATCCGCAACCCGCGTTTTCTCCGCGCGGAGCAGATCGCCTTCCTCAACCACATGCTCGAGGCCGAGCGTGCGGGGGCGAACGCGCTGCTCAACATCCTCGAAGATCACCCCCGCCGCGGCGAAGCCTGGGTGGCGCTGCGTCGCGTCCACGCCGACGAGGCGCACAACTGCGCGCTGCTTGGCAAGCAGATCCAGCGGCTCGGCGCCGACTACAGCCACGCGACCGGCGACTTCCTCGGCAAGCTGCTAGCGGTCGAGGGCCGGCGTGCGCGCATCGAGTTTCTCGCGAAGGGGCTCCGGTGGGCGGTGAAGCGGTTCGACGAGGCGCTGCCGCGCCTGGACGGCGAGGCGAGGAATGCGATCGCCGGCATGCGTGAGTTGCACTTGCGCAGCATCGCGAGCTGCGAATCCGTCGCGCGGACGCTCGGCGAGGACGCCGGCCGCTAGTTCATCCCGGCGGCGGGCGTGTCCCACCTCTTCGAATCCGCGTCGAGCGGTCGCTCCAAGTGCCGCGGCTGCGGCCGGCCTATTGCGAAGGGAGAGCTGCGTTTTGGCGAACGCCTGCCCAACCCCTTTGCCGACGGCGAGATGACGATCTGGTTCCATCCCGCGTGCGCGGCGTACAAGCGGCCGGAGCCGTTTCTTCAGACGCTCGGGGAAACACTCGAGAACGTGCCCGACCGGGAGCTGCTCGAGGGCGCGGCGCGCCGCAGCCTGGCACACCGGCGCCTCCCGCGGATCGACGGCGCCGAGCAGGCGCCGAGCGGGCAGGCCAAATGCCGCAGCTGTCGCGAGCCGATCGTGCGCGGGAGCTGGCGCATCCGGCTGGTGTTCTACGAGGAGGGCCGTTTCGCTCCCGGAGGGTTCGTGCACCTCGACTGCCGCGAGGCCTACTTCGAGACCAGCGACGTCGTCGATCAGGTCCTCCACTTCAGTCCGGGCCTGAGCGAGGCCGAACGCGAGGAACTACGGCGGGCTTGCGGCACCGACCCGACTCAGACCCTCGCAGCCGCCGGGTTGACGTCGCCGGTGCCTAGAGTACATCGTGCCGACGGTCGACCGCCTGCGGCCGGACAAACGGATCAAGCAGACGCCGCAGCTCGTCGCGCCGAGCCCGCTCAGGCGAATGGTCTTCGCCGCGACCGAATCGGAGCGGACGGCGGCGACCGCCCCGAGCGCAGGACTCCGCTAGAGAATCACGCTCGGATTGCGGAGGTTCTGGTCGCAGTCGAGCAGGTTGACCTGCTTGACCACGATCTGCCATCCGCCGTCGTGCTGCGCCAGGCGATGCCCGTACCAGCCGGCGAGCCTGCGGGTCTCGCCGGCGCGGAACTCGCTGATCACGAACGTCGAGCGAACCATGTAGGCGGAGGACTCCGCCGTGCCGAAGACCTCGACGTTGGCGATCAGCCGCGCGGTCCGGGAGGGCGGGACCTGCGACCAGGCGTAGCCGGTGCGGAGGCGGTAGACCCGGTCTTCCAGGCGCCGCCGGTCGTCGAAGGCGATGGCGACCTCTTTCCGCGGATCACCTCCTTGAGGCGTCGCCGGAACCCAATACAGGCACTCGGGCGCGTACAGGCTCAGCCAGGCGTCGAATTGCCCCTGATCCAGGAACCGGGCCTCGCGGTAGAGCAGGGCCTGGCACCGGTCGCGGATCGCCGGGTTCGTGACCTCGAGCTCGCTCCGCTGCCAGCCCGAGAAGTTCGCGACGAGCGTCCGGTAGAACTCGTCGTTCACGTACTGGGAGACGCGGGACGGATCACCTTGCCGGGCCGCCGCCATTCACGGCTCCCGCCGGACGACGAGCTGCGGTCGGGACCGCATGAGCCGCTTCCATTCCTTCAGGTATTCGCGCATGAAGACCTCGTCGGTCGCCGGCGCGGTGACGACCCCGTTCTCCGCCACCCTGATCCGGCCCGGGACCCCGAGTCCGCGATGCATGTAGACCCACTCGTCCTCCTGCGCCAGGAGACCGCGCTGGATCTGCTCGAAGTTGGCCGCGTCGTCGACCTCCCCGAAGTTGGGGAACGCTTCCTGCGTCCGCATCCGGAGCGCGTTCACGTCGTCTACCGCGCCGTCGAGCTCGCCGGTTTCGTCCACCACCGCAGTGGCGTGCCAGGTCAGGTTGGTCTCATTCACCGCGAGCGGTTCGATGACCTGGACGTGATTCCCGAGGATCAGGAGGTTCGGGAACACGTTGATGTTGACCGGCTCGGAGGCGGCGAGGTCGAGCGCCCGCTCGGCCTTGGCTCCCAGGCGGCGTCGCACCTTGTCGGCGTAGTACTCCATGCCGGGGTGAGCGGCCTCGATCTCCCATAGCGCGCCCGGGCGCTTGTCGACGTTGGGCCGCTTGTCCTTGAAGTGGTGGCCGTGCCCGAAGTACTGGCAGTACATCGCGGCTTCGTCGGGCCTGGACTTGTAGAACGACATGCCCTTTTCGCGGGGGTTCTTCAGCCGGTTCTCCATGTCGAGGAGCGAACGATGGGAGAACACGACGTGGTAGCCGTCGCACGAGTTGTCGTAGGCGAGCTTCCAGTTGCCCTTGTACTTCAGGCGATTCGCCTCGCAGAACGCCACGCGGCCGCCGGGGTGCCGGTCGAGCCACTCGTCGATCGGCTTCGTGACCGGCCCCAGATAGTCCAGGAGGGGAGGCGCCGCCGGGTTCAGCGTGCCGAAGACGAAGCCGCGATAGAGATCGATCCGCGGCACCTGCGCGAGGTTGAACGCGGCGTCCTTGAAATCACCCGCGTAGCCGTCGGGCCAGGGCACGCCGCTCAGCTTGCCGGTGTTGAGGAACGTCCAGCCGTGATAGGGGCACTGGAATGCCTTGGCCGAGCCGCGGTCGAGCCGGCAGACCGTGCTGCCGCGGTGGGTGCAGCGGTTGTAGAGCGCGCGGATGGTCCCCTGGCTGTCCCGGAGGACGATGATCGGACGCAGGCCGAGCCGCGTGGTGATGAAGTCGTCGTTGCGCGGGATCTGGCTGACATGAGCCAGATACACCCAGGTCGCGCCGAAGATCCTGGTCATCTCGTCCTGGAAGATGGCCGGATCGGTATAGAGGAGGCGATGGGCGCGATCCTCCTGCACGAGCCAATCCCAGTCGTAGGGGAGCTCGGCCGGCACGGGGGTTTCAAGCATCGACACTGGCGTCCACCTCGCTCGCGAGCCGCGTCAGAAGAAGTCGAAGTATTCGTTCTGCTCCCAGTCGGTGGGATCCTCCGGTGCCTGCTTCATCCCACGCTCCTCGAGATGACGGAGGAAGCGACCGGCCTCGTTGCGCTTCAGCTTCACGAAGTAGTCGATGAACACGTCGCCCACTTCGCGGCGGAAGAGGGCGCTCCGCTCGAGCACGTCCAGCGCCTCCGTGAGGCTCTGCGGAAGGAGCGCCCGTTCGGCCTGGTAGGGCGCATCATCCTCCGGTCCGGGATCCAGGGCGTTGTCGACGCCGTCCAGACCCGAGACGAGCTGGGACAGCAGGTACAGGTACGGATTGGCGGCGGGCTCGCCGACACGATTCTCCATGCGGGTGCCCGGATCGCCCACGCCCCCCAGCACCCGGATCATGGCGCCCCGGTGATCGTACCCCCAGCCTGCCCGATCCGGCGCGAGCGAGTTGGGCTTGAACCGCCGGTAGCCGTTGACCGTCGGGGTTGCGAAGACCGTGGCCGGCGCGGCGTGTTTCAGCAGCCCCCCGAGGAATGCCCGGCCGAGCGGCGACAGGCGCTCACCCTCGCGCGTCGGCGCGAAGAGATTCTCCCCCGTAGCGGCGGCAACCATCGACTGATGGAGGTGCCAACCGCTCGAGTAGTACCCCTTCAGGGCGGGGCGGGACATGAACGTCGCGAAATGCCCCATTCGCCGGCAGATCTGCTTTGTGGCCGTCCGAAAGAGCACCAGGGCATCCGCCGCGTCCATTGCGTCCTGGGCGGAAAACGTGCACTCCACCTGACCCGGTCCCCATTCGTTCTCGATGGAGCGCAGCGGCAGGTCGAGCTTTTCGAACGCGTCGACCAGGGCCGCAAAGACCGGCTGCATCAGGTCCATGTTCGATTCGGAGTGGTACGAGTAGCCGGGCTCGACCGGATAGGTCCCGATCGGGCGCCCGCGGATTCCGGGCGCGCCGACGTGCTCCTCGGCGAAGTGTTCTTCCGCGACCCGGAGGAGGTACCACTCCACCTCCAGACCGACAACGTATCCCATCCCCCGCTCCTGCAAGCGTCGCGTCTGCTTCCTGAGAAGATGCCGGGGAGAAAAGTGAAAGGGCTTGCCGCTGTTGAAGTACTCGTCGCAAAGCACCCAGCCGACGCCAGCCCACGGTAGGACTCGGAACGTGGCGGGGTCGGGGACGAGCGTGATGTTCGGGGAGCCGGTCATCTCGTCGAGCCCCATCCCGCCGCCGCGGGTAAAGGAGCTGAACGACCGGGCGCCGGCCGAGTCGAGCGTCGTGGTCGCGACGTTGATGTTGTATCCGCCGTCCAGCGCCTCGAGAAACACCGGCACCGTCACGGCCTTCGCGCGTGAACAACCGTGAGGGTCCGCCCAGGCCGAGACGGATGAGTCTCAGCCCTCTCCTCCTGGACCCGGCGCTTCAGCGCTTCGGCTTGCCGCCGTTGCTCGTCCGTCCAGAGCCCGTGGCGCTCGATGAACCCCTTTCGGGTCATCTGGACAGTTTCAGCAGCCGCTCGGCGTTGCCGCTCAGGATCTTCACCTTGTCCTCGGCGGACAGCGCGAGGCGTTCCATCCACTGCACGCCGGGTTTACTGTTCTCCACGAACGGCCAATCGACCGCGAAGAGGATCCGGTCGACGCCCATTTCCTGGATGCAACAGAGCATCGCCGGATCCGAGAAGAAGCCGCTGGTCGTGATGTGGAAGTGCTTGCAGAAGGTTTCGCGAAACGCGACCGGGGCGTTGCCGGGTCGCGACAGCGCGTGATCGATCCGCCAGAGCAGGAAGGGCAGGGTCTCGCCGAGATGCCCGAGGATGATCTTGAGGCGCGGGTAGACGTCGAAGACGCCGCTCAGCACCAGCCGGATACTCTGGGTCGCGGTCTCCACCGTGAAGCCCCAGGCAGTGGACACGATGAACGGGAACTTCTCCACGTAGTCCTGGTAGTACGCGTCGATCACCGCGGGGTGCGGATTCGCCGGATGGATGTAGATCGGGACGTCGAGCGCCTGGGCGCGCTCGAAGATGGGCCAGAACCGCTTGTCGTCGAGGAAGAGGTCGCCACCCGTCAGACCGTGGATCATCGCGCCCGTCAGGCCGAGCTCGTTGACGGCGCGTGCCAGCTCGTCGGCGGCAGCTTTGGGGTCGGGCGTCGGCAGTGCAGCAAAGCCGCCGAAGCGGTCGGGGCGGGTCTGGATCGTGCGATGGAGCCGATCGTTCACCTCGCGGGCCAGGCGCACGGCGGTTTCCGGGTCGAGCTTCTGGGTCGATGGTGCGCCGTGCGAGAGCACCTGCACGTCGATGCCGGCTTCGTCCATTTCCTTCAGCCTTAGCTCGCCGACGTTCTCAAGCTTCTCGCGGAGCCGGGCGCCGGCGCGCGCGTCCAGTCCCTTGAATAGAGATGCGAGCGCCGGGTCGTAGTAGTGCTCCTCGATCGCAATGACGCGCTGCTTTGCGCTCGTCGCCATGACAGGCCTCCTCCTCAAGCGTCGGAATCGATGCGTGGCGCGACTTTATCAGCCGTTGCGTCGGCGTGGGGAGGGCGGCTCGGGCCCTGGCTGTCGCTAGGCTCTCGGGTTCTTGGCGTGATCTATACTTTCGTCGCGCCGTTATTCGCCCCCGCAGTCCGTCAATACCCTTCGGGAAGGAGACAATCCCATGAAACGTTTCAGCATCATCGGAGTGGCGCTCGCAGGGTTCACCGGGTTGGTCCTCGCCCAGGCGCTCAAGGGACCGGTCAACGACGCGCCATTCACGGAGAAGTGGTGGCCGTCCAAGTGGGGCGCCGACGACAAGGCGGGCAGCGCCAACCACACCAAGAATTCCGCGAACATCAAGCGGGCGTTGGCGGCGGTCAAGCAGTACAAGACCGTCACGATCGGGAAGTACTATCACCGCGAGGCACCCGCCTTCGGCCCGCGCGCGTGGCAGTTGACCATCCCCGGCACGCCCACCGGCGGCCGTTCGGCAAGAATGCCCTCATCTACCACGACGAGCTCGTGATCGCCGAACTCGGCCAGATCGGCACGCAGTTCGACGGTCCCGGGCACATCGGCGTGAATACCTCGAAGGGGCCGATGATGTACAACGGCCGCCTCGCCTGGGATGCCTACGAACGCGGTCCCGGCGGCCGCGTGGTGGGCATGGGTCCGCTGGGCGTGGAGCACGTCGGCGAGCTCGGCTTCGTCTGCCGGCTAGTTGTGCTCGATGCCGTCGCGTATCGGAAGCAGCAGGGCAAGCTCCCGGCGACCATCGAGATGCTGCCGATTCCAGACAGCGCGACGTCGCCCGGCATTGTGACCGCCGACGACGTGAGAGGCATCATGAAAGCGCAGCGCCTGTCCGAGATCATGCCCGGCGATTGCGTGGCGCTGCACACTGGCCAGGGCAACACTTGGAGCAACGACCGGTACAAGACGATGACTTCGGAGCAGCGGGCCGCCGCGCGGGCAATCTGGGCCAAAGGCGAACCTGGGTTCGGCTCCAGCGCCTGTGAATATCTGGCGTCGCGCGACATCGCGCTGATGATGGGCGACACTTCCGCGACCGATGCCCAGCCGTTCGGCGAGGAAGGCAACGAGCATGCGGTGCCTTGCCATACCGGCATGCAGACCCGCCGCGGGATCTGGAACCTGGAGAACGTCGACACCAAGTCGCTGGTCGACGCCAAGATCTACGAGGGCGCATTCATCTGGGCGCCGTTGAAGATGATCGGCGCCACCGGTTCGCCAGGTAATCCGGTCGTGTTGTACTGACCGGGGGTGGTGAGAAAGAAAACGGCCTAGCATTTCGCTAGGCCGCTGGATTTCCTGGCTCCCCGAGTAGGGATCGAACCTACGACCTGCGGATTAACAGTCCGCTCCCAGCTCCCTCTGTAGTCCAGGCCCGAATCGGGCGTCCTCGATAAAACAGTAGCTTAGACTAGCCGGGTGATTGTACGGTTTGGTATGATTCGCCCGTCTGACCTATGCACTGCCTATGCATGGATCGGCGACCTGCGCGTGACCATAGGAGGACCGAATGAGCAGGCCAAGGTGATCTCGCTCAGGCCACGCGCCAAGAGCGAGAAGGTAAACCTGACCGACTCGTACGCGCGGACCGCGCGCCTGCCGGCGAAGGGCTACAAACTGATCCGCGACAAGAGGCTTGGGAGCTTCTGCCTGCGGCTCACCGCCAACGGCAGCCGTGCATGGTGCGTAGACAAGTGGGCGCGGTCGCTTGACCGGCCGCTGCGCATGGCCATCGCGCCGATCAGCGATCTAAGCGCCGAGCAGGCGCGAAAGCGTGCGCACGCGGTGATCGGCCAAGTACATGAAGGGCTAAATCCCCTCGCCGAACGCCAGCGCGAAGCTGCCGATGCGCTCACGCTCGAGGAGGCGCTCGACGCCTACGTCAAAATGGGCGGTGCGCACGGCGGGCTCGCGAAGCGCACGGTCGCCGACTACCAGGGCCTCCTCGCCAACGAGCTTGCCCCGATCGCCGGGTGGCGGTTGTCCGCGATCGACCACGACACCGCCCGGGCTTCCTACGAGCGCATCTCCCGCGAGCGGGGGCCCACCAGGGCGGCGTATGCGTTGCGCCTGTTGAACGCCCTGGCGCGCTCTCAGGGGTTCCCCAGCGTCACCACGAACGGCCAGCGGCGGATCGCCGCCTACCGGGTCAACGCCCGCGACCGGCACATTCCCGCGAGCCTGATGCCGCGCTGGTTCCGGGCGGCGGGCAAGACGGAGTCAGGTGACTACCTGCGCCTGATCGCCCTGACCGGGTTGCGGCGCGGCGAGGCGTCAGCTCTGAGCGCTGCCGACATCGACCTCAAAGCCGCCACGCTCACCGTTCGGCAGCCCAAGAGCGGCAAGCCCGCCGAGCTCGTATACCTGTCGCAGGCAGCGGTTGCGCTGCTCCGGGACGCGGTCGATGGCATGGAGTGCAGTGCGCCGATCTTTCCCGCCGACCCTCGCAAGTCGCTCGCCGCGCTGCAGTCGATCGCGCCGCATAGCTTGCACGACATCAGGCGTAGCTTCGCGCGGCTCGCCCACGAGCTTGGAGTGCAGGACTCGACGACCGAGGCGCTGCTGCGGCACGCACCGCGCGGTGTGACCTGGATCAACTACGCGCGGCCGAGCGAGAGCACGATGCGCGCGGCGCTCGAGCGCATCGCGCGCTCCGTGACCGGGCGCGCGGCGTGACCCCGGAAGAGATGCTGGCCGGCGTGCTCGCACTCGTCGCCGAGCTGGATCATCACCGCGCGATGGACCAGCAGCGCGCACTCGCCGACGCGTTGCTGGCCCGCAAGCGCAAGCCCGGCCGACCCAAGAAGGGCGACGACGCACGCCTGCTCGTGATGGTGGAGGGGCTGCGCGCGGCCTACGAGCGTCGCGATGGCCGGCCGTACAGCGACCGGCAGGCGATCACAGAGGGGGTGATCGAACAGCGCCTGATGGGGCGGCAGGGGCTCACGCGCGAGCGTGCCGAGAGCGCACTGACTACGGACATCAGTGAGGGCGTGAAGCTGCGCGCCGGAATCCAGACGCTGGTCAAGGCCGTTCAGGCCGAGCGCCGCCGCCGCAGCGGCGAATAATTCGTTTCCATTTATTCGCCCGTGACATAGCCCGCTTGCGCCCTTACCGTGGGGCGCATGAAGCCGAACGACATCAAGCCCGGTGTGCGGCTGGAGCTGGTCGACCAGGTGGTGGCGGTGCGCGATATGTCCGAGGTCGAGCCGCAACGCCATGAGGGGGAACATGCCGACCTATCAGCCTGACGATCTGCCTGACCTCATGCCCGGCGACCACACGCAGGCGGTCATCGACAAGCTGCGCAGGCGCAGGTCGGGCTCGTCCCGGTCCTTCCCCTTCATCGCGGGTGCAGCCACTTCGGGAGAAAGGTGTAGGCGTCGACCTTCTTGGCCCGGTCGAAGGCGACGCCGTTCGCCTCGAGCAGCTTTTGCAGGCGCCCCTGGTTGAAGGCATCGAAGGTCTCGGTACAGCCGCCGATGTACTCCCCGCCGACGAAAATCTGCGGAATGGTGGGGGAGCCGATCTTCTGGCGCAGCGCCACGCGGATGTCGCCGCCGCGGTTGTCCCTCTGATACTCGACCGAGTCGAGGTCGATCGGGCGGTACGGAATCGCGAACTCCTTCATTAGACGGCGCACCGACCAGCAGAACTCGCACCATTCGAGAGCGAACATCACCACCGGCTGCGACTTGTCGTTCACCACCTCCTCGACGAACGCAACCGCCTCGGCCTTCGCTTTCTCTGGCGCGGCGGCCGGTCCCGGCGCCGGGGCTGATTTCACATCGAAGCGGTAGCGCGGGGTCGAGGCGGCGATGGCGAGCTCCTCTTCCGTCATCGTCTCGGCAATGCCCTCGAAGAGAGGCGTCGAGAGATAGCGCTCGCCCGTGTCGGGAAGCATCGCCAGGATCTTCGCGCCTTTTTTCGCGGTCTTCGCGACTTCGAGCGCCCCGGCGAAGGTCGCGCCGGCGGAAATGCCGCAGAAGATGCCCTCCTTCTGCGCGAGATCACGCGCGCACTGCAGCGCATCGGCGCCGCGGATCGGCACGAACTGGTCGATCAGGCCCGCCGTGATGGCGTCGTTCGCGAGCTTGGGGATGAAGTCCGGCGTCCAGCCCTGCATCAGATGCGGACGGAACCCGGGATAGCTCGCGCCCGGGCTGCCGTCTTCCAGATAGGGTTGCTTGAAGCCGCTCGCGAGCAGGGGCGAATTGTCCGGCTCGCACACGACAACCCAGGTGGCGGGACTACGCGCCTTGAGCACCCGGGCGACGCCCTTCAGCGTCCCCCCGGTGCCGGCGCCCGTCACCCAGTAATCGAGGCCATTCGCGCCGAAATCGGACAGGATTTCCTCCGCCGTCGTGCGGCTGTGCATGTCCGCGTTCGCCTCGTTCTCGAACTGGTGGCACAGAAACCAGCCGTGCTTCTCCGCGAGCTCCCGCGCCTTGCCCAGCATGCCGCTGCCTTTCTCGGCGGCGGGGGTGAGGATCACTTTGGCGCCGAGAAAGCGCATCAGCTTGCGCCGCTCGATGCTGAAGTTCTCCGCCATCGTCACCACTAGCGGATAGTTCTTCTGGGCGCAGACCATCGCGAGCCCGATGCCGGTATTGCCGCTGGTCGCCTCGATGACCGTCTGCCCGCGCTTGAGCGAGCCGTCGCGCTCGGCCGCCTCGATCACGCCAAGCGCGAGCCGGTCCTTGACCGAGCCGAGCGGGTTGAACGCCTCGAGCTTCACGAACAACTCGACGCCTGCCGGCGCGATGTTGTTGATGCGCACGACCGGAGTATTGCCGACCGTGTCGAGTATCGATTTCTTGATTCCCGCCATCCCGTGCTGCCTCCGGTACTTCCGCCGCAGAAGCGTCAGGGTAACGTCCTGCATCCTGCAAAATCAATAGTCGGCCCGCCCGCTTTTCATCCGAGCGCTTTCATCACCATGTTGGACGTCCGCTCTCCGAGAGTCTCGAGGTCCGGAGCGGGTCGGAAGCTGCCGGTCATCAGCGTCGGCTTCCGGCCACAACCGGACGTTGAGACGCCTGCCGCGAAGCGGACCGTCAACGGTGCTTTCGACCCTTTGCGGCCCGTCACGCGGTACAAGAGCGGACCTTCGCGGACTTCGCTGTACGGCCACGAGGAGACGGTCGAGTACGTTCCTCAAGAGCAGACGGTCGCGAGCCCGCTGCTTCAGCGTGTTCTTGTGCATGTAGAGACACACGCCCCGACCCGTTCGGGCCGCCGTGGTCAAGTACAACAATTGCGTGACGCTCGCCATGCGACTCGTCCGGATGGGCTAGAGCGAAGACCCGATTCCACCAGACGGCTCTTGCGCGTATACGTCCTCCATTTGGAGGAGGATCTTCCGATACTGTACCCGTCCGATAGAGAGGCGAGCACTCAAGACAGATTCGAAGGACGGTAACACCTCATGGACCCGCTTCAGGGATTACTAAGGATCGTTTCCGTATCTCAAGGATGATCCTACGCTGGTGCTCGTGGGGTTCGGGCTGGCACTGGTTTTCGGTCTCTATCGCGCTCTCGTCCGGGCGGCCGTCCTCCCGGCCACCGCGCGACCCGCCGGTGGGCGCGCCTGGCAGAATGTCTTGCTGCGCCACGTCTTCACGATCGCGGTGCTGGTCATCACCCTGACATTCGGCCTAGCGCTCCTTCAAGCCTACCAGAGAGCCTCCGGGCAGGACGCGAGGATCAAGAACGAGCAGGTCGCTTTGAAGGCCCAGCTCAAAGGAACTGCCAGCGGCAGATGGCTGGTCAGGGTCTCGCGGCGGAAGCCCGGTGTGCCAGTTGGCGGAAGACGAGGGTAAACGGATCGACGACGTAGTGGCTCTGCTGGTCCGGCAGAGCAAGCACGACGAGGGCGTCGCCAAGTACAAGGAGCGCGTCAAATCGGCGCTTGCCCAGGCGAGGCAGGGGAAGATGGGCGAGCTCGAGACGCTCCTCGACGAAGCCGAGAAGCGCGGTTGCGAAGGGGCCGATCACCAACCAAAGACGGGCCGAGCTTGCCCGCCTCCGCGGCGGCCTGGCCCTGGCGCGCGATCCCAAGGAGTTCCTGGCCGCCCATCGCCGAGCCGTGGAACTCGACCCGGCCAACCCGGAGGGCTGGGACGGGCTTGGCTTCGGGTTGCAGCTGACCGGCGATCCGAGGGGCGCGGAGTCGGCTTATCGCAAGGCCATCGATTTGGCCGACCCCGTCAAAGACCAGAAATCCCTCGCCGAGAGCTACAGCAAGCTGGGGATGCTGATCTTCCTGCGCGGCGACCTGAACCAAGCCGAGGCGATGCAGCAGAAGGCCTTGGAGGGCTTCGAGGCCGCGGACGACAAGGCGGGCATCGCCCAGGTGTCTTTGTGGCTGGGGCTGGTGTCGATCAACCGGGGTGACCTCCACCAGGCCGAGGTCCGCTTCCGCAAGACCCTCGAGCTGAACGCGGGCTTGGCTGAGGAGCGACTGTCGGCCCCTGTTTTCGCGATCCTCGGTTCTCTGTATTTCTTGCGCGGCGACCTAGCGCAGGCCGAGGCCATGGCCCGGAAGACCCTGGAGATCTACGAGGCATGGAAATTCAAGATGGGCATGTCCCTTGGCTACGGGTCTCTCGCCCATGTGCTCGAGGCCCGGGGTGACCCGGAGCAGGCGGAGGCCCTGGAGGGGAAAGCCCTGTCGATCGACGAGGCCCTGGACATCAGGCCCAGCATGGCAAGCGGGTATGCCCGGCGGGGGGACCGGTATCGGAATCGGGGCGAACTGGACCAGGCCGAGGCGATGTACGGCAAGGCGCTGGAGATCGCCAACGCAGCGGGCATCGCGATGAATGCGGCCCTGGCCAACAATAGCTTGGGCAAGGTGCACTGGCTCCGCGGCGACCTCGACCAGGCCGAGGCGTCGCACCAGAAGGCCCTGGCCACGTTCGAGACACACGGCCTCAAGCTAGCCATGGTGCTGCCGTACGAGGGTTTGGGCCTGGTGTCCAAGGACCGCCGCGACCTGGACAAGGCCGAGTCCTGGTTCCGCAGGGCCCTGGAAGATTTACGGGGCCTCGAGGCCAAGGTCGATGTGGCTGGCGCCTACCGCAACCTCGGCGACGTGTACCTGGCCCGGGGCGATCTCGGCCAGGCCGAGGCCTTGCAGCGCAGGGCGCTAGAAATTCTCGAGCCCATCGGGGGTTTCCAGTTCGCCGTCGCGGACGTCCAAGCAAGCTTGGGCGACGTCCATCGCGCCCGCGGCGACCTAGATCAGGCTGAGGCCCTGTATCGGAAGGCCTTGGCGACCCACGAGGCCCTGGGCCGGAAGTACCAGATCGCCAGCGACTCCGCCGGCCTGGGGCAGGTGCATCAGGCCCGCGGCGACCTTGCCCGGGCCGAGGCGCTCTACCGCAAGGCCCTGCTCCTGTTCAGGAGATGAGGGCTGCTCCGAAGATCTCGATGGTTCAGGGCCTATTGAACCGCGTGTCCGAGTCGCGGGAGGCTCTCGGCCCCTCCAAGGTGCCCTGAAGGCCGCGGCCGGATCGAGGGCCCCGTTCACAGAAATCCAGGAACGTCCGCCTATTTGGAGCATGACAGGCAGCAACGGGTCGATAGCGTCGTCGAGCGGCCGCTTTCACGAAGGCGCCGTAAAGTCGCTTCGCGGCCAAGAGCAGACATCCCGCCTAGGTTGAGCGGGCGTCACTGTCAATTACGGTAGCGCAAGCCCGAAAGGTGTGACGCAACGCCGAGCGACACCCCGAGCTTTGCGGGCCGCTGATCGCGAGCGTGGGCGCCGCCGATTGCTCTCCCGCTGTCTATACGTTGACCTAACGATGGCGTAGACTCGCCGCGCTGCAATAAGAACTCGGGTGAGCCATCCGCGCTTGCCCCAAGCCTCAGCGCTCGACCGCGCCTTCTCTGGCTCCTCGAGTAATGGTCCTGGCACAAGCAAGCGGTCAGGTCAGCTCCGTCTGCGCGAAAACGAGGTCAGTGTTTCAGGAAGACTCTCGCTGACGCCGCGTCCTGTTGATTACGGAAGGTTGAGGCCCATATCGGATGCCCGAAGTTCGGCCCCGCCGCGACACCGATGTAATCCCCGATGAAAGTGCCGCCGAACCCCACATTTCCGTCGATGAAATCAGTGCTTGCGCGTAACGCGGGACCGAAGGCCCTCTGGTTGGGGCGCTTCATGCTGACGTAAGTCATCATGAGCCGGTTGTCAGGGTCGTCCCTCCTGTCGTAGTAGGCGACCCAGATGGAGGCGTCTCCAGCGACGGCGACCCACGGGAAGATCTGATCGGCGGTTCCCGTGTCGTCATTGACCTTGATCGCCGGTCTGAACGACGCACCCCGGTCACGCGACTCCGAATACAGGATATCGGCATTGCCTGCGCGATAGTCTGCCCACACGACGTGGATGCTTCCCGAGCGATTGTTAACAGCGATGGACGGAAAGTTGTTGACCCGGAAATTCGAATTTAAGAGGGCACAACGACCGTCTGGGTTGATTCGGGGGCAGACTGGCGTTACCTGATCGACCACCTGCTGGGTGAACGAGTTGCCGCCGTCCAAGGAAGTAGCCACCATGATCCTTCGCGGAGGACTGAAATTCTCAAAGGCTACGTACACTTCGCCCTTTGGCCCCACCGCAGGATATGACCCCTGATTGAATCCGCCGTTGACTTGCACGGGATTACTCCAAGTCGCCCCGCCATCATCCGAGTGCGATAGCACGATGGGCGAGCCGCTGGGATCGAAGCGGGTCCACGAGACGTAGATGCGGCCGAAGTAGGGACTCGACGGACGTGTGTCGATCGCGACGAACTCCTTGTCATGGAAGACATTCGAGTCAGAACTCTCAACGATCGTCCCGCGGGGCTCGATAGTCTGAAGGTCCGTAGACCGTGCGATGACGAGGGCGCTGAAATTCGTGTTTCGATTGAAGCTCAGGCATACGAAATACGCCGTACCGTTCGCATCGAAGGCGATCGCCGGATCCCCGCCCGCGGGAAAAGGTACCGGCTGAATACCACCGCTGATGTCGTGCCAAGTCTGGCCGCCATCCGTGGAACCGTACATTCCGCACCCGGAGTCCCCGTTGCGGTAGTCATTGCTCCCTGCCGCGAGCCGTCGAGCATTTCTGGGGTCGATCGCGATAGTCGTCTCATTCTGAGGGCTAACGCCGACGTCCTGGTTCACTACGACCGTTTCTCCCACGGCTCGCCCCTGGCGGCGTGGGACGGGAAAACGGCCTTCACCCATCCCGGCAGTGAAGGGGTCAACCTCGACAACGCCCGAACGGGAGGGGATGACGGATGGCCCAGCACCACCCCCCTGTGCGTACGATAGGATCGGCGTCAGCGACAGTACGGCGCTGCTGAGCACGATTACCCTCATGTTTTGTTTCATCGGATGACTCCCTCCGGTGAGATAAGAAGACGCTGATTTCAGGACTGCGAGAGGCGCAATCAGGTGATTCTTTACAGACTTAGGCATCGTCATCTCCCAGTAGCTCGTTCTGACGGCGAGAACTCGGTGTCGCAATTCCAATGGGCAGATTCTACTGAGCGAGCCGGCCGCGTGCTGGTCGCGACGCAACTCGTCGAGCAGTCGTTGGACATCGACTTCGACTTGATGGTGACGGATCTAGCACCAGTCGACCTGCTCATTCAACGGGCGGGGCGGACCATCGCCGCCGGCATGACGAAGGAGGTCACTTTCGAACCGGTCGACGAGCCGGTCAACGACCGCATCGACGACGCCTACCGGGCGAAGTATCGTGGCAACGCGTACTTGAGCCCGATGATCGGCGCACGGGCTCGCTCCGCCACAGTCAAGATCATGCCGCGCGAGACCAAACCCTCTACGTCCAAAACGCCCCGTTAGTATGCCGGAGACATCCAGGGGCGGGCGTGTGGTGCCCCTCGTGATGAGATGCGCTGTATCGGAAACCCGTTGGTGACACGGGGCCTAACTCAATGTCCTCTTGGGGTCGGTAGCGTCGTCGAGCGTCCGCTTTAGCAGAGGGGCCGTTAAGGTGATCTTTGGCCGAAAGCTGCCGCACAGCAAGGTCGCCCAGAGCGGCCGTTAGGCGGCGCTGCGGACTCGAAGCGGCACTCCGGATCGAAACTAAGTATCAACCGAATCCTCTGGGTCTTCGACCGCGAGACGAACCCCCCGCGCTATGCGAGGTGCTGCGAAGCAGGGGTGACCGCGCCGGGTGTTCGTCCCCACCGACTTCGGTTGTCCGAATTCCGACTGATGCAGAATCGAGCCTCTGCAACCATCCAGGAGCGCTCCCCCTGCATGAGACTCACCCCAGCGCTGCGGACAAGCGGCGCGCCTTTCAGCAACTGCACGAGGCCGGGTGCTTCGTCATTCCGAATCCGTCGGGTACGTGGGAAGCGCGCGTTTCCTGCAGAGTCTCGGCTTCAAGGCGCTTGCCACCACAAGCTCCGGTTTTGCTTGGTCGCAGGGCCACCCCGACGGTGCCGTTCCGCGCGACGTGGTGGTCAGTCACCTGCAGGCGATCGTCGCGGCAACGGACTTGCCGGTGAATGCGGACTTCGAGAGTGGCTTCGCGCGTGATGAGGCAGGCGTTGCGGAAAGCATCCCTACATCACCGTCGAGACCGGGGTGGC
>CAWHBT010000007.1:0-164156 GCA_963827595.1 uncultured beta proteobacterium | reverse complement strand
AAGAAGGGGCCGTAAGGTCGCCCTTCGGCCGCAAGGAGAAGTCCGCGAAGGTCCGCTCTCTAGGGCACGACAGGCAGCAACGGATCGAACTCGGTCGGTCGCCCCAATCACCTACAGTGAGAGCCCACTGCGTGCGGGCTTTCTGTTGAAGAGAAGGTACCAATATCTCACGTCTCGAAGCTCAGCAACTTCCGCGCCGCAGGGGCCAGGCCAGAGCTGGCCGAGGCTGCTGCACAATGCGACATCACGCCGGCCAAAGGGGAGACAGATGCGGCCCATCGCTGAATTCACCAAGACCACCCTGATCGGTGGCGTACTCGTCATCATTCCGGTGTACCTGAGCGTCCTCTTGCTGTTGAAGGCCTTCGCCGGCGTGGCGGGCTGGTCGCGCCAATCACCCAGGACCTGCCCGCGGCGCTGCCGTTCCGCGAGGTGATCGCGATTTTGATGCTGATCGGCACCTGCTTCGTCTGCGGGATCGCAGTGCGCACGGGCCCGGGCCTGCGGGCGAAGAACGCGCTCGAACGGTCAGTCCTGGAGAAAATTCCAGGCTATGCACTGATCCGCGGGCTCGCGGGCCGCATCGCCGGCGAAAGGGGCGAGGAGACCTTCGCCGTGGTGTTGGTGGAAATCGAGGATGCCCTCGTGCCGGCCTTCCTGGTCGAGGACTGCGGCGACGGCCAATGCGCGGTATTCGTGCCCTCGGTGCCCACGCCTGCCGCCGGCTCGATCTACATCATCGCGAATGAGCGAGTGCATCCGGTCGACGTGCCATTCACGCAGGCCGTGAGCGTGATTTCCAAGTGGGGTGCGGGTGCGGGCGAGTTGCTGGCAGGCATGAAGCGCGCCGCACAGAAGTCCGCGCCGGTTAACGTGTGAGTCGAGGGACGGCGGAATGTCTTCGCTGGAGGGCGAGAGCGGAACGAAGCGAGTCTCGGCCACGTGGGAGGGAAGGTCCTGGCGCTAAGAGGCGCTGAGCCGACTCTCGACGACGTCGGCTCGTCCCTCGCTCCCGATTCGGGGCACCGCCCAGCGCCAGCGTTTAGGCGCGACCCGAACGACTGCTGCTGACCAACGCGTATGGGCGGTTCGGGTCGTATCCTGCCGTTGACCCACGGCAGAGTAACGCGTGAGGTCGCATCGCGCTCGCCGGACTAGGCGTCGCGCGACGCCGTAAGGTCAGATGGGGGCAGGCAATGAACGCCACCTGTGCCTTCCAAGCGACGGTTACGTCAGCGGCCAAGGGGTATGTTTGTGGGTATCTCTGAGGAGCGGCGGCCCGGAACCCCAAGCCTCGCGATGCGTTAGCAGCGCTAGGCGCCGCTTTCACCCAAAGTCACTGCCGTCGACTGGAATGGTTTTGTGAGCAAGGTCAGTGGTTCGAACAGATTCGCTGGCGGCAGCGCGCGCTGTATTAGGATCGGAGGAAGAAGCCGGGCACTCAGTGATCGCCTACGCTTCACTCGCTCACGTGATCGACCAAATACCGGAGTTCCTCGCGACTGTCGTCCGCGTCTTCACGCAGCGGCGGCGTGCGCTGACCGATCATTCGGCAAGGATACGCCTCGCCCAAGGCGCGCGTGACGACCTTCGCCGCGAATACCTGACGCGATCCGGGATTATTCTCAAGATACTCTTTGACGATATCCCTTGTCCGCTCTCGGGTTAGTCCACCAGGTCTGCAGAACAATCGCGGCGCGGAGAGCTTGACACCATCACGACGTGCAGATCGACGATGCCAGCGATGTAGCCCGAGCGCCCATCTGCTGCGATTCGTCTTGCGAAGTAAGGTACGAATACAGTTCTTCGCCATCAAGAAGGCGCCGAACGTTTGGGCTTGCAGGGGACATACCCAGCATAGCGGTAGCAACAACACGAGGAATCTCTTCATCTCCCGTCCCTGCCTGCCGGCCAGTTCCGTCAGTGCGCGAGCCGTAGCTGAACGGCCCGTGCCGCGCCGGCTGCGTCACTCTTACTCCTTCGATTGCATTGTTCTTACTCCCGTACCATGCGGCTGTAAAGCTTACCGCCCGATCCCTCTCGGTCGCCCAATTCTATTCCTCGCCGCGGGCATAGCTAACGCAGCCGGATGGATCGTGGAGGGCCGCGTGGTGGCGGTCTCCGATGGCGACACCATCACGGTGCTCGACTCCGAGACGAAGCAGCACAAGGTCCGCGTTAACGGCATCGATGCGCCAGAGAAAGGGCAAGCGTTCGGTGAGCGATCGACGCAGAACCTATCGGCACTCGTGTTCCAGAAGCGCGTTGAGGCTCGGTGCCACAAGAAGGACCGATACGGCAGAGAAGTCTGCACCGTCTACGTCGCGAGTCGCGATGTCGGACTTGAACAGATCCGCACCGGGCTGGCTTGGCACTACAAGGCCTACCAGCACGAGCAGCCCACGCAGGAGCGGCTCATCTACCGTGATGGAGGCTCAGAGCCCCGGGGACCGGGGAATTACTGGATTTGTACATGCCGGTTCACGAGATTTACAGACGCCCAACGTTGCGTCGCATACGCTGTCCTTAACATAGCTTTGCTACCACCGAGGAACAAGTGGCGAGGAAGATGAAGGAGCGGCGTCGCAGGAATCAGATGGTGATAGTGGACCGCCGGAGAGGGAAGATCCGAATGTACGGCGAGATCATTCTCTGCGCCGCGCTGGTCGCGAACTGGATCTGGCTCCTGCGATAACGCTGGCCGCGGAGTATTCGTGTTCTGAACGCGCGACCTGATCGATCATCGTCTGCTCCGACCTCCGCCCCCCACCACGCAATGCGACCACGATCCGATGGCGCTCGCACCGTAGGTGCCAGCCGTCCTGCGTTCCGATCGCGTGCCGACAGACCCGGCAATTGCGCTCGGGCACGCCTCGCCAGGGGTTGAAGTAGCCTCCTGACATGGCGCAAGGCTACAGACCGCGGTGGCTTGCCACGCGAGCCTATGCGCGAACTACGACTTGCACTTGATGACCATCCCCCGGGTCATCACGGTTCCGCCGAACGCCCCGAACTGCGAACCGCTAACAACGGCACCTTTCCTGAACAATCCAGGTTAGGGCCTCCTCCTCCTAAACTCCTCCCTTACTTCCCTCACCTGCATGGCGATCACAAAGATCAAAAGCACGACTGCAAGTTCGAGGAGACGACCTCCCCGAAAATGCAGGATCGTGTAGCCAAATGCGTTCGCGCTCCTCTCCAACACGGCGAGCCCGAGCAATACAAACGCGCCAAGGAAGAAGAGGCGGGATGCCACCGAAATCAACTTCTCAAGGTTCATAGCTACCCTCGACGTTTCGTTGACTTAAGGTGATGTCTCTGCTACTTGCGTGGAATTTTGAGCGACTTTTCGTAAATCCTCCCCTCGTCAATGTTGACAAAAACGGCGCTGATAGTCCTGTCCGGTTTCTGAAACCAGAGCGTGGCCCACGCGGGATCGGCTTGGTTCGTCACACCGATCAGCGCTCCGTAGTCGTCGGGGATCGCGTCGTTGAACTTCGCCGGCTC
The DNA here is from genome assembly GCA_963827595.1 of uncultured beta proteobacterium. Classification (GTDB taxonomy): domain Bacteria; phylum Pseudomonadota; class Gammaproteobacteria; order Burkholderiales; family SG8-39; genus DATEDA01. Next base: position 160,649 of record CAWHBT010000007.1, on the reverse strand, counting down.
GAAGGTCAGCGGTCCCGCCGGAGTCGAGCTTGTGGGATTGAGCTTCGTGCATGAGATTGCCAACAGGCACACAGCCAGGATGCAGAATGCGCTGACAGGTTTTCGTCCCATTGTGATCCTCCTTTCTCTCTGCAGGTTGGCGGACGAGAACGGGTTGCTAAGGTAACGTCGCCGGACTGGAACAGCTGAGTTCCCCAGCGGGAAGGCGTTTCTCTCTAATGCCGCAGATCCGCTTGCCGCCTAGCCCCACGATATTCTAGGCGCGACGGATCCATAGTGACGGAGACTGAGAGACGACCTCGCACCGCCACTCCTGGACCATTGCCGCCCCATCCTCGCGCTCAAATCCCCGTACGACCAGCAGGCCGTTCCCGATGTTCGCGTTCGCCCTCGCCGGTCTCGGCTTCTTTCAACGCCGCAAGCTGCGCTGTTGCTAGCGACTCAAGCGCCCCGCTCTGGTGGGGGTCGCTTTTCTAGGCCATGTCGATCTTGCTCGGATCTGGCTCTATTACGCCGACTGATGACGCTTGTGGAGGCTGAGTCCGAGTACGGCCAGGCCGAGATATACGAGGACGAGCGAAGTGGGCTCGGGCACCGCGCGTACTTCCCATTTGACGGCAAAGACGGAGGCAGGAAGGGTTCCGCCCGTCGACTGAAAAGAGAGTGACGCGTCACCATCGATGGCAGTTCCGCCGGACCCGTCCGGAAAATAGGCAATCGCTCTGGAGCCGTTGTCCGCAAGTAGGCCAAAACCATTGATGATGAGTGGCTTCGCTCCTGAAGAGTCAATGAACGCAGCAGAAAAGCCGGGAATGGTAAGTACGTCGGGTAGGTCGAACAACTCCCCGAAGACGTCGACGGATAAGCCGACAATCGCGGTGTTCGGAACGACCTCGAAAAACCCATGGAGAGCACTGCTGTCGTACTGGACGAAACCGGAAATACCCGGAACCCCGGTTACGTCGAACGTGACGACAGCAGCCGGAGCTGGTATCGATGCTGTCGTCACGAGCATGAACGCAATGAGAACGCGCAGTGTTTTCATGGCGAAGTCCTTCGAGTGTTCTCGCAGAGCCGCCGGATGCCTACCCCCCATAGCGCCCTCCCGCAGGCTGAAGCGACGTTCCACCGAAGCGGCGAGGTTGCTCCGACGCACGCATAAAGCGTGCCTCGATCCTATTTCGTTGATCTTGCGGCGCTCACGAGGGTCGGCGCGCGGTCGCCGTAAGAATCCCCGACAGGAAGGTGCGATCTTTCGGCGTCAGAGCACGCTGCGCATCGCAACCTCAAGCAGCGTGCGCGGTGTAGGTCAGCGTTCGTGACGTGGGCCTCGAGGAGTCGGAAAGCGAGGTTGGGCCGCTCCTTCTCCGATTCATCCGCACCCGCCTCCCGCTCCCACAGCCCGCACGGGAACACGACGACGACCCGATGGCGCTCGCACCACAGGTGCCAGCCGTCGGGTGTGCCCATCGACGGGTCGAAAACGATGTGACTTACTGGGATGCGACCCGCAGTGTGTTACGGATTCTGCGGACGCCCTGAACGCTGGCCGCGATGCGCTCGGCCTCAACGATGTTTTCCTGTTGAGGCACGGTCCCGGCGAGCGTCACCACGCAGTCCTTCGACGTAACGACAAGGCTTCCGACCTTGACCCGTAGTGGACTGAGCAACAACTTTGCCTGCACCTTCGCGACGAGACTCTCGTCGCGCAAGACGCCGCACGCTTCTTGACCGGCGGCCTCGGGCGGTAGCAAGAGCATCGCTGCTCCGAGCGCGGTCGCGATCACCATCGCCGTTCTCCCGTAGCTCCGGCTCATCATTCACCCGGCAGGCCGTTGTCCAGCCCGCTCCCCCGACTTTGCGACCTTTACATCCTGCCACAAGCATGGGCAACGATACCTTGGCGGGAGGCTCAGACGGTGAGCCGGCGCGGGCTGTGGCAGGATGCAAAGCTGGTGCCGCCGTGACCTACCTGCCCGCTCCGTCTGCGGTTGCCTGGACGCTCTTCTTGGCGATGCTCTCCAGGATGCCGGCGAACTGCATGGCGAAACGAGTGCTGCCCGATCAAAGCGCTCAGTTGGCGAAGAGCCTCGGCCCGTTGCTGTAGGCACAACATGTCCCTGAGCAAGGCACAACATCGCAAGAAGCGCATCCGCCGGCAAGCATCGCGCAAGGCCGCTCGGCGAGCAGAACGCGCACTGCGGCGCCGCTGAGGTGCGCCCGAGCGCGGGTCCTCCGCTCAGGGTGAGCCAGGAAGGATCAGGGGGTGAGCCGGCGAGACTGTGGAAGGATGCGAAGCCCGTGCCGCCGTGGGAGTGGCGAGATAAGGGCCGCGCCGCCGACCGCGCGGCTACTCAGCTGCTAACCGGTCACGGTCTTGGCAAGGTTCGCGTTCTCTGATCCGACCGGGTCCGGGACGAGATTGAGATGGCGCTTCGTCTCGCGAGGAAAAAGACGACGCTGCACAACAGGCAAGGAGCCGATTCGCTCCCGCGAATCCTGTGCCTTGATCTCCCGAGCGATCCGCGCCAGAGTGTCCGCGACATTCGTGTGTGCAGCAGGCGTATACCGAAAAGCGCTCGACAGGCACGATAGGTGCCCCTTCGGCAGGGTCCTCGTCATAGTCATTTCCTCCTTACGTACCGCTGGGCCGTCCAGCTTTGCCCGCGGGGTGCTTCAGGTAGGCAAGATCGCGAGCACAAACGCGACGACGGCAAGTAGCGCTGCCACGCGCAGGTCCTGCCAGACAGCGCGCATGGCGTCGTCGTAGACCGGTACAGATTTAGAGATCATCGCAGCAGGTGCTCCATCCTCGGCGCGCCCCTCTGCCGAAGGCGATCTGGCGCGCCGGAAAGAAAAGCCTAGTCCCTGTTGCCTGCGCCGACAGTCAAAGATCGTGAACTCCCGGGCCGGGCTCGCCACAGGAACACGAAGGAGCTTCTTCGCTGCGTCGGCAGCACCTCGCAGACGAATCCCCAGGTGACGTGACACCGGTCACTCGCTGTAACGATGTTTTGCCGTGATCCCAACGGAGAGGCGGTAGGGTCTGCCCTAGGCGGATAGCTCAACTTGGCAGAGCGTCGGCGCCATAGGGTGCAGAGGGTTGAGGGTTCGAGTTTCTCTTCGCCCAAAACGCTTTGATACGTCGTGACCCTTTCGGTGAGTTCGCGAATGGCGATGTCCGATGAAGAGCGAGGCCAGGGTAGGCAGCCTACTATCGTGGTCGTTGAACGCGGCCTGAGCCACGAATGGGAGGTCACGCCCGTAGGCCGGGCAAGACCAGAGTCCTTTTCGGATCTGGCGCTTGCTGTCGGCTACGCCCAGATCTGGGCTGCAATCCACCGCCCAAGCACCGTAAGGGTTCTTGCCGACGGTGGTGGGATCGAGGAGGAGTGGTCGTTCAATTGAGGCTCACTTCAAGCGGTTCTAGGCCGCGTCGCTGCCGTCGCTGTGGTCGCGCCGTAGCCGGCGCGCGGGCTAGCCGGGGCCAATCGGACTAAGGGACGGGCCTTCTTCCGTTCGGTGCTTCGCGGCCGCGTGGCGTGGCGCGCACTTGCGCAGGTTCTGCACCGGCGTCCCGATTGTAGTCATCACTCGGTCGATGGCCGCATCGAGTACTTTCTCCAAGGTCGGGCCGTTCGCTGAGACGATCGAGAGGGCCGAAAGGTCAGTTGGGGTCCCGGGGGGACAAGGTGGACGTAGGCGCGATAGGAGGATGCCCTGAGCTCCCAGATTGCACCTCTAATTAGGCATTTACCGGCTTCACCCGTCAGCGTCACAACCAGACCCATACCCGCCCGGACCAGTAGGGATGCGGCTTTCGGCGGTCACGATTCCCCCTTGCGCGCTTCGCGAACCCACGCGAGCGCTGCAGTTACGTCGCTGCTGCTTGCGCCGTGCATCCTGCCGCGCTTCCGGCGCACATCATCGAAAGCGACTAGCGCATGCTGTTCTATCCAACGGAGGCCCCGACGAACACGAACGCCTGGCGCGGGAATGGTGGGAATTCTCTTTGGCATGGCTACCGTTTCGTCGCTGCGGAGGAGGAAAACAGATAGAGTTCACCCGCGGAGTCAAGGTTCCCACGACCGGCACGAGCTGCTCGAAGCGGTCACGGCTCCAGTCAGTCAGGCAATCCACAGCTACGTGCCGGAGCGGGGCGTTAGAGCGACATAGGAGGGCCCGCTCAGCTCTTGCCTTGGGTCGACCGCCTTGGGTTAGCTTCCCAATCGCAGCCAAGTTCCGCTTACGGCCGAACCGCGACCTTTGCGAACGACGCAAATCGACCCTAAGCGGAAGTTTGGTTCTCTCGCGAGCGGACGTTCAGGACATTCGATCGCCTGAGCGGCCTAAAGGACGGCTTCTGCTCGACCCGGATCCTCCCGAAAGCTCGCGAATCGTGTTCACCCGAAGCGGCATTGCCGCTGGGCGCCGGAAGCGGGCGCTCGCACCGATCGGAGGGCACGGGATCGCCCGACCGCGAACGAATTCTCATCTCCTACGCGCCGGAGACGGGCGGCGGGCTGGTCGAGTGGTAAGCTCGCCGGCCCCTGGGGGGACCCGATGATGCACAAAGACGCACACAAAGCAGCTCGTCCACGCGCGGCCTCCGCTCACGCACTCACGTCGTCGCGACCACTGACCGCGTCTGATCGGGAGGCGCTTGCGAATTCCCGGCTCTTTCGCGGCGTGGACATCGAGCTCGTGGATCACTTGCTGCAGGAGTGCACCCTGCGCGACCTGGGCGCGGGCGAAGTCCTACTTGCGCGCGGGGAAGCCCCGAGCGAAGACATCTTCGTCGTGATGCGTGGGCGGGTGAGCGTTCATCTCTCCGACGCCGAGTTCCCCTCGCACACCGTCATCGACGCGGGCGAGTGTGTGGGAGAGATGTCCGCGATCGACGGCGAACCCATCTCAGCCACGGTGATGGCCTTGGACGCAGCGCGGCTTCTGGCCATTCCCGAACCGATTGTATGGTCCCTAGTCAATACCTCCCATGCGGTCGCACGGAATTTGCTCTACATCCTGTCGCGAAGGATGCGCCACGGCAATGCCGTGATCGTCTTCGGGCTCGACCGGCAGCGTGAACTCGAGCGCGCTGCGGGCACCGATGGCCTCACCGGACTGCACAATCGGCGCTGGATGAACGAAGCATTCGCTCGACAGCTAGAGCGGTGCGCGCGGGACGCTCTGCCAAGCAGCCTCCTTCTGATCGACGTCGATACCTTAAAGACGTACAACGATCAGGCGGGGCACTTTGCTGGCGACCTGTTGATCTGCGCGGTAGCCGATGTTCTCGCCCGGCATATTCGTCCTGGGGACCTTCTCGCGCGCTTCGGGGGCGATGAGTTCTGCTTGCTCCTGCCGGGAACGCCGTCATCGAACGCGCTGAACGCAGCTGAACGGCTCCGTACGGCGGTCGACGCGGAGGTCGTCCTCAAGATTGCGGTGCAGGCCACCATTTCCTGCGGGGTTTCCAGCGGCCCTCCCGGCGTGCAACTCGAAGAGCTCTTCCGCATCGCCGACGAGGCCCTTTACCGAGCGAAGTCGAAAGGTCGAAACACCGTGGCACTCTAGCGAGCTGCCTCTTGAGACGGCCCGCAGTCTGCGCCCGCTTTCTCACGTGGCTTCGGAAAGCATCCGCGGCCAATGACCGTCCGCTTTCGTATTCGCGCGGCAATGGCGAGTTGTGGCCGTAAGTGGACGGACATCACCCCGCTCGCCACACAACGCCCAAAGTGTTGTGGGCTCTCCTTATGAGGCGCTGAGCGCAGCGCCCGCGAAGTGCACCGCCGGAGCGCCCAATGGGGTGCGGGTGGCCGCTGCGGAGGTCACGGCCTCCTTTCCCGGCTCAATCGGTTGCAGACCTCATCGCGCGTCAGCTCCCCGTGGAATCCTCGCGCACGTCGCCTGGCCACCGCTCCAGCCGGTGCTGCCGAGCGAGGATTTTGTCACGCTCAGGAGACCGCTCTTGCGCCCCAGGCGGGTCGCCCGCGATCCTGGCACAACGCGACTCGAGCGAGCCATCGGGCGGTCGCTCTAGGCCCTCGGGGGGGGCGAACCGGAAAGAAAAAGGGCGCCGTGACCCGGCGCCCTGAAAGCTAAGCCCCTTCGGGCTCGCCCCTGCTCTCGAACCGGCGTGGGGCGGAGCGGGAGGCTCCGCCCCGACGCGTCAACCGTGATAGGCCGCTTCGCCGTGGTAGGTCGTGTCGAGACCCTCGCGCTCGTCCTCTTCGCTCACGCGGAGGCCGACGATGAGGTCGGCGATCTTGAAGGCGACGAACGCCACCACGCCCGTCCAGATGATCGTGATCACGACCGCCTTGAACTGGGTCCACACCTGGCCCGCGATCGAGTAGTCGGCCGCGGTGATCATCTTGGCCGTCACCCAATCCGCGACGAAACCCGGGCCACCGAGCGACGGATCGTTGAACACGCCGGTGAGCAGCGCCCCGAGGATGCCGCCGACCGCGTGCACGCCGAACACGTCGAGCGAATCGTCCGCTCGAAGCATCCGCTTGAGGCCGTTCACGCCCCAGAGGCAGACCGCCCCAGCGACGAGCCCGATCACGAACGCGCCCGGAATACCGACGTTGCCGGCCGCGGGAGTGATCGCGACCAGCCCGGCCACGGCGCCCGAGGCGGCACCGAGCATCGACGGCTTGCCCTTGAACAGCCACTCGAGGAACGTCCAGGCCAGCACCGCGCACGCGGTCGCGAGGAACGTATTGATGAACGCGAGGGCGGCGGAGTTGCCCGCCTCGAGCGCCGAGCCGGCGTTGAAGCCGAACCACCCCACCCACAGGAGGGCAGCGCCGATCATCGTCAGCGGGAGGTTGTGCGGCGACATCGCTTCCCGGCCCCAGCCGACGCGCTTGCCGAGGACGTAGGCCCCGACCAGGCCGGCGACGCCGGCGTTGATGTGCACCACCGTGCCGCCCGCGAAGTCGAGCGCCCCCATCTGCCAGATGTACCCGGCCTGCGCGTTCACGGCGTCGACGACCTTCGGATCGGTGTACGCATCCGGGCCCATCCAGAACCAGACCATGTGCGCGACCGGTGCGTAGGCGAACGTGAACCACAGGACCATGAAGATCAGCACCGCCGAGAACTTCATCCGCTCGGCCAGCGCCCCGACGATCAGGCAGCAGGTGATTGCGGCGAACGTCGCCTGGAACGCGACGAACACGATCTCCGGGATCACCACACCCTTGCTGAACGTCGCGGCCATCGCGTACTCGCCGTTCAACGCGTCCGGGATCGCGCCGCGCAGGAACAGGCGGTCGAGCCCGCCGAAGAAGCTGTTCCCCTCGGTGAACGCCAGGCTGTAACCGTAGACGCACCAGATGACGACGATCAGCGAGAACGTCACGAACACCTGCATCAGGACCGACAGCATGTTCTTCGACCGCACCATGCCGCCGTAGAACAGTGCGAGCCCGGGGATGCTCATCATGATCACGAGCGCGGTGGAGGTCAGCATCCACGCGACGTCGCCCTTGTTGGGCGTGGGCGGGGTGGGTTTGGCCTCCTCCTTCTTCTCCTCGACCTTCACCGTCTCGGTCACGGTTCCGGCCTTGGCGTCGACCTTGACGGTGTCGGTGACAGTGGTGGTGGTGGTGACGGCCGGTGCGGCCGGCTTGTCCTGCGCCCACGTCGGCGCGGCGAGCGCCGCCACGCCGAGCAGGGCAACCAAAGCGAGCAACTTTCTCATCCGATTTCTCCCTTACAGCGCCGCCGCGCCGGTCTCGCCGGTGCGGATGCGGACCACGTGGTCGAGGTCGGTGACGAAGATCTTCCCGTCGCCGATCTTGCCGGTGTTGGCCGCCTTCTCGATGGCCTCGATCACCGACTCGAGCATTTCGTTCTTGATGGCGGCTTCGACCTTCACCTTCGGCAGGAAGTCGACGACGTACTCGGCGCCCCGGTACAGCTCGGTGTGGCCTTTCTGCCGCCCGAAGCCCTTGACCTCGGTGACGGTGATGCCCTGCACGCCGATTCCCGAGAGCGCTTCGCGCACCTCGTCCAGCTTGAACGGCTTGATGATTGCGGTAACCAGTTTCATGTGGGTTTCCCCGAGGTTTGAGAGGACATGGCGTCGCGTGTCGAGCGGCTCCTCAGAACGTCTTCTTCACGTAGCCGACGAGGACGCCCTTGCCGGTGTTGTACCCGGCCGGGGTGACGTAGAAGTTCGACGCGTTGGTGTCGCTGTAGTAGACGCCGAGTTCGAGCCCCTTGACCGGGCCGGAGGGGAACGTGAACGAACCTCCGATCCGCCAGTCGTCGTAGGACACCTCGCTATTCCCGGTCCCGTCGTGCCTGACGTCGAGAATCCCGTAGTGGGCATTCAGCGCGAAGCCGGTTTCGCCGAAGGGATAGTTGGCGAAGAGATCGAGGTACCAGGTCCCGTCGGTGTCCTGGCCGATCGGCTTGGCGCCGAAGTAGTCCGTCAGGCTGTACGAGAACTTCGCGCCGAGGAACTTCCAGGTGCCGGCGACGTAGATCTCCCAGGTGTTGGCCGAGGTCACTCCGGCATTCTTGCTGCCCGGGTACCAGTAGTAGATGGAGCCCACGTCGAGGCCGAAGTCGTTGGCGAAGCTCCACTTGTAGCCACCGTAGAAGTCCCACTCCAGGCTCGACCGGGTGTAGAGGCCGAAGTCTTGCAGCCAACTGACGTTCGACGCCCAGGTTCCGCCGTAGAAGCCGCTCGCGTGGCCGTAGTCGGCTCCGCCCTGGAGCGCCGCCTTGCCCCCGGTTTGCGAGATGCCGCGGAAGATGTAGTTGCTGAAGAAGCCGACGTTGTAGCTGATCGTGTGCGGCGACGCCGGCGCGGCGGGCGCTTGCGCGAGCGCGACGGCGGGTGCAGCGACGGCGGTCGCAACCGCCGATGCGAGCAGGAGTTGCTTCATTGAATGCTCCCTTTGCTATTGGATTGAGGAAAAGCAACGGACGTGGAGCATTTCACGTGCCAGAAATGTTTCCGTGTGAAAACAATGGATTACTGCGTGATCGCGAGCGTCGTCCCGGTGCGACGCACCAGCGCGGCGCAGTACTGCGGCTGGACGCACCAATGCTGTGCTTCGCGGCGTACTTCGCGCGCTGCTAGACTCGAGCGGCCCTCCGGAGCCGTTCCATGCCCCCCGCCAAGATCGTCGAAGAACTCAGCGCGAAGATGTCCGAGCTATTCGCCGCGAACCCCGCACGGGATGTCGAAAAGAACTTCCGCGCGCTGATGTCGTCGGCGCTGGCGCGCCTCGATCTGGTCACTCGGGAGGAGTTCGACGTCCAGGCGAAGGTGCTGGCGCGCACGCGGGAGAAGCTCGCGGCGCTCGAGGCGCGGCTGGACGAAGCTCGAGGAGCGGTTCAGGGATCTCGGCTGAATCCGCGCCACTGGCCCACGGGGTGAGCCAGTGACGGGCTCATGCTTGCGGGCATGTCCCTCGCGGTCCTCTACAGTCGGGCGCTCGCCGGCCTTGAAGCACCGCTCGTCACGGTCGAGGTGCATCTTGCGGGCGGCTTGCCGGCATTCACCATCGTGGGGCTCCCCGAGGCGGAGGTGAAAGAGGCGCGCGATCGCGTGCGTGCTGCGCTCCTGAACTGCCGCTTCGAGTTTCCCGCCCGGCGCATTACGGTCAACCTCGCGCCCGCTGATCTGCCGAAGGAGAGCGGACGCTTCGACTTGCCAATCGCGCTCGGGATCCTGGTCGCGACCCGGCAGCTCCCGGCGGCCAAGCTCGCCGAATACGAGTTTGCGGGGGAGCTGTCGTTGTCGGGCGAGCTGCGGGCGATCCGCGGCGCGCTCGCGATGACCTACCGCGCCGCGCGGTCCGGGCGCGGCTTCGTGCTACCCGTGCCGAGCGCCGCCGAAGCAGCGCTGGTGAAGGACGCGAACGTCTACCCGGCGCCGACGCTACTTGCCGTGTGCGCGCATCTGACCGGCGAGTCGCCGGATCGAGCGCTTCGCGCCCGTGCCGAGTGTGAACGGCGCCGTCTATCCCGATCTGTCGGAGGTCAGAGGACAGGCTCACGCCAAGCGCGCGCTCGAGGTCGCCGCGGCGGGCGCCCACAGCCTGCTGATGGCCGGGCCGCCAGGCACCGGGAAGTCGATGCTCGCCGCGCGCCTGCCGGGCCTCCTCCCGCCGATGACCGACGAGGAGGCGCTCGAGTCGGCCGCGCTGCGCTCGCTCGCGGCGGTCGGGTTTCGCGTCGGCGAGTGGTGCGAGCGGCCGTTCCGCGCACCGCACCACTCCGCGTCCAGCGTCGCGCTCGTCGGCGGCGGCGGGGACCCGCGGCCGGGCGAGATCTCGCTCGCGCATCGCGGCGTGCTCTTCCTCGACGAGCTGGCGGAGTTCGACCGGCGCGTGCTCGAGGTGCTGCGCGAGCCGCTCGAGTCGGGGCGGGTGTCGATCTCGCGTGCGGCGCGCAAGGCGGAGTTCCCGGCGCGCTTCCAGCTCATCGCGGCGATGAACCCGTGCCCCTGCGGGTATCTCGGTCACTACGGCGGCAAGTGCCGCTGCACGCCTGACCAAGTCGCGCGCTATCGCTGGAAGCTCTCAGGGCCGCTCCTCGACCGCATCGACATTCACATCGAAGTGCCGGCGGTGCCGCAGGAGGAGCTGCTTGCCCAAACGCCGGGCGAAACGAGCGAGACCGTGCGCCGCCGCGTGAGTGCGGCGCGCGAGCGTCAGCTTGCGCGGCAGGGCAAGAGCAATGCCGAGCTCGGTACGAAAGAGGTCGAGCGCCACTGCCAGACGGACCGTGCGGGTGAAACGCTCCTCAAGCAGGCGATCGCCCGGTTCGGTCTTTCGGCCCGTGCCTACCACCGCGTGCTCAAGCTGGCGCGCACGATCGCCGATCTTGCTGGAACTGACGCCATTGCCGCGACGCACGTCGCGGAGGCGATCGGGTTTCGGCGGCGGCTGGAGATCTCGGGCTAGCTCTGTTGGCGCTCGGTCCGATCTGCGTGTGGCTGTCGCCTAAGCGCCATTCAGCTAAGGCGCAGCACTGCTAAAGCGCAGCCGACTCACGCAAAATTCACGCAAGCACGCGACCGGCTAGACAGGGCGAGAGCAAGTCCTTTAGGCCCTTTGGCCAGATCACTAGCTAACGGGTCTCAGCGAGTACTTCGGAGGGCTTCGTTCTCAACGATCGCGAGTTGGTATGTCCCTGGAGTTGGGACGACCAGGGGCCTGCTGGCCGCAACGGCCGAGAGGTTCTCGATGCCGATCTGCGTCTTCGTAGGATTGGCCGCGAGCACGCGGAAGCGCACTTCGCTGGGCGTGGGCGGCGCCCCTGGAAACCCCGGACCGATCACCTCTACGATCGCGCGCCGCACGCTCGAGCCATCGCTGAGCTTGGCCGATCCCGCCGCGGCTCCGCCAAGAACCGCGAGCATTCGGCCGTCATAGACGAGTTCGACGCGACCTCTGCGCGGCTCGGGACCGGAAGGGAGCCCGACTTCGATCGTGAATTCCTCCCCGATCGCCGCTTGCGCCGGGGCACTCCAAACTAGGTGAGCCGGCTCAGCCGATGCGTGTGCTGACGCAGCAGGAGCTGGGAATATCCCGGTTGCGTTCGCAACGGAGGGCTGGAGCTCGGTGACGAGCGCGAGCACCGGACTCCCGACGGCGAGCACCTGCTTGGAGTCCAGGGGCAGGTATGTGAACGTTATCGTACGCTCGCCGACCTCATCGACGCGGTAGGTTTCGCCTATGGTGTCTCCAGCACGAACCGCGTAACTGCGATCACCCTTCGTCAGGAAGACGATCGTGCTGGCTTCGTCGATCAGCTTGCCCATGAACGCGAACGGCAACGGAGGCGCTTGCGGCGGGAGCGGCGGGGCAAGGGGCACAGACCTTGCAGCTTCGTGCGCTTCAACGGACGCCCACGCCCGGTCGTCAATGCGTCCCCCCAAGGCTTCTGTCCGCGCACGGTCCCTCAGCCGCGCCAGTTCCACCTCTGCTGCTCGGGCGGGAGCCGGCGAGCTTACGAAGGACGCCGGGCCACCGGGCGTTATCGGCGACGCGAGACGCGTTCTGGCCCGATCCCCGGGCGGCTCACTGACCCGAAGGCCGAGCAAGGCGAGCGCAGCTAGGAACCCATAGACAGCCCATCTGGCGACCTTGGCCAATGCGGGACTCATTACTGACATTCTCGCTGAGCTGTGCCTCGGAGCAACACTACTCAAGTCGGAGATCAAACTAGCAGAATAGATTGCGGTGTTTGGTCGATCCCCACAATCTTACAGGCGTATTGATCCTCCGCTAGACTTGATCCCGGTCACCTTGGGGAGGGGAAACCGTGACGCGTCGCTCGGCCGTACATCCTTTGTCTTGTGTTGGCGCGTCTTTCTTCAAGCTGATTGTCCGGGCCGCATGTCCTGAGCCCAGAGGACAACGTCTCCCTGGGAGCCTCACCTCGGCTCGGCTGGCAAGCGTGGCCCTGCTCTGTTTCGTTGGAGGGTCGCTGGCCCCGGCCAGAACTGAGGCGGCAGGTACGGCACCGATTACCTGGGAGGTCGGCGGGTTCATGGGCGCGTGCGGGAACGCCAGCGTCAAGCCGCAGACCGGATACCGCACCCGCCAGGCGGCGATCGATGCCGGCCTGGCGGCCTGGGTAGCCTTTGGCTGCAGTGCGCCGGCACCGCTTGTCCAAGGGGCCTTCCCCCATTACACCATCTACCCGCTCGGCGTTCCGAGCCTTTCCCTGTTCGGTGTCTCGGCGTCGTGTACTGGCGCGGCGCTGCCGCAATGCAGCGTCTCCAACACACTGAATCTCGACAGGGATGCTGGCTGCGAAACGACATGCAAGCGTGGAAATCCCGTCGTCCCCTCGAGCGGGAACAAGTTCCTGATGGAGGAGGACTACGCCGCCTCCGGATCCTTTCCCCTACGCTTCGCTCGCGCGTACAACAGCAGACCAACGCGCGCAGGCCCAATCGGCGTCAACTGGACGCACACGTATCTTCGCGTCGTCTCGTTTGATCCCGAGGTCCCGACCCTCGTCAGCTTCTACCGACCCTCCGGACGAGTCCTGACTTTCCGCTCGACCGACGGGATGACCTACACTGCCGATCCGGACATCGCCGACCGTATCGAGCAGCTGCGAAGCGGAGCGCAGATCACCGGCTGGCGCTTCACGTCCTCCCGCGAGGATGAGATCGAGGAGTACGACGCCGCGGGGCGGCTCTTGTTTATCCAGGACCGTGCGGGCAAACGGCACACGCTCGGATACTCGGACGGGTCCTCGACGCCGCCCAACGGAGGGGTGATCGAGGGCACGACCACGCCGCTGCCGGTCGGCTTGCTCATTCGGGTCGCGGACGACTTCGGCCGCACACTTACCTTCGGCTACGACGTCAAGCAGCGAGTCGTGCGGATGACCGATCCGGCAGGACAGAACTTTCTATACACGTACAACGCGGACGGCGCACTCACGACGATCACCTTTCCTGACACCAAGGTTAGAACCTATCGCTACAACGAATCCGGATTGGTTCCCACCAATCTCCCGTTCGCCCTGACCGGTATCGAGGACGAGAACGGCGATCGCTTCGCGAGCTACGCGTACAACGGCGTGTCGGGGGCGACCGTCACAAAACATCACGCGGGAGCGCAGGAGGTCAACAGATACCAGTTCACCTATGGCGGTGGCAGCACCACGGAGATCGACCCGCTGGGAGCTCAGCGGACTTTCAGCTACGCCTTCACGCACGGCGCAAGTCAGAACATTGGAATCACCGGCGCGGTGTGCCCGACCTGTGGGCCGACCGCGCGAACCTTCGACGCCGACGGGAACGTCGCATCTGCGCTGGACTGGAACGGAAACAGGAGCTGCTACAAGCACGATCTCGTGCGCAACCTCGAACTGGTTCGAGGCGAAGGGCTAACCGCTAGCTGCCCTGCCGATCTGTCAACCTGGACACCTTCCGCAGGCACCGTCCAGCGCAAGATCACCACCGAGTGGCATCCCACCTGGCGGCTGCCTACCAAGATCTGCGAGCCCAAGCGGACCACGACACTCGCCTACGACACCAAGGGCAGCATGACCAGCCGCAGCGTCCAGGCGACCAATGACGCCTCGGGCGCGCAGGGCTGTAGCGCCGCGCCGGTCGGAAGCGCTCGCACTTGGACGTACACCTACACCTACGGCACGACGAATCCTGCGGTCGCGACTCAAGTCGTGGTGAACGGTCCGCGCACCGACGTCACCGATGCGACAACCTATGCCTACGAAGAGGCGACCGGGAACCTCCTTTCAATCACGAACGCCCTCGGTCACCAGACGACCTTGGGTAACTACGACGCCCACGGCAAGCCGCGCCAGATCACCGATCCGAACGGTCTCGTGACAACGCTCGTGTGGGATGAGCGCCAGCGGTTGACTTCGCGTACCGCCGGTTCGCAGCTGACGAGCTATACCTACGACGGGGTTGGACAGCTCACGCGGATCGCGCTGCCGGATGCGAGTTTTCTCGAGTACGACTACGATACCGCTCACCGTCTGACGGAGGTTCGCGACAACCTCGGCAACAAGACGACGTACACGCTGGATGTGGCGGGCAACCGCACGCTGGAGGAGACGCGCGATCCGGGCGGCGTGCTCAAGAGCACGCGCTCGCGCGAGTACAGCAATCTGAACCGCCTCATCAAGGACATCGGCGGCACGAACCCCGCGCTCCAGATCACGCAGTACGGATACGACAACCAAGGCAACCTTACTTCGATCGACGGGCCGCTCACCGGGACGCCGAACGACCTGAGCGCGCTGACCTACGATGCGCTCAACCGCCTCAAGGACGTCACCGACCCGCTCTCCGGGCTCACGCGCTACGCCTACGACGGCCTGGATCAACTCGCCACGGTGACCGATCCGCGCAACAACGCTACCGGCTACACGGTCTCCGGGCTGGGCGATCAGACGCAGGAGGTATCCCCCGACCGTGGCGCGACGAACCGGCTGTTCGATGCCGCGGGCAATCTCACGTCCTCGACCGATGCGCGTCCCAAGACCACCACGTATACCCACGATGCGCTCAATCGAGTCACGCTAGCGACCTTCCAGGACGCAACCTCGATCGGCTACGCCTGGGACCAAGGCACCAACCAGAAGGGCCGGCTCACCACCATCACCTTCCCGGGCGGCAACACCACCTACACCTACGACGCTCACGGCCGGGTGACCCAGAAGCGCGACACGCATTCCACGGGGCGGGTGTTCACGGTCAACTACGCCTGGAACGCCACGACTGGGCGCCTGACCTCGATCACCTACCCGAAGGGCAAGGTGCTGACGTTTGGCTACGACGCCGCAGGGCGGGTGACGAGCTTGACGGTGGGTAGCGCCATCATCGCCACTAACATCAGCTACTTCCCCTTCGGTGCGCCCTTAGGCTGGACCTGGGGCAATAGCCTGGCGGTGACGCGGAGCTTCGATCTGGACGGGCGATTGACGAGCTTCCCGCTCACGACTACCGACTCGCGCAACGTCACGTACGACGTAGCGTCGCGCATCACCGAGATCAAGCACCCGACCAACCCGGCGCTCGTGCAGACGATGGGCTACGACCGGCTCGACCGGTTGACTTCCTGGGTCGATGCGAGCTCCACGCGCAACTACGGCTACGACACGAACGGCAACCGCACGACACTCGGGATCGGGGGAAACAACTACACGTACACCACCCCCGCCGCCACCAACCGGCTCGGGTCGACCTCGGGTCCTGCGCCGGCAAGGACTTTCGCGTACAACGGGGCGGGCGATACGACGAGCGACGGCCAGTTCACGCTCACCTACAACGACCGCGGGCGGCTCGTGCAGGCCGTGAAGGGCTCGACCACCGCGACGTACACGCTTGACGGGCTCGGGCAGCGGGTGAAGAAGACCGGCCCGACCTCAATCGTGCCCTCGGGAACGAACTACTTCGTCTACGATGAGCAAGGCAAGCTCCTCGGGGAGTACAACAGCTCCGGCGCCCTCATTCAGGAGTACGTTTGGTTCGGCACGACGCCGATCGCGGTACTGCGGGGCTCGACCGGAAGCCCGACCATCTTCTATATCTACGCCGACCAGATTGACCGGCCTTGGGTAATTACCAACACCGCGAACCAGCTCCGCTGGCGCTGGGACACGAGCCCGTTCGCGGAGCTGGCAGCAAACAAGAACCCGCGGGGATTGGGCAACTTCGAGTTCAACCAGCGCTTCCCGGGCCAGTACTTCGATGCCGAGACGGGGCTTTTCTACAACTACTTCCGCGACTACGACCCGCAGACCGGACGGTACGTGCAGAGTGATCCGATCGGGCTCGCGGGCGGGCTGAACACCTACCTCTATGTCTACGGCAACCCGAGCAGTTTGTCCGATCCGTCTGGGAACGCGATCCCACTCGTTGTTGGGGCAGCAGCGATTGGTGGAACAATAGGCGGTGTGGTCAGTGCTATTCAAGCTGGTAATCAAGGTGGATGGACCGTCAGTAACGCTGGAAACATAGCCTATGGGTTCGGTATCGGCTTCTTGTCGGGGGCTGCAAGCAGCATTCCGATCGGAAGAGCAGCAATGGCCTCCATCGCAGGCGGGGCCGCAATCGGCGGCGGGGCAGGGTTTGCTGCAAACGTCGTCAGCCAGCGAGCATCGGGCACTCAGTGGAGTTGCATCAACTGGCAGCAAGCAGGATTCCAAGGCGGGGTGGGACTGTACTCAGGCCTCCTGAGCGGTGCGGCATACGGCCCCTATCCGGTCAAGAATGCAGTTCTTTCGGGCCGCTGGATTGGGTGGCTTTGGCGCCGCGGGCATGAATCTGTTTGTGGACCCGAGTCTGGGCGGTCTGGGGGCTTTCCCTCTAGTCAAGTGAGATACCGATGAGCGTCGATCAGAGCATCACAGCCTGCATGGTTTGGTTCTGGCAAGGATTTTCGCTAGCTTTTGTGCTGACGACCTACCTCCACCACATTGCTACTCATTCGGAGAAGGCGCAAGGTGCCGGAACGAAGCCTCGCCGATCGGTGTCGTTCATGGCACGTGTAGTCCTGACTCTGGTTCTTGGGGTAGGCCTGCTTGGCAGCGCTGGGTTGTGGTCTGAGTATGGAAAAGGGGCCTCGTGGGCCGGGTTTGCCTTCGGGGTTGGCATTCTGGCTGCGATTTGGATCACATTGTTGCTCTACGGAAGCCCGAGTGGATGGGCGAATAGCGTGCAATCTCGAACAAACGAGAGTCAGTAGACGTCGTTCGATTTCGCGCCCGGGTGTCCGCACTGCGTCGACTCCGAGACGGCGCTTCTACAACTACTTCAGAGACTACGATCCGCAGATCGGACGGTATGTTGAGAGTGATCCGATTGGACTGATCGGTGGGTTGAACACCTACGGGTATGCCAATCAGAATCCGCTGAGGTACGTCGATCCTGCGGGAACGGTGACCTGGAGCGGCACGGTGCTCTCTGTGAGCGCCGGGGACGGTTGGCGTCGCCTAAGAAATCTTAGGATCGCGATGGCGGGTTTCTTAGTGTCGTTTCTTGCCATCCCTCTCGTGCTTCTCTGACGAATGACAAGTCGATACACCGACGTGTCCGCGTGCCGAACCGAGTGAATGGTGTTGCTCGCGAACGTGCGGCTTCGCTGCGCGCGCCCGCGGTGACGCGAATCTGCGTCTCCGTAATCACGCCCCTGATGCTCGTGGGCTGTGATCAGATCACTGACACACTTTCTTCTTGGCTTTGGGGCATAGAAAGAGATGTGACGATAGTTTCTGCTACCCCGGTGAAGCTATCGACGGCACCCGTCCGTTTCGACCTTGTCACACCCGCAAGGGTCGTTGGAAGCATGGCTGCAGTCTGCTTGTCACTGCGCGGTAACTTTGATCTTGCGACGGCGGACGTAATGGAGTCGGAATTTAGGTCGCTCATGAGAGGGGCTTCGGTAACGGTCATCGCCATGACGAGCGACGGCAAGAACGTCGAGCTCCGTGAACCAACGCAAGCTTGGTCGAAAGACGGAAAGATTGAGAAGAGCAACGAACTATCGGCTTGCATGCGCCGCTCGGGCAAGCCCAAAGAATTGGCTATCGGTACTACGATCTCACGCTTGGAAATCAGCTCTACCGCGCCACTCGATGTACGCGGCATCTACTGGAGTCGACTAATGCCGGGGACAGAAGGAACTGACCGACTGCTAGCGGGAGTTGATCCCAACCTCCGCTTCCCCGAGCCCGAGACCAACTGATCATCCTGCGCGGACGTCTCGGGCCGTCATCCCCGGAAACCCCCCCTCAAACCCCTACCTTTCCGCGCTTGAGCGCGCTCGCGGTGGTGGTAGGCTGCCCTTGTTTCGTGAGTGCACGCGATCCGGCCGACCTGGCGGTGATCGGTGCGAGGCCCTTCGGGGTCCCCGGGTTGAGATACCCGGGCGTCGCGCTCGATATGCGCATTGAAGGAGGAGCCCGCAGCAACACACGGGGCTCGAGATCAGCACCCTGAGCTCTGGCCGCGCGATCGCTCGACGATCCGCGGCCTGTCGCAATGGCAGCTAGTTCAGTTCGCCCCTTGAGCTTGCACGATCGCGACCTCGTGTGCGCCTGGGATCGCAATCGCAACGTCCGCACCGTGCGCATCCGTCGCGCTCGCGCTTACCGTCCTGATCTGGGTGTTTGTCGGTGACTGTGCGATCGCGCGGAACCGCGCCTGCGCGAGTGGCCTGGTGCCGCCCGCTAGCTGGAGCGCGATACGGCCGGAGCCGCTCGCAGGGAGGTTGACCGCAGCGAGCGCCTTCGGGTCGTACGCGAGCTCGACGCGCGCGGCGTGCGCCTTTCCGCCTGGCGGTAGTCCGATGGTCACGACCAACGTGTTGCCCGCCGTTACCCGTGCTGGCGCTGTGAGCAGAAGCGTCGCTTGACCAGTCAGTGGGGGGCCGCCGGGGGGCGAGACCGCAACCGGCAACGCCTCTGAAATCCACGGCGCGCCGGTCGACCGGAGGTATGGCTGCGCACTGCCGATCGCTAGTTCCTGCCGCGCGTTGAGCGGCAGGTACGTAAGCGTCAAGGTCCGCTCGGTGATGGCTTCGACGCGATATGCGCCGTCGATGGTGTCTCCCATCTGGACGACCCAGTTGCGGGCGCCGTTGGTGAGGAACACCGTGACCCGATTTCCCTCGACCAACTGGCCCAGAAACGCGAACGGCAGCGGGGGTGCCTGCGGCGCCGGCGGAGGCGCTGGCAACGGCGACGTTGCGACGCGCCTCCTCGGCCTCAAGACCCTCCCAGGAGCGAGCATTGAAGGGACCCGCGCGCGTTTCTCCTCGCGCGCCCAACCGCTCGAGCTGCAGCGCGGGAACTCGGGCTGCCTCGGGCGCCGCCGACCCGGCGGCTCGGTAGGGCGCCATCTCGGTTCGCGCACGCGCGGCCGCCGCTTGACCCTCCGGGTCCTCAGTCATCCAGACAGCAATCACCGCGAGCGCCAGGACGGCACCATAGGCGATCCAGCGCAACAATGCTGGCCGTGGATTTGCTCTGTCCGACATCTGTAGTCTGGATCCTGCCCGATCTCGAGGTCGGCAGGGGCGTCCGTTGCCCTCCCCGACCGCAGGATAGTGCTTTCGCAGTCGGCTAGCTTGGCTGTTGGCGACAGCGATCGTGATTTCGGGGCGGTGAGCGCGTTGGCAGGGACTGTCACGCAGTGGTACAAGGGCGACATGGCATCCATCGATCAGTCGCCGCTCGGGAAGCCAGCCTCCTACAAGGGCGAATACGACCCGGGCTTCCTATTTCCCATCGCCCGCGCGCCGCAGCGCGAGGCGCTCGGTCTCTCCGAAGCGCTGCCGTTCTCCGGTGCGGACCTCTGGACGGCCTACGAGCTGTCCTGGCTGGACGCACGCGGCAAGCCCGAGATCGCGATCGCCCGCTTTCGCGTGCTCGCCGAGTCGCCGAATATCGTCGAGTCGAAATCGGTGAAGCTCTACCTCAACTCGTTCAGCCAGACGCGCTTCACCGGGCAGGACGAAGTGGCGCGCGCATTGCGCCATGATCTCGCCCGGGCTTGCGGCAGTCCGGTCGGAGTCGAGCTGGTTCGGTCGGCAGCGTTCGCGCAACTCGCGATCGAGCCGCTCGCGGGCGTGTCGATCGACAACCTGGACATCGAGGTGCACGACTACTCCCCACGACCCGATGCGCTCGCCGCCGTCGGCGCGACGATCGAGGAGACGCTGGTCTCGCACCTGTTCAAGTCCAACTGCCCGGTCACCGGCCAGCCCGACTGGGGGAGCGTGCAGATCCACTACCGCGGACCGAAGATCGATCGGCCCGGGCTGCTGCGCTACCTCGTGTCCTTCCGCCAGCACGCCGGCTTCCACGAGCACTGCGTCGAGCGGATGTTCGTCGACCTTCAGGCCCGCTGCCGGCCGGACCGGCTAACCGTCTACGCGCGCTTCACCCGCCGCGGGGGCATCGACATCAACCCGTTCCGCAGCACCTGGGAGAAGGCGCCCGCGCCGGGCGGCCGCACCACGCGCCAGTAAGCGTTCACGCTCCGTTCACACCGTGTCAGGTAAACTCGGCGCGGCATGGCGACCTTCGCGATCGGCGACGTCCAGGGCTGTTTCGAGGAGCTCGAGCAGCTGCTCGGCGAGATCGGGTTCTCCCCCGCGCGCGACCGGCTGTGGTTCGTCGGCGATCTCGTGAACCGCGGCCCACACTCGCTCGAGGTGGTGCGGTTCGTGAAGGACCTTGGCGAGCGGGCAGTCGTCGTGCACGGCAACCACGACCTTCACCTGCTCACGCTCGCCGCCGGCCACACCAAGCGGCGTGACGACGACACGTTCGACGACGTGCTCGCGGCGCCGGACCGCGACGAGTTGCTCGACTGGCTGCGGTTCCGGCCGATGCTGCACGTTGAGGACGAGTACGTGATGGTGCACGCGGGCCTGCTGCCGTCCTGGTCCGTCGCGCAGGCGCAGGATCTCGCCGCGGAGGTGGAGGCGGAGCTGCGCTCCAAGCGCTATCGGCTGTTCCTCGCCGAGCTCTACGGCAGCCGCCCCGACGCCTGGGACGACAACCTCCGCGGCATGGACCGGTTGCGGGTGATCGTGAATGCGATGACGCGGATGCGTTTCTGTTCGGCCGACGGCGCGATGGAGCTTCGGGTGAAGGGCGAGGTCGAGCAGGCCCCGCCCGGCTTCATGCCGTGGTTCGAGGTGCCGGGGCGCAAGACGCGCGGCGTGCCGATCATCTGCGGCCACTGGTCCGCGCTCGGCCTGAAGCTCAAGCGGAATCTGCTCGCGCTGGACACGGCGTGCGTGTGGGGCGGCGCGCTGACGGCGGTCCGGCTGGAGGATCGGCGGCTGTTTCAGGTGCAGTGCGCGCAGGCCGCAGACCTGGCGCGCGTGCGATGACGATGGAGGTTGCGATGGACAACTGCGTCTTCTGCAAGATCGTCGCCGGCCAGATCCCGGCGAGCGTCGTCTACCAGGACGAGCACACGGTCGCCTTCATGGACATCGGCTCGGTCAACCCGGGCCACATGCTGGTCGCCGTGAAGCCGCACGTCGAGAACGTCTTCGGCCTCGACGACACGCTCGCCGCCGCGGTGATGCGCACGACCGCGCGCGTGGCGAAGGCGCTGAAGGCGTCGATTGCGCCGGAAGGGGTGAATCTTTTTCAGGCGAATGGCGCCGTCGCGGAGCAGACAGTGTTCCACTTCCACATCCACGTGCTGCCGCGCCGGCCCGGCGACGGGATGAAGCTCGTCTGGCCGGTCAAGAACCCGCCGCGGGAGGAGCTGCAGACGAACGCCGCGCGCATCCGCGCGGCGCTTTGAGGCTGCGCCTCCTCAGAAGATCGCGGCCCCGAAGTTCTTCCGATAGAGCGCGCCGATCTCCGCGCGGCTCGCCTGGTGGTTCTGCCCGCCACGCGCGGCGATCTTGATCGCGCCCATCAGCGACGCGAGCCGGCCGGTGCTCGGCCAGTCGAACCCGGCCGCGATGCCGTACAGAAGCCCGGCGCGGTAGGCGTCCCCGCAGCCGGTCGGATCGACCAGCGCGGTCGGCTTGACGCTCGGGATGTCGTGGCGCTGACCCTTGGCGTAGATCGTCGACCCGTCCGCGCCCTTGGTCACGATCAGGGCATCGACCATGCGGGCAAGTTCCTCGAGCGAACGCTCGGTCTTGTCGGCGAGGACCTGTCCCTCGTAGTCGTTGACCGCGACGTAGCTCGCGGCGTCGATGATCGGAAGGAGGTCGGTTCCGGAGAAGGTCGGCAGCTGCTGCCCGGGGTCGAACATGAACGGGATGTGGGCCGCGGCGAGCTCGTCGACGTGCACGACCATCCCTTCGCGGCCGTCGGGCGCGACGATCGCGAGGCCGACGCCGAGCGACCCGTCGATGCGGTTCAGGTGCGACTGCGTCATCGCGCCGGGATGGAACGCGGTGATCTGGTTGTCGTCGAGGTCGGTGGTGATGAACGCCTGCGCGGTGAGCGCGCCCGGGATCTCGCGCACGTGCTTGCGCGGCAGCCCCAGTGCATCGAGCCGCTCGAGGTACGGCGCAGCGTCCTCGCCGACGGTCGCCATGATGAGCGGGTCGCCGCCAAGGAGCTTGAGGTTGTAGCCGATGTTCCCGGCGCAGCCGCCGTACTCGCGCCGCAGGTCGGGCACGAGGAACGCGACGTTCAGGATGTGGATCTTGTCGGGGAGGATGTGGTCCTTGAACCGCCCCTGGAACACCATGATGTTGTCGTACGCGATCGAGCCGCAGACGAGGATCTTCTTCATGGTGACGCCGTTCGGATCGGCGCGCGTGCGCCTGCCGGTCGCGCGGCCCTACGGCCGCAGCGCCTGCAGCGCGGCCTCGTAGTTCGGCTCGTTCTTGATCTCCGGCACGAGCTCGGCGTGAACGACTTTGTCGTTCTCGTCCAGCACCACCACTGCGCGCGCGGCGACGCCAACGAGCGGCCCGCTCACGATCTCGACGCCGTAATTGCGCAGGAACTCGCGTCCGCGCATGACCGAGAGCGGGACGACGTTCTGGAGGTCCTCGGTCGTGCAGAAGCGGCCCATCGCGAACGGCAGGTCGGCCGAGATCACGAGCACCGCCACGTTGCCCATGCCGCCCGCGGTCTGGTTGAACTTGCGCGTGGAGGTCGCGCACACCGGCGTGTCGAGGCTCGGCACGATGTTCAGCACCTTGCGCTTGCCCGCGAAGTCCTTCAGCGAGACATCCTTGAGGTCCTTGCCGACGAGCGTGAATGCCGGCGCGCTCTGCCCGGGCTTCGGAAACGTGCCCGCGAGCTCGATCGGGTTGCCGCCGAGAGTGACTGTGGCCATGGGGTCCTCCTGGTGATGCGGTGGGGCCGGAAAGGGCGCGGAAGGATAGCCGAATTCGGCTCGCGGGCGTGCTCAGCGATAGAACGCGTACAGCCGGTAGCCGCTCGCGCCGAGCCCGGCGGCGTCGATGTGCAGCCGGAAGTTCGTTTCGCTGCCGGCCGCGAACACGGGCTCGCGTGCCGCACGTGCGCCGAGGTAGTCCGAAGGCGCGAGGACACGACGCGCGAGCGGCCGGTCCTGCGGATCGGTCAGCGTGAGCTCGAGCGCCGGGTACGCCTGCGCGAAGCCCGCGCGGTTGCGGAGCACGGCCGACAGCGTGAGGACGCCGGCCACCCCGCGCTCCGCCGCGAGCTCCGAGGACTCGAGGCTGATGAGGTCGGAGTGCTGCGGCAGCGGGATCGTGCAGCGAAGCGTCTGGCAGGCCGTCGCAAGCCAGGGTCGCGATGCGGGCCACAGCACCGCGAGCTCCCCCCGGTAGTGGTATGCGGCCTGGCCCGCGAGGAGGAGCGTGCCCGCGACGCAGCCGAGTGCCCAGAGCACGGTGGCGAGCTGCGAGCTGCGCCGCGGCCGCGGGCCGAATTCGAACTCCGACTCGCTCTCGGAGAGCGAGATCTCCGGCTCGGGCGGCAGCGTGCTGCCGAGCGGCTGCGACACCGTGGCCTCGACCAGGGCGATCTCGTCGGTGCGGTTCGCCGGCGTTGCCGCGGCCTCGTCCGCGTCGGGTTCGGTGACCAGCGCCGAACGCGCGTCGAAAACGCTCGTGCACTGGCCGCAGCGGACCTGGCCGCCGCGCGCGGTCAGCTGATCCGGGTGCACCCGGAACGTCGTCCCGCAGGCCGGACAGCTCGTGAACATCTTCACCGGCGGGTCCCCTCGAGCGCGACCCAGCCCTCGTCGCGGTCGAACGCCACGACGTCGAACCACGGCGCATACGCGCCGGCCACGCGATCCGCCTGCGCCTCGAGGATGCCGGCCAGGGCGATCTGGCCGCCGGGCCGGCAATGGCCGGCGAGGAGCGGTGCCAGCACCTCCAGCGGGTTCGCGAGGATGTTTGCCACGACGAGATCGGCGGAAAAGTCGAGCGGCGCGTGGGCGTCGAGAAAGCGTGCCGGCGCACGGTTCAGGGCCGCATTGTCGCGCGCCGCGGCGAGGGCCTCGGGATCGATGTCGACGCCGACCGCCGCGCCTGCGCCGAGCTTCACGGCGGCGACGGCCAATATACCCGAACCGCAACCGTAATCGAGCACGCGCGCGCCGGGGAATACCCGTTGCTCGAGCCAGCGCAGGCAGGCCCGCGTGGTCGGGTGGCTCCCGGTCCCGAACGCGCGCCCCGGGTCGAGGACGAGATGGATCGCCTCCGGATCGGGCGCCGCGTGCCAGGACGGAACGATCCACAGCCGGCTCGAGATCCGGATCGGCTCGAACTGGGACTGCACGCGGCGAACCCAGTCCTCGTCCCCCACCGGCTCGACCGCGAAGCGCGACGGCGCCGGGAGCCCCGCGTCCGTGGCCGCGCCTTGCAGGAGCGCCGCCGGGTCGAGGTCGGCGGGCACCAGCACGCGTAGCAGCGCGCGCGCCCACCGGGCCGGGGTGGCGCCCGGCTCGTCGAACACCGGCCGCTCGGCGCCGGTACCGGCGGCCGCATCCTCGATGCTCGTCGCCGCGGCGCCGCGGGCGAGCAGTGCCTCCGACAGCGGCTCCGCCGTCGCGGCGTCGATCTCGACGACGAGCGACCGCCAGGCCATGGGACGCTCGGCGGTCAGCCCTTGCCGGCGCGCTTTGCGGCCTGCGCGAGCTTCTGCTCCAGGTAGTGGATGCTCGTCCCGCCGCGCAGGAAGCGCGTGTCGACGAGCAGCTCCTGGTGCAGGGGGATGTTGGTCTGGATCCCCTCGACGACCATCTCGGACAGCGCGACCCGCATGCGCCGGATCGCCTGGTCGCGCGTCGCGCCGTACGCGATGACCTTCCCGATCATCGAGTCGTAGTGCGGGGGCACGACGTAACCGTGGTAGACGTGCGAGTCGACGCGGATCCCCGGCCCGCCCGGCGGGTGGTACGAGGTGATCCGGCCCGGCGACGGGGTGAACTTGAACGGGTCCTCGGCGTTGATCCGGCACTCGATCGCGTGCCCCTTGAGCTCGATGTCGCGCTGGCGGAAGCCGAGCTTCTCCCCGGCGGCGACCCGGATCTGCGCCTGGACGATGTCGATTCCGGTCACCATCTCGGTGACCGGGTGCTCGACCTGGATCCGGGTGTTCATCTCGATGAAGTAGAACTCCTCGTCCTGGTACAGGAACTCGAACGTCCCCGCGCCGCGATAGTGGATCTTGCGGCAGGCCTCGACGCAGCGCTCGCCGAGCCGGGCGCGCTGGCGGGGCGTGATCTCGGGCGCCGGCGCCTCTTCGAGGACCTTCTGGTGGCGGCGTTGCATCGAGCAGTCGCGCTCGCCGAGGTGCACGGCGTTGCGGTGCTCGTCGGCGAGCACCTGGACCTCGATGTGGCGCGGGTTCTCGAGGAACTTCTCGAGGTACACGACCGGGTTGCCGAACGCCGCCTGCGCCTCGGTACGCGTCAGGCTCACGGCCGCAAGGAGCGCCGCCTCGGTGTGCACCACCCGCATCCCGCGGCCGCCGCCACCGCCGGCGGACTTGATGATCACCGGGTACTTGATCGCGCGCGCGACCTTGACGATCTCCGCCGGCTCCTCCGGGAGCGGGCCGTCCGAGCCCGGCACGCACGGCACGCCGGCCTTCTGCATCACCTGCTTCGCGCTTACCTTGTCCCCCAGCATGCGGACGTTCTCGGGCCGCGGGCCGATGAACACGAAGCCGCTCTTCTCGACCTTCTCGGCGAAATCGGGGTTTTCGGCGAGAAAGCCGTAGCCGGGATGAATCGCCTCGCTGTCGGTCACCTCGGCGGCGCTGATGATCGCCGGGATGTTGAGGTAGGACGCCGGGCTGGGGGGCGGGCCGATGCACACCGACTCGTCGGCGAGCTTCACGTACTTCGCCTCGCGGTCGGCCTCGGAGTGGACCACGACCGTGCGGATCCCCAGCTCGCGGCACGCGCGCTGGATCCGCAGCGCGATCTCCCCGCGGTTGGCGATCAGGATCTTCTCGAACATCGGCGCGGCGCCGCGGGCCTCACTCGAACACGATGAGCGGCTCGCCGTACTCTACCGGCTGGCCGTTCTCGACCAGGATCGCCTTGACCACCCCGTCCTGGTCGGCCTCGATCTCGTTCATGAGCTTCATCGCCTCGATGATGCAGATCGTCTGTCCCGCCTTGACGGCGTCGCCGACCTCGACGAACGGGTCGGCGTCGGGCGACGACGCGCGGTAGAAGGTCCCGACCATCGGCGACTTCACCGCGTGCCCCTCGGGCGCCGGGGGCGGCTCCGGCGGCGTCGGCGCCGCCTGCGCCGCCGGGGCACCAATGACGGCGGGCACCGCGGCCGGCGCCGGTGCGCCCACGGGGGAAACCTCGACCTGCCCGCCCCGGACGATCTTGACCTTCTCCTCGCCCTCGGTGATCTCGAGCTCGGCGATGCCCGACTCCTGGACGAGATCGATCAGCTTCTTCAGCTTTCTGAGGTCCATTGGATTCCCCCTCGCCTTGGCGGTGACACCGGTCAGCGGCGTGCACTGCCGAGCGCCTGTTCCCCGGTTCTGTCACGTTCGACGACGAAGAACGGAGATCGACGCATTTCGTGTTTTTGAGGCCGTTTTTCGAACCGCTTGTCAGCCTGCTTTCTCAGCCTCCTGGAACCTTCGACGTCTGGAAGACGACGCCGTGAGCTCCGACCCCGGCCGGCTGGATGATCAAACCCCCACGTTGCTCCGGCTGCGGTGGCCTTCCCAGCACCTGAGATGGCCGAATCTGGGAGTTTGCCGCACGAAGCGGGCCGTTGTCCAGCCGTTCGCCGCGCGTTCGACGAAGTTCAGCCCAAGACTGCGAGAGAACTACCCGAGGAAAGGCGCCAGAATCCGCTCCAAATCAGCCTCGGAGAGGACTCCGAGGTGGGTCGCCACCGGGGACCCCTGGCGATCGAGGACCAGCGTGTACGGGAGCGCTCCAGCACGGTTCCCGAGCTTGCGGACCAGGTCGATGGCTTCGAGACCGGCGACCAGGACCGGGTAGTTGATCCCCAGCTCCGCCGCAGCTTGACGACTTTTCGCTGCAGAATCGAAGGCGATCCCGACAATTTGCACCCCGTTCGATGCAAACTTTTGCTGCACCCGGACCAGCCCGGGGATCTCTTCACGGCAGGGCGGGCACCAGCTTGCCCAGAGATTTACCACGATCACCTTCCCCTGCCACCGCTCGAGGGTGACCGGATCTCCAGCGAGATCGGGGAACGTGGTGCGAGTGAGCGCTGACACGGCGGCCGCGTCTACGGCTGCCGCCCGCCGCTCGAGCGCGAAGTAAACCCCCGCCGCGAGGGCGAGGGCGGCAACGGCCGCGAGTGCGGCGACTCGGCGGGCCCTAGGCATCGGCAGCGAGGAGCGCCGAGACCGCGCTGATGCCGGCCCGGTCGATCGGGCGGCCGGCAGGCGTGGCCTTGAGCGAGCTCCGCTCGTCCTTCGACCCGTAGACCGCCAGATTCAGCGGGAAGCCCTGCCACTCGAGCCGCAGCACGGGCACCGGGCGCGGCTCGTCGCCGCAGAAGTGTCGGTGCTCGCTCACCTCGTACGCGAGACTGCGGTTGAGCAGGAAGAACTCCACGGCCTTGTGGTCGTCGGTGAAGAGCTGCAGGTCGATGTCCGCGTAGCGGCCGGCCGTGCCCTTGAGCACGGCGCCGGCGAGGTACGGCTTGAAGGCGGCGAGCGACCGCATCGCGTCGAGCGCCACGGTCCGCAGCTCGCGGATCCGGGTGCGCTGCTCCTCGCCCTGGTACAGCGTCTGGTAGGCGCGGAGCTCCGCCTCGATCTCCTCGTTCGCGGGCAGCGACTGGGTGTCCGCGGCGCCGAGCTGCCGGGCGGCTTTCCGCTTCGCGAGCGCGAAGTCGTCGATCCCGTCCTCGGCCATCAGGCGCGCGGCCGCGGCGGCGATCCGGGCGCGCATTTGCGATTGTTTGCGATTGCTCTCACGCGCCACCGGTCAGCGCCTCGTCGTCGGGGTCGCGACCGATCATACATCACAGGTTCCGCCGAACGAACCCCGTACAATTCCCGGCCCATGCATCTGCACATCCTCGGCATCTGCGGCACGTTCATGGGCGGCATCGCGGTGCTCGCCCGCGCCGCCGGGCATCGCGTCACCGGCTCGGACGCGAACGTCTATCCGCCCATGAGCACGCAGCTCGCCGCCGCCGGCATCGAGGTCCTCGAGGGCTTCGCGGCCGATCAGATCGCGCTCGCGCCGGACCTCTGGGTGGTCGGCAACGTCGTCACCCGCGGCAACCCGCTCGTCGAGGAGATCCTCGACTGCGGCGCGCCGTTCACCTCCGGCCCGCAGTGGCTCGCGGAGCACGTGCTCGCCGGGCGGCACGTGCTCGCCGTCGCCGGCACGCACGGCAAGACGACGACCACGGCGATGCTCGCCTGGATCCTGGAGCACGCGGGGCGCCGCCCGGGGTTCCTGGTCGGCGGCGTCCCGAGCGACTTCGAGTGCTCGGCGCGGCCCGCCGGCGCGGAGCTGTTCGTCGTCGAGGCCGACGAGTACGACACCGCGTTCTTCGACAAGCGCTCGAAGTTCGTGCACTACCGCGCGCGCACCGCGATCCTCACCAACCTCGAGCTCGACCACGTCGACATCTTTCCCGACCTCGCGGCGGTCGAGACGCAGTTCCATCACTTCGTACGCACGCTGCCGCGCTCGGGCCTGATCGTGGCGAACGGCGCGGATCCCGCCCTCGAACGCGTGCTCGGGCGCGGCTGCTGGTCGCGGCTCGAGAGGTTCGGCGTGGCCGACGGCTGGACGACCGGGCCCGGTCCGGACGGGAGCTTCGACGTGCTCTGGCGGGGCGAGCCGCAGGGGCGGGTCGCCTGGTCGCTGATGGGCGACCACAACCGGGCAAACGCGCTCGCCGCCATCGCCGCCGCACGCCACGTCGGCGTCGCGCCGGCCATCGCGATCGAGGCGCTCAACGTCTTCCGCGGCGTCAAGCGGCGCATGGAGCTCCGCGACGTCGTCGACGGGATCGCGCTCTACGACGACTTCGCGCACCATCCGACGGCGATCGCCACCACGATCGCCGGGCTGCGCCGCAAGGTCGGCGCGGCGCGCATCCTCGCCGTGCTCGAGCCGCGCTCGAACACGATGAAGCTCGGCGTGATGAAGGCCGAGCTCGCCGCGAGCCTCGCCCAGGCCGACGTCGCCTTCTGCTACACGGCGAACCTCGGGTGGGATGCCGCGGCGCTGCTGGCACCGCTCGGGGCACGCGCCCGCTGCAGCGCCGACCTCGACGCGCTCGTCGCCGCGATCGTCCGCGAGGCGCGCCGCGGCGATTCGGTGGTGGTGATGTCGAACGGCGGCTTCGGCGGCATCCACGGGAAGCTCCTCGCGCAGCTCGCCCGGCCGGCGCGGGAAGCCGCCGGATGAACGATCAGCGCGATCTCACCGATCGTCCTCAAGTCGCGCTTTCCGCTCGTCGTCGTCGAGACGCACGAGGAGGCGCGCCTGCTCACGCTCCTCGAGCGCGTCGCGAACCTGGAAGGCTGGGCGCTCTTCGTCTGGAGCGTCGTCGAGGGCCTGCAGCGCGCCGGGCGCACCGACCGTGTGCCCCAGACGAACGAGTTCCGCGGCTGTCTCAGGCACATCGAAGCGACGCCGCAGAACGGCATCTACGTCCTGCTCGATGCCCACCGGTTCCTCGAGGATCCGATCAACGTGCGGCTCGTCAAGGCGATCGCGCTTGGCTACCAGAAGACCGAACGCACGCTCGTATTCGTGAGCCACGAGCTGCGGCTGCCGCCGGAGATCGCCCGGCTCGCCGCGCGCTTCGAGCTCAAGCTCCCCGACCTCGCCGGCATCCGCACGCTCGTGCGGGAGGAACTCGCGCTCTGGCAGAGCCGCACCGGCCAGCCTGTGACCGGACAGCAGGATGCGCTCGACGTTCTGCTGCGCCATCTCGTCGGGCTGCCGATCGATGACGCGCGGCGCCTCGTCCGCCAGGCGCTCGTCGACGACGGCGCGATCACCATGCAGGACGTCGAGCGCACTACGCGGCTCAAGCACGCGCTCCTCGGCGCGGAGGGCGCGCTCACCATCGAGCCGGACACCGCGCGCTTCGACGAGGTCGGCGGACTGGGCGCGCTCAAGCGCTGGCTCGAGCGGCGGCGCGGCCCGTTCCTCGACGTCGGCGGCGAGACCGGGCTCGACGCGCCGAAAGGGGTGCTGCTCCTCGGCGTGCAGGGCAGCGGCAAGAGCCTCGCCGCGAAAGCGGTCGCGGGCACCTGGCGCGTTCCGCTACTGCGGCTCGACTTCGGGACGCTCTACAACAAGTACTTCGGCGAAACCGAGCGCAACCTGCGCGATGCGCTCAAGGCGGCCGAGGCGATGGCCCCGTGCGTGCTGTGGATCGACGAGATCGAGAAGGGCCTCGCCGTGGACGACGGCGCCGACGGCGGGCTGTCCCGGCGCGTGCTCGGGTCGCTACTCACCTGGATGGCCGAGCGCCAGACGCGCGTGTTCCTCGCCGCGACCGCGAACGACGTGAGCCGGCTGCCGCCCGAGCTCCTGCGCAAAGGCCGCTTCGACGAGATCTTCTTCGTCGATCTGCCCGACGCCCCGACGCGCGAGGAGATCTTCCGGATCCACCTCCGCCGGCGGAAGCTCGCGCCCGAGAGCTTCGAGGTGCCCGCGCTCGCCGCCGCGTCGGACGGGTTCTCCGGCGCCGAGATCGAGCAGGCGGTCGTCGCGGCGGGATACGAGGCGCACGCGGCGAAGCGGCCCCTCGACACCGCGCTCGTCGCCGAGGAGCTTGCGCGCACGCGGCCGCTTGCGGTGGTGATGGCCGAGCGCATCGCCGAGCTCCGCGCCTGGGCGGCCGGGCGCACCGTGCCTGCATCGTGATCCTCTATCTCCACGGCTTCAACAGCGGGCCGCAGTCGACCAAGGCGCAGGTGCTCAAGCGCGCCCTGGAAGCGCGCGGGCTCGGCGCGCGGTTCGTCTGCCCGCAGCTGCCGCATCACCCCGACGCGGCGATCGCGCTCGTCGAGCGCGAGATCGCCGGCCAGCCGACCAGCGCCGTGACGCTGGTCGGCAGCTCGCTCGGCGGCTTCTACGCGACCCACCTCGCCGAGAAGCTGGCCCTGCGCGCGGTGCTCATCAACCCGGCGGTGAAGCCGCAGCGCGACCTCGAGAGCTATCTCGGGATCCAGCGCCACCTCTACAGCGGCGAGGAGTACGAGCTCACGCGCGGCCACATCGACGCCTGGCGCAGCCTCGACACGCCGACCGTCCATCCCGATCGGTATCTGCTGCTGGTCGAAACCGGCGACGAGGTCCTCGACTACCGGGAGGCGGTCTGGAAGTACGCCGGCTGCCGCCAGATCGTGGTCGAGGGCGGCGACCATTCGCTCGCGAGCTTCCCCGAGCACTTGCCGCTGATCCTCGAGTTCTCCGGCGTCGCGCCCGCCTAGCCG
This sequence comes from uncultured beta proteobacterium, assembly GCA_963827595.1. Classification (GTDB taxonomy): domain Bacteria; phylum Pseudomonadota; class Gammaproteobacteria; order Burkholderiales; family SG8-39; genus DATEDA01. The sequence goes on along the minus strand of CAWHBT010000007.1, from coordinate 128,759 downwards.
GCGGCGGGTGCGCCGGATGCGCGCGGCTATAATCACCGCCCGCACATCCTGCCACCGGCGACGCGGCGCTCCCGCCGGTTCCCCATGAACGTCCTGTACGAGGAGAACGGCGAGTTCAAGGTCGGCACCGTGCTCACCGAGCACGAGGCGTCGCTCCACGTCGAGGCGCCGCACGGCAAGCGCACCAAGGTCAAGGCGGCGAACGTCCTGTTGCGATTTCCCGACGCCGGCCTGGCCGACTTCCTGGACCGCGCCGAGCGCCTCGCGGCGGAGATCGACGTCGACTTTCTCTGGGAAGCGTCCGGCGAGCCCGAGTTCGGGTTCGCCGAGCTCGCCGCCGAGTACCACGGCCGCGCACCGGCGCCCCTCGAGGCGGCGGCGATCCTCGTCAAGCTGCACGCCGCCCCGGTGTACTTCCATCGCAAGGCGAAGGGGCGGTTCAAGGCGGCCCCGCCCGACACCCTCAAGGCCGCGCTCGCCGGGCTCGAGCGCAAGCGCCGGCAGGCGGAGCAGGTCGCAGAGTGGGTGGCGCAGCTGCGGCGCTCCGAGATGCCGGAGCCGTTGCGCGCCGTCCTCCCGCAGCTCCTCTACAAGCCCGATCGCAATCGCGTCGAGACCAAGGCGTTCGAGCAGGCCGGCGAGGAGCTCGGGCTTTCGGCCGCGAAGCTCGCGGAGCGCTGCGGCGCGCTGCCGTCGACCCACGACTATCACCTCGGGCGGTTCCTGTTCGAGTACTACCCGCGCGGCGCCGGGTTTCCCGACCTGCCGGCGCCCGAGCGGCCGGCGGGGCTGCCGCGTGCGGATGTCGCCGCGTTCAGCCTCGACGACGCGACCACGACCGAGATCGACGACGCCTTCTCGGTCGCGCGCCGCGGCGGGGGCTTGCGCGTCGGGATCCACATCGCGGTGCCCGCGCTCGGCTTCGCGCCCGGGTCGGACATCGACCGCATCGCGCGCGAGCGCCTGTCGACCGCGTACCTGCCGGGCACCAAGATCACGATGCTGCCCCCGGGCATGATCGACCGGTTCTCGCTCACCGCCGGCGGGCCGCGCCCGGCGGTGTCGCTCTATCTCGACGTGGACGCCGCGACGCTCGAGGTGCGCGGCGCCGAGACCCGGCTCGAGGAGGTTCCAATCGCCGCCAACCTGCGGCATCAGGACGTGGACGTCCTGAACGATCGGCTCGCCGCCGGGCACGCGGACCCGAGCGTGCCGTTCGCCGGCGAGCTCGAGACGCTGCACCGGCTGGCGCTCGCGCTCGAGGCGCGACGCGGGAAGAGCGGGCAGCAGCCCGAGCGCACCGAGTACAGCTTCTACGTCGCCGATGACCGCGTGACGATCACCGAGCGCAAGCGCGGCTCACCGCTCGACCGGCTCGTCGCCGAGCTGATGATCCTCGTGAACGAGTCGTGGGGACGGCTGCTCGACGAACGCGGTGCGGCGGCGATCTATCGCGCGCAGGCCCCGGAGGGCAAGGTGCGCATGACCACCGTCGCCGCCGAGCACCAGGGGCTCGGCGTCTCGCATTACGCCTGGTCGAGCTCGCCGCTGCGGCGCTACGTCGACCTCGTGAACCAGTGGCAGCTCGTCGCCGTGCTGCGGGGCGAGCCGCCGCCGTTCGCGAAAGGCGCGGAAGCCCTCCTCGCCGCGCTGCGCGATTTCGAGGCGACCTACGCCGCCTACGACGAGTTCCAGCGCGCCATGGAGCACTACTGGTGCCTCCGCTGGCTGGTGCAGGAGGGCGTCGAGGTGGCGCCCGCCGAGGTGGTGCGGGAGAATGTGGTGAAGCTCGCGGGCCTCCCGCTTTATGTCCGCCTGCCGTCGCTGCCGGACCTTCCACCGGGAACCCCGGTCGAAGTCGAGGTCGTCGGAGTCGATCTCATTGACACCTCACGTCCGGTGCGTCTATAAAAGGCCCCAAGAAAAACGAGAAGTGGCTTGAGAAACAAGAAGTAATGATCTGATAAATCGAAGTTTCGAGGGGTCTCTTTGCAGGCTGTTTCGCACCCTTCTGGGGGGCTCGTCCCGGCCGCGGCGCCAGCGCTCTCGCCGGCGCTGCGGAATGCGATCCTCGCCTCGATCCTCCTCCACGCGGCGGTGCTGTCGGTGCGGTTCGGCCTGCCGGACCCCGCTCGCTTCCGCCCCCTGCCGCAGACGCTCGACGTCGTGCTGGTCAACAGCAAGTCGGCGACACGGCCGGTCGAGGCGGAGGTGGTGGCGCAGGCGAACCTCGACCGGGGCGGCGACACCGACGAGAACCGGCGTGCCGCGACCCCGCTGCCCGTGACGCGCACGGTCGAGCGGGGGGAAGACCTCCAGCGCGCGCGCAAACGCGCCGCGGACCTCGAGGCCAAGCAGCGCCAGCTGATGACCCGGCTGCAGGCCCAGGCCGCGGTGCCGGTCCCGCCCGCGACGCCGGCGCCGGCGATCGAGCCCCAGCCCACGCCGAGCGGCGCGGACCTCATGAATTCGGCGCTCGCGCTGGCGCGCATGGAGGCGCAGATCGCGCGCCGGATCGAGGAGTACAACAAGCGGCCGCGCAAGCAGTTCGTCGGCGCCCGCACCGCAGAGTCGCGGTTCGCGCAGTACGTCGAGGACTGGCGCCTGAAGATCGAGCGCGTGGGCAACCTGAACTACCCCGACGGCGCCCGCGGCCGCATCTACGGCAGCCTGCGCCTGACGGTCTCGCTCAAGCCCGACGGCAGCATCGAGGACGTGCAGATCGACCGGCCGTCCGAGTTCCGGATCCTGAACGACGCCGCGCTGAAGATCGTGCGGCTCGCCGCGCCGTTCGGTCCGTTCCCGGCGGAGATCCGGAAGGACACCGACCTCCTCGTGATCACCCGCACCTGGACGTTCGCGCCCGGCGACCGGCTGTTCGACAACTAGCCGTCCCGCACGCGGCTCCGCGCGCGCACCCCCGCGCCGTGCTTCCCGTCCCCCCGCTCCCAGCGCCCGTCCCAAGCGGATGACCGACCGCTACGCCGTCGTCGGCAACCCGATCGCGCATTCGAAGTCGCCCGAGATTCACGCCGCGTTCGCGCGCCAGACGGGCGAGGACCTCCGGTACGAGCGGCTGCTCGCGCCGCTCGACGGGTTCGGGCCGGCCGTCGCGGCGTTCCGCGCCGCAGGCGGGCGCGGCCTGAACGTGACGGTGCCGTTCAAGGGCGAGGCCTATCGCCTCGCGAACGACGCCACCGCGCGCGCCCGCGCGGCCGAGGCCGTCAACACCCTCCGGTTCGAGGGCGCGCGGATCTACGGCGACAACACCGACGGCGTCGGCCTCGTGCGCGACCTCGCCGCGAACCTCGCCGTCGGGATCGGGGGGCGCCGCGTCCTGATCGTGGGCGCGGGCGGGGCGGCGCGCAGCGTGATCGAGGCGCTGCTCGACGCGCAGCCGGCCGAGGTCGTGGTCGTCAATCGCACCGGCGAGCGCGCCGAAGCGTTCGAGCGGCAGTTCACGGGCCGGGTGCGGGGCGCGGGCTTCGAGGCGCTGCCCCGCTACGGGTTCGACCTCGTGATCAACGCGAGCTCGGCCGGGCTCGCGGGCGCGGCGCCGCCGCTGCCCGAATCGGCGTTCGCGCCGGGCGCAACGGCGTACGACATGGTGTACGGCGAGGGCGAGACGCCGTTCCTCGCGCTGGCACGGCGGAGCGGCGCCGCACGGGTCGCCGACGGCCTCGGCATGCTGGTCGAGCAGGCGGCCGAATCGTTCTTCGTCTGGCGCGGCGTGCGGCCGGCGACCGCGCCGGTACTGACGATGTTGCGCGCCGCACCGTGAGGGTCCGCCGCCGCATCGCGAAGCTCGTCCTGCACGCCGTCGGCGCGATCGCCGCGCTGTTCCTGCTCGTCCAGTCCTGGTTTCTCGCGCACGTGATCTACTGGCGGCACCACGAGCCGGGGACGACGAGCTTCATGGAGCGGCGCCTCGAGGCGCTGCGCGCCAAGAACCCGAAGGCCGCGCTCAAGCACCAGTGGGTCGACTACGGCCGCATCTCGGCCCACCTCAAGCGCGCGGTGGTGGCCGCCGAGGACGCGAAGTTCATCGACCACGAGGGCTTCGACTGGGAGGGGATCCAGCGCGCCCTCGAGCGCAACCAGACCCGCGGCAAGGTCGTCGCCGGCGGCTCGACCATCAGCCAGCAGCTCGCCAAGAATCTGTTCCTGTCGGGCGAGCGGAGCGTGGTTCGCAAGGGGCAGGAGGCGATCATCACGCTGATGCTCGAGACGGTGCTGAGCAAGCGCCGGATCCTGGAGCTGTACCTCAACGTCGCCGAATGGGGCGAAGGCGTGTTCGGCGCCGAGGCCGCGGCGCGCCACTACTTCGGCACCGCCGCGGCCAACCTCACCCCGGCGCAGGCCGCCCGGCTCGCGGCGATGCTGCCGCGGCCGCGGTTCTACGACCGCAACCGCGGCTCGCAATACCTGGCGACCTACACCGAGCGGATCCTCGCCCGGATGCCGGCGGCGCAGCTGCCCTGAAACGGGTACGGGATCTACGTATTGAGCAACGAGCGGATCGGCGCTCTAATCGTTCCTGGTCACTCACATTGGGGCGCACCATGCCGAAGATCGCGATCGTCCAACGGGCCCCGAGGGTCCTCGATCGGGCCGGCACGCTCGAGCTCGCCGGCCGCTGGGTCGAAGAGGCGGCCGAGAACGGGGCCGCGCTCGTCGTGTTCCCCGAGGCGTTCATCCCGGGCTACCCAGCGTGGATCTGGCGGCTGCGGCCCGGCGGCGATCTGGTGCTCGCGGAAACTCTGCACGCGCGGCTGCTGCAGAACTCGGTCGACCTCGGCCGCGGCGACCTGAAGCCCCTCGGCGAGGCCGCGGCCCGGCACGGCGTGACGGTCGTCTGCGGGATGAACGAGCGCGACGGCGCGGCGAGCGGCGGCACGCTCTACAACACGGTGGTCGTGATCGGCCCGGACGGCACCCTTCTCAACCGCCACCGCAAGCTCATGCCCACCAATCCGGAGCGCATGGTGTGGGGCACCGGCGATGCGACCGGGCTGCGCGTCGTCCCCACGCCGTGTGGCCGGCTCGGCACGCTGATCTGCTGGGAGAGCTACATGCCGCTCGCCCGGTTCGCGCTCTACGGCGAGGGCGTCGAGGTCTACGTCGCCCCGACCTACGACTGCGGCGACGGCTGGGTCGGCACGCTCCAGCACGTCGCGCGGGAGGGGCGCTGCTGGGTGGTCGGCGCCGGGGTCGCGCTCAAGGCGACCGACCTGCCCGAGGACTTCCCGGAGAAAGCGCGGCTCTACCCGGACCCGGCCGAGTGGGTGAACAAGGGCGACTCGGTCGTGATCCGGCCGGGCGGGAAAGTGGTCGCCGGGCCGCTCCGGGCCGAGCAGGGCATCCTGTACGCCGACCTCGAACCGGCGGAGACGGCTGCCGCACGGCGGACCCTCGACGTCGCGGGCCACTACGCGCGGCCCGACGTCTTCCAGCTCCGCGTCGACCGGCGGCCCCTCAAGCCGGTGGAATTCGTCGCGCCGCGCGAGTGAAGCGGACGGCGCCGCTCACGCCGCGCTGGCGGCGCGGCGCCCGCGTGCGACGTCGATCCCCGCCAGCAGCGCGAGGCCGACGATGAAGAAGCCGCTCGTCGCGAGCATCGCGACGCGGTGGTTGCCGGCGGTGGCCCAGCTGATCGCCCCGTAGGTCAGCGGGCCGAGGATCGCCGCGAGCTTCACCGCGAGGCCCCAGAGGCCGAAGAACTCGGCGCGGCGGTCCTCCGGCGAGAGATACCCGACCAGCGCGCGCCCGGCCGACTGCGAGGCACCGAGGGCGAATCCCGCCATGTTGGCGGCAACCCAGAACAGGCCCGGGCCGGTCGCCGCCCACGCGACCAGCGCGGTCGCGATCCAGAGGACGAGCGTCGCCGCGAGCGTCGGCACGTGCCCCAGGCGGTCCTGCACGTGGCCGAACGCGAACGCACCCGCGGCCGCGGTCACGTTCACGACCAGGATCATCGCGATCGTTTCCTTGGTGGTGAACCCCAGCGTCGCCTGGGCGTAGATCGCGGCGATCACGACCACCGTCTGGATCCCGGCCTGGTAGAACACGATGCAGACGAGGAACCGGGCGAGGTCGCGGTAGCGCCGGGCGTGGCGGACCGTGGTCGCCAGCCGGCCGAACGCGCCGGCAACCAGGCTCGCACCGGGTGGCAACGGCTGCGGCCGCGCCCGCTCCCGGAGGACGAGGAAGGTCGGCAGGCTCGCGGCGGCGAACAGCGCCGCGGTGATCAGCATGGTCACCGGCACGAACTGCGCCGCGCCCTGGCCGCGGGCCTCGGCCCAGCCGACGTACGCGAGGCAGAGGCCGAGCGCGACGAGGCCGCCCAGGTAACCGAGGCTCCAGCCCCAGCCGGACACCTTGCCAAGCGCCTCGCCGTCCGCCAGCTCCGGCAGGAACGCCGCGACCAGGTTCTCGCCGGTGCCGAAGCAGAAGTTGGACAGGATGATCAGCACCACCGCGAGGGCGAGGGTCCCCGGGCCCGTGAGGGCGAGCGCGGCGGTGAACACGACGCAACCGACCGTCGAGACCGCGAGCAGGCGTTTCTTGGCGGCGCGCAGGTCGGCGTAGGCGCCCACGAGCGGCGCGGTGAGGAGGACCAAGGCGTAGGAGACGGCGAGCGCGGCCGTCCACGCGAATGTCGCCCACGGGGCACGGCCGGCGACGATGCCCACGAAGTAGGCGTTGAAGACGGCGGTGATCACCACCGTCGTGTAGCCGGAGTTGGCGAAGTCGTACATCGCCCACGCGACCACCTCGCGCGGCCGTACGCCGGGCGCGAGCACCGGCGCGGCGCGGGCCGCGGCGAGCGGTCGGGAAGCGTCCATGTTCCTTCGCAATGCAACCGACGGGCGCTATCCTACCGGCATGCCGGAGACCATCGAGCGCAAGGAACTCGAGGACCTGCAGCAGGACCTGCAAGACGTGCAGGAGCTGCTGCGGCGCCAGCGCCTCGTCGAGAGCCTGGTCGAGCGCCAGGTGATGCCGAAGCGCGAGCTCGTGGAGACGCTCGTCCACAAGCAGCACCTCGCGGAGCTCCGCGGCAAGCTCGACCAGATGCATGCCGCCGACATCGCCTACATCCTCGAGGCGCTGCCGATCCACGAGCGGCTCGCGCTCTGGGACCTCGTCAAGGCGGAGCGCGACGGCGAGATCCTGCTCGAGCTCACCGAGCCGGTCCGCGAGTCGCTCATCCGGACGATGGACTCGGAGGAGCTCGTCGCGGCGGTCGAGAGCCTGGACACCAACGAGATCGCCGAGCTCGCGCCGGACCTCCCCGAGGAGGTCATGCAGGACGTTTTCCAGTCGCTGCCGGTCGCCGAGCGCGAGCAGCTGCGCGCGGCGATGTCCTACCCCGAGGACGCGGTCGGCGCGCTCATGGATTTCGACGTGGTCTCGATCCGCGACGACGTGACCCTGGAGACGGTGACGCGGTACCTGCGCCGCTTCGACGAGCTGCCCGACCACACCGACCAGCTGTTCGTCGTCGATCGCGAGGAGCGGCTGAAGGGCGTGCTGCCGATCGCCAAGCTCGTGGTGACCGACCTCGAGACGCCGGTCGGCGACGTGATGCTCAAGGACTTCGTGACGCTCTACGCGGACGACAAGGCGCAGGACGCGGCGCAGGCGTTCGAGCGCTACGACCTGGTCTCGGCGGCGGTCATCGACCAGGCGGGCAAGCTCCTCGGCCGGGTGACCGTCGACGCGGTGGTCGACTTCATCCGCGCGAAGAGCGAGAACGAGGCGCTCGCGAAGGGCGGCCTGCGCGAGACCGAGGACGTGTTCGCGCCGGTCTGGCAGTCGCTGAAGAACCGCTGGATGTGGCTCGCGATCAACCTCGTGACCGCGTTCATCGCCTCGCGCGTCATCGGCGCGTTCGAGGGCTCGATCGAGAAGCTCGTGGCGCTCGCGGCGCTGATGCCGATCGTCGCCGGGATCGGCGGCAACTCCGGCAACCAGACGATCACGATGATCGTCCGGGCCCTCGCACTGGGGGCGATCCAGCCCGACCAGGCGCGCAAGCTCTTCGCGAAGGAGATCGGAGTGGCGCTCGCGAACGGGCTCGTCTGGGGCTCGATCCTGGGCGTGGTCGCCGCGGTGCTCTACGGCAACGTCAAGCTCGGGCTGGTCATGACGCTCGCCATGACCCTCAACTTGCTGCTCGCGGCGATCATGGGCGTGGTAATCCCGGTGACGATGGCGACGCTCGGCCGCGATCCGGCGATCGGCTCGTCGGTGATGATCACCGCCGTCACCGACTCCGGCGGGTTCTTCATCTTCCTCGGGCTGGCGACGCTGTTCCTGCTCTGAGGGTGGACGCCGCGCCGTGAAATAGTTCACACTCCTCCGCCCATCCACCCCACCCACTCGAGGGGGAATTCGAGATGTCCATGCTGCAGGAGTTCAAGGAGTTCGCGGTCAAGGGGAACGTGATGGATCTCGCCGTCGGCGTCATCATCGGCGCTGCGTTCGGCAAGATCGTGGATTCGGTGGTGAACGATCTGATCATGCCGATCATCGGCCGGGTCACCGGCGGGCTCGACTTCTCGAGCTACTACATCCCCCTGAAAGACATCCCGGCCGGCACCCCGGCCACGCTGGAGGCGGTGAAGAAGGCCGGCGTGCCGGTGTTCGCCTACGGCAACTTCATCACCATCGTCCTGTACTTCGTGATCCTCGCCTGGATCATCTTCCTCATGGTGAAGTGGATCAACAAGCTGAAGCGCGAGACCCCGAGCGCGCCGCCCGAGCCGCCCGAGGAAGTGAAGCTGCTGCGCGAGATCCGGGACGCGGTGAAGCGCTAGTCGTCCCGGGGCTCGCCGCGCAGGCTCGCGGCGAGGCGCTTCGCCGCCCGGAGCTGCGTCTTAAGCGCGATGTCGTAGAGCGCGACGCGCTCCTGCAGCAGCTCCCGGGCGATCGTCCCCGCATCGGCCGGCGGCAGCTCCAGGTGGGCGTCGGACTCGCCGGCCGCGGTGACGATGTTCATTCCCGCCTTCCTGGCGATGTGCATCATCGCGTTGTTCTCGGTGAGGCAGTGCATGAAGAGCTGGCGCAGCCCCTGGTTCCGCGCGTAGCCGTGCGCGCGCTCGAACAGCGCGCTGCCGACCCCCTTCCCGCGGCTGTCCGGGAGGACCGAGACGCCGAGCTCCGCGCCGTCCTCGGTCCGGCCCACGTGCGCGACGCCCGCGAGGCGCAGGTCGTCGTCGAACACCCCGAACGCGGTGTCGCGGTCGAAGTCGATCGCCGTGACGTACTCGCGGATCGCGTCCGTGGTCATCGAGCGGCCGAAGCGCAGCCGGTGGTCCTCCGGCGCGAGCGCGAGAAAGTGATCGAGGAGGGCCGCGCGGTTGACCGCGGAGAGCTGCTTGACCGGGATGCTCATCGCACCGTTCGCGCTTACCGGGCGAGCGCGCGCTCGGCGGCCCGCAGGGTGTCCGCGATCTCGGCTTCGCCGTGCGCGGCGGACACGAAGCCCGCCTCGTAGGCCGAGGGAGCGAGGTACACGCCCCCCTCGAGCATCGCGTGGAAGAAGCGATTGAACGCATCCTTGTCGGATTGCATGACTTCGGCGTACGACCCCGGCGGCGTCGCCCGGAAGAACACCCCGAACATGCCGCCGACGTGCGCCGCCGAGAACGCGACGCCGCGGCGCTGCGCGAGCCCGTTCAGCCCTTCCACGAGGCTCGCCGTGCGGGCGGTGAGCCGCTCGAAGAACCCGGGCTCGAGCACAAGCTTCAGGGTGGCGAGCCCGGCCGCGACCGCGACCGGGTTCCCCGACAGCGTTCCCGCCTGGTACACCGGCCCGAGCGGCGCGATCTTCGCCATGATGTCGCGCCGTCCGCCGAAGGCGCCGACCGGCATCCCCCCGCCGATGACCTTGCCGAGCGTCGTGAGGTCGGGCGTGATGCCGTAGAGTCCCTGCGCGCCGCGCGGGCCGACGCGGAACCCGGTCATCACCTCGTCGAAGACGAGCACCGCGCCGTGCTGCGTGCACAATCGCCGCATCGCGTGCAGGAACTCGCGCGTCCCGGGGACGAGGTTCATGTTGCCCGCGACCGGCTCGACGATCACCGCCGCGATCTCGTCGCCGTGCCCGCGGAAGGCGCCCTCGAGCTCGCCGACGTCGTTGAACGCCAGCACCGTCGTGTGGCCCACGGTCTCCGGCGTCACCCCGGCCGAGCTCGGGTGGCCGAGGGTGAGCGCGCCCGATCCCGCTTTCACGAGGAGCGCATCGGCGTGACCGTGGTAGCACCCCTCGAACTTGACGATCCGCGGGCGGCCGGTGAACCCGCGGGCGAGCCGCAGCGCGGTCATCGTCGCCTCCGTCCCGGAGGAGACGAGGCGCACGAGCTCGAGGCTCGGCAGCGCCCGGCAGAGCAACTCCGCCAGCTCGACCTCGCGCTCGGTCGGGGCGCCGAACGACAGACCGAGCAACGCCGCTTCGCGCACCGCCTCGACGACCTCCGGGTGCGCGTGGCCGAGGACGAGCGGACCCCACGAGCCGACGTAGTCGATGTAGCGCCTCCCATCGGCGTCCCAGATGTAGGCGCCCTCGCCGCGGGCGATGAACCGCGGCGTCCCGCCGACCGCGCGAAACGCTCGCACCGGCGAGTTCACGCCGCCAGGGATAAGCCGCTGGGCCCGGTCGAACAGCTCGTCGTTGCGAGTCATTGGACTCCGCTCGCGGCTTCGCGCGCTCGGGATTCGCGCTTGGGACGGCCCGGCGCGCTCATGCGGTCTCGGTCCTCGCAAAGAGTGCCTTGAAGCTCCGCGCCCGCGCGGCGATGTCGTCGGCCTCGAAGAGGGCGGTGATCACCGCCAGCGCGTCCGCCCCGGCCTCGACGACCTCGCGCGCGTTCCCGAGCGTGATGCCGCCGATGGCCACCAGCGGGACCCCGAGCCGCGGCTTCGCCTCGCCGAAGAGCGTGAGCGGCGCGCGCATCGCGGCCGGCTTCGTCGGCGACGCAAAGACGCTCCCGAACGCCACGTAGTCCGCCCCGGCGGCGACCGCCTGCACCGCGCGGTCGAGCCGGTCGTAGCACGAGGCGCCGAGGAGCTTCCCGGGCGGGAGGCGCCGGCGCGCCGGGGCGAGATCGCCGTCATCGCGGCCAAGGTGCACCCCGGCGGCATCGACCTCGAGCGCGAGCTCGAGGTCGTCGTTGACGATGAGCGGCACGCGAGCCTCACGGCAGAGCGCGGCGAGCGCCGTCGCCTGCGCCCGGCGCAGCGCGGCGTCGGCGTGCTTGTTCCGGTACTGGACCGCCGCCGCCCCGCCGGCCACCGCCGACCGCACCGCCGCAACGAGCGCCGCGGTGTCCGGCTCGTCCGGCGTCAGCGCGTACAGGCCGCGGGGGAATCGCGCCATCAATCGCCCGCCGCCGCGCGCGCGCCATCGCGCACCGCGAAGAGCCGATCAGGAATCGACTGCCCGCCACCCGCCCGATACGCCTGTTCGAGCGTGTGCCAGGTGTACGCCTGCGCTTCCCGGACCGCGTCCGGGACGGTGGCTCCCTTGGCGAGCGCCGCGGCAATCGCCGCGGCGAGGGTGCAGCCGGACCCGTGATAGCTGCCGGGCAGCCGCGGCCAGCGGTCGGTGCGGATGACCCCGCCCGCGCCGTACAGGACGTTGACGACCTCGCGCGTGGGCTCGTGCGTACCGGTCACGAGCACGAACCGCGCGCCCCGCGCCACGAGGCGCGCGGCGCAGGCGTCGAGGCCGAGATCGAGCGCCTCGCCCGCGCGGGCCGCGAGGCGCCGCGCCTCCATGCTGTTCGGCGTGAGCACGATCGCAAGCGGCACGAGCCGCTCGAGGAGCGCCGTGACGACATCCGCGCCCGCGAGCGTGTCGCCGCGGCCCGACGCGAGCACCGGGTCGAGAACCAGCGGCAGGGCAGGGTGCTCGGCCGCGACTTCGGCGATGGCCGCGGCGTTCTCGGGACTGCCGACCATCCCGATCTTGAAAGCGCGCGCGCGCACGTCCGCCAGCAGCACCCGGGCCTGCCGGGCGACCCAGCCCGCCTCGACCGCCTGGACCCCCGTCACGCCGGCGGTGTCCTGGACGGTGATTGCGGTGACCACGGACAGGGGATGACATCCCAACGCCGCGAGCGTGAGCAGATCCGCCTGGAGCCCCGCGCCGCCCGTCGGGTCGGAGCCGGCGAAGGTGAGAACGGGGGGCGGGAGAGGGCGGGAGAGCGGCACCGGGAGGCAGCGACGAGTGGCCCGAGCGACGCCGTGCTGGCAACCGGCGGCCGCCGCACGGTAAGATGCCGCGCATTTTAGCCCATCCCCTTGCCTCAAGTCCCTCTTTCGATGCCGGAAACCGCCCAGACCGCGCGAACCTGGATGTGCCTGATCTGCGGGTTCATCTACGACGAGGAGGCCGGGCTGCCGGACGAGGGCATCGCGCCGGGCACGCGGTGGGAAGACATCCCGATCAACTGGACCTGCCCGGAGTGCGGGGCCCGCAAGGAAGACTTCGAGATGGTCGAGATCTGACCCGAGCCCGGGTCATAGCTCGACGAAGGCTTTCGTACGAATAGCGGCCCTTGTACGTTGTCCCCCGCGCGGGAACAAGGGGGGCGAGCCCCCTTGCGATTCCCCCGGCGAGAGCCGCGTTCCAGGGCCGTTTTTCGCGCGTCGCAGACCCCTTTTCACACTTCAGAAACCGCGTTAAATAGTTGGCCGAACCCATGAATTCCTCATAGCCTCGGTCTGCGCGACTCGCTTAGAATCCCCGTCTGGCCTCGCGCCGGCGAGACGCTTTCGCCGCGGCGGGCCGCACGCCGAACGACAAGGGGACCCGAGTTTGAGCGAGCCCGCGAACCTCGCCGGCATCAAGGTGATGGTGATCGACGACTCCAACACGATCCGCCGGAGCGCCGAGATCTTCCTGGCCCAGGCCGGGTGCCAGGTGATCCTCGCCGAGGACGGCTTCGATGCGCTGTCCAAGATCACCGACCACCAGCCCGACCTCATCTTCTGCGACATCATGATGCCACGTCTCGACGGCTACCAGACCTGCGCGCTCATCAAGAAGAACGCGCGGTTCGCGGGCACGCCCGTGATCATGCTCTCGTCGAAGGACGGCCTGTTCGACCGGGCCCGCGGCCGCATGGTCGGCTCGGACGAGTACCTGACCAAGCCGTTCACCAAAGACAGCCTGCTGAAGACGGTCGGCGCCCACGCGCCGCACCGCGTGTAGACGGGGGACCCCAAGATGCCGGTGCGCAAGATCCTGGTCGTCGACGATTCGCCGACCGACCGCCAGTTCATGCTCGAGACGCTCGCCAAGAAGGGCTACCAGGTCGTGACCGCCGAGAACGGCGAGGACGCGATCGTGAAGGCGAAGAGCGAGCTGCCCGATCTGATCCTGATGGACGTCGTCATGCCCGGCCTGAACGGCTACCAGGCGACCCGCCAGATCACCCGCGACGACGCCACCAAGCACATCCCGGTGATCATGTGCACGAGCAAGGGCGCCGACACCGACAAGATCTGGGGCATGCGCCAGGGCGCGAACGACTACCTGATCAAGCCGATCGACGCCAGCCAGCTGCTGGCGAAGATCGCGCAGCTCAGCGCGGCGAACTGAGGACGCGCGCGGCCGATGGCACGCCGGATCAGCCTGCGCGAGTTCCAGCAGGACCTCGTCCGCCGGTTGACCGAGGCGGCGACGGCCGACGCGCCGTCGGCGCGGCTCGGCGTGCAGGTGGGCGACGAGCTGTGGCTCGTCCGGCTGGAGGAGGCGGGCGAGGTCATCCCGGTCCCGCCGGTCGCGCACGTGCCGCTGACGCAGCCGTGGTTCCGGGGGCTCGCGAACATCCGCGGCAACCTCTTCAGCGTGATCGATTTGGCGGCCTTCCAGGGCCGGGAGCCGACGCCGCAGACGCCGGATTCGCGGCTGCTGCTGGTGGCCGACCGCTACAACATGAGCGCGGCGCTGCTCGTGAACCGGATGCTCGGGCTGCGCCATCTGCAGCAGTTCGAGACCCACGCCGCGGCCGCGGATCGGGCCTGGGAGCGGGCGCGCTTTGTCGACCGGGACGGACGGTTCTGGCGAGAGCTCGGCATGAACGAGCTCGTCTACAACGAGGATTTTCTGCAGGCGGGGCTATAGGGCGGTGCTCGCGCGAGCGGCCACTGGCCGGTCGGCGCGTGCGGGGGAAGCAGGAACGGACAAGAGGCAGGACCGAGGAAAAACCATGGCAATGAATCTCAAGGCGTTGAACATCGGGCTCGGCAAGGGCAAGGCCGAGCAGAAGGCGGCGCCGAAGGACAAGCCGGTGCCGGCGAAGAAGGGATCGCTCGGCTCGACCACGACGTTCGACGGGGCTGGACCGAAGAAACGGAGCTCGCTCACGGGCGGGAGGTCGTTCAGGTCCCAGATGCAGCTGCTGATCCTGGTGGCGGTCGCCCTGTTCCTGACGATCACCGCGGTCGGTCTGCTCGCGATCCGCACGACGACTCACGGCACGGCCTACGTCGGGGCCGCCGGCCAGATGCGGATGCTGTCGCAGCGGCTCGCGAAGGAATCGCAGCAGGGCCTCCAGGGGAACGCCGAGGCGTTCGCCCGGCTCAAGCGCTCGCGCGACGAGTTCGCCGGCCTGGTCGAGGCGCTCGGGAGCGGCGGCATGGTCGGCGGCGCCGAGGTGCCGAGCAGCGGCGACTCGGTCCGGCCGGTGCTCGACCGGGTGGGCCAGCTGTGGCAGAAGACCGACAAGAACATCGCCCTCGTGCTCAGCCAGCAGAAGAGCCTGATCTCGCTCGGCAACGCGGTGAAGGCGATCAACAACAACAACCCGGTGCTGCTCGACCTCGCCGAGCAGGTCTCGGCCCTCAAGCTGCAGAGCCAGGCTGGCTCGCGAGAGATCTCGCTCGCCGGCCAGCTCGTGATGCTGACCCAGCGGATGGCGAAGAACGCCAACGCGCTCCTCGCCTCCGACGTGATCGATCCCGAGGTGACGTTCCTGCTCGGCAAGGACTCGAATACCTTCCGCGAGATCGTCACCGGCCTCTTGAAGGGGAGCGACTCCCTGCGCGTGCCCGCGACGCGCGACCCGGAGACCGTGGAGAAGCTGAAGGAGCTGGACGCGGCGTACGCCGAGTACCGGCAGGCGGTGAACGCGATTCTCGGCAGCCTGCAGCCGCTCGTGAACGCGAAGGCGGCCGGCCGCAGCGTCGTCGTCGAGTCGGAGGCGCTGCTCACCGCCGCCGACGAGCTCGGCCTCGCGTACGAGAGCGAGCTCGCCGGCACGCGCTGGAACTACCTCGCGATGGCCGTGGCGCTGCTCGTTGCGATCGCGGCGATCCTGCTCATGGTCAAGGCCTACCGCGACGAGACCGGGCGTCGGACCGCCGAGCAGGTGCGGCTCCGGGAGGATGCAGAGCGGCTGCGGACCGAGGCCGAGTCGCAGAACAAGGGCAACCAGGAGGCGATTCTGCGGCTCATGAACGAGATGGGGAGCCTCGCCGACGGCGATCTCACGGTGCAGGCAACGGTGACCGAGGACATCACGGGCGCGATCGCGGACTCGGTGAACTACACGATCGAGGAGCTCCGGGTGCTGGTCGGCCGCATCAACAGCGCCGCGGCGCAGGTGACGAGCGCAACCGAGTCCGCGCAGGCGACCTCGGTGAAGCTCCTCCAGGCCGCCGAGCGCCAGTCGAAGGAGATTCAGGAGGCGGGCGCCTCGGTGCTCAAGATGGCGCGCGCGATTAACGAGGTCTCGGCGAGCGCCTCGAAGTCGGTGAGCGTCGCGCGCCAGTCGCTCTCGGCCGCGCAGAAGGGCCAGGAGGCGGTGACGAACTCGATCACCGGCATGGGCGAGATTCGCGAGCAGATCCAGGAGACGGCGAAGCGGATCAAGCGACTCGGCGAATCGTCGCAGGAGATCGGCGAGATCGTGGAGCTGATCGGCGACATCACCGAGCAGACGAACGTGCTGGCGCTGAACGCCGCGATCCAGGCCGCGAGCGCGGGCGAGGCGGGCCGCGGCTTCACGGTGGTGGCGGAGGAAGTGCAGCGGCTCGCGGAGCGCTCCGGCGAGGCGACGAAGCAGATCGCGGCGATCGTGAAGACGATTCAGACCGACACCCACGACGCCGTGGCGGCGATGGAGAAGAGCACCGTCGGCGTGGTCGAGGGTGCGAAGCTCTCGGACGCCGCCGGCCAGGCGCTGTCCGAGATCGGCGAGGTGTCGCGTCGCCTCGCGCAGCTCATTGAAGAGATCTCGGTCACCGCGCAGGCGCAGGCGCAGGCCGCCGGCCACGTGGCGACCACGATGCAGGACATTCTCTCGGTCACCAAGCAGACCACGGAAGGCACGAAGCAGACCGCGGTCTCGGTCGGCCAGATCGCGAAGCTCGCGCAGGAACTGAAGGGGTCGGTAGCGAACTTCAAGATCGCTTGATAGCGCCGCGACGGCTAGAGAACGACAAGCACCGCGCGGGAGGAGCATGAGCACGGCAGCCGACTTCGACATCGGCCCCCTCACCTGGGTTAAGGGAGAGATCGACCAGGCGCTCGAGAAATCGCTCGTGGCGCTGCACGCGTACGCCAGGAACCCGGAGGACTCGAAGCAGCTCAAGTTCTCCCAGACCCATTTCCACCAGGCGCACGGCGCGCTGCAGATCGTCGGCCTCGACGGGGTCACCCGCCTCTCGGAGGAGCTCGACGGCCTGCTCGGCGACATCGCCAAGGCGGGCGGCGCGCCCCCGGCCGAAAGCGTCGCGGCCGCGGCCCGCGCGTTCGGCGGGATCACGGCGTATCTCGACCAGCTGCTCGCCGGCCAGGCCAACCAGCCGCTGCGCCTGTTCGCGATCTATCGCGACGTCGCCAAGGCGCGCGGCCGCGACGGCGTCGATCCGGTCGACCTCTACTACCCGGACCTGTCGCAGCGCCCGCCGCGCCGCGAGAAGCCGCTCGTCGAGCTCGCCGCCGGCCAGGCGCCCCAGTACTACCGCGAGCAGCGCGGGCGCTACCAGCGGGGCCTGCTGAAGTGGCTCAAGAAGGACTCGTCCGGCGTCGAGGACATGCGCGCCGCCGTCGCCGCGGTCGAGGCGTCGCAGACGAACCCGGCCACCCGCACGTTCTGGTGGGTGGCGCTCGGCTTCTTCGATGCGCTCTTCGCCAAGGCGATCACCGACCAGCCGCTGATCGCCCGGCTCGCGAACCGCGTCGAGCAGCAGCTGAAGCGGCTCATGGAGGGCTCCGCCACGGTCGCCGAGCGGATGCTGCGCGAGGCGCTCTTCGCGGTCGCGCGCGCGCGCCCCGCCACCGAGCACGTGCGCGGTGTCCAGGACGTGTTCCGGCTCGCCGACACCGTGCCCGCGGCGTTCGAGCTGACCGGCGACGGCGCGCCGCAGAACCCGGCGCTGAAGGGGTTGCGCGAGTTGGCCGGCAACGCCAAGATCGCGTGGAACAAGGCCGCCTCCGGCCACCAGCCGAGCCTCGCGTCGTTCCGCGACCTCGCGGGGCAGCTTCGCGACCGCACTGCGGCGGCGGGGCACGCCGACCTCGCGGGGCTCACTCGCGACGTGGCGGCCGTCGCCGGCTTCATCGGCGATTCGCCCGGCCGGGTGACCGACGCGGTGGCGATGGAGGTCGCGACCGCGCTGCTGCTGGTCGAGAATGCGGTGGACAACTTCGCCACCCTCGGCGACGCGTTCGCGCAGCAGGCCGACCTCATGCACATGCGGCTGCAGGCCGCGGTCAAGGGCGAGGTCGCGCCAGCCGGCGCGCCGGTGCCGGTGCTCGACGAGATGTCGCGCCGGGCGCAGGAGCGCCTGTTGATGGCCCAGGTCGTATCGGAGATCCAGGCCTCCCTGCGGGCGATCGAGCAGGCGCTCGATGCCTTCTTCCGCGACCCCGCGAAGCGCGGCGAGCTCGCGACGCTCGACAAGCCGATCCGCCAAGTGCTCGGCGCGCTGACGATGCTGAACGAGGACCGCGCTGCGGCCGCGCTGTCGACCTGCGCGGCCGAGATCCAGCGCTTCGCGCGCGAGAACTACGTCCCGGCGCCGGGCGACTTCGAGCGCGTCGCCGGCGCGCTCTCCGGGCTCGGCTTCTACGTCGACGCGCTGCAGCACGGCAAGGCCGACTTCGACCAGTTCATGCGGCCGATCTCGGCGAAGCGGGGCGAGGCGCTCGAGGCGCCCGGACCGCAAGGCGTCGCGGCCGCCACCGTCGAGGCGGAGCTCGAGCAGGGAAAGCGGGCGCTGCAGGCCCTCGTCGAACAATGGAAGAAGCGGCCGCACGACGCCAGACTCAAGGACGAGCTCAAGGCCAAGGCCTCGGCGCTGCAGAAGGACGCCGGCCTGGTGGCGGACGCGAAGCTCGAGCGCCAGGCCGCGGACATCCTGAAGCTCCTCGCGACGGCCGATGCCAAGCCGTTCGACCCGAGGGTTTCCCAGGCGCTCACGGCGATGACACCCGCGCCGGCCGCCCCGGCGCCCTCGCCGGAGGCGCAGAAACTCATGGCCGCGAGCGCCGAAACCGTCGACGCGGAACTGCTCGCCGTGTACCTCGAAGAGGCGGGCGAAGTGCTCGCGACCATCGACGAGCACCTCGGCAGGGCGCGCGATCTCCCGCAGAACATCGAGCTGCTGCGCACGATCCGGCGCGGCTTCCACACGCTCAAGGGCAGCGGCCGGATGGTGGGTCTCACGCGCCTCGGCGAGGCGTCGTGGGCGGTCGAGCAGGTGATGAACCGCTGGCTGGAGGAAGAGCGCCCGGGCACGCCCGACCTCTTCGCCCTGATTGACGCGGCGCGGCAGTTCTTCGCCGGCGCGGTGGCGATGCTCAAGGACGGCGGCGCGAGCCCCGACGAATCGCAGATCGTCGCGCTCGCCCAGAAAGTGAAGGCGGGCGAGCCGCTCGGCGAGGTCAAGCTGGCAGCGCCGAAGCCGGCGGCGCCGGCCCCGGCGGAAGCGCCGGCGAGCGACTTCCCCGAGATCGACCTGACGAAGCTCGTCCCGCCCGCGCAGCCCACGACGGTCACCACGCCCCCGGCGGGCGCGCCGATGGAGCTCGCTCCGGCCGCGCCCGCGCGCGCGCCCGTCCCGCCCCCGGCGGCGCTTCCCGACGAGGAGGTCGTCGTCGTCGGCGACACCCAGCTGTCGGCCGCGCTGTACGCGATCTTCCTGGAGGAGTCCCGTAGCCACCTCGAGCGCATGCGCGAGGGGCACGCCAAGCTCGCGGAGGGCGAGCCGGTCACCGACGACTTCGAGCGCGCCGCGCATACCCTGGCGGGCACCGCCGGCACGGTCAAGTTCGACGCGATGCGCGATCTCGGCCACGCGCTCGAGGGGCTGCTCGAGCGGACGCTCGGCCGCAACCCGGCCGGCGGCACCCGCGCCTTGATCGGCTACGCGATCGACACGCTGCGCGGGATGCTGACGACCGCCGAGGGGCGCACGCCGCCGCAGCCATCCGCGGCGTTGGTCGCGAAGCTGAACGCCGCCGAGCCGGAGGAGGGCACAGCGCCCGCTTCCGCACCTCCCCAGGCACCGCCCCGGGCCGGGCTCGACGACCTGGACTTCGCGGCGCCGGCCGCGGCGAAAGCTCCGCCCGGCGACGCCGATGCGCTCGACTTCTCGACGATCTCGCTGCCGGCTTCGCCGATGGGCGAGCCGGCCGTGGGAATGCCGGCGCGGCCACCCGTGAACAGCGCGCCGGCCCCGAAAGCCGCCCCCCCGGCCCCTGCGGCCGCGCCTGCGCCGACGAGCAACGTGGTGGCGCTGCGGACCTCGGACGAGCCGGCGGCCGAGCCGCCGGCGGTGGAGGTCGAAGAGATCCCGGTCGAGCGGCGCGCGCGCCGGCTCGACGACGACATCGACGCCGACCTGCTGCCGGTCTTCCTCGAGGAGGCCCAGGAGCTCGTCCCGGCGGTCGGGCAGAGCCTGCGCGACTGGCGGACGAACCCGGGCAACCCCACCGCCGGTAACGCACTCCAGCGCACGCTGCACACGCTCAAGGGCTCCGCCCGGATGTGCGGCGCGATGGCGTTCGGCGAGCTGACGCACCACATGGAGACCCGCCTCGAGAGCGCGCTGGCCCTGAAGAACCTGCCCGCGACGCTGTTCGACGAGCTCGAAACCTCGTACGACCGCATGGGCCTGCTGTACGACCGGCTGCTGAATCCGCAGACCGCGGCGCCGCTGCCCGAAGAGCTCGCGACCGCGCCGGCCCCGGCGGCGCAGAGCGAGCCGCGCCAGCCCGCACCCGCCGCCGCGGCACCCGCAGCGGCGACGGCGGCGGCGAAACCCCAGGCCCAGCCGGGTGACCCCGAGGTCGCGACGGCGACCCGCGCGATGCTGCGCGTGCGGGCGGACCTCATCGACCGGCTCGTGAACGAGGCGGGTGAGGTGTCGATCGCGCGGAGCCGTATCGAAGGCGACCTGCGGGCGATCAAAGGGGCGCTGTTCGAGCTCACCGAGAACGTGAACCGCCTGCGGGCGCAGCTCCGCGAGATCGAGATCCAGGCCGAAGGGCAGATGCAGTCGCAGGTGTCGATCGCCGGGACCCAGGACAAGGCCTTCGATCCGCTGGAGTTCGACCGCTTCACGCGGTTCCAGGAGCTCACGCGGTTCATGGCCGAGAGCGTCAACGACGTCGCCACCGTCCAGCAGAACCTGCTCAAGGCGCTCGGCGAGGGCGAGCTCGCGCTCTCCGCGCAGGCGCGGCTGACGCGCGGCCTGCAGGCGAACCTCATGCGCATCCGCATGGTGCCGTTCGCGAGCGTCTCGGAGCGCCTGTTCCGCGTCGTGCGCCAGGCGGCGAAGGAAGAGGAGCGGCGCGCGGTGCTCGACATCAAGGGCGGCCAGGTCGAGGTCGACCGCTCGGTGCTCGAACGGATCACCGGGCCGTTCGAGCACATGCTGCGCAACTCCGTGGTGCACGGCATCGAGCCCACCGCCGTCCGCATCGAGCGGGGCAAGCCCGAGCTCGGCGAGATCAAGCTCGAGGTCCGCCAGGAGGGTAACGAGATCGTGCTCGCGGTGCAGGACGACGGCTCGGGCCTCAACTACGAGCGCATCCGCGCCAAGGCGGTGTCGCTCGGGCTGCTCGAGCCCCAGGCGACGCCGAGCGACGCCGAGGTGGCGGAGTTCATCTTCCACCCCGGGTTCTCGACCGCCACGGAGGTGACCCAGCTCGCCGGCCGCGGCGTCGGCATGGACGTGGTGAAGGCCGAGATCTCCGCGCTCGGCGGCCGGGTGGAGCTCGCGAGCGAGAGCGGGCGCGGCACGCGCTTCACCATCTACCTCCCGCTCACTCTGGCGGTCACACAAGCGGTGCTCATCCGCGCCGGCGGCGTGACCTACGCGCTCCCGGCGGTCATGGTGGAGCAGGTGCGCCACGTGAAGGCCGACGAGCTCGCCTCCTACCACACCGCCGGCGAGGCGCAGTGGCAGAACCGGCGCTACCCGTTCCGGTACCTGCCGCGGCTGCTCGGCGACAGCGAGTTCACGCCCGAAGCGCGCCGCGCCACGCCGGTCATGTTCCTCCGCACCGGCGCGAACGTGGTCGCGATCCAGCTCGAGGAAGTGATCGGCAGCCAGGAAATCGTGGTGAAGAACACCGGCCCGCTGCTCGCGCGCGTGGCCGGGATCACCGGCGCGACGGTGCTGGGCACCGGCGAAATCGTGCTGATCATCAACCCGCTGATCCTCTCCGGCCGCGAGCCGGTGGCGGCCGGGCGGCGGGCGGCGGCGCTGCACGTCGAGACCAAGCTCGAGCCGGCGGCGCCAGCGGTGCCGACGATCATGATCGTCGACGACTCGCTCACCGTGCGCAAGATCACCGGGCGGCTGCTCGCGCGCGAGGGCTACAACGTGCTCACCGCGAAGGACGGCGTCGACGCGATGGAGCAGCTCCAGGATGTGGTGCCCGACGTGATGCTGGTCGACATCGAGATGCCGCGCATGGACGGCTTCGACCTTACACGGAACGTCCGCGCCGATTCGCGCCTCAAGCGCATCCCGATCGTCATGATCACCTCCCGCACCGCCGAGAAGCACCGCAACTACGCGCGCGAGATCGGCGTCAACGTCTACCTCGGCAAGCCCTACCAGGAAGAGGAGCTGCTCGCGCACATCGCGAGCTTCGTCCGGAAGCCGGCGCTCGTCTAAGGGCTTCAGCCCCTCCCCGGCGCCGGCCGCGCCCCGCGCTACAATTGCGGGCGTGCAGCAGGTGAACCTCACCAACCACTTCCTGATCGCTATGCCGAGCATGGTCGATCCGTACTTCTCCCGCACGCTGACCTACATCTGCGAGCACAACGATCAGGGCGCGCTCGGCCTGGTGGTGAACCGGCCGATCGACATGACGCTCGCGGCGCTCTTCGAGCGCCTGAGCCTGGAGACCGGCGCGCGCGGGCTCACCGAGACGCCGGTCTACTTCGGCGGACCGGTGCAAACCGACCGCGGGTTCGTGCTGCACATGCCGGTCGGGAGCTGGAGCTCGACCCTCACCGTCCACGACCGGCTCGGGCTCACGACCTCCCGCGACATCCTCGAGGCGGTCAGCCGCGGCGCCGGCCCGGAGCGGATCATCGTCACGCTCGGGTACTCCGGGTGGGCGGCCGGCCAGCTCGAGCACGAGCTCAAGCAGAACGCTTGGCTTACGGTGGCGGCGCAGGACGCGATCATCTTCGACGTCGCGGCGGAAGAGCGGCTGCCCGCGGCGATGGAGATCCTCGGGGTCTCGTACGCCACGCTGGCCGACGAGGCGGGGCACGCGTGACGGGTGACGGGTGATGGGTCGCGGGTCCGCGGCGCGCGTGGAGCACCAGGTGAGCCCCGCCCTTCCGCCCCTACCCATTCCCTCCGTCCCGTCGGGTACCGTGCTCGCCTTCGACTACGGCGAGCGCTTCCTCGGCGTCGCGGTCGGGGAATCGGGCGTGCGCGTCGCGCATCCACTCGCCACGATCGACACACGCGTCGCTGCGGCGCGGTTCCAGGCCATCGCAGCGCTCGTCGACGAATGGCGGCCGGCGCAGCTCGTTGTCGGGCTGCCGCTCGGGCTCGAAGGGGACCGCTACGAGCTCACGCGCCGCGCCGAACGCTTCGCCCGAGAGCTCGAGGGGCGCTTTCGCCTGCCGGTCACGCTGGTCGACGAACGGCTCTCGTCGGTGGAAGCCGAGGACCGCCTGCGCGCCGCCGGCCGCGGGGGGCGCCGCGGCAAGCGGCTGGTGCATCCGGTCGCGGCGCAGGTGATCCTCCAGGATTTCTTCGACCGGCATGCGGCTGCCTGACGCCGAAGCGCTCTGCGCGGAGCTGGTGAAGAAGCTGCGGCCCGCGGTGACGGCGGAGACCGCGATGGTGGGGATCCACACCGGCGGCGCGTGGCTCGCCGAGCGCCTGCACCGGGAGCTCGGCCTGAAGGTGCCGCTCGGCCGCCTCGACATCTCGTTCTACCGCGACGACTACGCCAAGTCGGGGCTGCACAAAGGGGTGAAGGCCAGCCAGATCGCGTTCGAGGTCGATGGCCGTCACATCCTGCTGGTCGACGACGTGCTCTATACCGGCCGGACGGTGCGGGCGGCGATGAACGAGTTGTTCGACTACGGCCGGCCCGAGTCGATCAGCCTGGTGGTGCTGGTGGACCGCGGCGAGCGGCAGCTGCCGATCTGCGCGCAGTACTGCGGCGCGACCCACGCGGTGCCGAAGGGCGCGATGCTGCGGCTCGCGCGCGACGAATCCGGCCAGCTCGCGCTGAGGCTCGATGCGTAACCCGCAGCTCAACGCCCGGGGCGAGCTCACGCATCTGCTCACGCTGGAGGGGCTGCCGCGCGAGGTCATCGTCAACATCCTCGACACCGCCGCCTCCTTCGTCGGCGTCACCGAGCGCGACGTGAAGAAGGTGCCGCTGCTCCGCGGCAAGAGCGTCTTCAACCTGTTCTTCGAGAACTCGACCCGCACCCGCACGACCTTCGAGATCGCGGCGAAGCGCCTGTCGGCGGACGTGATCAACCTCAACATCACCACTTCGTCCACGCAGAAGGGCGAGAGGCTGCTCGACACGGTGGACAACCTGTCGGCGATGCACGCCGACATGTTCGTCGTGCGCCACGCGCAGAGCGGGGCGGCGCACATGATCGCCCGGCACGTCGGGCCCGAGCGCCACGTCATCAACGCCGGCGACGGCCGGCATGCCCACCCCACCCAGGGCCTGCTCGACGCCTACACGATCCGGCACTACAAGCGCGACTTCGGTGCGCTCGCGGTGGCGATCGTCGGCGACGTCCTGCACTCGCGGGTCGCGCGCTCGCTCATCCACGTGCTCAACATCCTCGGCACGCCCGACGTCCGGGTCATCGGCCCGCAGACGCTGATGCCCACCGGGGTGGAGAGCCTGGGCGTGCGCGTCTGCCACGACATGCGGCAGGGTCTCGCGGGCGTCGACGCGGTGGTGATGCTGCGGCTCCAGAGCGAGCGCATGCGCGGCCCGCTGCTCCCCTCGGCGCAGGAGTTCTTCAAGTACTACGGCCTCACGCCGGACAAGCTCGCGCTGGCGAAGCCCGACGCGATCGTGATGCACCCCGGGCCGATGAACCGCGGCATCGAGATCGATTCGGCGGTGGCCGACGGGCCGCGCTCGGTCATCCTGCCGCAGGTGACCTTCGGGATCGCGGTGCGGATGGCGGTGATGTCGATCCTGGGGGGAAATTGAAGCTCCATATCAAGAACGGCAGGCTCGTCGACCCGAAGAACGGCGTCGACCGCCCGGTCGATCTCTTCATCGCGGAGGGCCGCGTCGCCGGGTTCGGCTCGCCGCCGAAGGGATTCGGCGCCGATCGCGTGATCGACGCGAACGGGCTTGTCGTCGCCCCGGGCCTCGTCGACCTCGCGGCGCGCCTGCGCGAGCCGGGGCTCGAGTACAAGGCGACGCTCGAGTCGGAAATGCTCGCCGCCGTCGCGGGCGGCGTGACGAGCCTCGCCTGCCCGCCCGACACCGATCCGCCGCTCGACGAGCCGGGGCTGGTCGAGATGCTGAAGCGCCGCGCCGCGAGCCTGAACCTCGCCCGGGTCTACCCGGTGGGCGCGCTCACCGCGAAGCTCGAGGGCGAGCGGCTCACCGAGATGGCGGAGCTGCGCGATCACGGCTGCGTCGCCTTCTCGCAGGCCGACGTCCCGCTGCCCGACACGCAGCTCCTGTGGCGGGCGCTGCAGTACGCCGCGACCTTCGGTTTCCCGGTCTGGCTGCGGCCCCAGGATCCGTACCTCGCGAAGGGCGGCGTCGCGCACGACGGCGAGGTCGCGACCCGGCTCGGGCTGCCCGGGATCCCGGGGTTCGCCGAGACGATCGCGCTCGGCACGATTCTCGCGCTCGTGCGCGTGACCGGCACGCGCGTGCATCTCTGCCGCCTCTCCGCCGCCGAGTCGATCGACATGGTCCGGGCCGCGAAACGGGAGGGCCTGCCGGTCACGTGCGACGTCGCGGCGCACAGCCTGCACCTGTCGGACATGGACCTCGGGTATTTTGACGCCCACGCCCACGTCGTGCCGCCGTTCCGGAGCCAGCGCGACCGCGACCGGCTCCGGGCGGGTCTCGCCGAGGGCACGATCGACGCGGTCTGCTCGGATCACACGCCCGTCGACGAGGACGCGAAGCAGCTGCCGTTCGGCGAGTCCGAGCCGGGGACGACCGGGCTCGAGCTCCTGCTGCCGCTCACGCTGAAGTGGTGCCAGGAATCGCGGCTGCCCCTGCCGCAGGCGCTCGCGCGGGTAACCTCCGACCCGGCGCGGATCCTCGGCGTGGACGCCGGGCACCTCGCCGTCGGCGCGCCGGCCGACGTCTGCATCTTCGACCCGGAGTCCTACTTCAAGGTCGCGCCGGCGACGCTCCGCAGCCAG
This sequence comes from uncultured beta proteobacterium, assembly GCA_963827595.1. Classification (GTDB taxonomy): domain Bacteria; phylum Pseudomonadota; class Gammaproteobacteria; order Burkholderiales; family SG8-39; genus DATEDA01. The sequence continues at coordinate 102,884 of CAWHBT010000007.1, read as the reverse complement.
GGGAAGAACACGCCGTTCCTCGGCTACGAGCTGCCCGGGGTCGTCCGCTACACGCTGGTCGCGGGCGAAGTACGGTACGAGCCGCGGGGCTAAGCGAGCCGCGAGGGATCGCAGTCGCCGCTGACCGCGAGGAGCTTCGCGCGCGAGCGCTCGCCTCCGACGACCGCGACGCGCGCCTTCGAGATCCCCAGCGCGTAGGCGACGAACGCCACCAGCGCGTCGTTGGCCCGGCCGTCGAGCGCCGGGGCGGCGATGCGAATCTTGAGCCGGCCGCCGTGCACGCCGGTGACCTCGGAGCGCCGCGCGCCGGGCTGGACGTGCACCGCGAACGTCCAGCCGCCCGCGGTGCGGCGGCACCAAGCGTCCGATTCCGGAGCGTTCCGGCGCGGCTCAGCCGCCACTGCTCATGAGCAGCGCGCGCGGCGCGCCGTCGAGCAGGATCAGCACGATCTGCGCGAGCACGACCACGATGAGCGGCGACAGGTCCACGCTGCCGATCGGCGGGATGAACCGCCGGAAGAAGGCGTAGAACGGCTGCGCGAGGCCGTCGAACACGTACGCAAGCGGCGAGCCGGGATTGAACCAGCTGAACAGGACCTGCACGACGACGACCAGGATCAGCAGGTGCAGGCTGTAGCGCAGCAGCTCGGCGAGCGACCACACGATCATCGCGAGGCCGGGCGCGACGAACGCGCCGCCGGTCGCGACCGCGTAGAGCGCGATCATCTTGACGATCTGGGCGACCCACGCCACGACGAAGCTCGCCAGGTCGTACTGCCGGAACGAGGGAACGACCCGCCGTGCCGGGAGCACCGCCCAGCTGGTGAGCGCGACCACGAACTGCCCGACCGGCGTGCGGAACGATGCGCGCAGCGCCTGCATCCAGAAGCGCAGCAGCACCAGGTAGATGAAGAGACCGAACACGGTCTCGATCAGCAGGTTGGCGACCTGTCCCGGCATGCTAGTCCCGTCCGAACTCGTCGCCGAGCTCGCGCGCCCGGTCGCCTGCGGCCCGCACCGCGCGGACGATCGCGTCCGCGACACCGTCGCTGCGTAGCGACGCGAGGGCGCGCTCGGTCGTTCCGCCCTTCGAGGTGACGCGCTCCCGCAGCGTCGCGGGCGCCTCGCTCGACCGCGCCGCGAGCTCCGCGGAACCGCGAAAAGTGGCGATCGCGAGCCGCCGCGCGGCGCCGGCTTCGATGCCGAGCTCGCGCGCCGCGCGCTCCAGCGTCTCGATGAAGAAGAATACGTACGCCGGCCCGCTCGCCGAGACGGCGGTCACCGGGTCGAGCAGCCGCTCCTCGTCGACCCAGATCACCTCGCCCACCGCCTCCAGGACCGCCTGCGCCTGGGCGCGCTGCGCGGGCGCCACCTCGGTCCGGGCGTACAGACCGGTGATGCCGGCGCCGATCAGCGCCGGCGTGTTCGGCATGCACCGGGCGAGCCGTGCGTAGCCGCCCAGCCAGCGCCCGAGGTCGGCGAGCCGGATCCCGGCGGCGATCGAGAGGACGAGCTCGGACTTGAGGTGCGGCGCGAGCGCGCCCGCCGCCTCGCGCATCTGCTGCGGCTTCACCGCGAGCACCACGACGTCGCCGTAGGGCACGGCCGCGGCCGGCTCCTCGTAGCAGCGCACTCCGAGCGAACCGGCGAGCCGCGCCCGCGCCTCGGGCAGGACCTCGACGACCTTGATCCGCTGCGCGTCGAAACCCTTCGCGGCGAGGCCGCCGGCGAGTGCCGTGGCCATGTTGCCGCCGCCGATGAAGGTGAGGTCCATGGGAGCCGGGGGATGGCGGCGATTATCGTGGATTGGCGGCCCCGCCGCTGTGCCGCGGGCCGAAGATCGCGGTGCCCACGCGCACCATCGTCGCCCCGGCCGCGATCGCCGCTTCCAGGTCGTCCGACATCCCCATCGACAGCGTGTCGAGCGCGAGGCCCTCGCGCCCGAGCGCGTCGTGGAGCGCGCGGAGCGTCTCGAACCGCCGCCGCTGGAGCGCGCCGTCCGACGTCGGCTCGGGAATGGTCATGAGGCCGCGCAGCCGCAGCCGCGGCAGACCGGCGACGGCCCGCGCGAGCGCGGGCGCCGCCGCGGGCGTGACCCCGCTTTTCGATGCCTCGCCGCTCACGTTCACCTGCACGCAGACCTGCAACGGCGGGAGCCGCTCCGGCCGCTGCGCCGCGAGGCGCTCCGCGACCTTCAGGCGATCGATCGAGTGCACCCAGTCGAAGCGCTCCGCGACCGCCCGCGTCTTGTTGCTCTGCAGGGGGCCGATGAAGTGCCATACGAGGTCGCGGTCGGCGAGCGCGTCGAGCTTGGCGAGCGCCTCCTGGAGGTGGTTCTCGCCGAAGTCGCGCTGCCCGGCGGCGTGCGCCGCGCCGATGGCCGGCGGCCGGGAACGACTTGCTTACCGCCACGAGAACTATGTCACGGGGGTCGCGCGCGGCGCTGCGGCAGGCGGCGCCGATGCGGGACTTTACGGCTTGCAGACGGTTTTCGATTGTGTCCATAATCCCCGGGATTTGTCTGGCGCGCCAAGGGGTTGGCGGCTCCAGCTCCGACACAGGACGAAAATTCTATATGGACATCTCCGAACTGCTCGCTTTCGTCGTCAAGAACAGGGCGTCCGACCTCCACCTCTCGGCGGGCCTCCCGCCGATGATCCGCGTACACGGCGACATCCGGCGCATCAACCTGCCGGCGCTCGAGCACAAGGACGTGCACTCGATGATCTACGACATCATGAACGACGCGCAGCGCAAGACCTACGAGGAGAACCTCGAGTGCGACTTCTCGTTCGCGATCCCAGGGCTCGCGCGCTTCCGCGTCAACGCGTTCGTGCAGCAGCGCGGCGCCGCCACCGTGATGCGGACGATCCCGACCAAGGTGCTGAGCCTCGAGGAGCTGAATGCGCCGAAGGTCTTCACCACCATCTCCGAGTACCCGCGCGGTCTCGTGCTCGTCACCGGGCCGACCGGCTCGGGCAAGTCGACGACGCTCGCGGCGATGATCAACTACATCAACGAGAACGAGTACGGCCACATTCTCACGATGGAGGACCCGATCGAGTTCGTGCACGAGTCGAAGAAGTGCCTGATCAACCAGCGCGAGGTCGGCCCGCACACGCTGTCGTTCGCGAACGCGCTGCGCTCCTCGACGCGCGAAGACCCGGACACCATTCTGGTCGGCGAGATGCGCGACCTCGAGACGATCCGCCTCGCGCTGACCGGCGCCGAGACCGGCCACCTCGTGTTCGCCACGCTGCACACGAGCTCGGCGGCGAAGACGATCGACCGGATCGTCGACGTGTTCCCGGCGGCGGAGAAGGAGATGGTGCGCGCCATGCTCTCGGAGTCGCTGCGCGCGGTGATCTCGCAGGCGCTGCTGAAGACCAAGGACGGGAACGGCCGCGTCGCGGCACACGAGATCATGATCGGCACCCCGGCGATCCGCAACCTGATCCGCGAGAACAAGGTGGCGCAGATGTACTCGTCGATCCAGACCGGCCAGCAGCATGGAATGCAGACCCTCGACCAGAACCTGCAGGAGCTCGTGAAGCGCGAACGCCGTGACGATGGCCGAGGCGCGCGGGTACGCGGCGAACAAGGACAACTTCCTCGGGGCATGAACGAGCGCGTCCCGCGCGAGTTCTCCGGGGGCGCCTGACGGCGCCCCCGTACGGATCTGTTAAGGGTAAGATCGCCGGACGTTTGGCCCGTAAACAGGGGTTCACATGGAACGAGACCAGGCAACCAAGTTCATCTACGACCTGCTGCGCCTGATGGCGAGCAAGAAGGCCTCCGACCTCTTCATCACCGCGGGTTTTCCGCCGGCCATCAAGCTGGACGGCCGGGTCACGCCGGTGTCGCAGCAGCCGCTGTCGGGCCAGCACACCGCCGAGCTCGTGCGCTCGGTCATGAACGACCGCCAGGCTTCCGAGTTCGAGGCGACCAAGGAGTGCCAGTTCGCGATCAGCCCCGGCGGAATCGGCCGGTTCCGCGTCAGCGCGCTCATCCAGCAGGGCAACGTCGGGATGGTGCTGCGGACGATCAACTCGAAGATCCCGACGTTCGAGGAGCTCGGGCTCCCCAACACGCTCAAGGACGTGGCGATGACCAAGCGCGGCCTGGTCATCATGGTCGGGGCGACCGGCTCCGGCAAATCGACGTCGCTCGCGGCGATGGTCGGCCACCGCAACGAGAACTCCTACGGCCACATCATCACGATCGAGGACCCGATCGAGTACGTCCACCCGCACCGCAACTGCATCATCACCCAGCGCGAGATCATGGTGGACACCGACTCGTGGGAAAACGCCCTCAAGAACACGCTGCGGCAGGCGCCCGACGTGATCATGATGGGCGAGATCCGCGACCGCGAGACGATGAACTACGGGATCGCGTTCGCCGAGACCGGCCACCTCTGCATGGCGACGCTGCACGCGAACAGCGCCAACCAGGCCCTCGACCGGATCATCAACTTCTTCCCCGAGGACCGGCGGCCGCAGCTGCTGATGGACCTGTCGCTCAACATGAAAGGCATGATCTCGCAGCGCCTGATCCCGCGACGGGAGGGCAAGGGCCGGGTGGCGGCGGTCGAGATCATGCTCAACTCGCCGCTCATCGCCGACCTCATCTTCAAGGGCGACGTGCACGAGATCAAGGAGATCATGAAGCGCTCGCGCGAGCTCGGCATGCAGACCTTCGACCAGCACCTCTTCGACCTCTACGACAACGGCCACATCACCTACGAGGACGCGCTGCGCAACGCCGACTCGGTGAACGACCTGCGGCTCGCGATCAAGCTCCACTCCAAGGAAGCGAAGAGCCGCGACGTCAGCAAGGGCATCGAGCACCTCGACATCGTGAAGTGATCGCGGCCCGACGAAAGTCGGGATCCGGGAAAGCGAAAAGGCCGGCGTCGCCGGCCTTTTCGCTGGCGCCGGTACTGGCTAGATCATCGCCCGCCGCAGCGCCCGCTTGAGGCCGTGGATCTCCTCCAGCACCGCCTTCAGCCCGGCACGGTCCTTCGAGGCGAGGATCTCGTCGCGCTTCTTCTTCAGCGTCTTGATCTTCGCCTTCTGCTTCACCTTCTCGGCGCCGACCGCGTGATGGTGGACGTGCATGTCGAGCGCGAGCGCCTTGCAGACGCCCACGAGCAGGTGGTCCTTGTTCATCTGGGTGTAGCCCTTCACCGCCTCGTGCTCGAGGCCCTTGGCGATCTCGCGCAACTCGGCGACGGTCTTGTGCTTCAGCTCTTCGTAGGTATGGGCCATGGTGTCTCCTCGGGTCCAGCCCGAAAGCCTAGCTCAGCCCGCGGCGTCCTGCTGCGCCGCGGCCGGCCCCTTCCGCCGCATGGTGCCGGCGACGATCCGGTACTCGAGCAGCCGGCACTCGAGCGGACCGTTGTACAGCGGGATGCGCTTCGACGCCTTCAGCCCGATCAGCCGGGCGAGGCGCGCCGCGTCGGCGGTGAAGAGATGGCAGCGCCAGCCGGCGAAGCGGGCCTTGAGCGCGTCGCCGAGCTGCGGATAGAACGCCTCGAGCGCCTTGTCCTCGCCCAGCCGCACGCCGTACGGCGGGTTCGCGACGAGCACGCCGGCCGGCGCGGGCGGCGAGAGCTCGAGCACGTTCGCCTGCTTGAGCTGGACCACGCCCGGTCAGCCCGGCGCCCTCGATGGCGGCGCGCGCCTGCGTGAGTTCGGCACCGTACAGATCGCTGCCGTGGATCGGCAGCGGCGCGCGCGGCTGCTCATTCGCTTGCGCCTCGTCGCGCAGCGGCTTGCCAGAGCGCCGCATCGAACCCGGCGAGCTTCTCGAAGCCGAACGCCGCGCCGGCTGCCCGGCGCGAGCGCGAGGGCGATTCCGGCCGCCTCGATAAGGAACGTCCCGCTGCCGCACATCGGGTCGAGGAACGGCTCGCCGGGCTGCCAGCCGGTGAGCGCGATGATCCCGGCCGCCAGGTTCTCGCGGATCGGCGCCTCGCCTGTCCGCGCCGCGCCAGCCCCGCTTCCACAGCGGCTCGCCGGAGGTGTCGAGATAGAACGTGACGGAACGCGCGTCCAGGAAAGCGTGAATGCGCACGTCCGGCACGCGCGTGTCGACGTCGGGCCTGCTGCCGGTGTCGGCGCGAAAGCGATCGCAGACCGCGTCCTTTACCCGCAGAGTCACGAACTCCAGACTTTTCACCGGCGCGCGGATCGCGCTTACCTCGACGCGAATCGTGCGGGCGACGTGGAAGCGCTCGGGCCACGCGACGCGCAGCGCGGCCGCGTAGATGTCCTGCTCGTTCGCGTAGGGCGCCTCGGCGACGCGCCAGAGGATCCGGGAGGCAATGCGCGAGTGGAGGTTCGCTCGATAGCACGTCGCGAGCGCCCCTTCGAAGTGCACGCCGCCGCCGACCTCGCCGACCGCGCGCCCGCCAACGGCCTCGAGTTCTCGCGCGAGCACCGGTTCGAGGCCGCGCGGGCAGGTGGCGAAGAACGCTTGCGGGGTCATCCGGAGCGCGCAGCATAGCGCGCCCGGGGAGGGACTCACCTTTCCGCTTCAGATCGGGGCAGTGCACGCGCGCGGGGCGACCGTCGACTGACGGCCACCCCGCCGCGCTCCCCGACCACGAGAAAATCCGGATGCGGTGCGCGGAGCGGCGCGTTGACCTCAGCCGTGGCGGTCAGGAGCGCGAGAACGCGCTGCGTGCCGCAACGTCCTCGATGTCAGCGCGGCGCAGCCCGACGTCGTGCAGTTGCCGGTCGGTCAGCGCCATCAGCTCGCGCGCCGTCTGCCGCGCCTTGAACCTCGCGACGGCGCTGGCGATCCGGCCGAGGCACCAGCCCCAGGAGGCGCGGCGCACCGCGGCTTCGAAGCGGTAATCGAACGGCCGGCGCGTGCCCGGGCGGGGGATGCTCGGCAGTGCTTGCATGGTGTCTCCTCGTCGTTGGGATCCGGAGGCGGGGACCTCCGTGAATCGCGAGGCCAGTGTGGGGGGACGGGACTCAACGATCGCTCACCGATCGCGAATCGCGTTGGTTGTGGAGGGGCCGGGCGGCCGTAAACCCGCGCCAGTGCTGGCGTTCGGGGGTTCAGAGCGGACGTCCGGGCGCTTGCGGGCACGGTGCGATGTTGCGACGCAGCAAACGACTCACACCCGACTCACAGCCGACTCACGGCGGGCCTTAACGCCGCGGCATCACGGGCGGCGTCAGGGCGTCGCCTCCAGCGAGCGCCTCACGGCCTCCGTCTCCGCCGACGGCGCGAGGCCGAGCACCACCGAGAGCAGCTCGCGGCAGCGGCGGTACGCCTGGAGCGCGGCCGCCGGCTGCCCCAGCTCGCGGTGGCAGATCATGAGGCCCCGGTACAGGCTCTCGGCGAGGTTGTCGAGCTCCAGGGCGCGCTGGTAGAGGGCGGCGGCCTCGTCCCACCGGCCGGCGGCCTGCAGCCGGTTGCCAAGCCCGAGCACGGTTCGCACGAGCTTCGAGCGGAGGCGGTCGCGCAAATCCATCGCCCACCGCTCGTCCTCGTCGCCGGCGAGGAAGTGACCGGGATACGCGCCGAGGAGCGCTCGCCCGAGGCGCGCCACCTCCTCGGTCGGGGCGTCGCCGGCCGGTGCGCAAGCATCGGCCTCGCGCGCGATGCGCTCGAACGCCCAGACGTCCACCCAGCACTGGCGCCGGTCGAGCGAGAGCTTGCCCTCGGCGAGCACTAGCGTGGTGTCGACGGCGAGGAGCTTGCGCAGGCGGTAGAGCGTCGTGTCGAACGACGCCTTCGCGGCGTCGCCGTCGACGTCGGGCCAGAGTAGCGCTGCGAGACGGGACGACTCGACGGCCTCGCCCCCGAGCGCGACGAGCGCTTTCAGGAGCTCGAGCGGCTTCTTCTGCGCCTTGCCACGGATCTCCAGCGGCGTACCGTCGCAGGCGACCTCGAAACGCCCGAGCGTGCGCAGCCGCAGCGGCCACGGCCAGTGTTCCGGCACGCGATCCTCCGGCGGCGCGAGCCCGCGCCTCGTGATGAACTGTCGCACGTAGTCGGTCTCGATCCCGGAATCGAGCGCTGCGGCGCAGAGCCGGCTCATCATCGGCGGCCACCACAGGAACAGCTGAAAGCAGCCCTGCCGACGCCCGAGTCCGAGCGCTGCGGCGAGCGGTTCGCGAAAAGCCTCTTCACCCTTCTGCAGCAGGAAGTACGCTTCCCACAGGGCGAGCTGGAACCGCATGGAGCCGCCCTTCACGCCCGACACGAGCCCGCGCATGCGCTCGAGCACCGCCTCGCACTCGACGCGGCGTCCGGCCGCGTCCAACGCGAGCAACAACCCCATCTGGCAGATGAACGCGGCGGGGGTGGAGCCGGTCTCGAGGGACAGAGCGGCGGCCGCCCGCGCCTCGCGCTCGGCGGCCGGCAGGTCGCCGCGCAGCGCGGCGATGCTCTTGAGAACATGCACGACCGCACGTTCGACCTTGCGGGCGGGATCGTGCGTCGTTGCGAGCCGGTCGATGACCTCGCGCAGCGCGCCGACGTTCTCCTCCCCGACGAACTGCCAGCAACGGGTCGCCGCGATGATCGGCACGAAGAACCCGAGGTTCTGCTGCTCCGCGATTTTCTGCGCTTCGTCGAGCGCCGCGGCGCAGTCGTCGAAGCGCGCCTGCCAGAACCGCCGCCGCGCGAGCCAGATCCGACCCCACGCGGCGGGGAGCGGCCGCACCTCGGGATCGTCGAGCGCCGGCCGCAGGCGCTCGGCGACGCGCTCAGTGGCGCCGTGGTCCCCGGTCCTGAACAGCGCGTCGAGAAGACGCGTCGCAGTCGTCACCCACACGCTCTTGTCCGCGACCGCGTCGAGCAGCGCCTCCAGCCGCTCGAGGCAGGCGGCGAGCATCGGGTGTCCGGGGCGGGTGTACGTGAGCCCGATCGCGAGCGCGGAAACCGCGCGGGCTTCGCCTTCAGGCGAGTCGAAGGTGGGCTTGCCCGCGAGAAGGTCCTCGAGGATGTCGATCCAGCGCAGGATCGGTCGCCAGTCTTCCCAGGCGAGGTAGCGCGAGCCGATCGCCGCCTCGGCGGCCTGAATTTGCCCGGCGGTGTCGCCGCGAGCGACGAAACCCTGGTAGGCGCGCTCGAGGCTCGCGAGCGCCGCGGGCGGATCGGTGTTCACGCGCGCGAGGCCTTCCCAGTATGCGAGCCACGGCTCGTGCTCGCGCGCCGCGGCGGGCAGCGCGGCGATCCGCTCGGCGAGCGGCTGGACCCGCCCCTGCGCGATCATCGCCGGCGCATCGGCGAGCGTGACGCGCGCCGCGTTCGACCAGTCGCCCGCGTCGCGGTACAGCGCGAGCGCGCTCTCGATCGCGCCGTCGGCCTCGAGCAGCTCGGCGGCGCGCCGGCGCAAGCGTGCAAGCTCGTCGGGCGGCACCTCGGCGCGAAGCTGGCCGAGCAGGAATTCGCGAAACAGCGCGTGGTACGCGTAGACCGGCTCGCCGAAGTCGGTGCGGGTGACGAACAGGTGCCGCCGGTAGCCGTCCTCGAGCAGGCGCCCGGTCTTCACATGGCCGGTGAGCGCGGTCACGACCGGCACGCTCATGTGGGGGAGCAGCGCGCTGACCATCGCCGCGCGCCGGACGTCGGGCGCGGCGCTGTTGAGGATCTCGCCGGCGAAATACGTGAACACTGCCTCCGGCCGGCCGTGCGTGCCGGCGTCGTCCGCCTGCCCCCTCGCTGCCGCGTGCTCGTGCAACAGGACCAGCCCCGCCGCCCAGCCGTCGACTCGCTCCCACACGCGGCCGATCGCCCGCTCGTCGGCCTCGCCGGCGGCGCGGAGGAGCGCCCCCGCCTCGTCGCGCGTGAACCGCAGCGCCTCCGCGTTCAGGCGCCCGATCACCCGGCGCGCCACGAGGCGCGCGAACTGCGGCGGCGGATTGCCCCGGCTGATGGCGACGACCGTGATGCCGGGCGGAATCTCCTCGAGCCCCGCCGCGAACGCCGCGCGGTTGGCGTGCGCAGTGCGCGCGTCGTGGAAGTCGTCGAACACGAGCACGCTGCCCGGCGCCAGGCGCGCGAAGAGCTCGCGGAACCAGCGGCGGGTGAAGCCCGGCAGATCGCGCCCGTACTCCTCGGCGTAGAGCGGCAGCGGCTGGGCCTCGCGGCCGCGCGCCGGGGCGGCGAGACCGAGGTAGTGGAAAAAGGTGGCCGGGTCGGCGTCGCCCGGATCGATGTGGTACCAGACCAAGGGCAGCTTGCGCGCTTCCACCCAGCTCGCCACGAGCGCGCTCTTGCCGGTGCCGGGAGCGCCCGTCACCCATATCACCGGATGCTCCCGAAGCTCGTCGAGGGCGCGAAACAACCGCTCGCGCGCGGTGACGCGATAGAGGCGCGGACGCGCGAGCTTGGCGAGCTCCGGCGCGGGCGGCATGGTCCTCGGTCCAGGGGGAGGGTTCGAGCCTGGCCCGATAGTTTAGCCGGACGCCGGTCCGGCGAGCCGCCGAACGGGGACCGGCGCGGCCTCAGCGCGCGAACGCGGCGCGGATCCTCACCGTGCGCTCCGGCCCGTCCAGATGCTCGAGCACCTTGCGGCGCAGGTCCGGATCGAGCCGGGCCTCGCGCAGGAACCGCTTCGTGGTCGTCACCGCCTCCTGGCTCCGCTGCCCGCCGAGGAACGCGGCGAGCCAGTGGTCGACGAAGAAGATCTTGCGCGTGCGCTTGAGGTCGGGCAGCTGCTCGAGCGCCGTCTCGAGGAAGGGCGAGGTCCATTGCTCGTGCTCGACGGTGTTGAACGGTGCGAGGCTCTCCTCGATCCAGCTCTCGGCGAGCGTGGCATCGTCGAGGAAAGCGAGAAATCGGCGCCACTTCACCTCCGGCTCGGGCCGCGCGGCCGCGACGGCGAAGGCGTAGCGCCGGCCGTTGTCGCTGAGGTCGGCCTGCGCCTGCGCGGCGAGGAGCGCGGCCGCCTCGGGGTCGCCGAGGGCGAGCAGCCGCTCGATGATCCGGAAGCGCTCGCGCGAGCTCAACGTGACGCCGGGCACCTCGCGGGTTCCGGCGAGCAGCGCTTTGAGGGTGCGGCGGGCGTCCTCGGTGGTCGCGGCACCGACGAAGGTCCGGAAGTAGGTGATGCGAATGCCGGTCTCGGGCGCGCTCGTCATCCCGTCGGCGAGCGCTGCCTCGACGCGCGGCGCGGCGGCGGCGCGCTGCGCATCCGAGAGGTACCAGCGAAACGCCGTGTGGGCGCGGCCGACGAGGCCGGCGACCGTCACCTCGTCGGTCTCGCTCCGGGCCTGCCGCAACGCGAGGTCGATGTACGCGAGCGGCGCGAGCCGCGCGTCGCGGACCTCGTCCCAGAGCGCGTCGGCGAGCAGCGCGCGCAGGAACGGGTCCGGCACGCTGGCCAGATCCGCGATCACCGCCGCCCGGCTCGTATCGTCCAGCGGGAACCGCCCGTACGCGTAGTCGCCGTAATTCGCGAAGACGTAGCGCGGGGCGGGCCGGCCGGCGAGCTCGGGGACGGTTGCCGTGCGGCCGTTGAGGACGACCGGCACCGTCTGCGGCGCGCCGTCGCCGGCGACGAGCAGCTCGGTGCGCATCGGCCACAGGCCGTCGCCGCGCAAGGCGTCGGATTGGGACAGCGCGAACCGCTTGATCCGGCCGGCACCGTCGACGTCCCACTTGGCGGCCACCGTGGGCATCCCGCGGCGCTTCACCCATGCGTTCGCCCACGCGCCGAGCTTCCGGCCCGACGCCGATTCGAATGCGCGCACGAGGTCGTTCCAGTCCGCGGCGCCGTAGGCGTGCGTGTGGACGAACGCCTGCACCGCGCGCCGGAACGCGTCCTCGCCGAGGTAGAACTCCGCCTGGCGCAATACCCCCGGCGCCTTGCTGTAGACGATGTTCCCGTACGCGGACTTCGCGGCCGAGAGGTTCGGGAGCCGCTGCCAGATCGGCGTCGTGCCCCGCGTCGCGTCGGTGCGATAGGCCGCGACCTTGAGCTGGTGGAACGCGTTCCAGGCGCTGTGCTCCGGGAGCAGCTGCTCGGTCGCCTTGGCGGCCATGAAGTTCGCGAACCCCTCCTTCAGCCACAGGTCGTCGAACCAGCGCATGGTGACGAGGTCGCCGAACCACTGGTGCGAGGTCTCGTGGAGGAGGAGCTGCGCGCGCCGGAGCTTGTCGTTTGCGCTCGGCTGGAATGGGAAGAGCACCGACTCCTCGCGCAGGAACGTCGCGCCGGCGTGCTCCATCCCGCCGTACGGGAACTCCGGGACGAGCACGAGATCGTGCTTCGGAAACGGGAATGGGAAGCCGAAGTACTCGGTGAAAAACCCGAGCGCCTGGCGGTGGAGCAGGAACAGCTCGTACATGGCACCCCGCGCGCGCTCGACCCGCGACCGGCGGACCCACAGCCGGGTCTCCGGCTGCGGCGCGACGCCGTCGTCGACCTCGTCGAGCGTCGCGAACGGCCCGGCGGCGAACGCAAAGAGGTAGGTGCTGAGGGGCTCGGTCGCGCGGAAGCGCACGCGCTTGGTCGCGCCGCGCACGCTCCGCTCGGCCTCCGGCGCGTTCGTTACCGCCTCCCACGCCGCCGGCACCTCGAGCGTGAGCGTGAACCGGGCCTTCAGGTCCGGTTGGTCGAAGCACGGAAAGACCGTGCTCGCGTCGGCGGGGACGAACAGGGAATAGACGTACTCCGATCCGTCCTCGCGGTCGCGGTAGAGCGTGACTGCGGTGCCCCCGGTCGCGATCGGCGACTCGAATGCGAGCCGCACCACGTTCTCGCCCGGGCGCACGTGCCGCGCCGCGATGACGAGGTGCTCGCGCGCAACGCGCGGCTTCGCGATCGGCTCGCCGTTCACCTCGAGGGCGGCCAACGCGCCGCCCGCCGGCGGCCGCCAGTCGAGCACGAGATCAACCGGCTTGCCGCGCACCGCCACACGCAGCTCGAGCTTGCCTTCGAGCTTCGCGACCGGCGCCGCGATGGCGAGCTCGAGCGCATAGCGCACGTCGGCGTAGTGACGCGTGCGCCAGCGCGCCAGCTCGCGCGAGACGCCGGGCTCGAGCGGTGGAGCGGCCGCCGCGGCTTCAGCCACGATGATGGTCGCCGCGAGCAGCGCGCTGGCAATCCGCATCCGGAATCGTCACCTCGGGGACACCCGGCGCGCGAGCGTCCACGGCAGCATGAGGACCGCCATCGCGGCCGCGACGATCAGCATGATCGCCGCGATGCGCTCCGGCCAGGGGCCGAGGAAATCGACGATCGTCGGCTGCTCCGGCCGCATGTCGCCGAGAAAGCCGTAGTTCGCGCCGAACGCGACGTTTACCGCCACCGCGACCGCGCCGTAGACCGCGCCGGCAACGCAGGCCACCCCGTAGTCGCGCCAGGTCGGGCGATAGCCGTCGACCGCCATGGCGTAAACGGCTGCGGCCACGATGACCCCGTGGGTGAGCCAGAAGAACCAGAACTGCGGCTGGGCCGGTCCCTCGGTCAGCGTGGGCGTGAGGCAGGCCTGCGTCGTCAGCGCGAGGCCCCAGAAGTAGAGCACCGGGCGCAGCCACGTCCACCCCGCGGCGAAGTAGAGCCCCCCGGCGAGCGCGGCGATGTGGCACATCTGCAGGGGCAGCGTCAGATAGGGATCGAACTGCGGGGGAAGATTTCGCCAGCCGTGCACGCCGATCCAGATGACGACGTAGCCGACCCCGAGCCCCGTCGCCAGCCGGCGGGCGAGGCGGCTGCCGCGCCGCGCCGCGAGCACGAGCGCCGCGATGAGGAGCGTCGATCCCCGCGATCGTCGCCGCGTGCAGGCCGGTGAACGGCGCGAACGTGCTCACGCGGGCCGCGCCGGCTCACTTCCCACGCGCGAAGCGCATCGTGCCCGAGTCCATGGGGAGGTCGAAGAACAGCTTGCCGCCTTCGACGAAGAAGATCGTCGCCCGCGACAGATCCTTGAGATAGCGGCTGTCGAGCGACCCCGGCGGGCACGCCATTCGCGTCGTGGCGATGGCGCCGAACTTGATGCGGCCCTCGCTGATCTCGTAGCTGCCGCGGCCGCGGTTGCAGTCGGCGCGGACCAGCGCGACCCCGCCAGGCTGGAGCTCAAGGGTGTAGCGCTCAGGGTTAGCGGTGCCGATGGTCTCCACCGGAGTGACTGTGGCCTCCCAGTGCCAGACGCCCATTGCGGCCTCGGGGGTCCGTACCCGGGCGGCGCCCTGGTCGTGGGGGACGGCGCTGCAGCCGGCGAGCGCGACGAATCCGGTCAGGGAGAGCGTGAGCAGACGACAGTAACGCATGGCTCGCACCGTGAAGGTTGCGGATGGCGGGATTCTCGCCCATCACGTCGCGCCCCGTCAGCCGGACGTCAGGTCCGCTCGCTAGAGTGGCCGAACGCCATGGTCCTCACCGAGCTCTTCGTCGCGAACCGCATCCGGATGTCGCAGCTGTTCATGCTGCTCATCGCGGCGGTCCTCGCGGTGTCCGAGAGCCAGTGGGACCGCACCTTGATGGACGCGGTGCTGTTCCTCGTCGGCGCGGTGCTCGTCGGCGCGGCGACCATGGGCCGGTTGTGGTGCTCGCTCTATATCGCCGGCTACAAGGAGGGCACGCTCATCACCGTGGGGCCGTACTCGATCTCGCGAAACCCGCTCTACTTCTTCAGTTTCGTCGGCGCGGTCGGCGTCGGCCTCGCGACCGAGACCTTCACCTTTGGCGTCGTGTTCGCACTCTGGTTCGTGCTGTTCTATCCGGCGGTGATCCGCGCCGAGGAGGAGCGACTGCGCGCCCTCCACGGCGCGCGCTTCGAGGAGTACGCCCGGCGCGTGCCGCGCTTCTTCCCGCGGTTCAGCCTCCTCGTGGAGCCGGAGCACTACACGGTGCGGCCGGTTCATTTCCGCAACCACCTCCTCGATGCGCTGTGGTTCGTCTGGGGTCTCGGATTGCTGGAATTGCTCGAGGCAGCGCACCTGTACGCCCTGCTGCCCACGCTCATCCGCTGGTACTGAGTCGCGCCGTGGGGTGTGCTACCGTTTGTCCCGAACAGACAATCGGGTGGGGGACCCTGTGAGAGGCGCAGCGACTGCATTGGCGTTCGGCCTCGTGCTGTCGGTGTGCGGAGGGGCAGCCGCGTGGGCGCAGTCCGGCTATCCCGTCCAGACGGTCACCCTCGTCACCCATTCCAGCCCGGGCGGCGGCAGCGACGTATTCCTGCGCTCGCTTGCGAAGCACCTCGGACCCAAGATGGGCGTCAACTTCGCGATCGAGAACATCACCGGCGGCAGCGGCGCCCGAGCGGTCGCCAAGGTCGCCCAGGCGCCGGGGGACGGGTCGGTGCTCTACGCGACGACGCCCACCTACATCCAGACCACGCTTCTCAGCAAGCCCCAGTACGGCTACGAGAGCCTGCTGCCGGTCGTGACCGTCTTCTACGATCCGGAAGTCGTCTACACCCGCGCGCAATCCCCGCATCGCACCCTCGCCGAGGCGATCGACTTCGCGCGGAAGAACCCCGGCAAGGCGAAGTGGGGCGCGGCCAACCCGGCGTCGCTCGAGCGCATCGCGATGGAGCGGCTGAGCCGCGTCACGCAGGCGCGAGCGATCATCGTCAGCTACGAAGGCGGGCGCGACCAGATGCTCGGCGTGCTGAACGGCACGCTCGACCTCGGCATCGGCGAGATCCAGGAGATGGCCGCGCAGCTCGACGCCGGCCAGGTGCGCCTGCTCGCGGTGCTGACGGCGACCCGGGTGCCGGGGCTACCCGACGTCGCGACGGCGCGCGAGCAGGGGATCGACGTCGTCGTGACCAAGTTCCGCGGACTCGCGGGTCCCAGGAACCTGCCGCCCAACGTGCTCAAGGCGTGGCACGACGGCATCAAGGCGGTGCTCGCCGATCCCGCCTACCAGAAGGAGTACCGGCGGGAGAGCCTGATCCCGGCGCTGATGGGAGCCGAGGAAGCCGGCCGCTTCACGGCGGGCTTCGCCACCGAGGTCGCCGGGTCGCTGCGCGAGCTCGGCGTCATCAAGTAGCGTCGCGGGAGATCCGTGCGCCGCGACCTCGTCTGCGCCGCGCTCGGTCTGGCGCTCGCCGTCGGGTACTACGCCGCAGCGGACGCGCTGCCGCGGAGCCTGCTCGCCGACGGCGTCGGCGCCGACGGGGTGCCGAAGCTGCTCGCCGTGGTGCTCGCGATCCTATCGGTCGTGATCGGGGCGCGGAGCTTGCTTGCCGGAGCGCCGGCAGCGAGTGCAGGCGACCCTGGCCTCAACCGGCACCTACGCGCGCTCGGCGTCGCCGCGCTCGGCGCCGCGTTCGTCGTCCTGGCGCCGGCGCTCGGCTACCCGCTCGCGCTGGCGCTGCTGCTGCTTGCCGCAGCGCTGTATTACGGGGCGGCACTGCGGCTGCAGGTCCTGCTCTACGCCGTCGGCACCGCGGCGATCCTCTGGCTCATTTTCGCGCGCGTGCTCGGCGTTGCGATGCCCGCTGGCCTCTTCGGCTGAATCGCATGCCCGAGCTCGCCCTCGCCTGGAAGGCGCTCGCGTCGAGCTGGGCCATTCCGGCGGCGTTCCTCGGCGTCGCCTGGGGCATCGTGGGCGGCGCATTGCCCGGGATCTCGCCGTCGATCGCGATGGCGCTGCTGCTGCCGTTCACCTACGGCATGGATCCGGTCAGCGCGATCGTGATGCTCGCGGCGGTCTACGTCGGCGCCGAGTACGGCGGCTCGATTCCCGCGATCCTGATCCGCACGCCCGGCACCAACGCGGCGGCGGCGACGGTGCTCGACGGCTTCGAGATGCACCGCCAGGGCCGCGGCGGCGAGGCGCTCGGCATCTCGCTCGTGTCGGGGCTCGTCGGCGGCCTGTTCGGCCTCGCGGTGCTGGTCGTGGCGACGGGGCCGCTCGCGCGCTTCGCGCTCGCGTTCACGCCGCCGGCCTACTTCGCCCTCGGGGTGCTGGGCCTGAGCGTCATCGCGGGCCTGTCCGGTAGATCGCTGCTCAAGGGGCTGCTCGCGGGCATCCTCGGGTTCATGATCGCGACGATCGGTACCGATCCGGTGTCGGGCGTCGCGCGGTTCACCTTCGGCTCGCCCGACCTGCTCGGTGGGATCCGTCCGATCGTCATCATGGTGGGGTTGTTCGCCGTCACCGAGCTGATGGTGCAAGTTATCGAGCCGGCCTGGGCGAAGGCCGACGCGCGCTCGGCGCGCCTCAGGCTGCCGGATTGGGCGACTGTGGAAGCGCCTCTTCCGCCCGCAGGCGATCGGCGCCGCCATCGGCACGTTCGAGGGCGTGACGCCGGGCGCCGGGGGCACCATCGCGGCGTTCCTCTCCTACAACGAGGCGCGGCGCTGGTCGAAGCACCCGGAGGAATTCGGCAAGGGCTCGGTGGAAGGCGTCGCCGCGCCGGAATGCGCGAACAACGTCGTCACCGGCACCGCGCTCGTGCCACTCCTCGGGCTCGGCATCCCCGGCTCCAACTCGGCGGCGATCCTCCTCGGCGGGTTCCTGTTGCACGGGCTTGCGCCGGGCCCGATGCTCTTCGAGAAGAATCCCGAGGTCGTGTACGGGCTCTACGCGGGGCTCCTGGTCGCAAACTTCGCGATGCTCGCGCTCGGCCTCGTCATCCTCACGCCCTGCCTGTGGCTCGTGAACCGGCCGAAGCCGTACCTGATGGCGTTCATTCTCGCGCTCGTCGTGTCGGGGATCTACGCGATGGAAGCGAGCCTCTTCGACGTCGGTCTGGTGCTCGGCGCCGGCGTGCTCGGCTACGCGCTACGCTTCTTCGGCATCCCGCAGCTGCCGCTGGTGCTCGGCGTCGTGCTCGGCTTCATGGTCGAGTCGAACTATCGCCGGGCGCTGGTGCTGTCGAGCGGCGATCATTCGATCTTCGTGCAGGACCCGATCTCGCTCGGGCTCCTCGTCGCCGCCGCGGCGATCGCGGTTTTCTCGCTGCGCCGGGAGGTCGGGGGCGCGCGCAAGGAAAAGGCGGTCTCGCCATGAGCGACGGTCCCGCTGTTGCCGAACGCCTGGCCCGCGCCGTAGAGACGGCGCGCCGGGCGCCGCTGCCGCCCGCCGTCCGCGCGACGGTCGAGGCGTTGCTGATCGACGTCGCGGGTCTCTGCGTCGCGGCGCGCCGCAGCGACTACGTGCGCGCCGCGCTGGACGGCTGGGAGGCGAACGGCGGATCGACCGCGATCGGCCACGCGCGCACGCTCGACGCCGCCGGCGCGGCGTTCGTCAACGGCACCGCCGCGCACGGGGAGGACTTCGACGACACGTTCGAAGGCGGGCCGGTCCACGCCGGGGCGGTGGTCGTGCCGGCGGTGCTCGCCGCCGCCGAGCGCCATCGCATCGCCGGCCCGGACGCGCTGTTCGGCATCGCGGTGGGGGTGGAGGTGATGTGCCGGGCGAGCCTCGTCGCCCCGAAGCTCATCCACAAGGCGGGCTTCCACCCGACGGCCGTGCTGGGAGCGATGGCGGCCGCCGCCGGCGTCGCCGCCGCGGCCCGCGCGACGCCCACGGCGTTCGTCAATGCGCTCGGCATCGCCGGTTCGATGGCGAGCGGCATCATCGAGTACCTCGCCGAAGGCGCGTGGACCAAGCGGCTCCATCCGGGTTGGGCGGCGCAGTCGGGCATCCGCGCCGTGGAGCTCGCGCGGTCGGGCTTCGTCGGGCCGCGGACGGTGTTCGAGGGTACACACGGGCTCTACTACGGCTTCGCGCGCACGTCGGACGGCGATTGGGGGAAGCTCCTCGACGGCTTCGGCGGCCGCTGGCTCGCGTCGACGGTGGCCTTCAAGCAGTACGCCTGCGGCACGATGACGCACCCTTACATCGACTGCGCGAAACGGCTCGCGGCGCGCGGGATCAAGCCCGAAGACGTGGTCGAAATCGTCTGCGAAGCGGCAGAAGGCACCGTGCACCGCTTGTGGGAGCCGCTGGCCGCCAAGCAGCGTCCGCCGAACGCTTATGCGGCGAAGTTCAGCCAGCCCTACTGCATCGCCGCCGGCTTCGTGCTCGGCCACGCCGGTCTCGACGCCTTCACCGAGGAGCGCGTGCGCGACGAGCGGCTGCGCTCGGTCGCGGCCAAAGTGAGCTACGTCGTCGATCCCGGGAACCCCTATCCGAACGAGTACACCGGCCACGTGCGGGTCCGCCTCAAGGACGGCGCCGTCGTCGAGGAGCGCCAGCCGCACCTGCGCGGCGGCGCGCACGAGCCGCTTTCGCGGGCCGACATCGAGGACAAGTTCCGGTTGAACTGCGCCCATGGCGGCTGGCCCGCCGAGCGTGTCGAGCGGTTCCTGGCCTTTGCTGGCAACGCGTTCGACGGGACGATCGACCTGGGTCCTTACCGTGGCTAGCCCGATCGCGCCCGAGCTCGCCGGCCGGGTCGCCCTGGTGACCGGCGCCGGCCGCAACATCGGTCGCGCGATCGCACTGGCGTTCGCGGACGCCGGCGCGGCGGTGATCCTGAACGCGCGCCGGTCGCAGAACGAGATCGACGCCGTCGCCGACGAGATCGGGCGCGGCGGCGGTCACGCGCTCGCGGTGCTCGCCGACGTGACCGATCCCGCCGCCGTCGCCCGCATGGTCCACGCGGCCGTCGCGCGCTTCGGCCGTCTCGACGTCCTCGTCAACAACGCCGCGGTGCGCGACGTGACCGCGCTCGACGAGATCGACCTCGCGCGCTGGCGCGAGATCACCGGCGTGATCCTCGACGGCGCGTTCGTCTGCGTGAAGGCTTGCTTGCCGAGTCTGCGGGCGGGCGGTGCTGGCGCGATCGTCAACATCGGCGGCCTCTCCGGCCACACCGGAGCGACCGGTCGCCCGCACGTCGTCGCGGCCAAGGCCGGGCTCGTCGGCCTGACGCGGGCGCTCGCGCACGACCTCGCCGGCGACGGCATCACGGTCAACTGCGTGGTGCCGGGCCTCATCGATACCGTGCGCGGCGCGTCGAGCGGTCCGCGCTCGGCGCACGAAGGGCAACGCGGCAACGCGCTCGGGCGCCGGGGAACGCCGGAGGAGGTCGCCCTGGCGGTGCGCTTTCTCGCCGGGCCGTCGGCCCGCTACATCACGGGCCAGACCCTGCACGTCAACGGCGGCGCGTACCCGGGATAGACGCGCTAGATCCGGCCCGCGCGAATGAGCTCCCGGACGGTCGCGTTGAACGACGAGGTGCGGGCGATGGCCCGATCGTCGATCAGCCGCTTCTTCAGCGCTCGCTCGACGCGGCTCTGGAGCACGCAGGGAAGCTTGGCGTCGGGCTCGCCGACGAGGAACTTCTCGTCGCCCCGGTGCTCCAGGGTCCGGTAGTAGGTGGGAAAGGCGAACCGCACCTGCTCCCCGGCAGCGGAGCTGGGGAGGCCGTGGGTCTCCGTGAGCTTGCGGAACACCGCCAGGCGATGCGCGCTGTCTTTGCGCTCCAGCGCCTGACAGTCGGCGAGCGACAGACGGTTCCACCACTCGACATCCTCGGACCGCACCAGATCGCGGTCAGCGGGATGGATCGCGCAGGGCGGGGCCGGCGGCTTGGCCCCCAAAAGCTTTCCGAGCAGGCCCATGTTTTCGATCCAGCATAGAGGCTCTCCCGCCGCAACGCCAGCAATGCGTCGCGGCTTCGGGGCGGGTGTCGGTCCCCGACGACAGCGCCGGTTGTGCGGCGCCTGGGGGTGGCGCTAGGCTCGGCCCATGGCTGCCCCCGAAAGCCTCCCCGTCGTCGTCGCCGGCGCCGGCCCGACCGGGCTGATGTGCGCGCTCGCGCTCGGCAAGCAGGGCATCCCGGTGATCGTCTGCGAGGCCGAGCCCGGCCTCACGCACGACCTGCGCGCGGGATCGTTCCATCCGCCGACGCAGGAAATGATGGCGCCGTACGGCATTACGGCCCGCATGCACGAGACCGGGCTGCAGGTCCGGCACTGGCAGATCCGTGAACGGCGCGGCGAGCTCGTCGCGCAGTTCGACCTCGGGCTGCTCGCTGACCTGACGCCCTATCCCTATCGGCTGCACCTCGAGCAGCATCGCCTCACGCCGATCCAGCTCGACATCCTGCGCCGGGAGACCGGCGCGCACGTCCACTTCAACCACCGCGTCACCGGCTTCGAGCAGCGCGGCGAGCGCGTGCTGGTGCACCTCGAATCCGACGGCATCCCGGGCCGGCTCGAGGCCGCGTGGCTGATCGGCGCGGACGGCGGGCGCAGCGTCGTCCGCAAGCTGCTCGGCGTCGAGTTCGAGGGGTTTACCTGGCCGGAGCAGTTCCTGGTCGTCAGCACGCCCTACGACTTCGCGCAGCACGGCTTCGCGATGAACGCGTACGTGGCCGATCCGATCGAATGGGCCGCCGTTTTCAAGGTGCCCGACGTCGGGCCGCCGGGGCTCTGGCGGAGCGTGTTCCCCGACGATGCCGAGCTGCCCGACGACGACCTGCTCGACGCGGAAGCGGTCGAGCGCAGGATGCAGGGACTGGTCGCGCGCCGGGAGCGCTACGAGATCCGCTACAAGAGCATCTATCGGGTGCACCAGCGCGTGGCGAGCAACTGGCGCGTGGGGCGCGTCGTGCTCGCAGGCGACGCGGCGCATCTGAACAACCCGCTCGGAGGCTTCGGCCTGAACAGCGGCATCCACGATGCCGTCAACCTCGCCGAGAAGCTCGGCCGGGTGTGGCGCGGCGAGGCCGACGAAGCGTTGCTCGACCGGTACGTGCGCCAGCGGCGCGCGGCGACCATCGAGCAGGTCCAGGCCATGTCGATCCGGAACAAGCGTCAGCTCGAGGAGCGCGACCCCGCGGTGCAGCGCGCGCGGATGCTGGAGCTCGTCGCCATCGCCGGCGATCCTGCGCGCGCGCGCGAGCACCTGCTCGACACCTCCATGATCTCGGGGTTGCGGCGCGCCAACGAAATGCAGTGAGCGCGGAAGTCGCTAGCTCGGTCGACGCTCCGGATACTCGGGCAGCCGGTCGGCGAGGGTCACCCAGGACAGCTTGGCTCCGGTCCAGGTGTGATCGCGGGGCGGGATGAGCTCCGGGTCGTCGAGACTGCACGTCGTGAGATCGATCTCGGTCGGCGCATCGTCGGCTTCGAACGTGATCTGCGTCCCGCAGCGGGGACAGAAGCCGCGCGTGCCCTGCGGGGAAGAACGGAACCGCGCGGGTTCTCCGGCGACCCACCGAAACGCCGGACGGGGGACGGTGAACCAGGCCACGAACGGCGCGCCGGTCGTGCGGCGGCAGATCGAGCAGTGACAGTTCGTTTCGTGGCGCGGCGTCCCCGCCGCTTCGTAGCGCAGAAACCCGCAATAGCATCCGCCGCTGGCCATCACCGACTACCCTTTCGGTCGATTGTCCTGAACTGCCGTGTCAGCAAGACGCAAGGAATCGCGCTGAACGCAGGTCGATGCGCGACGGAAAGCCGACGGTTCCTCGCTTGTCACTATCGCTTGCGGCTCGCCGACCGAAGCTCGCGGATCTGGCGGACGGCGGAGTCGATCGCGATCTCAAGACCCTTCTTTCCGTACGCAGTGCTCGCCTTCGTCGGGTCGCCCGCAACGCCGCTGCCGTCGCCAGGGCGTCCCGGCGCCAGCTTGTCCGGCCTCACCCCCTGGGGATGGACGGCGAGCAGCAGCGAAGTGTCGCTCAAACCCGCGTGCGTTCCGATCTCTTCCGCCGTCACGCCCTGCGCCTTCAGCCACGTCAGGAAGTCGCCTTGCACCTGCGATTCATAGTAGGCGGACGCATGATGCACCCGCACCGGCGTCTTGGCCCACTCCTTGTTGAGCATGTCCGCTACGGCCTTCAATGGCGCTTGATTCGGACCGCTATCACCGATCAGGACAATGTCCCGAATGCCGTGCGCCGCAAGGCTGCGGGCGGCGAACTCGACGACCTTGGCGAAGTGCTCGGGCGGCAGGGTAATCGTGCCGGGGGCCCACATGTGACCGGTCGGGGGGGCGATCGCGCCCTCGGGGACGTAGGCCATCACCGGCGCCACGAACGCATCCCCGAGCCGTGCGGCGATCTCGCCGGCGGCGAAGCGCACGCGGATGTTGTGCTTGCCGAGGACCATGTGGGGACCGTTCTGCTCGGTGCCCCCGGTCGGAATGATGGCCGTCGTCTTGCCGGCACGAATGCCGTCACGGACCTCGGTCCAGGTGAGCTCCTCGAGAAACACCGAATCCTGGGCGCTCGCCAGAGCGGTGTGCGCTGCGGACACCACGCCGACGAACAAAACGACGAGAGCCCGACGCATGCTGTCCTCCTTGGTGCGAGTGACCGTTCTGGCTACCCATAGACAACGGCGCCCACGATCACAGCGCTGTTTAGTGCGATCCACCCGACACACGGCAAATAGATGTTCTTGTCGCGCTTCTGTATCCCGAACCAGAACCAGAGCACGGCAGACAGGAGATACGCGCTCCAGGACAAGACCGAGACTCCGGCCGCTTGCTGACCGACCCAGATGGTCAGAACCTGTGGAACCGTCATCACCAGGGTGAAGATGGACATACCTCCCAAGAGACGACGCAGCACGGTCTCCGAGCGCGCGTCAGCACTGGCGGGCGGGGTGGGATCTGGGGCCATAGTTGTCTCCGGAGCGGAGGGTCGCGTTAGCCGGCCAGCGTAGCTCGCGCGGCGGCATTCAATCGGCGACCACCACCGCCTTGAACCCCGCCCGACCGAGCGCGGCAACGATCTCGGCCACATGCTCCGGTCCGCGGGTCTGCAGCACGAACTCCACCTCGGCCGAGAGCACCGGGAGGTGCGTGAAGGCGCGCTGATGGTGGACCTCCTCGATGTTCGCGTTCGCCGCGGCGAGGCAAGCCGTGACTTTCGCCAGCGCGCCGGGCAGGTCGCGCAGCTCCACCATCAGGCGCGCGAGCCGCCCGGACCGCGCCATCCCGCGCTCGATGATGTCGGAGAGGAGAAGCGGATCGATGTTGCCGCCGGAGAGGACGACGCCGACCTTGCGGCCGCGGAAGCGCTCCGGATGCCGCAGCAGCGCCGCGAGTCCGGCCGCGCCCGCGCCCTCGACCACGGTCTTCTCGATCTCCAGCAGCATGACGATCGCCTGCTCGATGTCGCCGTCGTCGACCAGCAGCACGTCGCGCACGAGCGTGCGCACGATCGGCACCGTGAGCGCGCCCGGCTCCTTGACCGCGATGCCCTCGGCGATCGTGCTGCCGGCGAACGCGGCCGGCGCGCCGTGCAGCGCGCAGCGCATCGCCGGAAAGCCGCTCGTCTCCACGCCGTAGAGCTCGATCGCCGGCGCGACGCTTTTCGCCGCGACCGCCATGCCGGCGATCAACCCGCCGCCGCCGACCGGCACGATCAGCACCTCGAGCCCCGGCTGCGCGGCGAGCATCTCGAGCGCTACGGTCCCCTGGCCGCAGATGACCCGCTCGTCGTCGTAGGGATGCACCACGGTGAGCCCGCGGGCCTTCGCCAGCACGCGCCCGGCGGCCATCGCCTCGTCGAACGTCTCGCCTTCCAGGATCACCTCGGCGCCGTGATCCCGCGTGCGCTCGATCTTGACGTGCGGCGTGAACCGCGGCATGACGATCACCGCCTTGATGCCGAGCCGGCGGGCGTGGTATGCGACCGCCTGCGCGTGGTTGCCCGCCGAGACCGCGAGCACGCCGGCGGCGCGCTCGGCCGCCGCGAGGGCGGCGAGCTTGTTCAGCGCGCCGCGCTCCTTGAACGACGCGGTGAACTGCAGGTTCTCGAACTTGAGCCAGACCGCGGCGCCGGTGATCTGCGACAGCGTTCGCGAGGCGAGGCACGGCGTCTCCATGACGGCTCCGGCGATCGTCGCCGCTGCCTCGCGGACGCACTGCGCGGTGACGGTCATCAGATCGGCTTCACGACGGCGAGGATCACCGCGGCCAGGAGGAGCACGACCGGCACCTCGTTGAACCACCGGTACCAGACGTGGCTCCGGGCGTTGCGGTCGCGCTTGAAGTCCATGAGGAGCTTTCCGCACCAGACGTGGTAGGCGACGAGCAGGAGCACCACGGCGAGCTTGGCGTGCAGCCAGCCGGCGCCGGCGCCGATGCCGTACCCGAGCCACAGCCACAGGCCGAACGCGATCGTGAGCACCGCGCCCGGCGTCATGATGCCGAAGAAGAGCTTGCGCTCCATCACCTTGAAGCGCTCGGCGCCCTCGCGGTCGGTCGCCAGCGCGTGATACACGAAGAGCCGCGGCAGGTAGAAGAGCCCCGCGAACCACGTCACCATGAAGACGATGTGCAGGGCCTTGATCCAGAGCATTTGGACGGGCGCAGTCCCGCGATCAGCTAGCCAGCCTCCGCCTCAGCAGCGCGGTCGCAGCATAGAAGCCGACCAGCGCGTAGGCAAGCAGCACCGCGACGTGCAGGAGCACGTTCTCGGGCAGCGTCCCGAAGGTGAGCGGCCGCACGAGCTCGATGGCGTGCGACAGCGGGAGGATCTCGGCCACGACCCGCAGCGGCGTCGGTAGCCGGTCGAGCGGGAAGAATACCCCGGAGAGCATCGCCATCGGCGTGATGACCAGGGTGAAGTAGTAGCTGAAGAAGTCGTAGGACGGCGAGATCGCCGTCATCCAGAGGCCGAGTGCGCCGAACGCGAGCCCGATGAGCGGCACCACCGCCAGCGCGACCAGCGCGAGCGGCGAGGTCACGACCCCGAGGGCATACACGACGATCAGGATCGCGAGCCCCGAGAGGCAGCTCTTGGAGGCGGCCCACACCAGCTCGGCGAGGACGACGTCGTCGAGCGCGACCGGAGCGTTGACGATCGCGTCCCAGGTGCGCTGCACGTGCATGCGCGAGAACGCCGAGTACATCGCCTCGAACGTCGCGGTGTTCGTGGTCGAGAAGCAGATCGTCCCCGCGGCGAGGAACGCGATGTACGGCACGCCGTCGACCTCCGGGAGCAACGCCCCGAGCCCGTAGCCGAGGCCGAGCATGTAGATCGTCGGGTCGGCGAGGTTGAACAGCACCGACGAGGTGGCGAGCTTCCGCCACACCAGGAAGTTGCGGCGCCAGACCGGGACGAAGCGCAGCGAGAGGCGCGGCAGGGCGTAGGTCGGGTTCATCTCAGTCCCGCAGCTCGCGCCCGGTGAGCTTGAGGAACACGTCCTCGAGGCTGGCGGCGCGGTGGAGATAGCGCAGGCCGCCCGCGCGCTCCAGGCTCGCGATCACCGGCGCCGCGTCGTCGGTGTAGCAGAAGGCGGTCTCGCCGCTGCGCTCGACGCGCGAGCACAGGCCCGCGCCGGCGGCGGCCCAGGCATCGAGGCTGTCGCCGTGCACCTCGATCACGTGCGGCTCGATGTGGCGCGCGATCAGCTCGCGCGGGCTGCCCTCGACGATGAACCGGCCGCGGTCCATGATCGCGAGCCGATCGCAAAGCCGCTCGGCCTCCTCCATGAAGTGGGTCGTGAGGAGAATCGTCTTGCCGCGCCCGAGCAGCTGCCGGAGGCGGTCCCAGATCACGTGCCGCGCCTGGGGATCGAGCCCGGTCGTCGGCTCGTCCATGAACAGCAGCTCGGGATCGTTCACGAGCGCGCGCGCGAGCATCAGCCGGCGCCGCATCCCGCCGGACAGCGTCTGGATGCGGCTCGCCGCGCGGCCCGCCAGGCCGGCGAACTCGAGCAGCTCGGGGAGCCGCGGGCGGAGCGTCGCGTCCGGCAGGCCGAAGTAGCGCCCGTAGACGAGCAGGTTCTCCGCGACGGTGAAGTCGGGATCGAGGTTGTCCATCTGCGGCACGACCCCGACCGCGCGCCGCGCCTCGCGCGCCCGCGCCGGCACCGGCTCGCCCATCAGCTCGACTGCGCCGCTCTCGGGCGCGATCAGCCCGAGGCAGAGCCGGAGCGTCGTCGTCTTGCCCGCGCCGTTCGGCCCCAGCAGCCCGAAGCACTCGCCGGAACGGATCGCGAACGAGATCCCGGCGACCACCTCGAGCTCGCCGTAACGCTTGCGCAGCCGCTCCACCCGGAGCACCGCGTCCCGCGAGGCGAGGATGGGGGGCCGAGGGGCCTCCTGCTTCATCGCCACTGGCTCTTCACGATGTTCTTGATGAGGTGCAGCTTGCGATGGAAGAAGTGGTCCGCGCCGGGCACGACGACGACCGGCAGCTCCTGCGGCCGCGCCCACGCGAGCGTGTTCGCGAGCGGCGCCGTTTCGTCCAGCTCGCCGTGGATCACGATCGTATCGGGCGGCACGGGCTCGGACTGGTAGGTGCGGCCGCCGGTCACGAGCCCGTCCGGCACGCCGACGAGCGCCATGCGCTCCGGCGTCACGCGCTTCGCAACGCGCGTCTGCACGTAGGCGCCGAACGAGAACCCCGCGAGCGCGACCGGCAGCGGGCCGAAGCGCCCGTGCGCCCAGTCGACGACGCGCACCAGGTCGTCGGTCTCCCCGATGCCGTGGTCGTGCTCGCCGGCGCTCGCGCCGACGCCGCGGAAGTTCGGCCGGATCGCGACGTAGCCGAGCTCGGTGAAGGTCTTCGCCAGCGTCTGCGCGACCTTGTTGTCGAGCGTCCCGCCGAACAGCGGATGCGGATGGGCGACGAGCGCGACGCCGCGCGCCGCCTCTTCCGCGCCCTCGGTCGGGAACACCGCCGGATGATCGACGACGACCTCGATGTCGCCGGCGGCGCCCGCGACGAGCGCCCGCTCCGGCTTGCGGGTCATAGGCGCAGGCGCTCGACGATCCGGCCGTGGACGAGGTGCTCCTCGATGATCTCGTCGATGTCGGACTTGTCGACGTAGGTGTACCAGACGGCGTCGGGGTACACGACGACGCACGGACCTTCCTCGCATCGGTCGAGGCAGCCGGCCTTGTTCACGCGGACCTTGCCCGGCCCCGCGAGCTTGCGCTCCTTGACGCGGTCCTTGCAATACGTGCGCATCGCGTCGGCGTCGTGGTTCTGGCAGCACGCCGCGCCGGCGTCGCGCTGGTTGCAGCAGAAAAAGACGTGCCTCGTGTAGTAGCTCATCGAGGCGATTATAAGCCGCGTGCTACGCTTCGCGGCGCCATGGACGGCCCCGCGATCCTGCTCGCCTCCGGCGGCGTCGAGAGCACGACCCTCCTCCACCAGCTCGCCCGCGCCGGCGAGCAGCTCCAGGCGCTGTTCATCGATTATGGCCAGCGCGCCGCGCCGCTCGAGCGCCGCGCGGCGGACGGTCATTGCGAGCCGCTCGGCGTCGAGGTCGTCGCGCTCGACCTCGCGCGGGTCGGCGCGACCTTCGGGCGTGGCCAGGACCGCAAGGCGCACGTGCCGCTGCCGCACCGGAACCTCGTCGCGCTGAGCCTTGGACTGTCCTACGCGACGAATCTCGGCGCGACGAAGCTGTACCTGGCGGTGAACCACGGCGACACGCTCGACTATCCGTCGGCGTCGCACGCGTTCCTCGCGCAGTTCCGGCTGACCTGCGGGCTGCTCGGGGGCGTCGAGCTGCGCACCCCGTACGTGAGCCTCGGGAAGAGCGAGGTCGTCCGGCGCGGCGTGGAGCTCGGCGTCGATTACGACACGACCTATTCGTGCCTGCTCGGCTACCCGGTGCATTGCGGCCGCTGTCCGCAGTGCCAGAAACGGCGGATGGCGTTCCGCGAGGCGGGCGTGGAGGAGCGGGCAGACTTCTATCGCGTCTAGCCGGTCAGTCCCACGACCGCGTGTAGAACACCCCGACCGCGCTATCGTGCCCGCCCGAGGCGCGCACGCGGAACCCGCCGCCGAGCAGGTACTCGAGGCCCAGGATCGTGCGCGCGGCCGCGAGCCCCTGCTCGAAGGTGAGATACAGCCGGTCGGAAAGCCGCTTGCCGACCGTCAGGGCCTGACCCTGAGCGCTGCTTCCCCCGCCGGCGCTCTTCAGGCCGATGTCGTCGAGCCCCATCGACAGCGCGATGCGGCGGCCGAGCGGGATCGCGTTGGCGTCGTCGAGGAGCGAAGCGGCCGCCGATTGCAGCAGGATCGCATCGGTCGCCGAGGCGGTGTCGAGCCCGCGGCCGAGCACGAGCCAGGCGAGCTTCTCGCCTTCGGGCAGCGGCGGCCGCGAGACGAGCTCGACGTGCGGGTTGCGCAGCGTGCCGGTGAGCTGCACGCCCGGCTCGACCGCGAGCCCGCGCCGGAGCGCGAAGACGTCGAGCGCCGGGTCGGTGACCGGGCTGCCGTCGAAGATCAGCCGCCCGCGCTCGATCTCGAGCCGCTGCCCCAGGAAGAAATAGAGCCCGCGCACGGCGCTGATCTCGCCCTTGCCGACGGGCTCGCCGCTGTCGCGCGTGGCGACGCGCAGCTTACCGACGAGCCCCGTGTCGAGCCCCGCCCCGACCACGCGGAAGTTCGGCCCGAGGTCGAGATCGAGCGTCGCCTTGAGCGGCGTCCGGTCGCGCGGCCCGCGCGCGGCGGGCTTCGCCGGCCGCCCGACCACGACCACGTCCTCACCGAGCGTCCCGCCGCGGCTGCGGCCGAACTCGAAGTAGCCCTCGCGCGCGGCGAGCGCGCCCTCGAGCACGAGCTGCCCCTGCACGATCGCGAGCTTGCCGGCGCCGTCCACGGTGAGGCGGCGATCGGGCAGCCCGAAGAGGCGCAACGCTTCGGCCCGCCAGGCGAGCTGGGTATCGCCGGCGCGCGGCGCGGTGCCGCTCGCCACGAGGCGCCCTTCGCCGCCTTGGATCTCGAAGCGCTCGAGACGGAGCGCGTCGGCGTCGAGCGTCGCCGCGAGCACGCCTTTCACGAGCCGCACTCCGTGCTGCGGGATCTCGAGCGCGAGCCCGCTGCCGTCGAGGCGCCCGGTGACGAGCGGGGACCGCACCGTGCCGCTCGCCGCGAGCGACGCGTTCAGCGCGCCATCGAGGAGCGCGGTCTCGCCGACGAGCACGCGGAGGGGCCGGAGCGACGCGATCGCGGCGGTCGCGCGCGCCGCGAGCGGCGCATCGGCCGAGAGCGTCCCGGGCGCGGCGTTCGGCGCCCGGCCGACGTCGAAGCTCGCGTTCGCGGTGCCGAGCCGCTGCGCCGCGAGCGCCGCGGTGCCGGTCACCGCATCATCGACGACGCGCGCTTGCAGCTCGAGCCGCGTGAGCTCGAGCGGCACCCGGGGCGAGTCGCCGGCCGCGAGGTCGCCCGACTCGCGCGCGAGGCTGAGCGTGCCGTTCAGGCGGGGGGTGGCGTCCAGCGACCACGCGCCGCGTAGGGCGAGCGTCGAGGACACCTCCGGAGGCGCCCCGAGAAGCGCGAGATAGCGTGCGACCGCGACGCCGGTGAACTCTCCCTCGGTCGAGAGGCGGCCGCGCTCCCAGCGGAGCCGCGCCAGCCGGAAGTGCCCCTCGCCGAGCTCGACGTCCGCAGCGCCGACGAAGATCCGTCCCGGCGCGATCTCGACCGCGACCGGCGCGTTGAGCCGGGTCGGGAAGCGTCCGCGGTTCGCGAGCGTCTCGACCGCGCCCGACCAGCCCTCAGCGCCGCGCCAGCGGCCGACGAGGCGCGCCGCGAGGTCGACGTCGCCGCCGGCCGCGGTCAGGTCGACGACGTGCCGCGCGAAGCTCCCGGTCGCCTTCGCCGTCGCCGCCGCGAGCGTGAATCGCCCCGCGCTCAGTCCGTTCGCTGTCGCGTCGAGCTCGACCCGCGGATCCGCGTCCGGCGACAGCGATCCGCGCGCGACGAGCGAGGCCGCCCGATAGCCGCCGGGCGCTTCGAGCCGCTCGGCAGTCGCGTCCACTTCCACCGCCGGCCGCTCGAGCCCGCCGCGGAGCGTGCCCTTGACGGTCGCGCGCCCGCCGAGACGCGGATCCAGCTCCGCGAGCTGCGGCGCGACGAGCGAGACCGCGAGCGCATCCTCCGGGCGGCCGAGCGCGCCCTGCACGGCGAGCCGGTTCGCGCCGATGCGCAGCGACGCGTCGGCGTCGCGCACCGCCGACGCCGTGGCGGCGAAGCGGCCGCCGCCGGCGAGCGGCGCGGTGCGCCAGCGGCTGTCGCGGACGTCGAACCGTACTTCGGCCCGCCATTGCGGCGCGAGCTCGCCGGTGGTGGCGAGCTCGGCGTTGATGCGCGCGCTCGGGTAGTCGCCGAACGCCGCGGGATCGAACTGCGCGAGCTGCGCGCGGGCGTCGAACCGCCGGGTGCCGCCCAGCCCGACCACGCCCTCGCCGGTGAGCGTCCCGCCGCCCGCCGCGGCGACGAACCGCTTCACCGTGAACGCCTCCCCCTGGCGCGTCCCGTCGAGCTCGAACCGCATGCCCGCCTGGGCGAGCTTCGCCCGGAGCTCCTGGGTGGACGCGGTGACCGAAGCGGCGATCGCGCCGTCGAGGCGCGTGGCGCGGAGCGGCCGGTGCAGCGCCCGCAGGTCGAGGCGCTTCACCGCGAGGTCGAGCGTGGCGCGCTCGCGCGCGACGCGCGCGGCGCCGGACGCGCTGCCGGCGGCGCCGAGGTCGGCAGCAAGCGCAGTCAGTGCGAGCGCGCCGCCCTGCCACGCGAACGGTGAGGCGAGCGAGACGACGGGCAGCCGCTGGTCGCCAATCGTGCCCGGCGCGGCGTTCTTCACGTGGAGCGTGCCCGCGATGGCGCCGTCGTCGCGGCTCGCCGCCTGGACGCCGATCGCGAGCCGCGCGCGGGGCAGCGCCGGGTCGAGCCGGGCGGGATCGAGGTCGGCGACCCGGAGCGCCGCCTCTTCCAGCCAGCGGTGCGCGAACGGCGCGAGTCGGGCGCGGGCGTTGATCGCCGCGCTCGCGATCTCGCCGCCGAGCGTGATTTCGAACCGCTCGAGGGTTCCGTCCAGCTTCGCGCCTGCGCGGAGCGGCAGCGTCGCGTCCTCGCGGGCGAGCGACAGCGCGGCGGTTGCGGCGAACGGGCGCGCGGCGCCGAGCGAACCCGATCCCGCGAGCGCGCCGAACGGCGTCGTCGCCTGCAGGTTACGGACGAAGTGCCCCGTCGCCGTCGCCTCGTAGGCGAGCGCGACCGCAGTGAAAGCGAGCTCCTCCTCAGGCTCGACCCGCAGCGCGATACGGTCGATCGCGACCCGCTCGACTGCGACGTCGAGCGGCACGGCGAGCGAATCCGGCAGCTTGGCGGGGGTCGGCTTGACCACGATTTCGAGCTCGCGCGCGGCGAGGCGCCTGAGCACCGCCCGGCGCGCGAGCACGGCGACGAGCGCGGGCTCGATCTCCACCGCGCGCGCGGTCACGCGGAAGTCTTCGTCCTCGTAGCGGAGCTGGCCGATGCGGACCGTGCCGCCCAGCGTGCCGCGCGCATCGCTGATCTCGAGCGAGCCGCCGGAAGCTCTAGCGAGCTCGGCCGCGAGCCACGCGACGGCGCGCTCGCTCGTCGTGAGCCATCCGACGGCGAGCCAGCCGCCGACGGTTGCGAGCAGCAGGAGGGCGAACGTGGCCCAGAGGAGCTTGCGCATGGCGCTAGAACGTCAAACCGAACGAGAAGTGAATCCTGAACTCCTTCACCTCCTGGCCGTAGGCGATGTCGAGCCGCAGCGGCCCGGCCGGGGTGCGCACGCGGATGCCGAGGCCGTAGCCGAGCGCGAGGCGAAAATCGCTCAGGCTGTCGACCGCGTTGCCGGCGTCGACGAAAGCGGCGAGGCCGATGTTCTCCCACGCCCAGTACACGGTCTCGGCGCTTGCGACCCCATAGTACCGCCCGCCGACGACCGCCGTGCCCAGGGCGACGCCGAGGCTCTCGAACGCGTAGCCGCGCACGGTGGTGTCGCCACCGGTGCGGAAGAGCATTGCCTGTGGGACGCCGCTCGAGGTGCTGGCGAGCACGGCGCCGGCCTCGACCCGGACCGCCAGGTCGAGGCTTCGCGCGAGCGGGTGGAACGCGGCGACCTTGCCGGCCACGCGTCCGAACGCGCGGCTCGACACGCCGGGCGGGGCGGCCGAGAGCTGCACGGTCGCGTTCCAGCCGCGCCGCGGCGTGAGCAGCTCGTCGGTGCGCCGCCACGTGTACCAGAGGCTGCCGACGAGCGCGTACGTGTTCTCGGACGGCGCCCCCTCGGGCTCCTGGCGCTCGAAGATGTAACCGACGCCCCACGCTGGCTGGTTGCGCTCGTCGGCGAGCTTGCGGACGAAGCCCACCGAGACCGACTCGGTATCGAGCCCCTCGATCTGCGTGGCCTTGATTTCGGCGCCGTAGGTGTTGAACCAGCCGCCGGCATCGGGCGGCGCTTCGAGGATGCCGCCGATGGACTGGATCTTGGTCTCGTACCGGATCGTGGAGGTGAGCCGGTGCTGCAGCCCGAAGAAGTTGGTGTCGCGGTAGTCGAGCTGCACGCGAAACAGGGTGTCGGTGCTGTAGCCGAGCCCGACGTCGAACTTGCGCTTCGGCGCCTCGATCAGCGTGACTTTCACCGGCAGCGCGCCGGGGCGCGCGGCGTCGGCCTCGACCGTCACGTGGACGCTCGCGAAGTAGTTGGTCGCGATCAGGCGCCGCTGGTAGACGTCGAGCTTCTCGCGGCTGTAGGGATCCCCGGGATGGATCGGGCTGAGATTGCGCACCACGCGTTCGGGGTGCTTCTCGAGCCCCGAGATCTCGAGCTCGCCGAAGGTGAGCGGCGGGCCGCTCGCCAGCGTGAGCTCGAGATCGGCGGCGCGCGCCGCGGGATCGATCGTCGCCCGGCTCGCTGCGACCCCGGCGGCCGCGTAGCGCACCGCGCTCAGCGTCGTGACGGCGAGCGTTTTCGCCGCCTCCCATCGCTCCTGCGTGAACACGTCGCCGGCGATGAGCGGCCAGGCCCGGCGCACCGCGGCCATGCGCGCCTCGGCCTCGGGATCCTCGAGCACCGGGCCGGTGAACTCGATGCGCACGCTGCGCACGAGCGTCGGTGGGCCGGGATCGACCTCGATGCGCACGACTCGCGCGCCTTCGCGGTCCTCGATCCGGGCGATGACCTGCGGCGAGAAGTAGCCGCGGGTCGCGAGGATCTCGGTCGCCTGCTGGCGCGCCTGGACGACCAGGCCTTCGAGCAGCTCGGGCGTGAGCGCGTCGTAGTCCTGCCAGCGCACCAGGTCGAGGTTCGCGCGCAGCGCCGCGGCGAGCTCTTTGGGTGCCTCGATCTCGGTGCGGAAGCGCAGGGCCTCTGGATCCGCCGCGAGCGCGGTCGCGGCGAGGGCCACCATACATAGGAGAGCGAGCGACCGACTCGCCGAGCTGCCGAACACCAATGCCTTCCCGGTCCTTCGCCCGTCGGCCCGCGCCGGTAGCGCGCGGGCAGCGGGGATGATACCCGAGGGCACGCGCGGCTCGCGGGCGCTTACATTCGCGTCTAGCCCGGCCGGCGCCGGCGCTCAGTTCACGAAGCGCCCGCTCTTGCCGTAGATGACCAGATCGACAAAAGTCGAGCCGACGTGGCTCGACGGCGAATAGCGCACCAGTACGCCGCCGAGGTCGATCACGCCGATCGTCTCGAGCGCGTTCACGAACCCCTCGCGCGCGAGGTCCCTGCCGGTGCGACGCAGGCCTTCGACCAGCACCCTCGCGCTCGCGTACGCTTCGAGGCTCCCATACGAGAGCGGCTCGTTCGGAAAGTGGCGCTTCATCGCCCGCTGGTACTCGCGCGCGAGCTCGGTCGTCCGCGTGTACGGGATCGGCATGATCTGGGCGAAGATGATCCCGCTCGCCTGCTCGCCCAGCAGCCGCGCGAGCTCGCTCGACCCGGAGTTCACCGCCATGAAGTGGGTCGGCGCGCCGAGCTTCCGGCTCTCCTGCACGACCTTGGCGAACGACGAGTAGCTGCCGTGGTTGAAGAACACCTCGACCTTGTCGGCGACGATCCGATCGGCGATCGCCTGGAAGTCGGTATCGGCCGCGCCCGACTTCAGCGCCGCCGGGAACACGATCTCCATCGCCAGCTCGTCGGCGATCCGGTGGACGTTCTCGAGATGCGCACGCCCGACCTCGCTGTCGCTGTGGAGGAACCCGATGCGCCGCATCCCGTAGGTCTTCGCCAGGTTCAGCATCGCGCGGAACTCCTCCAGGTGCTCCGCGCGCACGTTGAAGACGTACCGGTTGACCGGCCGGCGCAGCCCCGGCGAGCCGGCCATCGCGCCGACCAGGGGAACCTTCCGCGCCGTGATCACCGGTACCGCCGCGCTCGTCGGCCCGCCCTCCACCAGCCCGAAGATCAGGAACACGCGGTCGCGGTCGATCAGCTGCGTGACGTTCTGGACAGTGCGCTTCGCGTCGCCGCCGTCGTCGAGCGTCCGGAGCTCGATCCTCCGGCCGTGCACCCCGCCGCCGGCGTTGACCGTCTGGAGATAGGCGAGGGCGCCCGTGCGAGCGCTCTTGCCGAACTCCGCGAGCGACCCGCTCAGCGGCGCGGACTGGCCGACGAGGACGCTGTCTGCCGACACGCCCGCCTCGGAAAACCCGACGATGGGGGTCAAGGTGAGCACGGCCCAGAGGCCAATGTGCAGGGCCGATGCGGTCCGAGCGGCTGTCATGTGACGGTGAACGAGCTCGCAGTAACCGGGATTCCGGGGCAGCACGTTAGCTTCGCGCCGGATGACGCCGCGCGCGTGGCACAAATTCCTCGCGACGGGCCGAAATCTCGCCATCGAGGTGGCCGAGCGCGCCTGCGGTACGCGGGCGCTTACACTCGCGCCTACGCATGGACCCCCAGCCGATCCTCGAGTACCACGCCCGCTCGAAGCATCGGCTCGAGCGCTACGCGCCCGGGCCGGGTTACATGGACTGGGCGACGCAGCCCGATCCGTTCCGCACCTACGCCGGCGCACCGCGCGTCGAGCTGCCGCTCGTCGCGGACGGGCTCGCGGTGCGCTTCAACGATCTGCGGCGCGGCCTGCTGCCCGAGCCGGCGTTGCTCGACCGCGACGCGATTGCGCTCCTTCTCGAGCTCGCGCTTGCGATCTCGGCGTGGAAGTCGTATCGCGGCACCTCCTGGGCACTGCGCTGCAATCCGTCGAGCGGCAATCTGCATCCGACCGAGGGCTACGTCGTCTGCCCGCGCGTGCCGGGTCTCGAAGCCGGCGTCTACCACTACGCGAGCCGGGAGCATGCGCTCGAGCAGCGCGCGCGGCTGGCGCAGGCGTCCGCGCCGGTCGGCGGCGTGCTCGTGGGACTCGCCTCGATCTACTGGCGCGAGGCATGGAAGTACGGCATCCGCGCGTTCCGCTACTGCAATCACGACTGCGGCCACGCGATCGCGGCGGTCGCGTATGCCGCCGCGGCGCTCGGTTGGCGCACGCGCTATGTCGCCGAGGCCGGTGACGCCGACGTCGCGCGCGTGCTCGGTCTCGATCGCGATCCGGATTTCGCGGCGGCCGAGCGCGAGCAGCCGGACTGCCTGCTCTGGGTCGGTGTCGGGGAGCCGCCCGCACTCGCGGCGATCGGCGGACTCGTCGAGGGCGCGACCTGGGCCGGGGTTGCGAACGAGCTCAGCCCGTCGCACCGTGACTGGCCGGAGATCGACGACGCGCACGCTGCGGCGGTCAAGCCGCGGGCGCCGCTCGCTGCGCGCTTCGCCGCGTCCGCGCCGCCGCCGGCGCGCGCCCCGAAGCTCGACCTGCCCGCGGCGACAATCGCCCGCCGGCGCCGCAGCGCGGTCGACTTCGACGGCGCGACCGCGATCGACGCCGAGGCGTTCTACGCGATGCTCGAGCCGCTCATGCCGCGCGCCGGTGTGCCGCCCTGGGACGCGTGGCCCTACGCGCCGCGCGTGCACCTCGCGCTGTTCGTCCATCGGGTCGTCGGGCTCGACCCGGGGCTGTACGTCCTCGCCCGCGATCCGGAGGCGATCGCGCGACTGAAGCCGGCGCTGAGCGACGAGTGGGCGTGGCAGAAGAGCGGACCGCGCGAGCTCCCGCTCCATCTCCTGACGGCCGGCGATGCGCGCGCGGCGGCACGCACGGTGTCATGCCACCAGGAGATCGCGGCCGACGCGTGCTTTGCGCTGGCGATGCTCGCCGACTTCGACGTCGCGAGCCGCGCGCCGTGGCGCTACCGCGAGCTGCACTGGGAGTGCGGGATCGTCGGGCAGGTGCTCTACCTCGAAGCCGAGGCGGCGGGCATCCGCGCGACCGGGATCGGCTGCTTCTTCGACGACGCCCTGCACCGCGTGCTCGGCCTGCGCGGCGGCGGGTGGCAGACGCTGTACCACTTCACCGCCGGCGGCGCGGTCGACGACGAGCGCCTGACGACGCTGCCGCCGTACGCATTCCAGCCGCGGGCGCGTCTCGAGCGCCCGGTGTGACATTTGCACGGTTCGCGAACGCTCGCGACCCCTTCAGAGGGCGGAAAGGGCAGTAATTCGCCGCCCGCGGCGGGTGCGCGATTGTCTCCGGGAATGGCGACCGCCATGATGGAAACGACCGAAGGGTTGGAAATCCCATGAAGCAGACGCTCTACGACATCCTGGGCGTGAGCCGCGAAGCGTCTCCCGAGGAGATCGCAGTCGCCTATCAGTCGCGGCTCGTGGAGCTCGAGGGCGCGGCGTCGCAGGATCCTACCGTGCTGAATCTGGTGCGCGAGGCGCATCAGCTGCTGTCGAACGCCAACCGGCGCTCCGCGTACGACGCGTCGCTCGCCGCCCGCGCGGTGCGCGAGGCGGACATCGCGCGCGGCGAGCCCGACCAGGCCGACGACGACGAGGCCCCGCCGTTCGAATGGTGGCGGTGGGCGCTCGGTGTCGGCGCGGTGGTCGTGATCGCCGCGGGCATCTGGTGGAAGACCCGTCCTGCGCCGCTGCCGAAGACGATCGCGCCGCCGCCCGCCGCAGTGGTCCAGCCCGCCGAGCCCGAGCCCGCCGAGCCGCCGGCGACGAGCGCACCCGCGCCGGCGACCCAGGCGCCGGCGCCCGCGCACGCCGCGAGCCCGGCCGAGGACATCTTTGCCAGGGTGTCGCCGAGCGTGGTGCGCGTGAACGTCATGGACGGCTCGGGCCGGACGGTTGCCTTCGGCAGCGGAGTGGTGATCGACCGCGACGCGGTGATCACGAACTGCCACGTGCTGCGGCGCGGCGTGAATATCAGCGTCAAGATGGGGAACGCCGTCCACGCGGCGGACGTGCAGGTCTCCGACGAGGAGCTCGATCTCTGCCGGCTGAACGTCTCCGGACTCGATGCGCCGGCGCTGACCGTCGGGAGCGTGAAGCAGCTGCGCACCGGCCAGCGCGTCTACGCGATCGGCGCGCCGCAGGGCCTCGATCTCACCATCAGCGAGGGCATCGTGTCGTCGCTGCGCGAGGTTCCGGGCGGAACCGTGATCCAGACGACGGCGCCGATCTCGGCCGGGTCGAGCGGCGGGGGGCTGTTCGATCTGTCGGGCCGCCTCGTAGGGATCATGACGTTCCAGCACCGCTACGGGCAGAACCTGAACTTCGCGCTGCCGGCGGACTGGATCGGGGAGATGCAGACGCGTCGCGCCACGACGTCGACGCCCGTTCCAATCGCGCGGCCAGCGGTCGTTCCGGCATCACGCACGCCGGACGACTCCCCGCAGCGGCTCGTCATCGGACGGTGGTGGTGCTTCGGGTCGATCTCCGGCCGGAACGGCGAGTACGACTACCGCGAGGACGGCACCGTCACGGTCGCGGCCTCCGATGGCGTGAACTTCGCGGGCCGCTATTCCGTCGCCGGGCGCAGCGTGCGCCATAGCGTCGGCGGAAAGAGCTTCGCGTTCGCGATCGAGGCCCTCAGCCCCGACAAGATGGTCCTCAATATCGGCGTGCAGGGGCAGCGCCTCGTCTGCGACCGCCGCTAGTCGATCGGCGCGGCTACGACGTCCCCCGCGTCGATGCGCCCGCCGCGACGAGCAGGTAGGCGCTCGCCGCGAACGGCCACAGCACCGCCACGAGCCGCGTCAGCCCGTTGAAGTTCAGGAAGTGTCCCTGCGGCCACACCGCCAGGGACTGCGCGAGGTACGGGTTCGCGGGCGACAGATTGACCAGCGCGGTCGCGGCCATCAGCGCGAGGCCGCAGAGCGCGACCGCCCAGGGCCGCGGGAGGCCGACGGCGATGAGCGCGACGACGGTCCCGATCCCGAGGCCCGCTGCCGCACCCGGCGTGAGCCAGGCGAACCCGCCGTGCCCCGCGAACAGGATCGCGAAGGCGGCCGTGCGCGCGACCACGGCGACGAGGACGAGCGCGAGGACCAGCAGGCGCGCCGGCTGCCCGGGGTTGACGAGCAGCGCGACGAAGAGCGCGACGGCGATCGCGTTCGCGCCGGCGATGCCGGCCTCGATCCGCGCAAAGGTCTCCGCGGCGTAGAGCTCGGCCGGCTGCGCCGCCACCAGGTCGCGCAGGTCGCCGTTGCCGAAGAGCAGCGTTTCCGGATTCAGCTGCGTGAAGAGCCACAGCGCAAGCAGGACGAGGGCGAGATCGACCGCGTGGCCGGGGCGAAACAGCTGGCTGCGCGCCGCGCGCAAGCGGTCCTCCCGGATGAGCCAGCGCGCCGCCCCGAGCCCCGCCAGCGCGCCGGCGAATCCGCCGGCGGTGTTGGCGAGGAGGTCGAGGTTGGACGGAATCCGGTCGGGCAGGTAGCTCTGGGCCGCTTCCAGCCCGGCGCTGGTCGCCGCGGCGAGGAGGGTCGCGGCAATGCACGCCGCGGCGCCGCGCAGGCGCGGCGCGAACGCCAGCACCGCGAGGAAGCCGAGCGGGACGTACGCCGCGAAGTTGGCCACGAGGTCGAACGCCGTGACGTACTGCGGCACCGGCGCGCCGAGGAACTCGAACGGGGAGAGGCCCTGGTCGCGCCAGCCGGAGAACGGGTACAGGCTGCCGTAGCCGACGAGCAGCCAGTAGGCGCCGAGGAGGTAGCGCGCGAGCGGCGAGTGGCGCGGCGGCATCGCGCCGGATTCTAGCTGCCCGCGCCTACTTCTTCGCGAGCTCCGCTGCGTACGCCTTCAGCGCCGCGTCGTCGAACACCGCGAACACGACGCGCTCGATCGACGGGTGCTGGTCGAGGAACGCGGCGGTCTCGCGCACCGCGATGCTTGCGCCCTCGTTCATCGGGTAGCCGTAGACGCCGCAGCTGATCGCCGGGAACGCGATCGAGCGGCAGCCGTGCTCGAGCGCGAGCGCGAGGCTGCGGCGGTAGCAGGCGGCGAGCAGCTCCGCCTCGCCCTGGTTGCCGCCGCGCCAGACCGGGCCGACGGCGTGGATCACGAACTTCGCCGGGAGCCGATAGCCCCCGGTGATTTTCGCATCGCCGGTCCGGCAGCCGCCGAGCGTCCGGCACTCGGCGAGCAGCTCGGGACCCGCGGCGCGGTGGATCGCGCCGTCGACGCCACCGCCGCCGAGGAGGGTCGAGTTGGCGGCGTTCACGATCGCATCGACCGCGAGTCCGGTGATGTCGGCGCGGACGGCCTGCAGCTTGGCTTTGGCGGAGGCGCTCACGGGTCCTCGTTCCTCCGATCGATAGCGCCAGTGTCCGCCTCCGGCGCCAGATCTGTCTAGATGCCCATCTCTTCCAGTGCCTCGAGCAAGAACATGAACGCGCCGGTCTCGTCGCTCGTGATGCCCTTCGATAGGAGCGAGGTCAGCCAGTCCTGGATCTCGCCGCGGCGCTTCAGAGGCAGGGCTCTCTCTAGCGTTGCTTTGTCCTTCGCGGTGGCGCGGTCGGTGAAGTAGCCGCGCAATCCGTCGTCGCCCAGACCCCACTTCTTCGCGAGCGGAATCAGGTCATGGAAGGTCCGAGGTACCTTCTTCCGATCGATCTTGAGCTCCCGACGGGCTGCCTCGGCCAGTGCCTTGTCGCTCTCCCGGCGGAGCCCCTCGACCTTCTGGCGCAGCGCCCAGGCTTCCTCGTAGAGACCCTCCTTGAAGCGGTCGAGCAAGGCTTTCCGGTGGCGCCCGAACTGGTTGCGGTTGCGCTTCGCGCGGAGACGCCGCTCGGCTTCCCTCGCCGCGCTCCCCGCGCCGGTGTCGTCGCCAGCGAACAGGAGCGCGTCCGCGTGGAGGACCGCGTAGAGCTCTGACTTCGCATCCGCGGCGGCCGCCTCGCCGTAGAGGCGGGCGGCTTGCTCGAACTCGGTCAGCCGCTCGTGCAGAAACGCCGCGAGCGCGAGGTACCGCGGTCGGCCGGGCGCGCGCTCGATTGCCGCACGGGCGATGGGCACGAACTCCTCGAGCGGGCCGGGATAGTAGAGCGCGTCCACCTTCGACAGGCTCAGGAACCAGGTTCCGAGGGTCACGCCGACGAGCGCGAGCTCATAGTGTCGCGCAGCATCCTGCGGCCTGTCTTTTAGGCGCTGGCGATAAGGCGCCAGGATGCGCTCCCGCTCCGAGTACGCGCGCCAGTCCGCGGCCATCCAGGCGGCGAGGTGCGTGTTCTCGTCGTCGTCCACCGTGATGATGGCGGGATACGCGGAAAAGTAGACTTCTTTCGCCCGGACGCCCAGGAGGTGATGCGTCGAGTGCGGAACGTCGGCCTCCAGCCTGAAGCGCCAGAGATGCGTCGGGCGCCGGCGGTAGCGCAGCCCGCCGCGGTAGCTCAGGTTCACCGCGCGCGGGATCGCGCGCCGGAGCTGCAAGGGGTCCGGCCGATCGAGGTCGATTGCCTCGAGCGTCGCGAACCGGACGGCCGCTTGCTCGGCATCGGCGTGCGTCAGTCCGGGGGGAAGGGCCCGCTTCGGATCGAGCGCGAGGGTCGGCATGCGCCGCGCAGTGCGGTCAGGCGACGGGGCGGCTCACCGCGCCGGCTCGAGCCGAATGATCGCGCCGTTCGACGAGTCGGTGAGGAGGTAGAGGTAGCCGTCCGGCCCCTGGCGCACGTCGCGGATGCGGCCGACTGCGCCCTGGAGCATCCGCTCCTCCTTGACTACCTTTTCGCCGTCGAGCCGCAGCCGCACCAGCAGCTGGTCGCGCAGCGCACCGACGAAGAGGTCGCCGCGCCACGCCGGGAACTTGTCGCCGGTGTAGAACGCCATGCCCGACGGCGCGATCGACGGCACCCAGTAGTGCAGGGGCTGGGCCATGCCGGGCTTCGCGGTGCCCTCGCCGATCTTGGTGCCGATGCCGTAGTTGACGCCGTAGGTGATGACCGGCCAGCCGTAGTTCACCCCCTTGCGCAGGACGTTGACCTCGTCGCCGCCTTGCGGCCCGTGCTCGTGCGACCACAGCTCGCCGGTCACCGGATGCAGCGCCGCGCCCTGCACGTTGCGGTTGCCGACGGTGAAGATCTCGGGGCGCGCGCCGGGCTTGCCGACGAAGGGGTTGTCGCTCGGCACACGGCCGTCGTCGTGCAGCCGCACGACCTTGGCGGCGAGATCGCCGAGGTTCTGCGCGCGTGCCTCCTCGCCGCGGTCCCCCTGCGTGACGTAGAGGAATCCCGCCCGGTCGAACACGAGTCGCGAGCCGAAGTGCCGCCCGCCGCGCGACTTCGGCTGCTGGCGGTAGATCACCTCGACCGCGTCGAGGCGCTCGCCGGCGAGCCGGCCGCGCGCGAC
Organism: uncultured beta proteobacterium; assembly: GCA_963827595.1. Classification (GTDB taxonomy): domain Bacteria; phylum Pseudomonadota; class Gammaproteobacteria; order Burkholderiales; family SG8-39; genus DATEDA01. The sequence continues at coordinate 60,572 of CAWHBT010000007.1, read as the reverse complement.
CGCCGTGCCGTACCCGCCGTCGCCGCGCTCGGCGTACGAGAGGTAGACGAGTCCGTTCTCGCCAAAGCGCGGATGCAGCGCCACGTCGAGGAGTCCGCCTTGTCCGTGCTCCTCGATCTGCGGCAGGCCGGCCACGGGCTGCGGCGCGAGCTTGCCGTCGCGCCCGACGATCCGGAGCCGGCCGCTGCGCTCGGTGACGAGCATCCGCCCGTCGGGCAGGAAGGCGAGCCCCCACGGATGCGCGAGCCCGGTGGTGACGGTCACGATGCGGATCGTCTCCGCCTCGGTTTTGACCGTGTCCGCGGCGAACGCCGACGCGGGCAGCAGCGCGGCGGCGGCGGCGGCGGTGACGCAAGTGCGGATCGCGCTCATTGCGGCCTTCCCTGGTGCGCCGGATGCGGGTGCGGCGCTGCCGACGCGTAGGAGCCCGCGACCATCCCCGCGATCGAGAAGGCGAGGCCGACGAGCTGCGGCGGCCACACCGCGTCGGCGGCGAAGATTTCCATCGCGATCCAGGAGGCGAGGCCGAGGACGATCGAGAACAGCGCGCCCTGCGCGGTCGCCCGCTTCCAGAAGATCCCCGCGGCGAGCGGCACGATGCAGGAGACGAGCGTGATCTTGTAGGTGTTCTGGACCATCTGGTAGATCGACGCCTCGCTCGCCACGGCGAAGACGACGATCGCGAGCGTGAAGATCACTAGGACCAGCCGCAGCGTGAACAGGAACTGCCGGTCGCTCATGTTGGGGTAGAGGCGCTTCAGCACGTTCTCGGTGAACAGCGCCGTCGGCGCGAGCAGCGCGCCGCTCGCCGTGGAGAGGATAGCCGACAGCAGCGCGCCGAAGAACATGATCTGCGCGAACAGCGGCGTCCGTTCCAGGATCAGCGTCGGCAGGATCTCCTGGAACCGGTTGCCTTCGGCGTCCAGCAGGGAGTTGACCATCTTCGCGTCGATGAGGAACGCCGAGTACGCGAGGAAGATCGGCACGAAGGCGAACACGAAGTAGAGCGAGCCGCCGATGATCGAGCCGCGGATCGCGGTCTTCTCGTTGCGCGCCGAGGTGACCCGCTGGAAGACGTCCTGCTGCGGGATGCCGCCGAGCGCGGCGGTGAGGAACGCGGCGAGGAAGGCGAGCGCCTCCTTCGCCTCGAGCTTCGGCCAGAACTCGAACTTGCCGGCGGCGAACGCGTGCGCGACGACGACGTCGGCGCCGCCGGCCATCCCGGCGAGGAGCCACGCGAGGTAGAGCAGGCCGATCACGATGATCACCGTCTGGAAGAGGTCGGTGAACGCCACCGACCACATGCCGCCGAAGAGCGTGTAGACGAGCACGCAGCCGGCGCCGAGCAGGATCCCCATCGGCAGCGAGATGGCGCCGCCCGAAAGCGCGTTGAACACGAGGCCGAGCGCGATCATCTGCGCCGAGGTCCAGCCGAGGTACGAGAGCGTGATGCAGAGGCTCGTGACGAGCTCCGCCGCGTGGCCGTAGCGCTTGCGGTAGAAGTCGCCGATCGTGAGGAGGTCCATGCGGTAGAACGCCCTGGCGAAGAAGAGGCCCACCAGGATCAGGCACAACGAGAAGCCGAACGGGTCGGCGACGATCCCGCGCATGCCCTCCTTGAGGAAGGTGGACGACACGGCGAGCACCGTCTCCGCGCCGAACCACGTGGCGAACACCGTCGCAATGTTCATGTAGAGCGGCAGGCTGCGGCCGGCGATGAGGTAGTCCCTGGAGCCGTGCACGCGCTTCGCGGCCCACAGCCCGATCGTGATCGTGACGGCGAGATAGAGGACGACGAACGCGATCAGCATGCGGTCTCCCGACGCGTCGACGCGTCGATTATAGGGCGGCGGCTACCGGAACAACGCCCGCAGCACGGCAACCACGAGCACGGCGACCGTCACCATGGCGAGGACCGCGAGCCAGCGGTTGCGGCGCCGCTCCTCCGCGAGCAGCGCCTCGAGCTGCCGCTCGATGGTCTCGAGCCGGTCCTCGGCGAGCGCCCGGTGGGCGAGGCGCGGGAGCTGCGGCAGGAGGTTGGCCCACGTGGGGGCCTCGGCCTTGAGCGTGCGCACCAGTCCGCGCCAGCCGATCTGGTCCTGCAGCCAGCGCTCTAGGTACGGCTTCGCGGTCTTCCACAGGTCGAGGTCGGGGTCGAGCTCGCGCCCCAGGCCCTCGATGTTGAGCAGCGTCTTCTGCAGCATCACGAGCTGCGGCTGCACCTCGAGGTTGAAGCGGCGCGCGGTCCGGAAGAGCTGCAGCAGCACGCGCCCGAAGTAGATCTCCTTCAGCGGCCGGTCGAAGATCGGCTCGCACACCGCGCGCACGGCGGCCTCGAACTCGTCGATCCGCGTCCCGGGCGGGACCCAGCCGGCGTCGACGTGCGCCTGGGCGACGCGCCGGTAGTCGCGGTTGAAGAACGCGACGAAGTTCTGCGCGAGGTAGTTGCGGTCGCGGTTGCTGAGCGTGCCCATGATGCCGAAGTCGAGCGCGACGTAGCGCCCGTCGGGCGCGACGAGGATGTTGCCGGGGTGCATGTCGGCGTGGAAGAACCCGTCGCGGAACGCCTGGCTGAAGAAGATCTCGACGCCGGCGCGGGCGAGCTTCGGGATGTCGATGCCCTGCGCGCGGAGCGTGGCGACCTGGCTGATCGGGATGCCGTGCATGCGCTCCATCGTCATCACGTTCGTGGTGCAGTAGTCCCAGTGGACCTCCGGGACCAGGAGCAGCGGCGAGCCGAGGAAGTTGCGGCGGAGCTGGCTCGCGTTCGCCGCCTCGCGGACGAGGTCGAGCTCGACGTCGAGGTGCCGGGCGAACTCGGCCACCACCTCGCGCGGCCGGTAGCGCCGGCCCTCCGCGGTGCGCTCGACGAGGGCGGCCGCGGTGTCCAGCAGCTCGAGGTCGCGGCGGATGACGGGCAGCATGTTCGGCCTGAGCACCTTCACCGCCACCTCGGTGCCGCGGGGCAGCGTGGCGAGGTGGACCTGGGCGACCGACGCGCTCGCAACCGGCGTGGCGTCGAAGGTCGCGAACAGCTCGGATACTTTCTTCCCCAGGCCGCGCTCGATCTCGGCGATCGCGACCGCCGATGGGAACGGCGGCACCCGATCCTGCAGCTTCGCCAGCTCGTCGGCGACGTCCGTGGGCAGCATGTCGCGGCGCGTGGACAACACCTGGCCGAACTTCACGAAGATCGGCCCGAGCGTCTCGAGCGCGCGGCGCAGCCGCTCGCCGCGCGGGGCGGCGTACCGGCGGAAGAGATCGAGCGCCCGCGCCGTCCGGAGCCAGCGCCCGCTCGGCTGGGCGGCCAGCAGGAACTCGTCGAGGCCGAAGCGGGACGCGACCCAGAGGATCGTCGCGAGGCGGAGGAGGCGGGGCATGCGCGCTTGTTGTTCTCGGGACGGCCGGATTATCGCTCGGGGCGAGAGTCGAGAATTCTTACAATGCGCCCGCGCGGATCTGGCGCACTGCGCTCATCCGGGAAAGCGAACCCTCCAGGAAACAAGATGGTGGCGCGGGCGCCGGCGAGCTGGCGTCAATCTTGCGTCCGTAAAATTCCTTTGCCTCTGCTTGTCCCGTCATGCAAAGAAGCCGCCCGCTTCGCGGCTCGATATCAAAATGGAGGAGAGCCCCCATGCAACGCTTGCTTGCCGCATTCCTGGCTGCAGCGACACTCGCCGCGTCGCTTCCGGCGTTGGCCGCCCTCACCACCTTGAGCGATCTGTTCGTCTTCGGCGACAGCCTGTCGGACGGGGGCAACTCGGCGCTGCTGACCGGGTTCCCGCCGACCCCCCCGTACGATCGCCGCTACTCCAATGGACCTGTGGCCGCGGAATACCTGTGGCAGCGGTACAACCCCGGCAGCACGACCTTCAAGCCCTCGCTCGGCGGCGGGACCAACTACGCGATCGGCGGCGCGACGACCGGGCTCGACAACTACAACCAGATCAATCCCATCGTCCCCGTGCCGCTCCAGCCGAGCTTCGACGCCCGCGGTCTCAAGCCGCAGCTCGGACAGTTCCAGGCATTCGTCGGCGGCGGCGGCACGTTCAATCCGGCCACCTCGCTCTTCGTGGTCTGGGCGTTTCCGAACGACGTCTTCTGGGGCCTGCAGACCGGGCAACTCCCGGATCAGCCGGGCGTGCCGGCCACGCCCCCCGCCTTGATCGGGCAGGGGATCGGGAAGGGAACATCGCGAGCGCGATCGCGTTTCTCGCCGGGCTGGGCGGGCAGCACTTCCTTGTGCCCAACATGCCGGACCTCGGTAAAACGCCGTTCGGGCTCGGCTCTCCCGACCCCGGGGGTCTAACGACGCTGACCGAGGGGTTCAACGACAACCTCAAGCTCGCCTTGACGGCGCTGGACAACGCGCTGTCCACGGCCGAGATCGTCCAGTTCGACACCTTTGGCGCTTTCAACGCCCTCCGGAACAACCCCTCGGCGCTTCGGGTTCACCAACGCCGAGCAGGCCTGTCTCGACTTCATTGCAGATCCGGATCCGCTGAAGCGCTGCAACCCCGCCACCTGGGTATTCTGGGACCGCGTTCACCCGACGACCGCTACCCACCAGGTGCTCGGAACGATGTTCGCTGCCGCGGTGCCGGAGCCGAGCAGCCTGGCGCTCCTCGCCACCGTTCTCCTGCTGGGGATCGCCGCGAGGTATCGGCGCGCTCGCCGCTCGCACTGAATCACGCCTCGTCGCGCCTCAGGCGCGGAGCCGAGCGAGCTGGCGGTCGTGGACTCGCGAGAGCAGCAGCTGCGACGCGATCGCGCCGATCAGGCAGAGGAACATGTCCCACTGCGTGTCCCACGGATCGCCCTGCGTCCCGAGGAACTCCGCCGCGCCCTGACCGAAGAGAAGCGCCACCCACCACTCGATGAATTCGTAGACGGCGCTCGCCGCGAGGCAGACGCAGCAGACGAGGAAGAACGTCCACTTGCCCGGCCGCAACGGCGAGCGCCGCAGCAGGATCTCCCGGACGACGATCGCCGGCACGAACCCCTGCGCGAAATGGCCGATGCGGTCGTAGGGGTTGCGGGCGAAATCGAACACCTCCTGCAGCCAGAAGCCGAGCGGCACGTGCGCGTAGGTGTAGTGGCCGCCGAGCATCAGGATCAGCGCGTGGACGAAGATCAGCCGGTACGCGAGCGGCGTCAGGCGGAACGGCTTCCAAGTGAAGATGAGGAGCGGCGCAACGATCAGGACGGGAAGCACCTCGAGAACCCACGTGGCGCGCTCGCGCGGGCCGATGCCCGAGATGACGAGCGCGATGGCCGTGAGGACGAGGAGCGTGATCGCTTCACGGATCTCCGCGCGGGTCGGAGGTCGGGCCATGCGCTCTTTCAGTCCGCGTGACCGACGCGCCCGCGCCGGCGCTTGGTGTCGGCGCGGCGCCGTTTGCCTTCGAGCCGCCGCTCGCGCGACGCGCGCGTCGGCTTCGTGGCGCGGCGCGGTTTCGGCGCGATCGTCGCCTGGCGGACGAGGGCCACGAGGCGCTCGATCGCGTCGGTGCGGTTCTGCTCCTGGGTGCGGAAGCGCTGCGCGTCGATGACGATCACGCCGTCCCGGGTCGCGCGCCGTCCGGCGAGCCGGAGGAGCCGTGCGCGCACCGCGTCGGGCAGCGAGGGCGAGCGTGCGGCGTCGAAGCGGAGCTCCACCGCGGTCGCAACCTTGTTGACGTTCTGGCCGCCGGGGCCGGAGGCGCGGACGAAGCGCTCCTCGAGCTCGTCCGGCCGGAGCCACAGGCCCGGTGTGACGTGCACCGGCCCGCGGTCCATGGTCAGGCGAGCGCGCTCGCGAGCTCGCGGATCAGGTCGTCCGCGTCCTCGACCCCGACCGACAGCCGCACCAGGCCGTCGTTGATGCCGAGGTCGGCGCGCACCCGGGCCGGCAGCGAGGCGTGGGTCATGATCGCCGGGTGCTCGATGAGGCTCTCGACGCCGCCGAGGCTCTCGGCGAGCGCGAACAGCTCGCAGCGCTCGAGGAAGCGCCGCGACGCCTCGAGCCCGCCCTTCAGGACCGCCGTCACCATGCCGCCGTAGCGGCCCTGCATCTGCCGGTCGGCGAGCGCTTTCTGGGGATGGCTGGCGAGGCCCGGGTAGTAGACGCGCTCGACCTTCGGATGACGCTCCAGAAACCCGGCGACCGCCATGGCGTTAGCGCAGTGACGCTCCATGCGGAGCGCCAGCGTCTTGATTCCGCGCAACGTCAGGAACGCGTCGAACGGACCGGGGACGCCGCCGACCGCGTTCTGGAGATACGCGAGGCGATCGCGGAGCGCTTCGTCCTCGCGGATCACCGCCACGCCGCCGATCACGTCCGAGTGCCCGTTGATGTACTTCGTGGTCGAGTGCATCACGACGTCGAAGCCGTGGTCGAGCGGGCGCTGGATCCACGGCGAGGCGAAGGTGTTGTCGCAAACGGTCATCAGCCCGCGCCGCCGCGCGATGTCGGCTACGGCGCCGAGCTCGACGAGCTTCAGCAGCGGATTGCTGGGCGTCTCCACCCAGACCATGCGGGTGTTGGGGCGGAGCGCGGGCTCGAGCCGCGACGCGTCCGAGAGGTCGAGGAAGCTGAACTCGAGGCCCGCGGAGCGGCGCCGGACGTTCTCGAACAGCCGGTAGCTGCCGCCGTAGAGGTCGTGCATCGCGACCACGTGGGAGCCCGAGTCGAGGAGCTCCAGCAGCGTGCCCGTCGCGGCCATGCCCGAGGCGAACGCGAACCCGGCGAAACCGTTTTCGAGATCCGCCATGCAGGCTTCCAGGGCGTCCCGGGTCGGGTTGCGGGTGCGCGAGTAGTCGAAGCCCTTGTGCTGCCCCGGGCTCTCCTGCACGTAGGTCGAGCTCGCGTAGATGGGCGTCATGATCGCGCCCGTCGACGGGTCGGGGCGCTGCCCAGCGTGGATGGCGCGGGTCGCGAAGCCGTGCCGGTGCGTGGCCTCGGGTTTGCCGGCGCGCTTCCCCTTCATTCCGGCATCCGCCGGCGCAACCAGTTGAGGAGATCGCTGCGGGTGATGAGGCCGAGGAATTCGTCGCCGTCGGTGACGATCGCCACCATGCCCTGCTTGAAGATCTCCATCAGCCGCTCGACCGGGGCGTCGGGCGGCACGGTGACGAGCCGGCTCTCCATCGCCTCCGTGACCAGCTCGCGGAAGTGCTCGGGGTGGTCGGCCACCTCGAGCAGGATGTCCTCCTCGTCCACGATCCCGACGATGCGGCCGTCGCGCATCACCGGCAGCTGTGAGACGTCGTAGAGCTTCATGCGCCGGTAGGCGGCGAGCACGGTCTCGTCGGCGCCGACGGTCACGACCGCGTGCTCGCGGTGGCGGCGCGCGATCAGGTCGCGGAGATCGCCGGCGCGCTCGCGCTCGAGGAACCCCTGGTCGATCAACCAATAGTCGTTGTAGACCTTGGAGAGATACTTGTTGCCGCTGTCGCACACGAACGACACGACCCGCTTCGGGGTCGCCTGCTCGCGGCAGTAGCGCAGCGCCGCGGCGATCAGCGTACCGGTGGAGCTGCCCGCGAGGATCCCCTCCTTGTGGAGGAGCTCGCGGCAGGTGCGGAACGCTTCGCCGTCCGGGATCGAGTACGCCTTGCGCACGCCGGAGAGATCGCAGACCGGCGGGATGAAGTCCTCGCCGATGCCCTCGACGAGCCAGGTGCCGACGTCGCGCGGAACCTGGCCGGTCTTCACGTACTCCACGAGGATCGAGCCGACGGGATCGGCGAGCACCATCTCGGTGTCGGGCGAGACGCGGGCGAAGAACCGCGAGAGCCCGGTGAGCGTGCCGCCGGTGCCGACCCCGCACACCACGGCGTCGACCTGGTGCGCCATCTGCTCCCAGATCTCCGGACCGGTCGTGTCCTCGTGCGCGTCCGGGTTCGCCGGGTTGGCGAACTGGTTCACGTAGAACGCGTTCGGCGTCTCGCGCGCGAGCCGCGCCGCCACCTCCTGGTAGTACTCGGGATGGCCCTTGCCGACGTCCGAGCGCGTCAGCATCACTTCGGCGCCCATCGCCTTGAGGTGGAAGATCTTCTCCTGGCTCATCTTGTCCGGGATGACGAGCAGGAGCCGGTAGCCCTTGCGGGCCGCCACCAGCGCGAGGCCGAGCCCGGTGTTGCCGGCGGTGGCCTCGATCAGCGTTCCGCCGGGCCTGATCTTCCGTTCGCGCTCGGCGGCCTCGATCATCGAGAGGCCGATGCGGTCCTTGATCGAGCCCCCCGGGTTCTGGTTCTCGAGCTTGAGGAACAGGCTGCACCGTCCCGTATCGAGCGTGCGCACCTGGAGGAGCGGCGTGTTCCCGATCAGCGAGAGGACGTCGCCGACGGCGGGCAGCGCCGTGGTGCGCGGACCGGAGGGCGAGGGCGCGCGGTGCTGGGGGCTGGGCGCGGGACCGCGGGGCGGCTGCGGCGGCTTCGCCCTTCGCGCTGCCGGTGCGCGTGCGCGTGGGGGTGAGGTTGACCGTCGCCCCGCCCGCGGCCGCGGTCACGCTTGCCCCGGCCCTTGTTGGGAGGACGCATCCGGTCGCGCGGGGCCTAGCCCGGCCGCCGCGCGTCGAGCGCGCCGGCGATGCGGTCGAGGCGCTTCTCGAGCCGCTCGACCGCGTCGACGAGCTCGGCGACCTCGCGCGCGAAGCGGGTGAGGTCGGGTTTGGGTGCGAGCAGCTCCGCCTCCTCGGTCAGGTACTCGGCGACGTTCTGCCCGAGCCGCTCGGCCGCGTCCTTCTGCCACGCCGCGAATGCCCGGCCGGTCGATGCGAGCCGATGCGCGGCGACGTCGCCGACGACGCGGGAGAGGTCCTCCTCGACTTCCCACCGGAGGTGGCGGAACAGGAACTGGAGCGCGGCCGCGAGCTCCGCGTCGCCCGAGAAAGTGATCGTCTGCAGCACGGTTTCGTCGCGCGTGAGGAGCTTCGGCAGCGCCGCCGGGGACAGCGCGATCGTCAAGTCGGGGTCGCCCTCGCCCGCCGCCTCGAGCATCCCGTCCTTGGCGACGGCGAACGCCAGGTCGGGCAGCGCCGGCGCGGTCACGCGGATCCGCTTGCCGGCGAACGGCGCGAGCTTGTCGCGCGCCCACTGTTCCTCGGCGAGGAGGTGGTTGATGAACGCGATGACCGGGAAGCTGACCACGGGTGCGGCGAAGGATAGCACCCGGCCCGCGCGCTCCGGACCCGCGCTCGGCAACGGGGACGGCCGTCGCATTGGACGGCGGCCGTCTTATGCAACGGCTCGCGCGCTGGGATCAACGTCGGTTCGCGGCCGCGGACGGCTCGTGCAACCACTTGATATCCCTGAGCTAGTCGACGCTGGGCGCGACGCGGATCCGACCTTGGCACAGGCCATGCGAATAGGCGAGCGTGGCCGCCGGATTCCGGCGGCACCCAAGCGAAGGAGAGAGGCCATGGAACGCATGCTCGACGTGATGGAAACCACGATTCCGCGCGGCCGCACGCTGCGCATCCAGGACGGCCAGGGTTTCGACCTCGAGGTCGTCACCGGTTGCCTCTGGATCACCCAGGAAGGCGACACCGAAGACAAGGTGCTCGACGCGTGCGATACGTTCCGCGTGAGCCGTGACGGCGTGACGCTCGTGCACGCGTTCAAGGAAGTCCAGCTCCGGATCGGGTACCCGGCCGCAGCTGGTGCGCCGAGCGTCACGCTCGGCGGCGGCTACCGCGACGTCGGCGCGAGCGTCGTGCGCACGATGCTCGCCGAGTGGCGCGAGGAGATTCGCGGGTGGACCACCACCGGGACGCGCGGGCGCGCGCTCGGGATGACGTCCCGATAGCGGGCCACGGGTCGAAACCGATTCACCCTCAAGACTAGGAGTGTCGACGGCGCGCGCGCCGGGGCGGTATCCTGACCCCGGTCAGGAGGGACCGCGGTGAATGATCGGGCGAAGGCCGCTCGCGGCGCGCGCAGCGCCGCGGCGGTCACGACGCTGCTGCAGTCGGTGTGCGACCGACTGCCGGTCGGCTTTGCTCTCTTCGACGCCGACCTCGAGCTCGCCGCCTGGAACGCGCGCTTCGCCGCGCTGGGCGGCTATCCCCGCAAGCTCGTCAAGGCCGGCACGCCGCTCGAGTCCTTCGTTCGCTTCGACGCCGAGCGCGGCGGGTACGGCGCGGGCGCCGATCGACCCGCTCACGCGCCGGCGGCTCGCGGCGCTGAAGCGCGGCCCGCGCACCGAGCGCGAGCAGACGCTGCCCGATGGCCGAATTCTGCGCACCGCCTCCGAGCTCGTGCCTGGCGTCGGCGTCCTCCTCACCTATGAAGACGTCACCGAGAACCGCCACAACGAAGAGCGCCTGCGCGAGAGCGCGGCGCGCTACGAGCTCGCCCTGCGCGGGATCAGCGAGGGCTTCTACGACTGGGACGTCGCGAACGGCACGATCCACTACTCCGAGCGCGTGCGCCACGCCCTGGGCTTCTCGCCGGTCGAGCTGAAGACCCCCGGGGACTGGTTCGCGCGGATCCACCCCGACGATCAACCGAAATACCGCGCCGCATCCGCCGCGCACTTCAAGGGCGAGACCGAGCGGTTTGAGTGCGACTACCGGTTCCGCGCCCGCGACGGCACCTGGCGCTGGGCACGCCAGCACGGCGTCGCGTTGCGCGACGCCCGCGGGCGTGCCTATCGGATGGTCGGATCGACCGGGGACATCACCGAGCTGAGGCGGGTCGAGGAGGCGCTGCGCGAAAGCGAGGAGCGATATGCGCTCGCGACGCGGGCGGCGAGCGAGGGGATCTACGACTGGAACGTGGAGACGGGCGCGCTATTCGTTTCCGACCGCGCGCGGGAGTTCTTCGACATCCCGGCCGCACCGATCACGCGAACGGCGTGGGTCGAGCTCATCCATCCCGAGGATTTCCCCGGCTACCGCAAGGCGCTCGTCGAGCACTTCAAGGGCGGAACTCCCCACTTCGAACACGAGTACCGCGCCCGGGACAAGGCGGGCGAGTACCGGTGGGTGCTGGATCGCGGCATCGCCGTGCGCAACGCCGTGGGCCGGGTGACCAGGCTGATCGGAGCGGAGAGCGACATCACGCAGCGCAAGCTCGCGGAGCTCGAGTTGCGGCGGGCCCGCGACGGAGCGACGGCCGCGCTCTCCGAGCAGACCGCGCTCCGCGAGATGCTCGAGGCGATCAGCCGCTCGGCGTTCGACCTCGACGCGGTGCTGCGGACGCTGATCGAGCACGCGACCCGGCTCGCCGGCGCCGAGAAGGGCTTCATCTTTCGGCTAGAGGGCGACGCGTACCGGCTCGCGGTGGACTTCGCCGCGCCTGCCGAGTTCCGCGAGTTCATCCAGCGCAACCCGATCCGCGCCGACTCCGGCGGCGTGGTCGGGCTCACCGCGCGCGAGGGCCGCACCGTCCATATCGAGGACGCGACTACCGATCCGCGGTTCAACTGGCAGGAATCGCAGCGGCTCGGGGGCTTCCGCACCGTGATCGGCGTGCCGATGCTCCGCGAGGGGCAGGTCATCGGCGTGATCGCGCTGTGGAAGGAGCGGGTCGAGCCGTTCACGCAGGGCCAGATCGACCTGGTCACGACGTTCTCCAACCAGGCGCTGATCGCGATCGAGAACGCGCGGCTGTTCAAGGAGCTGGAGGCGCGCAACCGCGAGCTCATCGAGTCGCTTGAGCAGCAGACCGCGACTGCGGAGATTCTGCGCGTCATCAGCAGCTCGCCGACCGATATCCAGCCGGTGCTGGACGCGGTTGCCACAACCGCCGCCCGGCTGTGCGACGCCTCCGACGTGCTGATCCTTCGCGTCGATGGGGACGTCCTGCGGCAGGCGGCGCACCATGGGTCGCTGCCGTCCATGGCCGGCGAGGAGGTCCCCGTCAACCGTGGCTGGGTCACCGGGAGAAGCGTCGTCGACCGGCAAACCGTCCAGGTTCACGACGTCGCTGCCGCCGACGAGGCGGAGTTTCCGATCGCCCGGGCGCACCAGCGACGTTGGGGCCACCGCACCGCGCTGTCCACGCCCCTGCTGCGTGAAGGCAAGGCCATCGGGGCGATCGCGCTCCGCCGGATGGAGGTTCGCCCGTTCTCGGACCAGCAGATCAAGCTGCTCGAGATCTTCGCAGCCCAGGCGGTGATCGCGATCGAGAACGTGCGGCTGTTCAACGAGACGAAGCAGGCGCTCGAGCAGCAGACGGCAACGGCCCAGATCCTGCGCGTGATCAGCGAGTCCCCCGGCGACCTCGAGCCCGTGTTCCGCGTGATCCTCGAACGTGCGACCGGCCTGTGCGAGGCGCAGATCGGTCACCTCTTCCGGTACGACGGCAAGCGCTATCACGTCACCGCGACGCGCGGCGGGGAAGCGGCTGCGATCGCCCGCTGGAAGGAGGCTTTCACCGGCATGGTACGTCCGGGCTCACACTCCGCGCTTAGCCGGCTGCTCGTCGAGAAGAAGCCGATCCACATTCCTGACGTCCTGGACGATATCGCTTACCGCGAAGGCGACGCCATGCGGCTTTCAACCGCGAACGTTCTCAAGGCGCGCACTTTCCTCGCCGTGCCGTTGCTCAAGGACGACGCGATCATCGGGGCGGTGGTCATCTACCGGCTCGAAGTCCGCCCGTTCACCGACCGGCAAATCGCGCTCGTCCGGACGTTCGCCGACCAGGCGGTGATCGCGATCGAGAACGTGCGGCTGTTCAACGAGACCAAGGAAGCGCTCGAGCGGCAGACGGCGACCGCGGAGATCCTGAAAGTCATCAGCAGCTCGCCGACCGACACGCAGCCGGTGTTCGACGCGATCATCACTAGCGCAAGCCGGCTAGCCGGCGGATGCTCGGTAAACGTCTCGCGTGTCGTGGGGGACGAGCTGCATCTTGCCGCGTATACCTCCATCAGCCCGGCGAAGGACGAGATCCTCAGACGCGCATTTCCGGTGCGCCTGAGCGAAGTCCGCCCGGTCGCTGAAGCAGTCAGGACGAGATCTCGGTTCGTCGTAAGCGATCATGAGACGGACCCGCTCAGCAGCGGGAAGTCGCGCGACGTCATGCGGGCGCGAGGCTTCCGCAGCACGCTGTACGTGCCGATCGTGCAGGGCGATGTAGTGCTCGGCGTGATGCACGTCAGCAAGGTCGAGCCCGGACCGTTTCCCCAGCAGTCGGTCGAGTTGCTGACCACCTTCGCCGACCAGGCGGCGATCGCGATCGAGAACGTCCGCCTGTTCAACGAGACGAAGGAGGCGCTGGACCAGCAGCGGGCTTCGGCGGAGGTCTTGAGCGCGATCAGCAGCTCGATCGCCGACGCCAGGCCGGTGTTCGACAAGATTCTCGAGCGCTGCCAGGGCCTGTTCGGCGGGCGGCTGGTCGGGATCAACCTCGTCGGCGAGACGACGGGCTGCTCGGTCTCGCCGCCTATCAGGGCCCGGGCCGGGAGGAGCTCGAGCGCGTCTTCCCCCTCAAGGTCGACCGGGACTCGGGTCGGGACGATCGATCGTGGACCGCCGCGTGATCCATTACCCGGACGCGCAGCACGGCGCGGACGTGCCGGACGCGACCCGGCGCGGGTGCACGGCGACCGGTATCAAGTCGGTGATCTTTGCACCGATGCTGTGGGAGGAGCGGGGGATCGGTGCGATCTTCCTCGGCCGCGAGCACCTCGGCTCGTTCTCCGAGAAGGAGATCGCGCTGCTCAGGACCTTCGCCGACCAGGCGGTCATCGCGATCCAGAACGCGCGGCTGTTCAACGAGACGAAGGAGGCGCTCGAGCAGCAGAAGGCCTCCGCCGAGGTGCTCCAGGTGATCGGCAGCTCGGTGGCGGACACGACGCCGGTGTTCGACAAGATCCTGGAGAGTTCAGAGCGACTCTTTCAAGGCCGGACCTTGGGGATCTGCGTGGTCGGCGATGACGGCGCCATACACCTGAACGCTTACCACGGCCCCAACCGGGAGGAAGTGATGCGCCACTTCCCGGTTCCGCTGAGCGAGGCGTCGGGGAACGGCACGGCAATCCTGCAGCGCCGTGTCATCCATTACCCCGACATCGAGGCTGAAGGCGTGCCCGACTACGCTCGGCGTGGCAGCCGTATCGGCGGCAACCGTTCGGTCCTCTTCGCGCCGATGCTTTGGGAGGGGCGGGGCATCGGCTCGATCTTCGTCGGGCGAGCTACCATCGGCGAGTTCTCCGAAAAGGAGATCGGCCTGCTCAAGACCTTTGCCGACCAGGCGGTGATCGCAATCCAGAACACGCGGCTGTTCCGCGAGATCGAAGAGAAGAGCCATCAGCTCGAGATCGCCGACCAGCACAAGTCGGCGTTCCTCGCCAACATGTCGCACGAGCTGCGGACGCCGCTCAACGCCGTGATCGGGTTCTCCGAGATGCTCGCCGCGCGCTACTTCGGCGAGCTGACCGCGAAGCAGGCCGAGTACGTGAACGACATCCACGGCTCGGGCAAGCATCTGCTCTCGCTGATCAACGACATCCTCGATCTCTCGAAGATCGAGGCGGGCCGCATGGAGCTCGATCTCGCCGAGTTCGACCTACGCGGTGCGCTCGACAACGCCCTCACGCTGGTGCGCGAGCGCGCGCAGCGTGGCGGCGTCGCGCTGCGGCTCGAGACCGACCCGCGGCTCGCCGCTTTCCGCGGCGACGAGCGCAAGCTCAAGCAGGTCGTGCTCAACCTGCTCTCCAACGCGGTCAAATTCACCCCGAGCGGCGGGTCGGTTAGCGTCGTCGCGAAGCAGGTCGACGGAGCGCCGAGATCGCAGTCCGCGACACCGGGGTCGGCATCGCGCCCGCCGACCAGGAGGCGATCTTCGAGGCGTTCCGGCAGGTTGGGCACCGACGTCACCCGCAAGCGCGAGGGCACCGGCCTCGGCCTCGCCCTGACGCGCCGCTTCGTTGAGCTGCACGGCGGCTCCATCCGCGTCGAGAGCGCGCCCGGAAAGGGCTCGACCTTCACCGTCCTGCTCCCCATCCGCCATGGCGAATGAGCTGATCCTGATCATCGAGGACAACGAGCAGAACCGCAGGCTCGCGCGCGACTTCCTGCAGGTGCACGGTTACCGCACGATCGAGGCGGAAACCGCGGAAGACGGGGTGACGCTCGCGGCCGAGCGCGGGCCGGATCTCGTCCTGATGGACATCCATCTGCCGGGGATGAGCGGCATCGAAGCGCTCGCGAGGCTTCGGGCTGCGCCGGGCACCCGCGCCATCCCGGTCCTCGCGTTCACCGCCTCGGTGATGCCCAAGGACCGGAGCGTGATCATGGCCGCGGGCTTCGACGCGTTCGTGAGCAAGCCGATCAACCTGGAGATGTTCCTCGCGACGGTCGCCACGGCGCTCGCGCAGCGCCGCGCGCGAGGTGCGTCGTGACCGCGGCGCGGATCCTCGTCGTCGACGACACGCCGGCGAACGTCAAGCTGCTCGCCGACCTGCTGTCGGTCAACGGGTTCGACGTCGTCACGGCGGGCTCGGGCGGCGAGGGTCTGGAGCGCGCCGGCACCGATGCGCCGGACCTCGTGCTGCTCGACGTGATGATGCCGGACGTCGATGGCTTCGCCGTGTGCGAGCGGCTGAAAGCGAACCCGGCGACGCGCGACGTGCCGGTGATCTTCCTCACCGCCCTTGCGGAGACGCTCGACAAGGTGCGCGCGTTCTCGGCGGGCGGAGTCGACTACCTCTCCAAGCCGTTCGAGCCGCGCGAGTTACTGGCGAGAGTGAACACTCACCTCGCGCTGCGCCGGGCGCACCGCGAACTCGAGGCCCAGAACGCGCGCCTGCGCGAGGAGATCGAGGCCCACCACCGCTCGCGCGCGATCATCACCTGCCTCGAGGACGAGATCCGGACCGGCAACGACTTCCGCGAGATCGTCGGTCGTTCGCCAGTGCTCGCGCGGATGCTCGACCAGCTCGCGCTGGTCGCCGAGACCCACAGCACGGTGCTCATCCTGGGCGAGACCGGGACCGGCAAGGAGCTCGTCGCCCGCGCGATCCACGATCGCAGCCCGCGCCGCGAACGGCCGCTCGTGAAGGTGAACTGCGCGGCGCTCCCGCGGGAGCTGGTCGAGAGCGAGCTCTTCGGCCACGAGAAAGGCGCGTTCACCGGCGCGACCCAGCAGCGCCGCGGGCGCTTCGAGCTCGCCGACGGCGGCACGCTCTTCCTCGACGAGGTCGGGGAGCTGCCGCTCGAGGCGCAGGCGAAGCTGCTGCGCGTGCTGCAGGAGCAGGAGTTCGAGCGCGTGGGCGGGACGCGGAGCCTGCGCACCGACGTGCGCGTGATCGCCGGCACGAATCGCGACCTGCAGGCGCAGGTCGACGCGGGCGCCTTCCGCGCCGACCTCTTCTACCGGCTGAACGTCTTCCCGGTGACGGTGCCGCCGCTGCGCGAGCGGCGCGAGGACATTCCGCCGCTCGTCGCGCACTTCCTCGCCAAGTCCGCGCGCAAGCTGGGCAAGACGTTCGAGGGCGTCTCGCCCGCGTTCCTCGAGCGCGCGCTGGCGCACGCCTGGCCGGGCAACGTGCGCGAGCTCGAGAACACCGTCGAGCGCGCCGCGATCCTCGCGCGCGGCCCGCTCCTCGAGGCGCTCGAGCCGTTCGGATCGGCCGGCGCGCGCGCACGGACCGGCCGCGGCGCCGGCCGCAGCCTGCCGGCCGGCACGCTCGAAGACGTCGAGCGCGCGCACATCCGGCGGGTGCTCGACCAGACCCGCTGGGCGATCGAGGGCAAGCAGGGCGCCGCCGCGGTCCTCGGGCTCAACCCGAGCACTCTGCGCGGGCGCATGCGCAAGCTCGGCATCCGCAAGACTCCCTGAGGGTTCACGCCCGTCCGATCTGACGGCCGCACCCGTCGCATTCCGCGGCGCCGTTCCATTTGACGGCCCACCGTGCGCCAGTAGTACGCCCTTCGACGTGCCCATTCTCTGCATAACTAACTGAATCAACATGCATTTTATTGCGATCGGCGACCTTGGCGCTGGCGCTGGCACGACTAGTGCGAAAGAGGAGGCGAGGGCGCAAGCCCGGGTGATCGGAGAACGGGCCGGACCAGGCCGAACGGACAGGAGACGAAGATGGACGCATACCGGATCGAGGACTGCATCGCGCAAGCCAGCGTCGGAATGACCCGCGGCAACGTCGTGCGGGTCGAGGACGGCAGCGGCATCGAACTGTCGGTCACGTACGGCAACGTGTGGATCACGCAGCACAACGACACGAACGACATCTGCCTCGGCGCCGGCGAATCGTTCCGCATCGCGCGCCAGGGCAGGACGATCGTGACCGCGCTCAAACCGAGCCTCGTCACGCTCACGCCGCCCGCGGCGCAGGCGCACGCGCTGCGCGTGTCGATGACCCGGGCGACTACGGCCGACTCGATCGAGCTGTTCGATATGAACGAGCGCCGGAAAGCCGGCGGATTCAACGCCTGGCTGGACAAGTACTGGGTGCGGCTCTTCGTGCCGTCGTCGCGGCCCACGACCGCGTCCCTCTAGCACCGACGCTTTGCCGAGGAAGGAGAACGCCATGGAATCGACTTTCCCGTATCCGACGCCCGAGCAGGTCCGGTGGCACATGCAGGAAGCGCGACGCCTGCGCTCCGAGACTGTTCACGAACTCCTCGAGTCCGCGGGCGCCTGGCTCGCCGATGCCCTCCGCTCCCCGACCGGAGAGCGCCGCAGCATCGTCGGAGAAGCGTCTCGAGCCTGACCCGAGGAGGGATGGCATGGCCAACATCGAGCTCAACGGCCAGCGCGTCGAGTACTTCGAGCAAGGCACCGGCGAGCCGGTTGTCCTGCTCCACAGCACCGGCGCCTCGGGCAGCCAGTGGCGGCGCCTCGCCGCGGAACTGGGCGATCGCTTCCACGTCGTTGCGCCCGACCTCTGCGGTTACGGCGGCACCGGCTCCTGGCACGGCAAGGGCGAGATCAGTCTCGCCGCTGAAGCCGCGATGGTCGCGGCGCTCGTCGAGCGCCGCGACGAGCCGGTGCACCTCGTCGGTCATTCATTCGGCGGCGCGGTGGCGCTGCGCCTCGCGCAGGACCGGCCGGAACTCGTGAAGACCCTCGTCCTGATCGAGCCCGTCGCGTTCCATCTGCTGCGCGCGGGCGATGCCATCGACGCGCAGGCGTTCGACGAGATCTCGCAGGTCGCCGCCGCGGTGGCCCGCGCGGTCGCGTGCGGCGATTTCGACGGGGGATTCGGACGCTTCGTCGACTACTGGAGCGGCGCGGGCGCGTGGACCGCGATCCCGGAGGAGAAGCGCGGCGCGTTCGCCACCCGGCTCGGCAAGGTCGCGCTCGACTTCTGGAGCGCGCTGAACGACCCGGCGCGCCTCGGCGACCTCGCCGAACTCGACCTCCCGACGCTCGTCATCCGCGGCGGGACGTCACCGCTCCCCGTCCGGCGGATCGCCTGGCACCTCGGTCGCACGCTGCCGCGAGTGCGGTTGGAGACCATCGAGCACGCCGGGCACATGGCACCGCTCACCCACGCGGCCGATGTCAACGCGCTGATCGCCGCGCACCTGAAGCGTCACGCGATGCGCGCCCCGAGCGTCGACCGCTGGGTGCCGGCTGCGGGGCAGCTACGCGCAGTGGCGTAGGCAAAAAAAGGCCGCCTCGCGGCGGCCTCTTTCGGGAACGCGCGAGCTCAGCTGACCTGCTGGATCCCCGCGAGCATCCAGCCGCCGTCACCCCGCTCGGGCTTCTGCAGGTTCCAGATCTCCTCGAACGCCTGCGGCGCAGCCCCCGCTTCCTCGCGGATCAGCCCGGAGAACCGGATGCTCGCCCAGTGCATCCCGCTCTCGGTGACGAGCTCGAGCAGGCGCGCCTCGAGCGACACCACGTCGGTCGCCTGCCGTGCGGCGCCACGCTCCGCGATGTCGCGCTTGAGGTGGTCGAACATCTCGTCCGTCACCAGGTCCCGGATCCCCTCGACGTTGCCGCGATCGTTGGCTTCCTGCAGCGCGAGAAAGCTCTTCTTGGCCTCGCGCAGGAAGGCATCGGCGTTGAAGCCGGCCGGGATCCGCGGGGCGAACTGGCTGCGGAAGTCCGGCAGCGCCACGCCCGACTGCGAGGGCGGCGGAGCGGAGACGGTCTCGTTGCCGAGGTGGGCGAACTGCATGCCTCCCGGCGCGGTCTGCGCCCGCGGCTTGAGGAACGCGCGCGCGAGCAGGCCGACGACCGCGATGCCGGCCACGGCGAGCAGCATGATCATGAGGATCGTGCCGAGCTGTTCGCCGAACAGGTACGCGAGACCCAGCCCCGCGGCGAGGCCCGCCAGCGCCCCGAACCACGGGCTCATCGGCTTCCGCGCCCCGGCAGCAGCGGCCGGGTTGGTCGCTGGCGCGGCCTGCTGGGCCGCGGGCGGCGTGGCGGGCTTGTCGGGCGCCGCCTGACGCTGCATACCCGTCGACCGACCACCGCCGAGGCGCCGCGCCTCGGCGTCATCGATCACGAAGCCTGCCGTGAGCACCAGCGCAAACAGGGAAAACAGAAAACGCTTCATCGCTCTCTCCACTGGGCGCTATATCAGTACTTTATGCCGCGGTGCAGCGCCACGATGCCCGCAGCAAGGTTGAAGTATTCGACGTCCTCCAGGCCGGCCCGTTCCATGGCCGTCCGCAGCGCCTCCTGGTCCGGGTGCACGCGGATCGATTCGGCCAGGTACCGGTAAGCGGCCTCGTCCTTCGCCACCCGGCGGCCGAGCCAGGGGAGGACCTTGAACGAGTACCAATCGTACGCCTTCTCGAGCGGTTTCCACACCTTCGAGAACTCCAGCACGAGCAGCCGCCCGCCGGGCCTCAGCACCCGCTGCATCTCGGCCAGCGCGGCGTCCTTGCGCGTCATGTTGCGCAGCCCGAACGCGACCGTCACGCAATCGAAGCTCGCCGCGCGGAACGGGAGCCGCTCGGCATCGCACTGCGCGAGCGGCAGGATCACCCCGTCGTCGAGCAGGCGGTCGCGTCCCGCCTCCAGCATCGCGCGGTTGACGTCGGTGAGCCACACCTCGCCCCTCGGCCCGACGCGGCGCGCCAGCGCGCGCGCGAGATCGCCCGAGCCACCGGCCACGTCAAGCACCCGATCGCCTTCGCGCACGCCGCTCAGTGCCACGGCGAACGCCTTCCACGCGCGGTGCAGCCCGAGCGACATCAGGTCGTTCATCAGATCGTAACGCGGCGCGACCGACTCGAACACGCCGGCGACGCGGCGGGCCTTGTCGCCCGCCCCGACGCGCTGGAACCCGAAGTCGGTGTCGCCGGCCATGGGCTCAGTGTGCGGCGCAGCTCCCGCCGCGCGGCCCGGGCTTCGCCGTGGTGTCGATCTCGCGGCTCGCCCCCGCCGCCTCGAGTCGGGCGAGATACTCCTGCCACAGCCGGTCGCGATGGACGCCGAGGTCGTAGAGGTAGTCCCAGGAGTAGATGCCGGTGCTGTGGCCGTCGGAAAACTGGGGCCGGATCGCGTACTGCCCCATCGGCTCGACCTCGAGGATTGCGACGTCCTTTTTCCCGCTCTGCAGCACTTCCTGGCCGGGTCCGTGGCCCCGCACCTCCGCCGAGGGGCTGTACACGCGGAGGAGCTCGTAGGACAGCTCGAACCGCTGCCCGTCGGCGAACGTCAGCTCCATGAGCCGGGACTTCTGGTGCAGCTTGATCTCGGTCGGGATGGGGATGTCGCGTTCGGGTGCTGCCATGTCGAGGTCCGGGAGTCGAGCCGCTCAAGAAGCTACCACACCCCCCTATCTGGGGGCGCGCCGGGGCCGAAACCAGCTCGCAAACCGTAACAAAACTGTCATCCGGACGCCATAAAATGGCGTGCGATGCCTGCCAACATCCTCGTGATCGAAGACGAGCCGGCGATCCAGGAGCTGCTCGCCCTGAACCTCGAGCACGCCGGACACCACGTACTGCGCGCCCGGGACGCCGAGCAGGCCGCCGAGCTGGTGCGCCACGCCCTGCCCGACCTGATCCTTCTCGATTGGATGCTGCCCGGCGTATCGGGCGCCACCTTCGCCCGGACGCTGCGCCAGGACGACCGGACCAAGCAGGTCCCGATCATCATGCTCACCGCGCGCGGGCAGGAGCAGGACAAGGTCGCCGGGCTCGACGCCGGCGCCGACGACTACGTCACCAAGCCGTTCAGCCCGCGGGAGCTGCTCGCCCGGATCAAGGCGGTGCTGCGCCGGCGCGCGCCCCAGCTGACCGACGAGCCGATCGAGATCTCCGGCCTGCGGCTGGACCCGGGGACCCACCGCGTCGCCGCGCGCGGCGCGCCGGTCGAGCTCGGCCCGACCGAGTTCCGGCTGCTGCACTTCATGATGGCGCACCCGGAGCGGGTACACAGCCGCGCCCATTTGCTCGATCAGGTGTGGGGCGACCACGTGTTCGTGGAGGAGCGGACGGTGGACGTGCACATCCGCCGCCTGCGCAAGGCCCTCGAGCCGACCGGGCACGACCGGCTGATCGAGACCGTGCGCGGCTCGGGTTACCGCCTCGCGGCGGGCTGACCCTCGGCCGGTGCAGCCTCGCGAAAGCGGGGATCCTCCAGCAGAGTGCCTTCCGCATTCCCGCTCGCCCCGGAATGACGGGGTGATATCTGCTAATGTTCCCGCCGCCGTAGCCCTGCCCGCGCCGTGAAACTCGTCTGGATACGAACCGCGCTCGCGCTGGGCGCCTTCGCCGTCGCGGCGCTGATCGTGTGGCCGGTGGCCGGCCCGGCATGGGCGCTCGGCACCCTCGCGGTCGGGCTGGCGATCGTGCTTCTGCGCCACATCGTCAACCTGCGCGCGCTCGTCGCGTGGCTCCGTGACCCGTCGAACACCGCGGTGCCGATGGGCACCGGGGTCTGGGAGCACGTCTTCTCCCGGCTTCACCGCCTGATGCGCGCGACGACCCAGCACCAGCACCGCCTGAGCGCGCAGCTGGTGCGCTTCCGCAGCGCCGCCCAGGCGATGCCCGACGGGGTGATCGTGCTCGACGCGGACGACCACATCAGCTGGGCGAACGCCACCGCCGAGCGCTACTTCGGGCTCGACGCGCGCCGCGACCACGGCCAGCCGATCCTGAACCTCGTCCGCAACCCCGACTTCGTGAGCTACCTCAAGGCGGGCGCGTACGGCCCCCCGGTCATGCTGCGGTTCCCTCACGACGACGAGCTCGTGCTCAGCCTGCGGATCGTGCCGTACGGCCAGGACGAAAAGCTGCTGCTGTCGCGGGACATCACGCAGTGGGAGCGGCTCGAGACGATGCGCCGGGACTTCGTCGCCAACGTGTCGCACGAGCTCAAGACGCCGCTCACGGTCGTGAGCGGGTTCCTGGAGACGATCGCCGACGGCAACGTGCGGCTCGACGAGCCGCGCGGCCAGCAGGTGCTGGCGCTGATGCGCTCGCAGACCGACCGGATGCTGCGGCTGATCGACGATCTGCTGACGCTGTCGGCGCTCGAGTCGAGCGCGCAGCCCGCGCGCGAGGCGCCGATCGACGTGCAGCAGTTCCTGCGCGGCGTGGCCGAGGAGGCGCGCGCGCTATCGGCCGGCCGGCAGGCGATCCAGCTGCGGCTCGGACCGCCCGCGACGCTCTGGGGCGACGAGCACGAGCTGCGGAGCGCGATCGTCAACCTGGTGTCGAACGCCATCCGCTACACGCCGAAGGATGGCCGGATCGCGATCGAGTGGACCGAGCGCGACGGCGAGGGCTGGATCACGGTCGAGGACACCGGCATCGGGATCGAGGCGCGGCACATCCCGCGCCTCACCGAGCGGTTCTACCGCGTCGACACCGGCCGCTCGCGCGACACCGGCGGCACCGGGCTCGGTCTCGCCATCGTCAAGCACGTGCTGACGCGCCACCAGGCGCGGCTGGAGGTCGCGAGCGAGATCGGGCGGGGGAGCCGGTTCGCCGCCGCGTTCCCGCCGCGGCGCGTGAACTGGCAGGCGGATCAGATCCTGACGGCGGAGCCGACGACCGAGAAGTTGGCGCGGTCGTAGTCGTAGCCGCGGTTGACGAGGCCGGCGAGCTTTACCCGCAGCAACTCGTCCTCGTCCTTCAGCTCCAGCTCGCGCCCGTGCTGGTACCAGCCGGACGGGAGCACGACCGAGCCGGGCTGGCTGGAGGCGTTAGGGAGCAGGAAGGCCTGCATGTACGCCTCGGGGGCGTTGGTCGACGAGCTCGCCGAGCGCGCCGCGATCCCCTTGGCGAGCCCCGGCAGCGCGTACGCGCCGATCGTCAGGGACTGATCGATCCCGGCCATCAGCCAGCGCACTTCCGACAGGATGAAGCCGCGCGCGCCGTTCGGGCGCAGCGCGACCAGCTGTCCGAGCGCGAGGCGTTCGCCCGGCCCCTTGCGGCGGAGCCGGAACCCGTTCGCGCTTTCATCGAGCGTCTCCCACTTCTCGGCGGAGAAGGCCGCGACCTCTTCGGTGACCGCGGCCGCGGTGCCCTGGTAGATGTGGATCTGCTCGGCGTCGCGGCGGGAGTAGTCCCAGTGGCGCGACGCGCTCTTGAACGCGCGGCCGCTGACCGCGAGGTGGATGGAGTCGAAACCGCTCACGAGCTCGGTCCGGGCGGCGACCAGCCGCCGGGTGAACTGCCGGGACGCCGGTGCCTCGACCCAGCTACGCAGCAGCGTGTTCAGCAGTCGCCCGGCCTCGGGCTGCATGACGTCCTTGCCCAAGCCGAGCGTCTGCGGATCGACCCCGGCGTCGAGCTTCTTGATGCGGCTGCGGATGCTGCGGCGCAGGTTCGCGGTCGTGAGGAAGCGCGTCGCCGGGGTCGCGGCTTCGCGCGCTGTCCAGGCCGGCGCCTGGTTGCCCGCGGCATCGATCGCGTAGGCCCCCTGCGCGTCCTCCGCCGCCGGCGCGAGCTCGACCTTGTAGGCCCACATGGTCGCCCAGCGGCGCGTCCACGCGAGCTCGCGGATGCCGAGCGCGTACGGGTTGGCGAGCGAGAGCAACAGCGCCCGGACGTACACCTCGGCGCACGTCGATACCGACTTGGAGCGATAGCCCGCGGACACCGTGGTCAGGGCGAGGCCGGCTTCGTCGGCGGTCCGGTAGAGTTGGTGGAGGTCGCGCCACTGCTCGTTGTCGACCTCGCGGCGCGAGCGGTAGTGGGCGAGCATCAGCTCGGTGATGCAGTCGAGCGAGCGCTGCGCGAGCAGCGCTTTCTGCTTGGCGAGCTCCGCGCTCCCGTCCTCGATCGCGTTGCGCAGCAGCCGGCGATACGCGCGCCCGAGCGTGGTCCACAGGTCGAACACCTGCTCGAACGCGGTGATCTCGAAGTCCTTGAGCGGGAGCGGGCGGCCGGCGTAGCGCTTCGCGTGCTCGGCCAGGGCGACGACGATGGGTTCGCGCAGCCGCTCGAGGACGTCGACCAGCGCGCCCTCGGCAGGCGGCACCTCCTCGAACGATTCGAGCAGCCCTGTGAGCTCGCGGCACGCCTGCTTGGGATCGGCGAGCGCGGCGCGCGCGAGCCACGCCTCGCAGCTCTTGAGGTCGATGACGACCGGCTGCTGGGTGCTGGGCGCAAAGCTCGGCATGGCGGTGGCGGCGCGGCGCAATTCGCGTGGACAGGCCCCGGGGCCTCGGTATGCAAACGGCATGCAGTATATAGCCCATTCCGTTGATTTGGTTGAGCCTTCGTTGGCGTCCGGCAGCGCTTCCGGCGCCCGGGCGCCGGGCAAAAGTCACAGCCGGGCGGCGAGAAGGGCAGCGAGCCGCTCGCGATCGAGGTGCCGCGCCGGCGCCGGTGGTTACTGCCGGGCGATGCGGTGGACCCGGTTGCTCGCGGTGAGGACGTACAGCTCGCGGTTCGCGTCCTGGCCGAACGAGATCACGCGGCCGACGTCGGGTGTGTTCCAGTCGATCCGCTCGATCGCCTGGTTGTTGGTGAAGCGGAAGCTGCGGACGAAGCCCGCGCAGTAGTCCGAGTAGAAGTAGCGGCCGGTGAGCTGCGGGATCGCCGCGCCCCGGTAGACGTAACCGCCGGTGACCGCGCACGCGCCGGTCGAGTGGTCGAACTCGAGCACCGGCAGCGTCAGGCCCCCCATGTTGCAGGTCGCCTGATCGTCCGGGAAGCACTTCGAGCCCTCGGTGCGCGGCCAGCCGAAGTTCACCGCGAAGCCCGGCGCCGGCGCGTCGGGCATCACGACGTCGACCTCCTCGTACCGGTTCTGGCCGACATCGGCGATGTACAGGCGGTTCGTCGGCGCGTCGAACGACCAGCGCCACGGGTTCCGCAGCCCGATCCCCCAGACTTCGTTGGCGAGCGGGTTCGTCGGCGGAATGGTGTAGGGCAGCGTGCTCACGTCGATGCGCAGCATCTTGCCGAGGAGGCGATTGGGGTTCTGCGCGTTCATCTGCGGATCGCCGCCGCCGCCGCCGTCGCCGGTGGAGACGTAGAGCAGGCCGTCGGTGCCGAATACAGCGGTGCCGCCGTTGTGGTTGTCGAACTGCGCGTGCGGAATCCTGATCACCGAGATGCCCGCCGGGACGGCGACGTTCGGATTCGCCGAGGCGGTAAAGCGCTCGATGGTGATCTCGCCCGCCGGGTTCGTGAAGTGCAGGAAGAACCAGCCGTTCTGCGCGTACTGCGGATGGAACGCAAACGAGAGCACGCCGCGCTCGCCGGCGGTCGATACCCGGGCCGAGATGTCGAGGAACGGCGCCGCGAGCAACGCACCGTTCTGGACGACGCGGATGCGCCCGGGGCGCTCGGCGATGAAGATGCGCGTCGCGTCCCCCGGCGGGGAGGCGAGGAAGATCGGCTGGTCGAGGCCGGTCCAGGCCATCTCCTCGAGCCGGATCGCGAACGCCTGCTGGGTGTTGTAGCTCACGGTCGCCGGCGCGGTCTGGCCCGACGCCACCTGGATCGTCTGCGTCGCCGCGGTCGGCGCCATCACCGCCTGGCCGGTGAGCACCGGCTCGGCGGTCACCGTGTAGGCCCCGGGCGGGAGATTGGTGAGCGTCCGCGTCGCGGTCACGAACTGGCTCATCCCGCCACCGGTGACGGTCACGTGCGCCTCGAGGCCCGACGGCAACCCGGCGATCTGGACGCTCATCGCGCCGGCGCCCGGGGCCGGCGCGGGGGCGGGCGCCGGGGCTGGGGCGGGCGCCGGGGCTGGGGCGGGCGCCGCGGCTGGGGCGGGCGCCGCGGCTGGGGCGGGCGCCGCGGCCGATGTGGTGGTGGCGGGTGGGGGCTCGTCGTCGTTGAAGCGGCAGCCGGCGGCGAGGACGAGGGTGAGGGCGACTGCGGTGACGCGGGTCGAGACCATGACTTCCTCCTGACGGGCCCGCGCCGCCAGGCGGGCGTCTATGACGTTGTCATTTATGACGATAGCATAGAACGGGCGCGGCGTGGGGCCCGCCGCCCGGACCGGAGAACCGCGCCGCAGCAAGTGCGCCCCGGAGCCGGTTTGCGGCCGCGGCCGCGCCGGGAGGAGAATCCGGGTCCCGTTGGAGGATCCATGTCGCGCAGCTTTCGGATCGCCTGCCTGCTCGTGACGGCGTTCGCGCTGGGTGGCCCCGCGCTCGCCCAGCCCTACCCGGCGAAGCCGGTCCGGTTCGTCGTCGGCTTCCCGCCCGGGGGCGGCACGGACATCATGGCGCGGCTGCTTGCGGCCAAGCTCCCGGAGTTCCTCGGCCAGCCGATCGTCGTCGAGAACCGTCCCGGCGCCTCCACCAACATCGCCACCGAGCACGTGGTGAGATCGGCCCCGGACGGGTACACGATCCTCGTCACCACGGCGACGATGACGATGAACTCGTCGTTCTACAAGAAGCTGCCGTTCGATGTGCTGCGCGACCTTGCGCCGGTCTCGATCTTCTCCGACAGCCCGAACGTCCTCACCGTGCGCGCCAGCCTCGCGGCGAAGGACGTAGCCGAAGTGGTCGCGCTCGCGCGCGCGAAGCCGGGCGTGCTGAACTACTCGTCCGCCGGCACCGGCACGACCCAGCACATGACCGGCGAGCTGTTCAAGCTGCGGACCGGAACCGACATCGTGCACGTGCCGTTCAAGGGCACCGCGCCGTCGCTCACGACGCTGATCGCCGGCGACGTCGACATGACTTTCGCCAACATCCCGTCGATCCTGTCCCACGTCCGGACCGGGCGCCTGCGGGCGCTCGCCGTGGCCGGCGACAAGCGCTCCGAGCTGATGCCGGACGTCCCGACGATGCGGGAGGCCGGCGTCGAGGGGGTGGAAGTGACGATCTGGTACGGCGTGCTCGCGCCGGCGGGGACGCCGCGCGAGATCGTCGACACGCTGGCCGCGGCGGTGATCAAGGCCGCGCGCTCGCCCGACATCCGGACCCGCCTGCACGAGCAGGGGGCCGAGCCGATCGGCAACACGCCGGAGGAATTCGCCCGGCAGCTGCGCGAAGAAGTGGCGCGGTGGAGCAAAGTGGTCGCGGCCTCGGGCATCCGCGCGGAGTGAGCACGCCGTCGGGCGCGAGCCGCTAAACTCCGCGCTTCCTGTCGAAAGGGGGACGGAAGATGAGCAAGTTCGTGCTGACGGTGGGGCTGGTGGTCAAGCCCGACCAGGTGGACCGCTTCATGTCGCTGCTCCTGGAGAACGGGAAGGCGGCGCGCGAGACCGAGCCGGGCTGCCGGCAGTTCGACGTGCTCGTGGACCCGAAGGATCGCACTCGCGTGATGCTGTACGAGGTCTACGAAGACGAGGCGGCGTTCCAGGCGCACCAGCAGACGCCGCACTTCAAGCGCTATATCGCCGAGGCGATCCCGCTCGTGCAATCGCGCGACCGCTTCATCTTCCGCCGCGTCGCCCCGTAGCGCGCGCCGGATCGCCCGTGCTGACGCTCCGCAGCTTTCTCGGCGGCGAGTGGCGGACGGGATCGGGCGAACTCCAGACGCTCGTCAACCCCGCCACTGAGGCGCCGCTCGCCCGCGCCGGGAGCGACGGCTTCGATCTCGCCGCGGCGCTCGATTACGCGCGCCGGCAGGGCGGGCCGGCGCTGCGCGCCCTCAGCTTCGCCGAGCGCGGGGCGTTGCTGAAGGCGACGGCGGAGGCGCTGCAGAAAGCGCGCGACGAGCTCCTCCAGCTCGCGATCGCGAACGGCGGCAACACCCGCTCGGACGCCAAGTTCGATGTCGACGGCGCGATCGCGACGCTGCACGCCTACGCCGAAATCGGCGCGGGACTGGGCACGGCGCGGTTCCTCCTCGACGGCGAGGGCATTCAGCTCGGCCGCTCGCCGCGCTTCCACGGCCAGCACGTGGCGGTGCCGCGGCACGGCGTCGCGGTGCACGTGAATGCCTTCAACTTTCCCGCGTGGGGCTTCGCGGAGAAGGCGGCCGTGGCGCTCCTCGCCGGGATGCCGGTGCTCAGCAAGCCGGCCACGAGCTCGGCGATGGTCGCGCATCGCATCGTGGAGATCCTGGTCGAGAAGAAGGTTCTCCCGGCCGGCGCGCTGTCGCTGCTCATCGGCAGCCCGCGCGACCTCGTGTCGCATCTCGGCGCCCAGGACGTGCTGGCGTTCACCGGTTCGAGCGACACCGGCGCACAGATCCGCGCGGCGCCGAACATCATCCGCGAGTCGGTGCGGGTGAACATCGAGGCGGACAGCCTGAACGCCGCGGTGCTCGGGCCGGATGTCGAGCCGGGCTCCGACATGTACGAACTCGCCCTCGACGATATCGCGCGGGACATGACCCAGAAGGCGGGCCAGAAGTGCACCGCGATCCGACGCGTGCTCGTTCCAGTGGAGATCGCGGAGCGCGTGCGGGATGATCTGGTCGAGCGTCTGCGCGGCGTGCGCGTGGGCGATCCCGCGCTCGAGGACGTCCGGATGGGGCCGCTCGCGACGGCATCCCAGGTCGCCGAGGTGCGTGAGGGCGTCGGACGGCTCGCTGCCGAAGGGAAGCTCGCGTTCGGCAGCGCCGCGCCGCTCGCCGCCGCCGGTGTCGACGCGGGGAAGGGGTTCTTCATCTCGCCGGTCGTCGTGGAAGCCGCGGCAGGCGCGACGACCGTTCATTCGCGCGAGGTCTTCGGTCCGGTCGCCGCGCTCGTGCCGTACTCCGGGCAGGCTGCGGAGGCGGCGGAGATCGTCGCGCGCGGCAACGGCGGCCTCGTGTCGTCGGTGTACGCCGAGGACACCGGCTGGATCGGCGAAGTCGTGTTCGGTCTCGCGCCCCTGCAAGGACGGATCTTCCTCGGGCATCCCAAGATCGAGCTTTCACCCGGTCCCGGGACAGTGCTGCCGCAGCTCGTCCACGGCGGTCCGGGACGCGCCGGCGGCGGCGAGGAGCTCGGCGGCCCGCGCGGGCTCGCGTTCTACATGCAACGCGTAGCGCTCGAGGGCTCGCGCCCGGTGATCGCGAAAGTGCTCGGCACGCCGCCGGGCTGAAGCCCGTGTGGCGTTACGGGAACGCCGCGCGCGGACGGCGCGGGCGCAGCATGAACCAGAAGAGCCAGAACATCGCCGCGGCCGCGAACAGGTGCTTCACGGCGTGGCCGCCCAGGATGCCGCCGAGCGAGTAGACCCACCCGTCGAGCAGCTTGTCGAACGGCATGGCGAGTGCGAACCACGCCACGGCCACGAACGCGTGGCCGCTGTGCGTGTAAGGGGACGGGAAGAGCAGGAGCACGAGCGTCGCCAGCCCGAGCGACCCGTAGAAGCCCACGAGATACGGCCAGAGGTTCTCGGCGCCCGCGGCCTCGCTCATGCGCCAGTAGACGAGTGTGCCGGGCAGGAAGAGCGCGAGCGCGACCGCGACTGCCACTCCCGCTCTCCGGTCGACGCGCTCGGCGATGAACGCACCCGTGAGCGCGGCGCCGGCGAGCGTCATCGGGGCGCGGTCCCAGAACAGCGTCGCGTTGGTCGGCACCCAATGGTAGTAGCCGGAGCCGATGCCGACCAGGACGGCCGCCGCGAAGAAGCCCGCATAGAGCCCGAGCTCCGTGCGGGTCAGGAAGCGGGTGCCGAGGAGTCGCGCGCGCTCGGTCCAGAACCAGGCAAGCGCCCACACGCCGACCAGCACGAACGCGAGGTTCGAGGCCACGTTGGTGAAGTTCGGGATTCCCAGGCACGTCACCTGGTCGGCGAACACGTTGTAGGCGGGCGCCCGCAAGCGGTGCGCGAACACCGCGACCAGCATCGCCCCCGCGACGATCCAGAGGACTGCGAGGCGCGTCCGTCGCGGCAGGCCGCGCAGCCCGCCGGTGGCAACGGTGATGGCCTGGTTCACTTGCGCATTGTCGGGCGACGCCGACGGCTACGCCACCGCCGTCGGCGCGAGCGCATCGATGTCGGTCACGACGTCGATGATGACCGGCCGGTCCGCGGCGAGCGCGCGGGCGAGCGCAGGCGCGAACTCGGCCGGCTTTTCCACCCGCAGCCCCAGCGCGCCCATCTCTTCCGCGATGCGCGCGAAGTTGACCTTGCGGTAGGTCCACAGCTCGCGCGCCTTCTCCGTCTGTTCGCCCCCGTAGGCACGGTCGAACCCGCGCTTCGACTGATTGCCGCTCGAGTTGTTGTTCACGACCGTGACGGTGTTCATCTGCCAGCGGGCGGCGGTCTCGATCTCGCCGATGTGATACCAGAGCCCGGCGTCGCCGGTGAACGTCACGACCGGCCGGTCGGGGCACGCGCACTTTGCCCCGAGCCCCGCCGGGAACGCCCAGCCTAGGTGTCCGGCGCTGCGCAGGTAGCTCTGGCGGGGTGAGCGCAGGTCGTACATGCCGCCCATCCACATGCCCGCGTGACCGGTGTCGACCACGACGATCGCGTCGTCGGGCAGGTGGCGAGTCAGCTCGCCGCAGATGCGCTCCGGGCGGATCGGCACAGCATCGGACTCCAGCACCGGGCGGTACTTCGCCGACCACGCCGCACAGATCGCGCGTGCTTCTTCCCGCCACGGCTGCCGCCGCGCGGCGGTTCGCGCGTCGGCGTGCTCGACCATGCGCGCGAGCGTCGTCTTCGCGTCGCCCAGCACCGCCGCCTGCAACGGATAGTTCCGGCCGAGCGTCTCCGCATCGATGTCGATCTGGATCGCCGCCACCCCGATTTTCGGGACCGCCCAGAAGTGCGTCGTCATCCCGCCCGCTTCCGTGCCGACGAAGCAGACGAGATCCGCGGCTGCGACCACGCGGTTCGCGCTCTCGCGCGAGTAGCTGCCGACCACGCCGACCGCGAGCGGGTGGGTTCCCGGGATGCTGTCCTTGCCGTTCAGCGAGGTCGCGACCGGGATGCCGAGCGTCTCCGCGAGCGCGACGAGCTCCGGCCCCGCCCCGGACGCGCGCACGCCGCCCCCGGCGACGATGACCGGCCGCGCTGCTCGCTGCATCGACTCGAGCGCGGCCAGCACGGCGGCGCGATCGGGCTCGGGCCGGAACGGCGGCACGCGCGCGAACTGCGGCTCGCAGAGCGGCGTCATCTCGGCCTCCTCCTGGTCGATCTGGCCTTCGTTGCCGCGGAACTGCAGATGCACCGGCCCGGGCGTGCCCGACACCGCGGCCCGGAACGCCT
This sequence comes from uncultured beta proteobacterium, assembly GCA_963827595.1. Lineage (GTDB taxonomy): Bacteria > Pseudomonadota > Gammaproteobacteria > Burkholderiales > SG8-39 > DATEDA01. The sequence goes on along the minus strand of CAWHBT010000007.1, from coordinate 29,131 downwards.
GCCGGACCATGTCGGGAAAGCGCTCGACCGCATCGACCGTGGCGTTAAGCTTCGTGACCGGCGCGAACGCCGGCACGTCGTCGATCTCCTGATAGACCTTGCGGAACTTCGTCTTCGGATCACGCCCGCCGGTGAACGCGATGACTGGCGAGTGCGCGAGGTACGCGTCGCGCAGCCCCGCCGCGAGATTGAGCGCGCCGACGACCTGCGCCATGCAGACCCCGGGGCGTCCCGACGCGCGCGCGTAGCCGTCGGCCATGTACGCCGCGGACTTCTCGCCGTGGGTGTGGATGCGCCGGATGCTCGTGCGCCGCTCCATCTCGGCGAACGTCCGGCGCAGCACCGCCGGCACCATGAACACGTGGGTGACGCCGTAGCCCGCGAGCATGTCGGCGAGCACTTCGGCTCCGGTCATCTTCGGCATCGTCGCGCGCCTCGAGAGGTCGAATCGCGGCGCGATCATAACGCGCCGCGCCGGATTGCCCCGCGGTGGGGCGTTCGCTAGACTGCGCGCTCCCCGCCCGAGCACAAGACCATGCCGAAACGACCCGCAGCGAAGCTCAAGAACCGCAACACCCTCGACGCCAGGCACCGCAAGCTCACGCGCAAGGACGTGCGGGCCGCCGCGAAGCGGCTCAAGAACTGGGGCCGCTGGGGTCGCGACGACGAGCTCGGCACGCTCAACTTCGTCAGTCCCGAGAACATCGTCGAGGCCGCGCGGCTGGTGCGCCGCGGCAAGGTGTTCTCGCTCGCGCTCAACTTCGACTCCAAGGGTCCCCAGGGCGGCAAGTCGAAGTACCCGGCGCTCGGCCGGTTCAACCCGGTGCACGTGATGCTGCGCACCGGCACCGACGCGTACGCCGGCGTCCTCGACCATCGCAAGATCCGCAGCGCCGACGACCTGGTGGTCATGCCGCTCCAGTGCGGCACCCAGTGGGACGGGCTCGGGCACATCTTTTACGAGGACTACACCTGGAACGGCCGCGACTGCCGCACGGTGACGACCTCGGGCGCGCAGTACGCCGGCATCGAGAAGACCAAGGACCGGATGGTGGGCCGCGGCGTGCTGCTCGACGTCGCGGCGCTGCTGGGCAAGAAGTGGCTCCCCGACGGCTTTGCGATCACCAACGAGATCCTCGAGGCGGCGGAAGCGAAGCAGCGCGTCAACGTCAAGCGCGGCGACTATCTCATCGTCCGCACCGGCCACGTCGAGGCGAAGCTCGCGTCCAGGACCTGGGACGGCTATTCGGGCGGTGACGCGCCCGGGCTCGCGTTCGAGACGCTCGACTGGCTGCACGCGCGCGAGGTCGCGGCGGTCGTCACCGACACCTGGGGCGTCGAGGTACGGCCGTGCGAGACCGAGGACACGAACCAGCCCTGGCACTGGATCGCGATCCCGATCATGGGGCTCACGGTCGGCGAGATCTTCTACCTCGCCGACCTCGCGAAGGATTGCCGGGAGGACGGCCGCTACGAGTTCCTGTTCGTCGCGCCGGCGCTCCCGATCACCGGGGCCGTCGGCTCGCCGGTGAATCCGCTGGCGATCAAGTGACTCGCGAGGTGATCATGAACGCGCGCAGCGTCGGTATCGCCGCCCTGACTCTTGCCTGCACGCTCGCAGCAGCAGTCGTCCAGGCCCAGCAGTCCGCGTACCCCGCGCGCCCGCTGCGCCTGATCCTGCCGTTCCCGCCGGGGGGCTCCACCGATCTCCTCGGCCGGACGCTGTCGGAGAAGCTTGCCGGCGAGCTGCGGCAGCCGGTGGTCCCGGAGAACCGGCCCGGCGCGGGCGGCAACGTCGGTGCCGAGGTCGCGGCGCGAGCGGCGCCCGACGGCTACACCATCGTGCTGTGCGCCCCGTCGCTTGCGATCAGCCCGAGCCTCTATCCGAAGTTGAACTACGACCCGCTGCGCGATCTGGTGCCGATCGGCCTCGTCGCCACGATCCCCAATCTGTTCGTCGTGCACCCGTCGGTGCCGGCGCGATCGCTCGCGGAACTGGCGCAATACGCGCGCGACAACCCCGGCAAGCTCAACTTCGGCACCGGCGGCCCGGGCACGTCGAATCAGCTCGCGAGCGACATGTTCCGGATGCTGACCGGGGCGAGCATCGTGCAAGTCCCGTACAAGGGCGCCGAGACTGCGATGCTCGCGGTGCTCGCCGGCCAGGTGCACATGGTCGTGATCGGACCCCCGGCGTCCGCCGCGCACGTGAAGAGCGGGAAGCTGCGGGCGCTCGCGGTGCTGGGGAAGGAACGCTATCCGGGTCTGCCCGAGGTCCCTACGGCGGCCGAGTCCGGCGTTCCGGAGTTCGAGGTCGATACGTGGTACGGCGTGCTCGCACCCGCCGGCGTGCCGCGCGAGATCGTCGCGCGGCTCAACGCCGAGCTCACCAAGATCATGCGGTCCCCCGACATGCGCGAACGCCTCGCCGGCATGGGCATCGAGCCGCTCACGAGCACGCCCGGCGAGTTCGGCGACTTCATCCAGGCGGAAGCGGCGAAGTGGGCGCGGGTGGTCAAGGCCGCCGGCGCCCGCGCCGAATGAGCGTGTGACCAAGATCACGGTGCGCTGACGCCGTGTCGCGCGCCCAGCGCGGCCCGGGTGATCTATTCCTGCCGGTTGCATCGCCCGCCCTTGCCGGTGGTCGATCCCGCCGGTCATAGTGGGCTATTCCGACTCGATCGCGAGGGGAGCCCAATGAAAACCCTGTCCCTGTCCCTGGCCCTGATTCTCGCCGCCGCCAGCGCGGGGGCGGCGGCGCAGGCCTACCGCTGGGTGGACGAGAACGGCAAGGTTCACTACGGCGACCGGCCTCCTTCGACGGCAAACGCGTCGGTGCGAGGCACGCGCGGCGCGAAGCCCCGGACCGGCGAGCTGGTGACGCCGGGGATGAAGCCCGAAGAGGTGCTGGACACCTTCGGCCCGCCCGACCACGTGCGCAAGGTCGCGTCGGCGGCCGGCGAGGCGCAGTACTGGACCTATCGCCGGCCGAAGGGGCAGACCTCGAGCTACGTGGTGAAGTTCGAGGCCGGCACGGTTACGGAGGTCTCGTCGGAGGAGAGCGCTGCCGGCGCTCCGGCGCCGAAGCCAGCCGCCGCCGCGACTCCCGCCGCCCCGACGACCGCGGCTGCGGGCCCTGATCCGTCGGCGGAGCGCGAAGCGCGGGCCGAGGCCGACCGGCGCGCGAAGGAGTGCGCGTCGACGCGCGAACGACTCCGCAGCGCGGACGAAGCGGCGCGTCGCGGCGGCTCGGCCCAGTCGATGGATCGGCTGCGGGAAGACCGTCGTCGCTACGACGACCGGCTGCGGGAACTCGGCTGCTGAAGCACCTCTAGAACCCCGCGCCAGCGGGGACTCCGTTTTTCCACTTGCTATGGCGGCGCGGTCGCGCGCCGGCGGCGCCGAAGTGCTAGATTGAGCGCCCTTCAGCGAGGGAGAAGAGCCGATGGCACGCATCGCACTGATCGGCGTTTGGTTGCTGAGCCTGGCGCTGCCCGCGGCGGCGCAATATCCCGACCGGCCGGTGACGATGCTTTCGGGCTACCCGCCCGGCGGCATGGTCGACATCGTCGCGCGCACGCTCGCCGAGAGCATGAAGAAGCGGTTCCCGAAAGGGCTCCCGATCGTGACCCGCCCGGGCGCCGCCGGCTCGCTGGCGGTGGCGGAGGTCGTGCGGGCGCAGCCGGATGGCTACACGTTCGTCCTCACGCCGGCCTCGGCGCTGACGATCGCGCCGCAGCTGAACCCGATGGCCTACAAGACGCCCGATGACTACGACTCGTTCATCAACCTGGTGTCGTATTTCCCGATGCTCGTGGTCCGGCACGACGCACAGTGGAAGAACGCCCAGGAATTCGTAGCCGACGCCAAGGCGAACGTCGGCAAGCTCCGCGTCGGCTCGCCCGGCGAGGGCACCTCGAGCCACCTCAACCTCGAGGAGCTGATGTCGCGCGCCGGGATCAAGGTCATCCACGTCCCGTACCAGGGCTGGGGGCATTCGTCCCCGGCGCTGCTCGGCGGCCACATCGACGCGCTCGTGGCGCAGCCGGGCGAGGTGAAGCCGCAGGTCGACGGCAAGCGGATGCGAGTGCTCATGGTCTTCCAGGAGAAGCGTCACCCGCTCTTTCCCGAAGCGCCGACCGCGAAGGAGCTCGGCTGGGACATCGCGAACGGGGTCCTGTACCTCCTCGTTGCGCCGAAGGGCACGCCGGCGCCTGTGCTCCAGTACCTGCACGACGCCGCACGGGAGGGCATCGGCCAGCCGATCTTCGTCGACGCCATGGCCACGCGCGGCATCGACATCGACTACCGCCCGGGCGACCAGATCCGCGCCGACCTCTGGAAGGAATACAAGCTGAACGGCGAGATCCTGCGGCGGATAGGGATGATCAAGCAGTAGGCGCGAGGAGTCTCGCCATGAACTTCTCGCGTCTCGCCTGTGCCGCGTGCATCGCCGCACTGTCCGTGCCGATCGCGGCGCACGCGCAATACCCGGCCAAGCCGGTGCGCGTCCTGGTCGGGTACGTGGCCGGGAGCTCGACCGACATCGTCGGCCGGGTCATGGCCGACCGGCTCGGCGCCCATTGGAAGCAGAGCGTGTACGTGGAGAACCGGGGCGGCGCCGCCGGCAACGTCGCGGCGGACGCGGCCGCCAAGGCCCCGGGCGACGGCTACACGCTGCTCTTCGCGCAGAACGGTCTGGCGATCAGCGCCGCGGCGCTCCCCAACCTGCCGTACAAGGCGGAAACGGATCTCGTGCCGCTCGCGCCGGTCGCGGCGACGCCGCACATCCTCATCGTCGGGCCCGATTTCCCGGCCAAGAGCGTGCAGGAGCTGATCGGGCGCGCGCGCGCCGAGCCCGGGAAGCTTGCCTTCGGCTCCTCCGGCGTCGGCAACTCCGACCACCTGTGCGGCGAGCTCTTCAACGTCATGGCGGGGATCCAGGCACTGCACGTGCCGTACAAGGGCGGCGCGCCGGCCGCCACCGACGTGATGGCGGGCCGCATCGCGTACTACTTCGCCGGCATGCCGGTGGGCCTGCCGCTCGCGAAGTCGGGGCGGGCGCGCGCGCTGGCGGTCACCGGCAAGCAGCGCTTCGCCGGTGCCCCGGACATCCCGACGGTCGCGGAGCAGGGATTGCCGGAGTACGAGGCGCGGTTGTGGCAAGGCTTCTTCGCGCCCGCGTCCGTGCCGCCCGAGCTGTCGGCGCGCATCGCGCGCGACGTCCAGACGGTGGTCGCGCAGCCCGAGACACGCGAGAAGCTGCGCAGCGTGGGCGTCGAGCTGTTCGAGGACGACCAGGCGGGCTTCCGCGGCTTCTTCGTCGCCGAGATCGAGAAGTGGCGGAAGGTCGTGAAGGCAGCGAACCTGAAGCTGGAGTAAGCGCGACGGCATGACCTGGTCGATCGTCGCGCGCGACCGCACGGGCGCGCTCGGTGTGGCCGTGGCGAGCCGGTTTTTCGCCGTCGGCGCGCTGTGCCCGCACGCGCGGAGCGGCGTCGGCGCGCTCGCCACTCAGGCGCTCGCCAATCCGCTCTACGGCCTGCGCGGCCTCGACCTCATGGCGGAGCGCGTCGACCCGGAAGCGATCGTGAAGTCGCTGACCGGCGCCGACGAGGGACGCGACCAGCGCCAGCTCCACATGATCGACGCAACGGGGCGGATCGCGGCGTACACCGGCACGGCGTGTATCGGCTGGTGCGGCCACGTGATCGGCGACGGCTTCTCGGTCGCCGGCAACATGCTGGCGGGCCGGCGGGTGATCGAGGATACCGCCGCGGCCTACGCCGCCGGCCGGGATCTGCCGTTCGCCGAGCGCATGATCGCGGCGCTCGCGGCGGGCGAGGCGGCGGGGGGCGACAAACGCGGCAAGCAGGCGGCGGCGCTGCTCATCTGCACGACCGAGGATTATCCGGCCCTGAGCCTGCGCGTCGACGACCACGAGGCGCCGATCGCGGAGCTGCGGCGTCTCTGCGAGACGAGCCTGGAGCGCTTCCAGCCGTTCGTCGCGTGCCTGCCGAGCCGCGCGCGGCCTGCGGGAATCACCGATCGCGCGGTGATCGAGGCCGAGATCGAACGGTTCCACGCCGCGCGCCGCGGGAAGCCGCATTGAGCGCGCCGGGCCGCCCCAAGCGCGGACCCTTGGCGAAGCGACAACGTAGTCCATGAGCGCGCCGGGCCGCCCCAAGCGCGAACCCTTGGCGCGAAGCCAAGGTAGCCATTGACCGCGCTGCTCGAGGTCCACGAGCTCCGCACCCACTTCGCCGTCGAGGGCGGCGAGTTCCGCGCCGTCGACGGGATCAGCTTCGCGCTCGAGAGCGGCCGCACCCTCGGGATCGTCGGTGAGTCCGGCTGCGGCAAGAGCGTCACCGCGCTGTCGATCATGGGGCTGGTGCCGGCGCCGCCCGGCCGCATCGCCGGCGGCGAGATCCGGCTCGAGGGCGTGGATCTGCTCGAGCTCTCCGGGGCGGCAATGCGCGAGCTGCGCGGCAATCGGATCTCCATGATCTTCCAGGAGCCGATGACCTCGCTCAACCCGGCGTTCACCATCGGCGACCAGATCGTGGAGGGGATCCTCTGCCACCGTCGGGTGAGCCGCGACGCGGCCAAGGCGCACGCGCTCGAGATGCTGCGGCGGGTGCGCATCCCGTCGCCCGAGCGGCGCTTCGACGATTACCCGCACCGGCTCTCGGGCGGAATGCGGCAGCGGGCGATGATCGCCATGGCGCTCGCGTGCGAACCGCGGCTGCTGATCGCCGACGAGCCGACGACCGCGCTCGACGTGACGATCCAGGCGCAGATCCTCGACCTCATGCGGACGCTGCGCGAGGAGACCGGCGCCGCAATCATCCTGATCACCCACGACCTCGGCGTGGTCGCCGAGCTGGCGCACGACGTGGCGGTGATGTACGCGGGCCGGATCGTCGAGCGCGCCGCCGCCGAGCGGCTCTTCGCCGAGCCGCAGCATCCCTACACCATCGGGCTGCTCGGCTCGATCCCGAAGGTCCACCTCGAGCAGAAGCGGCTCGCGGCGATCGAAGGGCAGGTGCCCATCACCCGCGTTGCCGGCTGTCAGTTCCATCCGCGCTGCCCGTTCGCCGAGGAACGCTGCCGCCGCGAAGAGCCGCCGCTCATCGACCTGGGCGGTGGGCACGAGGCGGCGTGCTGGAAGGCGCCGCTGTGAGCGCTGGTTCACCGCTGCTCCGGGTCGAGAGCCTGGTGAAGCACTTCCCGGTGCGCAAGGGGCTGTTCGGCCGGCATGCGGGCGCGGTGCACGCCGTCGACGGCGTGAGCTTCGAGCTCGCTGCCGGCGAGACGCTCGCACTCGTCGGCGAATCGGGTTGCGGCAAGTCGACCACCGGGCGGCTGGCGCTGCGGCTCCTCGAGCCGACCGCGGGCAAGGTGTGGTTCGACGGGCGTGACCTCTTCGCGCTCGGCGAGGCGGAGATGCGGGGACTGCGGCGCGCGCTGCAGATCATCTTCCAGGACCCGTACGGCTCGCTCAACCCGCGCATGACCGTCAATCAGATGCTCGCCGAACCGCTCGCGCTTCACGGTCTCGCGCCGGGCAGGGAGAAGGAGCGGGTCGCGGAACTCCTCGCGCTGGTGGGGCTCGCGCCCGAGCACGCGCGGCGCTATCCCCACGAGTTCTCGGGCGGCCAGCGCCAGCGGATCGGCGTCGCCCGCGCGCTCGCGGTCGAGCCGCGCCTCATCGTCTGCGACGAGCCGGTCTCGGCGCTCGACGTCTCGATCCAGGCGCAGGTGATCAACCTGCTGCAGGACCTGCAGCGGCGCCTCGGGCTCGCGTACATCTTTATCGCCCACGATCTCGCGGTCGTGAAGCACATCGCGACGCGCGTCGCCGTCATGTACCTGGGCAAGATCGTCGAGCAGGCGGACAAGCGGGAGATCTTTGCGCGCCCGCGCCATCCCTACACGCAGGCGCTGCTCTCGGCGATCCCGGTGCCGGAGGCGCCCTTACGCCGCGGACGGATCATCCTCCAGGGCGACGTGCCGAGCCCGATCGACCCGCCGTCGGGGTGCCGCTTCCGGACGCGCTGTCCGCACGCTCGGCAACGTTGCGCCGACGAGGAGCCGCCGCTCACTGCCGAGAACCGGCACGGCGTCGCGTGCCACTTCTGGAAGGAGATCGCTGCGCCCGGCACGCTCGCGCCGGAGGCTGTGCGGCCCAACGCGCGGCTCGAGCGGCTGCAGGCGGCGTTCGGCAGCCGGGCGCGCACGGGCTGAGGCGGTCGTGAAGCGTCTCCGGGCCCGCTGCCTGCCTGGCAGGGCGGTCCCACCGGGAGGCCGGATTCCCGGAATTACGGAAATCGGAAAGTTGGATTTGTGGTAGAATCCGCTCGTTGAAACGGCACCTAGCCTAAGGGCGGACCCATGGAACTCGTCAAGCTGGGCAAGAAAGGGCAGGTCACGATTCCGAAGGGCATCCTGAAGCAGACCGGGATTCCCGAGGACTCGCCGCTGCTGGTGGAGGCCGCGCCCGATGGGTCGATCGTCCTGCGACAGGCCGGCGTTTACCCGATCGAGGTCTACACGGACGAGCGCATCAGGGAATTCGAGGGCGCAGACCGGATGGCGCCTGAAGAGGAAGCGCGCGTCGAATCAGCCCTCAAGCGAAAGGCGAAGAAGAAGCGCTGAATGCGCATCTTTCTCGACGCCAACGTCCTCTTCAGCGCCGCCTATCTCGACCGCAGCCGAACGGGCGCCATCTTCAGGCTTGCTGAAGCCGGACGGTGCGAGCTGATCTCGTCGGCGTACGCGCTGGACGAGGCGCGGCGGAACTTGCTCCGCAAACACCCCCAGCGCGAGGACGAGTTCGCGCGGCTCGTCGCTCGATTGACGATCTGCGGCGAGCCCGGTGCCGAGTTTGCAGCGTGGGCGGCGGGACTGCAGATTTCGGCGAAGGACGCTCCGATCATTGCCGCGGCCGCTCAGTCGGGAGCCGATTGGCTGGTGTCCGGGGATCGAGGGTTCTCGCCGGTCTACGGGCGAAGGCTGCGCGGCGTCGAAGTCATGCTGCCCGCTGAGGCCCTTGCAAGGCTTCTGGGTGCGGCGGCGCAGCCGGCGTAGGGATAAGATCGCACTCCATTGGCTGGGAGAGGAGGCGACCATGAAGCTCAAGTCCTGGATCGTTCGCGCTGGGTTGGTAGCGGTTGTCGCCGCAGCACCGTCCTACGGGCAAACAACCCTGCGGATCGGCCTCGCGGAGGACCCCGACATCCTCGATCCGACGCTCGCCCGGACCTTCGTCGGCCGCATCGTCTTCGCGGGGCTGTGCGACAAGCTCTTCGACCTCGACGAGAAGCTCGGCATCGTCCCGCAGCTCGCGACTTCCTACCAGTGGTCGGCCGACAACAAGTCGCTCGTCATCCGGCTGCGGCAGGGGGTGACCTTCCACGACGGCGAGAAGCTCGACGCGGCGGCGGTCAAGTACAGCATCGAGCGCCACAAGACGATGCCGGGATCGAACCGGCGCACCGAGCTCACGCAGGTGACCAGTGTCGACGTGGTCGACGAGTACACCGCCCGCCTCAACCTCTCGGCGCCGTTCGCGCCGCTGCTCGCGGTGCTCACCGACCGCTCCGGCATGATGGTGTCGCCCAAGGCTGCGCAGGCGGCGGGCGACAAGTTCGGCGCGAAGCCGGTCTGCTCGGGACCGTACCGGTTCGTCGAGCGGGTGGCCCAGGACCGCATCGTCCTCGAGCGCTACCCCGGCTACTGGAACAAGGGCGACGCCCACTTCGACCGCGTCGTCTATCTGCCGATCGTCGATGCGACCGTCCGGCTCGCCAACCTGCGCTCCGGCCAGCTCGACTTCATCGAGCGCCTCGCGCCCTCCGACGTGCCCGGGCTCCGGGACGACAACCGCTTCCGGATCTCGAAGATCGTCGAGATCGGCTACCAGGGCATCACCATCAACACCGGCAAGAGCGACCTCGCGCAGAAGAATCCGCTCGGCCGGGATCCGCGGGTGCGCGAAGCGTTCGAGCTCGCCATCGACCGGCAGGGGATCGTGCAGGTCGCGATGGACGGCGAGGCGGCGGTGGGCAACCAGTGGGTCGCGCCGACCAACCCGTACTACGCGAAGAACGCGCCGATCCCCAAGCGCGACGTCGCCAAGGCGAAAGCGCTGCTCGCCGCGGCCGGCGTGCCGAACCCGAGTTTCACGCTTATGACGCCGACCACCTCGGATGCGCAGCGGATCGCCCAGGTCGTGCAGGCGATGGCGAAGGAGGCCGGGTTCGACGTGAAGATCCAGTCGACCGAGTTCGCCACCTCGCTCGGGCTCGCCGACAAGGGGCAGATGGAAGCCTACGTCCTCGCCTGGAGCGGCCGCGCCGATCCCGACGGCAACCTGCAGCAGTTCTACACCTGCAACGCGCCGAACAACTACTCCGGCTTCTGCACCAAGGAAATGGACGAGCTCATCCAGCAGTCGCGCACCGAGCTCGACCAGCGCAAGCGCGCGCAGGTCTACGAGAAGATCGCCGCGATCGCGGCCAAGGAGCGCCCGATCGTCTACCTCTTCCACCGCCACTGGCTGTGGGCCTACAACGCGAAGCTAACGGGGCTGCGCACCGTGCCCGACGGGCTGGTGCGGGTGCACGGGCTCAGGATGAACTGAGGAGGTGGTGCCATGAACGCCAAGAAACTCGTGCGAGGATTGACCTATCTCGGCAACGCCACCGGCAAGAAGCAGACCTACCACGTCTTCGGCGGCGCGGGCTTTTTCTTCGTCCTGTCGTTCTCGCGTTCCAAGCGGGGCGCCGGGAACTTCAACGTCGTCGACGCTGCGGCCGTGGAATACGTGCACAAGCGGTTCGCAGGCAAGAGCAACGTCACCACGAGCGACGTGGTCAAGAAAACCCGCCGCTCGCGCCGCGTCCGGAACGCTCTCGCCGCCCTGAACATGCTCTACGTCCTGACGGCGATGGGCCGGGCGAAGGTCGACGCGCGACGCGGCGGCCCGAAGCTCTTCTTCAACGTGCATCGAACCTGACATGACGACTCCGATCTCTCCCGCCCTACGATCCGAACTGGCGCCGACCGGCAAGCTGCGCGCCGGCATCAACTACGGCAACTTCCTCCTCGTGAAGAAGGATCCCGGAGGCGGCGCGCCGAGCGGCGTCGCGCCGGACCTCGCGCGCGAGCTCGGACGGCGCGTCGACGTGGCGGTCGAGTTCGTCCCCTACGACCAGGCCGGGAAGCTCGCCGAGGGCGTGCGCGCCGGCGCGTGGGACATCGCGTTCCTCGGCAACGAGCCACAGCGCGCGAACGAGATCGCGTTCAGCGCCGCCTACCTCGAGATCGAGGCGACCTATCTCGTGCCGGCGGGGTCGCCGATCCGCTCGGCTGCGGACGTGGATCGCCCCGGCGTCCGGATCGCGGTCGCGGACAAGGCGGCCTACGACCTGTACCTGAGCCGCAACCTGAAGCACGCCGAGCTGGTGCGCGCCGAGGGCATTGACGGCTCGTACGCGCTGTTCGTCGGGGAGAAGCTCGACGTCCTCGCGGGACTCAAGCCGCGGCTCGTCACCGACGTCGAGAAGCTGCCCGGCTCGCGCATCCTCGACGGGCGCTTCATGGCGGTGCAGCAGTCGATCGGCAGCCCGCGGGGGCGCGACGCCGCCGCGAAGTACCTGCGCGAGTTCGTCGAGGAGCTCAAGGCGTCGGGCTTCGTCGGCCGGGCGATCGAGACCCACGGCGTCCGCGGCGTCTCGGTCGCGGCCAAGGCGTCGGCGCAATAGCGCCGGCGGCGCGCGCACCTCGCGCCGCCCGGGCCGATGTTCCGCTACCTCGTCCAGCGGCTGGCGACGATCGTCCCGACGCTGTTCTTCGTCTCGGTCATCATCTTCGGGCTGCAGCAGCTCCTGCCCGGCGACGCGGCGCTCGTCCTCGCCGGCGAGGACCGCGACCCGAACGTGGTCGCGCACCTGCGGGCGAAGCTCCATCTCGACGAGCCGCTGCCGGTGCGCTATGCCTACTGGCTGGGCGGCGTGGTGCGCGGCGACCTCGGCGAATCGCTGCGCATCCAGAAGCCGGTCCTCGACCTGATCCTCGAGAAGCTGCCGGTCACGGTGCAGCTCGCGACGATGGCGTTCCTGATCGCGATCGTCATCGGGATCACCGCCGGCATCGTCTCCGCGGTCGCGAAGGACAGCGTCTGGGACTACGCCGCCAACGCGGTCGCGTTGTGGGGTCTGTCCACGCCCAACTTCTGGCTCGGGATCATGCTGATCCTGTTCTTTTCGGTCTCGCTCGGCTGGCTCCCGGCATCGGGCTACGTGAGCCCGTTCGAGGACCCGAAGGCGAACCTCGCTGCGATGATCATGCCGGCGTTCGTGCTCGGGAACGCGATCGCCGCGGTGCTGATGCGCCACACGCGGAGCGCCATGCTCCAGGTGCTGAGCGCCGATTACGTGCGCACCGCGCGCGCGAAAGGCCTCGTCGAGCGGGTCGTCGTCCTCAAGCACGCGTTGCGCAACGCGCTCATCCCGATCATCACGCTCGGCGCGCTCGAGTTCGGCACCCTGCTCTCGGGCGCAGTGCTGACCGAGCAGGTGTTCTCGATCCCGGGCTTCGGCAAGCTGATCGTCGACGCGGTGTTCAACCGCGACTATCTGGTCGTGCAGGGCGTGGTGCTGTTCACGGCGACGGTGTACATCACGCTCAACCTGCTCGCCGACCTCGCCTACTTTGCGGTCAACCCGAGGATGAGGGGCTAGCGCATGGCCGCCGTCGCCGCCGACGCGCTCGTCGTCGCCCCGGAGCCGAGCCCGGGCCGGCGCGCGCTCGCGCGCCTCTTGCGCCGGAAGGGGGCGATGGTCGGGCTCGCCTTCGTCGTGCTCTTCATCGCGCTCGCGCTCCTGGCGCCGTACGTCGCGCCGCACGATCCGCTCGCGACGAACTGGGGCGCGATCCGCAAGCCGCCGAGCGAGGCTTACCTCCTCGGCACCGACGAGATCGGCCGCGACGTGCTGTCGCGCGTGATCTGGGGCGCCCGGGCGTCGCTCCTCGCGGGCCTGGTGTCGGTGTGCATCTCGCTCGCGCTCGGTCTGCCGATCGGGCTCGCGGCCGGCTACCTGGGCGGCTGGGTCGACGCGCTGATCTCGCGCATCACCGATGCGATGCTCGCCTGCCCGTTCCTGATCCTCGCGATCGCCTTGGCGGCGTTCCTGGGTCCGAGCCTCACCAACGCGATGATCGCGATCGGCATCTCGGCGACGCCGGTCTTCATCCGCCTCACCCGCGCCCAGGTCCTGTCGGTGAAAGTCGAGGACTACGTCGAGGCGGCGCGCGCGCTCGGCAACCCGCACCTGCGCATCGCGCTGCGCCACATCCTGCCCAACGTCGTGGCGCCGCTCATCGTCCAGGCGACGCTCGCGATCGCCGCCGCGATCATCGCCGAGGCGAGCCTGTCGTTCCTCGGACTGGGGCAGCAGCCGCCGGCGCCGAGCTGGGGCAGCATGCTGAACACCGCGAAGAACTACGTCGACCACGCACCGTGGATGGCGGTGTGGCCCGGGCTGGCGATCTTCGTGGTGGTGCTGTCGTTCAATCTCCTCGGCGACGGGCTGCGCGACGCGCTCGACCCGCGGCACGGGTAGGTCACCCGCCGGGTCGCGGGATCAGGGCCGGCGGTAGTCGACGCCGTACTTTGCGTAGATGCGCGCGATCGTGCCGTCCGCGACCAGTGCGGCGACCGCCGCATTCACTGCTTCGACGAGCGGCGCATCGGCCCGGCGCAAGCCCACCGCGACCGTCCACTTGAGCTCGGGCTCGGAATCCTCGGCGTGCACGAGCGTGACCCGCCGGGTGGGGTGGGTCAGGTTGTAGTAGCCGATCGACGCCGGCGAGACGGCGGCGGCGCCCACCTCGCCCTTGCCGGCCGCCTCGAGCATGTCGTCCTCGAACCCGAACGGCACCATCCGCGCGCCGGTCTTGCTCACGATCAGGCTCGCGAGCGAGTTCATGATCACGCCGACGCGGACGCCGGAGTGCAGGTCCTGGTACCGGGCGACCGTCGGCTGGCCCGGCGCGAACGCGAGCGCGACACCCCCGGTCTGGTAGGGCACCGACAGCTTGATCGCCGGGTTCTGGATCTCGGGTCGGGCGATCGTGTCCATCAGCATGTCGCAATCGACCGTCGCGGCGCGCATTCGCGGGACGATCCACTCGACCTGCAGCCGCAGGCCGAGCTGCTGGGCAATCGCGCGCGCGATCTCGATCTGGAACCCGGGCGTCTCGGGCCGGTTGCTGGCGTAGGGCAGCGCGTTCGGATTGGCGCACACGGAGATCTCGCCCCGGGCGCGAATCTCCTCGAGCGGGCGCGCCTGCGCGATCGGCGGCGACAGCATGGCGAGCGTCAATGCGGCGGACACCCCGACTGCCGCGCCGCGCCGCATCCTCGTGGTCAAGGCTTGAGCTCCCGGATATAGGCGACGATCGCCTTCATCTGCTCGTCGCTGAACGCGGAGCCGAAGGCGGGCATCTGGCCCGGCTTGCCGGTCCTGATGCGCGCGACGAGCTCGGCATCGGTGAGCGGCGTGCCCATCAGTTTCGGTCCCTTGCCGTCCTCGCGTCCGCCCTTGCTGTGGCACCACCCGCAGCTCGTTGCGAACAGCTGGCCCACATCGAACTTACCGGCGGTAGCCGCCGCGGGCGGTGATGGCTTTGCGCTCCCGCCTTCGACCGGCGCGCCCGTCGCGTGCCGGCCCGATTGCATCGGGCCGGGCCGGTCGGGCGCCTGCGCCGCCGCCGCGCCGCAACCGAACGCTACCAGCACTGCCAGCCGGCCGAGCATCAATCGGCGGGGACCACGGCTCATCGGGCAACAAAAAAGGCGGGGAAGCCCGTACACCTCCCCGCCTCGTCCGCCCGCGCGCGGCTCAGGGCAGCGCGAACACCTTCAGGACCCCGGAGTCCTTCGGCATCTGCGCGAACACGCCGCCGAAGAACGCGCCGTAGTCGTCGCCCGCAAGCCCGCCCCAGCCGGTCATGACTGCGACGTACTGCTTGCCCTTAGCGCGGTACGTGATGATCCCGCCGTTGTGCCCTTGCCCGTTGTTGTGCTTCCACAGCTCCTTGCCGGTGGTCGCGTCGTACGCCCGCAGCCAGCCCCGCGCGTCGGGGACGAACAGCAGGTTGCCGCCGGTCGAGAGCAGGCTCGCGAGGGGTGGCTCGGGGAACTTGACCTCCCACTTCAGCTTGCCGGTGATCGGATCGCGGGCCGAGACGTGGCCGTGCGCCTTGTCCCCCTTGGGATGCTGGATGGTGAAATCCGCCCCGATGTTGAGCTGCGCCATCGGCTCGAGGATCGGCGCCGTCTTGGTGATCTCGAGGTTCATGCACCACTCGTTGCCGACCTTGTAGAGGAGCCCCGTCTTCGGGTTGTAGGAGCCCATGTTCCAGCTCATGCCGCCGGCGATGAACGGGCACAGGTTCTCGTGCTTGCCGGCGGTCATGTCGCGGCGTCCGACCAGCTCGCCGTTCGGCTTGATGTCCTGCACGAAGTTGATGTGCTTCACGAGCCGCCAGACGTTCACGACCTTGCCGTTGCGGTCGTACACCCACACGAAGCCGCTCTTGCTCGGGTGGACGACGTACTTCTTCCCGCCGCGCTCGAGCATGATGAACTCACCGGTGGAGCTGTCGAAGTCCCATGCGTCGTGCGGCAGCTCCTGGTGATAGCCCTTGAGCCTGCCGGTGTCCGGGTCGAGCAGGATCACCGCCGTCGTGTAGAGGTTCTCGCCGGGGCGCGCGCCCTGGGTCTTCCAGTCCGGCCCGGACCAGTCGTAGAGCGGCGCCGGATTGGCGGTGCCCCACCACACGGTGTTGGTCTCGGGGTCGTAGCCGCCCGCCATCCAGCCGCCGCCGCCGCCGGTCTTCCACGAGTCGTTGAGCCAGGTGTTGCGCGCGTCGCCGTTGCCTTCCTCGCCGCCGACCGTGTAGAACCGCCACAGCTGCTTGCCGGTCAGGGCGTCGACGCCGAAGATCGGCCCGCGGTCGGGCCACTCGCCGCCCTGCGCGCCGATGATCACCTTGTCCTTGACCAGCAGCGGGGCGCCGGTGAAGCCGACCGTGAGCTTCTCGGAGTTGACGAGCTTCGTCTCCCACTTGAGCTTCCCGGTCTGCATGTCGATCGCGACGAGCTTGCCGTCGAGCGTGCCCATGTACAGGTTGCCGTAGCCCATCGCGAGGCCGCGGTTGTAGGGCGAATGGGTCTGCTTGGCGACCAGGTCCTCGTTCAGCTTCTGCTTGTACTGCCACAGGACGTCGCCGGTCGCGCCGTCGAGCGCCCAGACCTGGTTGTAGGAGCCGGAGTAGTACAGCACGCCGTCCGCGACCAGCGGGTACGACTGCAGGCCGCGCACCGAGCGGCTGGCGACGTGTGACCACGCCTCCTTCAGCTTCGCGACGTTGCCCGCGTTGATCTGGGAGAGCGGGCTGTAGTGCCACGACTTGTAGGTGCCGTGGTAGGTCAGCCAGTTGTCGGGCTCCTTCTCGGCGTTGATCAGCCGCTTGGAGTCGACCTCGGCCGCGGTTGCGGGCGATGCAGCGAGGAACATCGCGGCAAGGCAGGTTGCCGCGGGAACGCGCCAACGAGTCATCGGAGATCCCCTATGGTTTGCTTGGCTATTGGCTGTGAAACTCAGCGAGCAAGGTTCGACCGCGGGTCCGGCCGCCGCGCGCGGCGCGAGATCCACCGGCCGAAGCGGCTAGTGTATAGACCTCTCCGGCGGCGAATTCAAGCCTTTCGCGCCGGACCGGAATGCTGCAGCGCTTATAGCGCGTGGCGCGCGTAGCGCACGCGCGTCGCGCGCAGATCGTCGCCGCGGATCTCCTTGAGCGCGTAGCCGACGAACTCGGCGACCACCTGCTTGCGCCAGTAGATGTCGAGGTCGGTGTTGTCCAGCGGCTTCGCGCGCGCGGCGACCTTTGCTCCGGTTGCGGCGATGACCTCGTCGGTCAACCGCTTGCCGACGAGGAGCTCCTCGGCCTTGGTGACGATCGGGCGTGACGCGACCGCACCGAGCACGATCCGCGCCCCCTCCACCGTGCCGTCCCGCGCGGTCCGCACCGCGGCCGCGACGCCGAGCACCGGAAAGTCGAACGAGCCGCGCCGCCGCAGCTTCCAGTAGCTCGACTTCCAGCC
The DNA here is from genome assembly GCA_963827595.1 of uncultured beta proteobacterium. Classification (GTDB taxonomy): domain Bacteria; phylum Pseudomonadota; class Gammaproteobacteria; order Burkholderiales; family SG8-39; genus DATEDA01. The sequence continues at coordinate 11,955 of CAWHBT010000007.1, read as the reverse complement.
CGCGGCCGGCGGCAGGTGCGCCTCGGTGAGGATCTCGTCCGGCCGCCGAGCGAGGTAGTCGATGCCGTCGTTCCTGTAGAGATCCGCCGCCGCGACCTCGCGCTCGCCCGCGGCCGAGACGAGCTTCAGCCGCGCGCCGAGCGCGATCAGCGCCGGCGCGCAGTCGGTCGAGGAGACCGCGACGCAGCGCTTGCTCGCGGTGGCGACCCAGCAGATCTCGCCGTCCTTCTTCAGGCAGAAGTCGATCGCCTTGCGCCACTCGTAGTTCTGGTTGTAGTAGTTGCAGCGCGTGTCGAGGCAGAGGTTGCCGCCGAGCGTGCCCATGTTGCGCAGGTGCACGGTCGCGACCTGCGCCGCCGCCTGGAAGAGGGCGCGGTAGTGCTCGCGCACGACCGGTGCGTCGGCGACCTCGGTCAGCGTCAGCCCGGCCCCGAGGGTGAGGCCCGCGCCGTTCGCGAGCTTCTTCAGGCCCTCGACCTGGCGCAGCGAGACGAGCGTCGCCGGCACCTGCTGACGGCGCTTCATGTTCGGCAGCAGATCGGTGCCGCCGGCGATCGGCATGGCGCTCGCGCCTTCGCCCGCGAGGATGCGCGCTGCTTCCGCGGCGGTGCGCGGCGCACGGTACGCGAACCAGGGCAGCCGCATCATGACGCGGGCGCGCCTTCCAGTCGTTTCGCGGGCCGCTGGACCTCCTTGCCGTCGCCGCCCTCCCACGGCGGCGGGACGATCAGCGGCTCGGGATACGGCACGCTCGGGAAGCGCTCCGGCCCGACGCGCGCGGGCTTCCCTTGCGCCTTGAGCTCCAGCGCCTTGAGCACCTTGTCCGGCGTGATCGGCAGCTCGTCGATTCGCACGCCGACCGCGTCGTACACGGCGTTCGCGATTGCCGGCATCACCGGCAGCAGCGGCCCTTGCCCCGCCTCCTTCGCGCCGAACGGGCAGTTCGGATCGGGATCCTCGACGAGCTCGGTGACGACCTCGGGCATGTCGAGCGACGTGGGGCTCTTGTACTCGAGCAGCGACGGGATCTTGTGCACCAGCGCACCGGAGAGCTTGGGCGGCAGGCGCCGGAAGATCTGCTCCTCCATGAGCGCCTCGCCGAGGCCCATGTACACGCTGCCTTCGACCTGCCCGCGCGCGAGCACCGGGTTGATCGTCCGGCCGATGTCGTGCGCAATCCAGACTTTCGGCACGGTGATCCAGCCGGTCGCCTGGTCCACCTCGACCTCGACCACGCACGCAGTGTAGGAGTAGGCGGGCGACGGACCGACCCCGGCGCCCTTGTACCGTCCCGGCGACCGCGGCGGCGCGTAGGAGCCGACCGCGCCGAGCGTGCCGAACTTCGCCTCGGCGAGCTCGACCGCCTCGCGGAAGCTCATCCCCTTGTTCGGGTCCCCGGCGAGGTACACGCGCCCCTGCGCAAGCGCGATGCGCTCGGGCGAGACCTCGAGGTGCTGCGCCGCCGCGTCGGCGACGAGCTCGCGGACCTTCTCGGCCGCCTGGATCGCGGCGTGACCCATCATCACCGTGACGCGGCTCGAGTAGGAGCCGAGGTCGACCGGGGTGAGGCCGGTGTCGCCGGTCACGAGCCGCACGTCGTAGGCGTCGATCCCGAGCACCTCGGCGACGATCGCGGCGAGGACGTCGTCGGAGCCCTGGCCGATCTCGGTCGCGCCGCAGAACACCGTGACCTGGCCGCTGCGATCGAGGAGCAGCTGCACGCCCGACTGCGGCATCTTGTTCCAGTAGATCGGCAGGCCCGCCCCGCACAGGTACGCGCCGCAGGCGAGGCCGACGCCGCGCCCTGCCGGGAGCTTTCGGAACCTGGTCTTCCAATCGGACGACGCGACCACCCTGCGGATGCACTCGGCGAGCCCGATCGAGCCGATCTTCAACCAGTTCGCGGTGAGCGAGTTGGGCTTCGCGACGATGTTGAGCCGCAGCTCCGCCGGATCCAGCCGCAGGCGCTCGGCGATCTTGTCGAGCTGGACCTCCTGGCCGAAGCGCGGCTGCGGCGTACCGTGGCCGCGCTTGGGGCCGCACGGCGGCTTGTTGGTGAACGTCCGGCACGCCTCGAACTTGTAGCGCGGCAGTTCGTAGGTCACGGGCTGCAGTGCGCCCGTGTAGAACGTGCTTGCAACCCCGTAGCCGCCGTAGCCGCCCCCGTCGAGCAGCGTCTGGACGTGCATCCCGGTGAGCTGGCCCGTCTTCGTCACGCCGGTGCGCATCCGCATCAGCACCGGGTGCCGGCCGCGGTGCATGTAGAACACCTCTTCGCGCGTCAGGCAGATCTTGACCGGCCGGCCGAGCCGGAGCGCCGCCCGGGAAACGACGATCTCGTGGTTGTGCAGGTCGCACTTGCCGCCGAAGCCGCCGCCGTTCGGGCAGGCGATGACACGGATGTGCGCCGCGGGCATCTGCAGCGCCTTCGCCAGCGCCCGGTGGATGTAGTGCGGCACCTGGGTGCTCGACCACAGCGTGAGCTTGCCTTCGCCATCGACCGCTGCGACCGAGGCGTGCTGCTCGATCGGCAGATGGGTGTTGCCCTCGTAGAAGAACACGTCCTCGAAGACGTGGTCCGACGCCGCGAGCGCCGCTTCGACGTCGCCGAACTCGAATGCCTGCAGGCGATGGATGTTGCCCTGCTCGCCGTAGTCGTGGATGCGCGGCGCGGGCGTGGCGAGCGCCTCTTCGGCGCTCGCGATCGTCGCGAGCGCGCGGTACTTGACCTCGATCAGGTCGAGCGCCTCGGTCGCGGTCTGCTCGTCCCGGGCGATCACCGCGGCGACCGGGTCGCCCACGTAGCGCACGCGCTCGGGCGCGAGCGGGTATTCGTCCTGGGTGACCGGCAGGATGCCGAAGCTCACCGGGAAGTCCTTGCCCGTGAGGACGAGGTGCACGTCCGGGTGGGCCTGCGCCTTCGCCGTGTCGATGGACTCGATCACCGCGTGCGGATGCGGCGAGCGCAAAAGTTTCGCGTGGAGCATGCGCGGCAGCATGATGTCGTCGGCGAACCGTGTCTGGCCGACGACCTTCGCCCGGCCGTCCACGCGCCGGCGCGGCCGGCCGATGACGTCGAAGCGCTGCCTGGGGCTAGCGGCCATAGAACGCCTCGATGTTGTCGCAGAAGAGCCCCTGCTTCGCCTCGTCCGATAGGTCGTGCCGCTCGAGCATCTCCTCCATCTCGTGCATGGCGCGCTCCAGGTTGCTCTCGTGCGGGTAGTCGGAGGCGAACATCAGGGTCTTGTGGCCGATGCGGTCGACGAGGTTGCGCAGACTGGGCTCGCCGCCCTCGCAACTGAAGTAGAGCCGCCCGGAGGCGAAGATCTCGCTCGGCTTCGTCTTGCAGGCCGCCGGGTACTCGCGCCGCCCGTTGGCTGCCGACACCTCGAACGCGCGGTCGAGCCGATCCATCATGTAGGGCACCCAGCCGGTGCCGGCCTCGAGGAACCCCGCCCGCAGCTTCGGAAAGCGGTCGAACACCCCTTCCATGACGAAGCTCGTGATCTGGATCATCTGCGAGAACGGATGCTCCAGCGCCTGGGTCAGGGCGAAGTGGGTGAAGAAGTTGAACCCGAGGTTCATCGACGGTGCGCCGTGCGTCGCGACCGGGACGTTGAGCCGCTCCGCTTCCTCGTACACCGGCCAGAAGTCGGGATGGCCGAGCCCCTTGCGGATGCCGATGTCGGCGCCGTTCGCCGGCAGCACCGCGCCGACCATGCCGAGCTCGGTCACCGCGCGGCGCAGCTCCGTCACCGCCTCGGGCACGTCCTGGAGGGGCACCAGGGCCATGCCGCGCAGCCGCTTGCTCGTCCTGTAGTAGCGATCGGTGAACCAGTTGTTGTAGGCGCGCGCCAGCGCCCGCGCCCACACCGGGTCCTGGATCATCGCGAACGCGAGTCCGGCGGTCGGATAGAGCACCGTCGACTCGATCCCGGCCTTGTCCAGCACGTCGATCCAGGTCTGCGCCGTGATGTCGTAGGACTGGTAGACGCCGAGCCGGGCGAGGATCGCGCCGCGGTTGTAACCATCGAGCGTCGGGAAGAACGGGTAGCCGAGGAGCGTGGTGTTGCCGGCGTACGGCGGCTCGAGATACTCGAAGATCTCCTTGTCGCGCTCGATGATGTGGCCGTCGCCGTCCAGGATCCGCTTGAGCTTCATGGCTGCTCCTTTCGTGCTGCGTACCAGTCCGCGAGCTCGCGGACCGCGTCCGGCATCCGGTACTGCGGCGTGAAGCCGAGCACCTCTTTCGCCAGGGTCAGGTCGGATGCACGGACCATGTTCGGCATCGAGGGCGCGCTCGCCGTCGGCGTCGCGATCCGGACCCGGGCGCCGGGGATCGCAGCCTTGAGCGCGGCGGCCAGCTCGTCGGCCTGGCAGACGTAGCCCATGGTGATGTTGAACACGCGGCTCGCGAGCGCGCGCGCGCGGAGCGCGAGCACGGTGCCGCGCGCCGCGTCCTTCGAGTACACCCACTCGAGCCCCGCCGCCGGCACGACCGCTTCCTCGCCGCGCAGGGCGGACTGCACGGCTTCGCGCAGCGCGTTGCTCGGTCCGCCGCCGCCCGCGCCGCGCCACGGACCCGCCACCGCGCCGTAGCGGACCGCGGCAAAGTCCACGCCGCACCACTGCGCGTAGTTGAGCCCGATGTTCTCGATCGCCTGCTTGGTCGTCGCGTAGAAGGTCGTCGGTCGCATGAACGCCTCCTCGCGTGCGGGGTCGCCCCGGCCCTCGCCACCGGCGAGGAAGTGGTTCAGCACGTTCGAGCTCGCGACCACGACACGTCGCAGCCCATGCTCGCGCGCGGCCTCGAGGACGTTGACCGTGCCCATGACGTTCAGCTCGATGGCGCCGTACGGATCGCGCTGCGCGCCGAGCGTGAGCAGCGGGTTGGCGGCAGTGTGGACGACGTCGGTGATCCGGTATTCGCGGATCGCCTCCTTGAGGGTCGGCGGTCGCAGCACGTCGCCTTCGATGAGGCGCACGCGCGCGAGCTCGACGATGTCCGCCAGGGCCTGCGGCTGCGCGGCGCGATCCATGATCACCGGCTGCTCGCCGGCCTCGACGAGCAGCCGCGCGATCTGCGAGCCGACCAGTCCGCCGCCGATGATCAGCACCGCCATGCCGGCCCTCCTAGCGGGTGCCTGCTTCCGACATCTGCCGCGCGGCTTCCTCGACCGCCTCGAAGATCTGCTGGTACCCGGTGCAGCGGCATAGATTTCCGGCGAGCGCCTCCTTGATCCGGTCGCGGCTGGGGGCCGGTTCTTTCTCGAGCAGCGCCTTGGCGGTCATCAGGATTCCCGGGGTGCAGTAGCCGCACTGCGCGGCGCCGAGGTCGGCGAACGCCGTCTGCAGCGGGTGGAGCTCGGGTCCGCGCGCGAGGCCCTCGACGGTCTCGACGGCGCGCCCCTCGCACTCGAGCCCGAGCACGAGGCAGGAAAGCTGCGGCTCGCCGTCCACGAGCACCGCGCACGCGCCGCACTCGCCGAGCTCGCAGCCGTGCTTGGTGCCGGTGAGGCCGAGGTCCTCGCGCAGCACCTCGAGCAGCGTCTTGTAGGGCGCGAACGAAACCGGCGTGTCCTCGCCGTTCACGCGCATCCGCAGGTGGACCTGATCGGGCACTGCGCTCATGCATTGCCTCCGGAGGAGGGCGCGGGGAGGAGGCCCCGCGCCAGATAGTCGGCGAGCCCCGCGGCGACGTCGCCGACGGGCTGCGGGCCGTCGGGCCGGAACCAGCGCGCCGTCCAGTTCATCGCGCCGAGGATGGCGCGCGTGACCAGGGCCGGATCGCACGGCGCGAACTCGCCGCACGCGACGCCCTCGGTGACGAGGGCGCGGATCGCGCGCTCGTAGGCGTCGCGCTTCGCGACGATCCGGCGGCGCAGGCCCTGCGGCAGCGCCTCCGGCTCGAGATGCGCCGTGGCGCCCTCGAGCTCGTCCAGCATGCACCGGAGATGCGCCTGCATGACGGCGCGGAGCTGCGCCGGAAGCGGCGCGCCGGAGGCGCGCGCCGCAGCGACGGCGGCGCGCAGCTGGCCGAGCGTGCGGTCCTGGCAGAAGTAGAGGATCTCGTCCTTGCCGCTGAAGTAGTAGTAGAGATTGCCCGGCGAGAGATCGGCCTCGTCCGCGATCTCGCGCATGCCCGCCGCGGCGAAGCCGCGACGCCGGAACACCCGGGCGGCGGCGCGGAGAATGTCGAACCGGCGCGCCTCGCTCCGGCGACGCAGCCGCTCGGGACGGCGGCGATTCGAACCGAGATTCAAAACTTGAACCACGGTTCGAAGTCTAGACCCCGTGCCGCGCGTTCGCAATCCGCGCGCCGCAGGACCCTCGGCCTAGGGATGTTGCGGTGCGTGATCCGCGGCGTCCTCCGGAAAGACGTCGCGGTAGCTCGCGTAAAGGGTGGCGTAGTAAAGCGGGATCGCGGCGACGAGAACCAGGAACACGACCGTCGGCACGATGCCCGGACCCGCCTGCATCCGCTGCAGGTTGAGCAGGAGCGCCGTAGCGGCGGCGGCTGCGCCCCCCGCGACTGCGGCGAAGACGAGGAACGCGCCCCAGTTGCGGAGCGCCGCGAAGAAGCTGAAGAAGAGCGCTTTCGCCGCCGACATGGCGTCCCAGGCGATGAGCGGGGGCGCGAACCAGAACGCAAGCTGCACCGGCACCCAGAGGGCGAACGCGGCCACGACCGCCCAGAAGAACGATTGCTCCTCGCCCGCGGCCGGGGTGGCCGGTCTCCCGAACAGCATCCAGCGCGCCAGCGTGCCGTCGTCGATCGGCCAGGTCGCGGCGAAGATCGCGAGCGTCGCGGCGAGGTAGAGGCCGCCGAGGGTCACGAGCGTCGGCAGGTTGCGACGGAACCCCGCGGCGACGAGCTTCGGGGCGAACGGTCGACCCTGGTCGAGCTCGCGGCACATCGCGAGGAAGCTCACCGCGATCGCCGGCATCACGAGCGAGCCGGCCGCCAGGCCGACGTAGGGCAGGCGCGCGATCACCCCCATGACGACCCAGTAGGCGATCGACACCAGGAGCCACGCAAACGGCGCCTTGCCGAGGAGGCGCAAGCCGCCCGCGTCACCCACAGCCAGCCGTGGCGCGCGGGAACGATCAGCATCGTTCCGCGTCGATCCACGGCGGGCCGTCTCCGCCCCGAATGCGCAGCTCGAGGATGCGGCGAAAGTGCTCCGGGTCGTGCGCATGCACCAGCTCGCCGGGGCGCGGCAGGTGGAAGTCGTGGAGCCGCGACAGCCAGAAGCGCAACGCCGCCGCGCGCAGCATCACCGGCCACGCGCCGCGCTCGGCCGCGGTGAACGGGCGTACCGCGTGGTAGGCGCCGAGCAGCGCGGCGGCGCGCGGCCGGTCCACCTCGCCGTCGGCGTGCACGCACCAGTCGTTGAGCGTCACCGCGACGTCGAACAGCCACGCGTCGACACCCGCGAAGTAGAAGTCGACCACGCCGCCGATGCGCGCGTCCTCGAACAGCACGTTGTCGCGGAAGAGATCGGCGTGGACCGGCCCGCGCGGGAGGCTCCGGAGGCGATGGCGCGACTGGAATGCGAGCTCGGCCTCGAGCAGCCGCCGGCGGTGCTCGTCGAGGAACGGCGCGACCTGCGGCGCCGTCTCGCGCCACCAGCGGGGCCCGCGCGGGTTGTCGAGGTCGCCCGCGTACGACTGGCCGGCGACGTGCATGTCCGCGAGCACCGCGCCGACCGCGGAGCAGTGCGCCGCCGCGGGCTGCGTCACCACCGCGCCGGGCAGGCGCGTGACGAGCGCCGCGGGCTTGCCGTTCAGCTCCGAGAGCAGCCGGTTCGAGCGGTCGGCGAGCGGCGACGGGCACGGGATCCCGTGGCGCGCGAGATGCGCCATCAAGCCGAGGTAGAAGGGCAGGTCCTTCGCCGGCAGCCGCTCGAACAGCGTCAGGACGTAGCGGCCGTGGGTGGTGGTGACGAAGTAGTTGGTGTTCTCGATCCCGGCGGCGATGCCCTTGAGCTCAACGAGCGTGCCGACCGGGTACGCCGTCAGCCAGCCGCCGAGCTCGCTTTCCGTGACCTTGGTGTAGACCGACATTCGTCACGGTCGTTGGTCGCACCGCTTACCACTGCAGGATGGTCCACATCGGGGCGCGCACGCCGAAGTCTCCGGTGACCGTGCGCGCGCCGCCGGGCTCGCCGGGCTGCGCCTCGACGAGGTGATATTCCCAGCCGTTCGGGTCGGTGACGCGGATCACCTGCGTTCCGTCCGGCATGGTGAACGTCTCGACTTTCGAGCCGGGCGCGGTGAGCGTTGGACCACCGGGCGCCGTCGGCTCGGCATCGAGGCCCACCTGCGGCGGCGGCTCGGGGACCGGTTCGAGCGTCGGCGGCGGCGGCACCCGTTGCGCCGCTGCGGGAATCCATGCGAACACCATCAACGCAAAGAGAAAGCGACGCATTCGGTGACGGCCCAGCACGCGCGTCCGAGTGTAACAGATTCGACTCGCGCGCCCGCCCGGCTCAGAGGTTCAGGTACGTCTCGCGCTCGGCCGGCGACGGTACGAACGCGCGGTTCTCGTAGTGCCGGAAGATCGTCTCGACGACCTCGGCCGGCTCGTTGTGGACCTGGACGAGGTCCAGGTCCTCGGGATCGATCATGCCCTCGGTCACGAGCCGGTCGCGGAACCACGCGAGCAGGCCGCGCCAGAACGGCTCCCACACCAGGATGATCGGCATCTTGCGGGTCTTGCCGGTCTGCACCAGCGTCAGCGCCTCGAAGAGCTCGTCCAGCGTGCCGAAACCGCCGGGCATCACGACGTACGCGGTGGCGAAGCGGACGAACGTCACCTTGCGCGCGAAGAAGTGCCGGAACGACAGGCTGATGTCCTGATAGGTGTTGCCGTGCTGCTCGCGCGGCAGCTCGATGTTCAGGCCGACCGCCGGCGAGCGGCCGAAGTACGCGCCGCGGTTCACCGCCTCCATGATGCCGGCGCCGCCGCCCGAGATGACCGTGAACCCGGAGTCGGAGAGCAGCCGCGCGATGCGCTCGGCGAGCGCGAAGTAAGGGTGATCGGACGGCGTGCGCGCGCTGCCGAAGATCGACACCGCCGGCCGCACCTGGTTGAGCCGCTCGGTCGCCTCCACGAACTCTGAGATAATCGCGAACAGCTGCCACGCCTCGCGCGCGGTGTAGGCGTGCGAGTCCATGCCCGCGGCGACGAGCTTGGGCAGCTTGCCGGGGCGCTTGCCTTTCTTCACTCGGTCTTCCATCGGTCTCGTGTCGAAGCTGCTGGTCCTCGTCGACGGCTCGTCCTACCTGTATCGCGCGTTCCACGCGCTGCCGGATCTGCGCAACGCCGCGGGCGAGCCGACCGGCGCCATCTACGGCGTGCTGAACATGCTACGGCGGCTGGTGGGCGACTACAAGGCAGATTTCCTCGGCTGCGTGTTCGACGCCAAGGGCAAGACGTTCCGCGACGAGGTCTATCCCGAGTACAAGGCCACCCGCGCGCCGATGCCGGACGATCTCGCGGCCCAGATCGAGCCGCTCCTGGAGGCGATCGCGGCGATGGGCTGGCCGCTCCTGGTGGTCGACGGCGTCGAGGCCGACGACGTGATCGGCGCGCTCGCGCGCGAGGCCGGACGCCAGGGCATTCGCACGGTCGTCTCGACCGGCGACAAGGACCTCGCGCAGCTCGTCGACCCGAACGTGACGCTCATCAACACCATGTCGAACGAGACGCTCGACGTCGCGGGCGTGAAGGCGAAGTTCGGCGTCGCCCCGGAGCGGATCGTCGACTATCTCGCGCTGGTCGGCGACGCGGTCGACAACATCCCCGGGGTCGAGAAAGTCGGGCCGAAGACGGCGGCGAAGTGGCTGGCGCAGTACGGATCGCTCGAAGGGGTGATGGAACACGCCGACGAGGTCCAGGGCGTCGTCGGGGAGAACCTGCGGAAGGTCCGCGGCTGGCTGCCGAAGGCGCGGGAGCTCGTGACGGTGAAGACCGATCTCGCGCTGCCGTTCAAGGTCGCCGACCTCGCACCGCGCGCGCGGGACCGCGAAAAGCTCCGCGCGCTCTTCCGGCGCTTCGGGTTCAAGGGCTGGCTGAAGGAGGTCGAGGGATCCAGGGATCCCGCGCCCGTGCCCGCCCCGGCGCCGGTCGTCGTCCCGGCCGACGTCCCACGTCGCTACGAGACCCTGCTCACCGAGCCGGACGTCGCGCGCTGGCTCAAGAAACTCGAGGGTGCGGAGCTGGCGTCGGTGGACACGGAGACCACGTCACTCGATCCGTTCGTCGCCGAGCTCGTCGGCGTATCGTTCTCGGTCGCGCCGGGCGAGGCGGCCTATCTCCCGATCGCTCATCGCTACGCCGGTGCGCCGGAGCAGCTCGGGCTCGAGCGCGCGCTCGCGCTCCTCAAGCCCTGGCTCGAGGACGGATCGAAGCCGAAGATCGGCCAGAACCTCAAGTACGACCAGCACGTGCTGGCAAACCACGGGGTGCGGCTCGCGGGCGTGGCGCACGACACGCTCCTCGAGTCCTACGTGCTCGAGAGCAACGCGCGCCACGACATGGACGCGCTCGCCGAGCGCCACCTGGGCTTGCGGACCGTCACCTACGACGAGGTCACCGGCAAGGGCGCGGGTCGGATCGGCTTCGAGGAGGTCGACGTCGAGCGGGCCACGGAGTACTCGGCGGAGGATGCCGACATCACGCTGCGCCTCCATCGCGTCCTGTACCCGAAGGTGGCTACGGACGAGAAGCTCGCCTACGTCTACGGGTCGATCGAGATGCCGGTGCGGGAGATCCTCTTCCGGGTGGAGCGGAACGGCGTGCTGATCGACGGTGCACGGCTCGAGGCGCACAGCCGCGAGCTCGGGACGAAGATGTTCGAGCTCGAGGAGCGGGCCTACCGCGAGGCCGGCCAGCCGTTCAACCTCAACTCGCCAAAGCAGATCGGCGAGATCTTCTTCGACCGGCTCAAGCTCCCGGTGCTGAAGAAGACCCCGAGCGGCGCGCCCTCGACCGACGAGGACGTGCTGGAGCGGCTCGCGCTCGACTACCCCTTGCCGAAGACGCTCCTCGAGTTCCGCGCGCTCTCGAAGCTCAAGTCGACCTACACCGACAAGCTGCCGCGGATGGTCAACCCGAAGACCGGGCGCGTGCATACCAACTACGGCCAGGCGACCGCGGTGACCGGCCGGCTGGCGTCGAACGATCCCAACCTGCAGAACATTCCGGCGCGGACGCCGGAGGGCCGGCGCATCCGGGAAGCGTTCGTCGCGCCGCCGGGACACCAGATCGTGTCCGCGGACTACTCGCAGATCGAGCTGCGGATCATGGCGCACATCTCGGAGGACCGGGGCCTGCTCGACGCGTTCGCCCGCGGCGAGGACATTCACCGCGCCACGGCGGCGGAGATCTTCGGGCGCGAACCGCGCGAGGTCAGCTCCGAGGAGCGGCGGTACGCGAAGGTGATCAACTTCGGACTGATCTACGGGATGTCGGCGTTCGGGCTGGCGCAGCAGCTAGGGCTCGAGCGCGCGACGGCTCAGGCGTACATCGACAGCTACTTCGCGCGGTATCCGGGGGTGGCGAAGTACATGGAGTCGACGCGCCAGTCGGCGCGGGAGCAGGGCTACGTCGAGACGGTGTTCGGACGGCGGCTGTGGCTGCCCGAGATCCGGGGCTCGAACCCGGCGCGGCGGTCGGGTGCCGAGCGGGCGGCGATCAACGCCCCGATGCAGGGGACGGCGGCGGACCTGATCAAGCTCGCGATGATCGCGGTGCAGGGGTGGATCGATGCGGGCGGCCTGGAGATGAAGCTCATCATGCAGGTCCACGACGAGCTGGTGCTCGAGGTGCCGGAAGGGGAATTGGACCGGGCTAGGGAGGAGTTGCCGCGGTTGATGACGGGGGTGGCGAGCCTGCGCGTGCCGCTCGTCGTCGACATCGGCGTCGGGGCGAACTGGGACGAGGCGCAC
>CAWHBT010000006.1:0-250514 GCA_963827595.1 uncultured beta proteobacterium | reverse complement strand
CTTGACGTACAGCTCGTCGACGTCGGTGCTCTGCTTTGCTGCGCGCCGCACCAACACCTTGGCGACCGGTCCGACGAAGCGGGTGAAGTGCGTCTCGATCTGCTTGAGCAGCGCGGAGTCCCAAGCGCGGGTCTTCTCGACAAACCCCTGGTCGATCAGGTACTGCAGCCTCGACTCGGTTTCGGCGGCTTGACCGAATCTGGAGATCAGGGCGCCGGCGGTGGCGCGGCCATCGACGGTGATGAGCAGCGAGCGAAGCCTGTTCGGCAAGCCATGGGCGTGGCGCGCTACCTCGTCGACTCCCTTGGTCGTTTTCGCGAGCGTTCCATTCGCGTCCATGTCGTCCTCCTAGCGGACGAATGCCTGTGTCGGCGCGGCGATGAGATCCGCGCTCAAGCGCTCACGGATACGGGTATATCAAAAGAGCGATCAACAAATCAACTCCGCTCTGGGTGTCGCCGAACGACGACAAGTCTTTCTGCCGACGTTAGCCGCGTACCCTCGCAGAAAGGAAGAACCTGCTCGCCGCGGCTCAACAGTGTCGTCGGGCGGTGACAGTCCGTCGGATATTCTCGTACGCGGTCAACGCTTCTTTGCCGCGCCGCGTTGACCAACTCGCCGTGCCGCAGTATCGTGCTAGAGCCGTGCGCAGCATGCAGCATCGCGCGGCCCGTAGTGCATTCCCGCAACCGGCCAGTTGAGTTACATCAATCTACAGGAGACTACACATGAAGAAGACGCTCGTTTCCCTCCTGCTTGCCCTTTTCGCACTGGGCTCTCCCGCCGTCTTCGGACAGGTGCCGGAGAAATGCAAGACCTTGAGTGGCGATGCACAAAAGAAATGCATCGATGACGAAAAGATGAAGAAGTAGTCGCTGCGAGTGACGATCGGCGGCGGAACGCTGCTGAGTGATGGATCCGGTAATGCAGTTGCGCGGCGCCCGAACCACGGGCGCCGCGTTTGTTTTCCCCGCGGTAGCCGCGCGGCTCCGGAGCGCTCCCTCGGCACGCCGCTTGCGCCCGCTCCTCCGGCAAGAGCCATTCCGGTCCGGCAGACCCGATCCGTCAGGCGTTCCGATCGCGCGCGTACGCCCCGGTCGTTCATATCACCTGCCCGAGGGACTCGCTTCGGAGGGAAGGTCCTGCGGGCAGGCAAGCCCAGGAGCGCCTAGGCGCCGCCACCTTGCCGGAGTATCGGGGTCGGCCGAACCAAACGGCTCAGGGCAACGCGGCGACCCCGGAAGCCGACGATCCGAGGCGCAGCGGCCGGGCGCCTCCTCCCGGAAGCGGGGTTAGACGGAGGTCGCCTCGATCACGCGGAGCGCCAGCGGCGCCGCGGTCACCGGCTCCCGCCAGGTACGAGCGCGATCACCGCGCCCAGCACCATCAGGCCGAGCCCGATCCCGATGCCGGGCGGGAACCATGAGTTGATGCTCGCCGCGAGCGCGAGCGCTCCGATCACGACGACGGTCATCCGGACTGCTCTGACTGTTACCGGGCCGACGGGAGGAGCGCGAGGTTCGTTCGCGCCATGACGAGCGCGCGCCAGGACTCGGAGCGCGCCTGTTCCGTCAGTTCACGGCGGATCCGCGCCAGCGTTTGCGCGACGTCCGTCCGATGTGCAGGCGTGTACCGAAAGCGATCCGACAGACACGACAGATGACCTTTCGGCAGGGTCTTCGCCACGGCGCATCCTCCTTGGGTGTTGGCTGTGTCGGGAGCCAGCATAGGACTCGCCGTGGCTGCGCAGGCGGAACTGTTGACCGAGCGATCGTGACGAATTCACCTACGAGAACGCAGACCAGGCACGCCGTTACGGCGCGCCCGGTCTTTGTGCTGCTCTTCGGCAGCAAGGGTTCGAGTGCGATCGCTGCGAATCACTACCGCAGGACTCACGGCTCGACTGGATCCCCTGCCTTACTCACCCTCGTAGGAAGCCCCTCCCGATCCTCCCGAGGAGGTGGTCGTGGTCTTTGTCCTGGTCTTGTTGCCTTCGCCGTCGTTCGTCTTGGTTGTAGTTGTGGTAACGACGGTGCCGTCCTTCTTTGTCTTAACCACGGTTTTCTCGCTGCTCGTCGCTTTCTCCGCAACTGCCTGAGCACTAACAAAGGCGGCCATCAAACCCGCCAAGATCACAACGCTTAGTCAGGCGCCTCCCCGGCGCTGCCGACTAGCCGGTCCGGCCGGCTTTCACGAACTCGAGCGAAGCCCGAAACAGCTCAAGATCCTGCTCGTACTCGGCCGCCTCGGCGCGGTCGATCTGTATCCATTCCCTCGAACTTGCCATGCCGCGGGGTTGAAACGGGGCGACGTTGTCCCTTGAGAACTGCAGTTCGGTCGCGGTGGCGGCTGGCAGGCGCAGTCCGACGCCACCGCTGCTGATGCAGGCGAACATCTTGTCGCTGACGAAGTAGGCGTCAAGACCGTTGATTTTTCTTGCACTGACGCCCGGGAGTTTGAGAAGCAGAGCGTCAATCTGCGCCTTGCGGCTGGACTCGGGGGTATCGGTACTCAAGGGGGATCGGCCTGGGTTGTCGTGAACAGAGCGATTGAATCAAAAAAACGCCAAGTGGGCGCGGTCACAGCTTCGAGTAGTCGGCGACCTGGAACGCGTAACAGGCGTAGTCAGCCGCCAGGTAGGGAATGAGCACCAAAGGCTCACCGCTGCCCTGCTGATCGTAGTTCATTGTGATGCTGCCGGCTCGAATTTTAGGCATAGGCTCCTCTCGATTGAGATCTTTCGCAGACCGCAGCGAGCTGACGGCCAGGCCTCCGGTTGCGCGCGGGAATCGCAGCATCTCCGCCGCTCGCTCCAGAGCTCAGGCCTCCGCAGCGGCAACGGCAGCCTTTCGGCGGCGCTGCTTCTCGGCCGCGGCCCGCGCGGCCTCGGTCGCGGTGAACAGCTCGAGCGCGTCGAGGTCGGCGTCCTGCACCGGCTGCATCGCGACGTCCACCTCGGTGCCCGGGGTGCGGCGCACGTGCTCAAGGATCCTCCGGTACCGCCAGTAGAGCGCGGTGTACCGCACGATCTTGGATACGATCTCCGCGCTGTACCGCGCGTAGAACACGACCGGGTTCTCGCGCCGCATTCCCGGACGGCGATCGCGGCGGTACTTGCGGCGGAAGATGCCGCCCTCGAGCGGATGGATCCCTTCGATAGTGGCCGGCGCCTGGAAGCCGAACATCTTCGACCGCATATTGGCGAGGTCGTAGCCCCAGGCCTGGCTCCGCCGCAGCACGCGTTCCACGTGCTCCGGCGAGTAATAGAGGTTCCACGCCCTCTGGTAGATCGCGAGCAGCTCCTCGTCCGACATCGTCCCGTGGCGAGTGGTGATGTGCGCGATATCGTAGCGGTTGAGATCGCGCTCCATCGGCACGCCCGCTAGGTAGAGTTTCTTGTGATCGGCCGATCCGGGCAGCGGCGTGAGGATGAAGAACTCGAGAAGGTCGATCGGCAGCTCCTTCTGGATGATGCGGATCTCGCGCTCGATCGATTCCGGCGTGTCGCCCGGGAAACCGAGGATGTAGCCGGCGAACGTGAGCGTGCCCACCCGGTGCCACGCCTGCAGCATCGCCCGGTACTCGGTGATGCGGTTCTGGCCCTTCTGCGCGTGCTTGAGCGTCTCCGGGTTGATGCTCTCCAGGCCGAGGAACACCCGGTTCACCCCGGCGCGCGCCGCCTTCTCGATGAAGCCACGGACCTTGTGCACCGCCGTGTCGACCTGGGCCACCACGTAAATGCGCTCGCCCTCGACCTCGCGCATGTGGATCAGCCGGTCGAAGATCGCTTCCCAATTCTGGTTGCGCGCCAGGTTGTCGTCGGTGATGAAGAAGTTGTGCACGCCCTGGGCGAGATTGGCGCGCACGAGGTGCTCGACGTCGTCGGCGTTCCGGGCGCGCGACTTGCGCCCCTGGACATTGATGATCGTGCAGAAGCTGCAGCTGAACGGGCAGCCGCGGCCGGCGTCGAAGCTCGTGCGCATGCCGGCCGTCCGCGCCACGACGTCGGCCGACAGGTAGGGCGTCGGAACTCCTTCCAGTCCTGGGAGATCACTCATGTAGTTGTAGAGCGGCTTCAGCTCGCGGCGATCGGCCGCCTGCAGGAGCTGCTCGAGCCGCCCCTCCGCTTCCCCGGCGAAGAGCGTGATGCCGAGGTCCATCGCGTCGCGCAGCTCCGGCGGGACGTCCGGGAGCATCGCGAGGCAGCCGCTCACGTGAAACCCGCCGATGCAGACCGGGATCCCGGCGGCCGCGAGCGGCCGGGCGAGGTCCACTGCGCGCGGGAACTGGTTGGTCTGCACCCCGACCAAGCCCACCAGGCCCCGTCCGCCCGACGCGCGGATCTGCCGGATGATCGCTTCGGGCCGGATGCGGGTGTTGGTCTCGTCCTGGGCCGTGATCCGGATCTCGACGTCGTCGCCCAGCACGCGCCGCGCGGCGCAGTCGAGCGCGAGGCCGTTCAACGTCGCGAGCGTGTTCGCCGGGATCGACGAGCGCAGCCACTGGATGACATACCCGTCGTCATCGTAGTGGGAGGGCTTGATCAGGAACAGCTCGAAAACACGGGCGGTGCCGGTCTGCGCGGTCTGCATCGCGAACCTCGTTGGGCCCTCGCGGGCCGGCGATCGGGGTACCCGCCCGATCGCAGTCTACGGGAGTTCGCCATAACGGCACTCGTCGACCCCGAGGCGAGCAGCGGGCCTCTCCCACAGCAGAAGCTTGGCCGCGCGCGCCGCCGTACCCACCGAAAGAACGCCCGCGGGAAATTCCAAACAGGAAATTCAAACCTGCATTTTTTGCCAAGCACAACTGTATCGCTGCGCCAGCGAGCCGTCAAAAGCCGGGTTGGCGGGTGAAAACTCACGCTTTCACGGGATTTGTCCGCCCGCCATGCATTGGCCCGGGGGCGACTAATGTCGAGGCATTGGGCCTTCTGCACGAGCGAGGGCCGAGCGCAATCCTCGGCGCTGTTGCGCACCCGGTGTCGGTTGAGGATCAGGCCGCTTGGAAAAGATCGAGTCGGCTTGTCGGTGGAGCGCGGAGGCGCGCGCAGGGAAGCCCAGGTGCGTGAGGACTCTGATAATCACCAACGGATCTTCGATGGCGACGAGTATTTTCAAGGCGCCGCCGCACCATGATCTGGTTGCGCGGTGTTTCTTTTTGCTGCAATTGACTTCCGTACCGTCCCTGGCCGGGACGCCCCTTCCCAGTGTCTGCCTTGGCAAGACGTCCGCCGGCAGCTTTGGGCCGTTCAGCGAAGTCCACGAAGGTCTGCTTTTCTAGAGCACGACCGGCAGCAATGGGTCGAGAGCGCCGTCGAGCGACCGCTTTCCAGCGACTGCCTTGGCAAGACGTCCGACGGCCGCTCTTGGGCCGTTCATCGAAGACCACGCGAGCTGCTTTTCCGAGTACGACCGTCAGCTAACGACCCTTTGCTGCCTGTTGTGCGGTAGAAAAGCAGACCCTGGCGGAGTTCCCTCTATTGCCACCGGGCGCAAATACCGACGAAGATGCTCGCCCTTCGAGACTCTTCGCCCGGTCACCGGGCCGAGTTCATCGGGCCAGCAGATCAGAGGCCCTTGCAGAGCAGGTACTTGTTCGCGCCAGTCTCCACATAGTCGCCGCCAGTGGGAGGGAAGGTCGCCGCGGCGATCGGCTGGTTGGATGCCGACTGCAGTGCGCCGTGCAGCGAGCCGGTGGCCGCAGCCCGATCGTCAGTCTGGGTGTCGACGGCGATCGCGATCTTG
The DNA here is from genome assembly GCA_963827595.1 of uncultured beta proteobacterium. Classification (GTDB taxonomy): domain Bacteria; phylum Pseudomonadota; class Gammaproteobacteria; order Burkholderiales; family SG8-39; genus DATEDA01. The sequence goes on along the minus strand of CAWHBT010000006.1, from coordinate 244,767 downwards.
TCGGGGATGTTGGCGGTGCAGATGATCAACCCTGAAAGGCCCATTGTCGCTGCCCCGATGCCCGTCTGCACCCCGATCATCGTGCCCAGCGCGTTGTTTGGCTGCGCGCCCACGCCTGCGCCACCGGTCGGGCCGGGCAGGAATCCGGCGAGCCGCAGGTGCCACCAGAAGAGGTTCGACTCCTCGCCCGTTATCGGCGTCGCCCCGGCAGGCTGGGCCTCGTACAGGCCTGCGATGCTGCCATCGCCGTTTCCCGAGACGCTGGCGGTCCAACGGCCACCCGCCCCGCCGGCCAGCCCATCGTCGCCCGGGATCGCGCGATAGCGGTCTAGGTACGCAAGGTAGGCGGCGCTGATGCCGTGGACATCGTTGATGATGTGCTTGCTCCGGGCCTGGGTGAGGATCTCCTGGCCCTTCAGGATTCCGCCCATAAGCAGGCCGATGATCACGAGCACGATTGCCATCTCGACCAGAGAAAATCCCTCCTGAGACGAGATACGGATCCCTACGGGTGGCGGCACCCGCGGCGAGGTCGGGGCAACGCCTGACTGGTCTACTGGAGTTGCGCGTGCAGCTACGGCTCTGCAGGCGGCGCAATGCAGCAAACCGACGGCAATTTCACCGCCAATCATCTTCGCCATAGGAGCCTCCAGCAAGGCAACCCGGTTGACGAGTCGAGTTTAGACCGTCAGCGGCGAGAGTCCAAGAAGCACCTCGCCCAACTCGCGTGGAAGTGATTGGTCGGACCCAGGGTGTATCCGAAGGTCCGCTTGTGGCCGGAAGCGGCCTGTCCGATCGGCGCGGGGCAGGATTTGAACCCACAACCCCCGATTGCGACCTTTACCCCGCTGACTCCCGCTGGCCGTCGCCGAGCAGCCGGTAGACGCGCCAGTCCTCCGCGCCTTCCTCGCGGCACAGCCCGTAGCGGAAGATGTTGCGCTCGAGCCCCGGGGTGACGAACCGCAGGTCCTGGAACCAGACGCACGTCGAGGGGTTGCCGCGGTCGACTCGATATAGCGCCGGGAACTCCGCGAACCACCGGAAGAACCCGAGGCGGGGATCGGCGAACAAGCGCACGGCGAGCGCTCGCTCCGAATCGTCGCCGTACTTGTCGAGCGCGATCCACTTCGCCTCGGCGAGCGGCGCGTAGGGCGCGTCGACGCGCTCGAGCAGGCCCGCATCCGGGCCGGGCGTCGGCAGCATCCGCTCGCGCACCAGATTGACGTGGGCATAGGAATACCGGTCGCCCGCGGTGACGAATACCGTCCAGTTGAACGGCGAGACCGGGCGCGGGATCGCGGCCACCTGCACTTCGCTCAAGCCCTCCCGGCGCGCGTACTCGACGCCGAAGTCGACCGCGCGCGAGTGCAGCACCGCCTGGAATCCCACGTAACCCGCGAGCACGGCGAGCCCGCAGACGGAGGGCACCCGCGACCGGCGCCACACCAGCGACCCGAAGAGCCCCGCCACGATGATCCCGCTGAACCAGAGGTCGATGATGAACGTCGTGTTCCACGCCACCCGCGCATCGGAGAGCGGCGCATAGATCATCGTGCCGTACGAGGTGATCAGGTCGCCGAGGATGTGGGCGCCGACGCCGAGCGCGCACACGCCGAAGTAGTCGCGCCACGTGACCGTCTTGCTGCGGTCGATCTTCGCGAAAATCCACGCGAGCAGCACCGCCCAGACCGGCAGCATGAGAATCGAATGCGTGACGCCGCGATGGCCGGACAGGTAAGCGACCGGCGAGACATACCCGAGAACGAAGTCGATATCCGGGAACGCCGCCGCGAGACCGCCGGCCGCGACGCGCGCCAGGGTCGAGATCCGCGCCTTGGCGGGATCGGGCGCGGTCGCGCGTGCGAGCAACGCGCCGCTGAGGACGTGGGTGAAGGGGTCCACAGAGCAGCCGGAACGCAGCAACGATGAACGGCGAATGTTAGCCGGGTCGCGGCGCGCCGTTCGGAGTCACTCCACGAAGGCGTGCTGGACCTTGTGGCTCGCGCCGGCCTGGAGCGTGATGTAGCCGAGGTACGGGAGCAGCGTCGCGTTCCGGATCTCGACCTTGTGCCGGCCCGGCGGAAGCTCGATGACCGAAAGCGGCGGCGCGGTCCCGGCGTGCTTGCCGTCGATGTACACGTCGCCCCTCGGGGTGACGTCGAGCAGCAGCTTGCCGGTCAGCGGCGCCGGCGGCGCCGCCGGCGGCGGCGGTGGCGCCGCGGCGACCTGCACCGGCGGTGGAGCGACGGCCGGTTTCGGCGGCGCGGGTGGCTTGGCGGGCGCCGCGGCGCGCTTCGGCGGTGGCGGTGGCGCAACCTTCACCGCCTTGGGCGGCGGCCGGGGAGGCTCGATCGCGGGCGGAGGTTCGGGGTGCGCCGGCTCGGACGTCGGCGCCGGCACGGCGTCGACCACCGCCGACGGTGGCGCGGCGGCGACCTCGGTGCGCCGCGCATTCGCGTCGGAGAACTGGAGCCGCAACGGGATCAGCGCGAGGCCGGCCAGAACGAGCCCGGCGGCGACGAGCGCCACCATCCGGCGCGTCGAGCGCAAGGCGCGGCGCGGCGGTGCGGGCACCGCCGCCGCGAGCACGAGCGTCTTATCGCCCTCGCTCGGCGTCGGTGCGACGGGCGCGACCCCCTCGACCTCGTCGGCGGCTTCGCGCGTCGTCCGCTCGTCGAGCCGCTCCTCGACGCGCCGCAGCTGGCGGAACAGCGACCGCGCGCTCGGGAACCGGTCCGCAGGCCGCTTGGCGAGCATCCGCATGACGATCGCGTCGAGCTCCGGCGGCACGCGGGCATTCACGCTGCCCGGTGGCGGCGGGTCGGCGCCGAGCACCTGCTCCATGATCTCGTGCACCGTCTCGCCGGTGAACGGTGCCCGACCGGTGAGCATCTCGTAGAGGACGGCGCCGAGCGAGAAGAGATCGGCGCGGCCGTCGATCGTGGCGTCGGCGCGGATCTGCTCCGGCGCCATGTACTTCGGGGAGCCGGCCCGCTCGCCCGACCGGCCGTCGGCCTCGCTCAGCCGGGCGATGCCGAAGTCGGTGATCTTCGGCCGCTTGTTACGCAGCAAGATGATGTTCGCCGGCTTGATGTCGCGGTGGATGACCCCCTGCTCGTGCGCGTACGCGAGGCCGCGCGCGACCTGGCCGGCGACCTCGACGGCGCGCGCGATGCCGGGCGGCGCCTGCTCGTCGAGGAGCTGTCGCAGGCTCGTCCCGTCGAGGAACTCCATCGCGATGTACGCGATGCCGTCCGCCTGGCCGGCGTCGTAGATGGTGACGATGTTCGGGTGGTTCAGGCGCCCGGCCGCGCGCGCCTCCTGGAAGAAGCGCTGCTCGAAGCTCGCCGCCGCGGCGCCGGTCAGGGCGAAGTCGATGGTTTTCAGCGCCACCACCCGGTCGATGATCGGGTCGCGCGCCTTGTAGACGACGCCCATCGCCCCCCGACCCAGCTCGTCGAGAAGTTCGTAGCGTCCGAGCTGCTTCGCGGTCGCACTCATACGGATCGCGGCGTTTGACCCTGCCGCCGGCCCCATTCTGGCAAAGAAAGCGCTTGAAGCGGCCCACGGTAAGCGCCGGAATCCAAACTATTTCTTTTTGCAGAACGGCTTGGCTGGCCTACCATAGCGGGTCGCTACGCGTCCGGGCCGGGCCCGGCGCGCTGCGGCAGCGCACAAAACCCTTTCATGTCAACGTCATACGCCGGCGGCACCCCCCCGGCCCCCGCGCTGCTCAAGTACGCGCTGGAGGTCGCGGCGCGCTCGGATCTCGGCCGGGTGCGAAAGTTCAACGAGGACAGCGTCGCGACCGATGCCGCCCGCGGCTTCGTCGCGCTCGCCGACGGGATGGCGACCGCGAGGGGCGCGGACGTCGCGGCCAAGCTCGCCACCCAGACGCTCGTCGGCCAGCTCGCGACGGCGCAGAACATCGCGCCGCGCGCCGCAGCGCACGCCGCCTTCGCCGCGGCGAACCGGGCGATCCGCGAGCGCGTCCGGGCGGACCCCGGGCTCGCGGGCATGGGCACGACGCTCTCGGTCGCGTGGTTCCGGGGCGATCGCGTGTGCATCGCGCACGTCGGGGACTCGCGCGTCTACCGCTGGCGACAGGGCCGCCTCGAGCGGCTGACCACCGACCATTCGTTCGTGCAGGCGCAGCTCGCAGCGGGGCAGATGACCGCCGACGAGGCGCGCGCCTCGAAAAGCCGCCACCTCATCATGCGCGCGCTCGGCGCCGAGGACCAGGTGGCGCCCGACCTCGGCGAGCACGAAGTGGTCGCCGACGACATCTACCTCCTCTGCACCGACGGGCTGCACGATCTCGTCGACGACGCCGATCTCGCCAACGCCCTCGAGGTGCTCGAGCCGAACCTCGACCTCGCGGCCGGCACCCTGGTCATGCTGGCGAACGACCGCGGCGGGCGCGACAACATCTCAGTCGTGCTGGTGCGCGCGAAATCGCGCGTCGCCGCCGCGCCGCGCGCCGAGCCCGAATCGCAGGGGTTGTTCGGCTGGCTGCGCTCGAAGATGGAAGGGAAGTAGATGGCGAAACTGATGGCGAGCCGCGGCGGCGCGATGCTCGGCTCGTGGTTCATCGAGAACCGGCGGATCACGATCGGGCGCGCCGAGGGAGCCGACATCCGGCTCGAGGACGCCGCGGTGAGCAAGGCGCACGCGGCGATCGAGGTGCGGGGCGTCGATCACATGCTCCTCGACCTCGAGAGCGCGAACGGCACGTTCGTCAACGGCAATCGCGTGACGCGGCATATGCTCAACCATGGCGACACGATCGAGATCCTCGACTTCCAGATCCGCTACGTCGACCACAAGAGCGTCGTGTCCGCCGAAGGCGACCGCACGATGATCTTCCGCGCCACCGACGCCGGGCTCGTCCCGCTCGCCGGCAAGGCGCCGACGACGGAGGCGCGGTCGTGGGAGATCCCGCTGCCGGTCGCGGCGCTGCGCGTCGTCTCCGGCAAGCAGGCCGGCGCGACGGTCGGCCTCGAGCAGCCGCTCACTGGGATCGGCGAGCGGGCGCGGGACTATTGCGCGATCCTGCGCCGTCCCGAGGGCTTCTCGCTCGCTCGCGTCGCCGGCCGGCCGCCGCGCGTGGACGGCAAGCCGATCGTCGACGGCTGGCACGCGATCCGCGACGGCGCGGCGATCGAGGTCGGCGGCGAAAAGTTCGAGCTGCGCTTCATCGGCAAGGGCGCCGCGAAGGCCTAGCGTCGCGGTCCGGCCGCAGGGCCCACCCCGACCGCGCCGGCCTCCAAGTGACTACTTCTCGGCCTCGCGGATCAGGAGGCCGCTCGGCGACACCCGCACCTCGAGCTCGGCGGGCTTCGTGACCGGCACGAACGACGCCGAGCCGTACTCGGCGTCGACGAGGGGCGAGAGCCAGGCATAGCGGCTGCGCAGCGCGAAGAGATCGACCAGCTGCGGCTTCCCCAGCGGATAGACCGTGCGCAGCCCTTTCTGCTCCTGCTCGGCCGAGCGGTAGCGGCCGGCGATGCGGTCGAGCTCGTAGGCGGTGTGCAGGCCGAGCACGTTCGCGAGCGGCTTCCACTTCAGGACGTGGGCGTCGACGTACAGCTCGTCGCCCGCGATGACGAACGCGGCCTCGCGGCCGTCGATGAACTTCACGCGCGCGTCGAACCGCTGCGGGCCGCTCGGGGTGACGGCGATCGTCGCCGCCAGGGTCTCGCGGGTGAGGGCGGCGTAGCCTTGGACCCCGAACGCGATCAGCGCGGCGCTCAGTCCCAGCGCGCCCACTGCGAGGCCGATCACCATCCGGACGGTGAACCCGACGGGCTCGCGGCGGAACAGCGCCACGAACCCGGTCGCCATCTGCAGCAGGCCGATCATGCCGAACGCCACGCCGACGATGAACAGCGGCGAGCCGAGGATTTCGTCGAAGGCCATGGGGACGAATCCTACCGGTGCGGCTCGTAGCGCACCACCTGCTGGTCGATCGCGCCGAAAATCGAGCGCCCCTCGGCCAGCATCTCGATCCGCACGCGGTCGCCGAACCTGAGGAACGGCGTCGCCGCGCCCCTGCCCTTGAGGGTCTCGAGCGCGCGCTTCTCGGCCAGGCAGCAGACCCCCGCCCTTGGGTCCTTGTTCGAGACGGTCCCCGAGCCGATGACCGTGCCGGCCCCCAGCCGGCGCGACTTCGCCGCGTGCACGATGAGGCGGGGAAAGTCGAACGCCATGTCGGTGCCCGCGTCCGGCCGCCCGAGCAGCTCGCCGTTCACGTGCACGACGAGGGGCAGGCGGAGCTTGCGCCCGTCCCACGCGGCGCCGAGCTCGTCCGGCGTCACCGCCACCGGCGAGAACGCCGTCCAGGTCTTTGACTGGAAGAACCCGAACCCCTTCGCGAGCTCCGCCGGCACCAGACCGCGCAGCGAGACGTCGTTCGCCAGCATGGCGAGCCGGATGTGCTCCCCGGCCCGGTCGCGCTTCACGCCCATCGGGACGTCGCCCGTGACGATCGCGAGCTCGCCCTCGAGGTCGATGTCCCACGTCTCGCTCTCGACCGGGATGTCGTCGCACGGCCCGAGAAAGGCGTCCGACCCCCCCTGGTACATGAGCGGCTCCTCGCGCAGCTCCCGGGCGAGCTCCGCGCCGCGGGCCTTCCGCACCCGCTCCGCATGGCTGAGGTACGCCGACGCGTCGGCCCACTGGAACGCGCGCGGCAGCGGCGCGTGGAACTTCGCGAAGTCGGCCTCGAACCAGCGCGAACCCGCGGGCGAGCGGTTCGCCTCCGCGTAGAGCGCCGCGAGCCGCGGCGCGCAGAAGTCCCAGTCGTCGAGCGCGGCCTGCAGCGTCGGCGCGACGTCGTACGCGACGGTCGCGGTCCGCAGATCGCGAGAGACGACGCACAGGGCGCCGTCGCGGGTATCGTTCTTGAGCGTGCCGAGCTTCATGCCGGGGCCGCGCGAAAGGCGCGCATTGTACCGGCCCGACCCGCAGTGGCCACTTACAGCGGGACGGCAGGCAGCACCGTCGCCCGGCACTCGCCGAAGCCGACGCGCGCGGCGCCGGGCTTCTCGCACCAGCCCCGGAGGATCAGGCAGTCGCCGTCCTCGAGGAAGGTGCGCGACTCGCCGCCCGGGAGCTGGATCGGCTGCTTGCCGCCGGCCGAGAGCTCGAGCAGGCAACCGCCTTCCTCGGGCGCAGGGCCGGACTGCGTGCCGCTGCCGAGCAGATCGCCCGGCTGGAGGTTGCAGCCGGTCACCGTGTGGTGGGCGACCATCTGGAAGATCGTCCAGTACGCGTGCCGGAAGCTCGTATGGGATAGCCGGGCAGGCGGCCCTCCGGCATCCCGCATCGTCGGCGTCTCGAGCCACGCCTCGAGCTGCAGGTCGATCGCGCCGCTCGCCCGCTGCTCCGGCTCGTCGAGGTAGGCGAGCGGCTGCGGGTCCGACGCGTCCCGGGTCCACGCGTCGCGGTAGGGCGCGAGCGCCTCCAGCGTCACGATCCACGGCGAGATCGTGCTCGCGAAGTTCTTCGCGAGGAACGGCCCGAGCGGCTGGTACTCCCACGCCTGGATGTCGCGCGCCGACCAGTCGTTGAGCAGGCACAGGCCGAAGACGTGCCGCTCGGCGTCGGCGATCGCGATCGCGCTGCCCGGGCTCGTTGCCGACGCCGACGAAGACGCCGACCTCGAGCTCGTAGTCGAGCCGCGTGCTGGGGCCGAACGCCGGCTCGCCCGCGCCCGGCGGCATGCGTCTGCCCCACCGGGCGCGCGAAAGCTCTGGCCGCTGACGCCGATCGAGGAGCTCCGCCCGTGGTAGGCGATCGGCACCCACTTGTAGTTCGGCAGGAGCGGGTTGTCGGGGCGGAACTGCTTGCCCACCCGCAGCGCGTGGTGCACGGAGGCGTAGAAGTCGGTGAAGTCGCCGATCTGCGCCGGGACGGCGAACTCCACCTGCCCTTGCGGCACGAGGCAGCCGCGCAGGCGCTGCTCCATCGGCGAGCCTTCGCGCAGCGCGCGCGAGAGGCCGAGGCGCAGGCCCGACCACGCGCGCGGCCCCATCGCCATGAAGGCGTTGAGGCTCGGGGCGCTGCAGCTCGCCGCGGCCGCGGCGGCCTCGCCGGAGAACGCGTCCGCGCGGTGCGCCGCCGCGAGATCGAGGACCTGGTCCCCGATCGCGACCCCGCCCCGGAAGGCCTCGTTCGAGCCGCGGCGGCGGAACACCGCGAACGGCAGGTTCTGGACGGGGAAGTCGGCGCCGGGTGCGTTGGCGGCGTCGACCCAGCTCGCGAGCCGCGGGTCGTGGGTTTCGTTGCTATGGCTCATTCAGGGCCGCGACGGATCGAAGCGCCGCTTCAGCCCCTGCCAGCACGCGGCGTAGTCGTGCTGCAGCTGCGAGGCCTCGAGCGCGAACCGGGTCGGCCGGATGATGAGCCGGGTCTCGAACATGAACGCCATCGTGTCGGTGATGCGATCCGGCTGCGAGAGCTCGCGCGTGGAAGCGCGCTCGAACGTCTCGGCGTCGGGGCCGTGACCGGTCATGCAGTTGTGCAGCGACGCCCCGCCCGGCACGAACCCCCCGGCCTTGGCGTCGTACGCGCCGTGGACGAGCCCCATGAACTCGCTCGCCACGTTGCGATGGAACCACGGCGGGCGGAACGTGTGCTCCTGGACGAGCCAGCGCGGCGGGAAGATCACGAAGTCGATCAGGTCGACCCCGGGGGTGTCGGACGGCGCTTGGAGCACGAGGAAGATCGACGGATCCGGGTGGTCGTAGCTGGTGGAGCCGATGACGTTGAACCGCCGCAGGTCGTACCGGTACGGCGCGAGGTTGCCGTGCCAGGCGACGACGTCGAGCGGCGAGTGGTCGAGCTCCGCCGCCCACAGGTTGCCGGCGAACTTGTTGACGAGCTCGAACTTCCCTTCGCGGTCCTCGTACCACGCGACCGGGGTGCCGAAATCGCGTGGGTTCGCGAGGCCGTTCGATCCGATCACGCCGAGATCCGGCAGCCGGAACGGCGCGCCGAAGTTCTCGCACACGTAGCCGCGCGCGGCGCCGTCGGGGAGCTCGACGCGGAAGCGCACGCCGCGCGGCACCACCGCGATCTCCTGCGGCTCGATCGCGACGAGGCCCATCTCCGTCGCGAGCCGGAGCCGGCCCTGCTGCGGGACGATCAGGAGCTCGCCGTCGGCGTTGCTGAAGTACCGGTCGGTCATCGAGCGGTTCGCGGCGTAGACGTGGATGCCGGCCCCCGCCTGGGCCTCCGGCGCACCGTTGCCCGCCATGGTGATGAGGCCGTCGACGAAGTCGACCGGCTTGGCCGGGATCGGGAGCGGATCCCAGCGGAGCTGGTTCGGCGTGGCGACCGCCTGCGCGAAGTCGCTCGTCACCAGCCCGTTGTCGATGCGCCGGAACGGCTGATGATGCGCACTCGGGCGGATGCGATAGCACCAGGTGCGCCGGTTGACATGGCGTGGCGCGGTGAAGGCGGTGCCGGAGATCTGCTCGGCGTAGAGCCCGTACGGGCAACGCTGCGGGGAGTTCTGGCCGACCGGCAATGCCCCGGGAAGCGCCTCGGTCGCGAACTCGTTTGCGAAGCCCGACTGGTACCGGACGTCGCCGTCCGCAGCCCGGGACGCCGTCTGACCGGTCGCGGTTTTGGTGCTGGTTGCGGTGCTCATGGGGTCCGCACGCTGGGGCGAGACGCAAATCATAACGCCGCGCGACCGACTCCCGAGGGCCCTCGACGATGCCGACCCCGGAGCGGGCGTCGGGCGCGATGCTCCGGCGCATCGCCACGATCCGGCGCGCAGTCGTTCACGCCGCGCCCCTTACCAGGGTTTCTGGTGGGCACGTTTCAGGGAGGCCCCGATAGGCGCGGGCGCCGCGTGCCAGGAGGATGCGCACGGCGCGCTGCGGTTGCGACGCGCTGCCAATGCCGGGAATCCGGCGGCGGCGTCCGGGTCGTCTGCTTCGGGGAGGGGCGGAGGGGGCACGGCCGCCGCCGCCGGTTCCCGGCACCAACCCCGTGGCGACCTCAAGCCTTGAGCGTCCCCCGCCGGATCTGGTCGAGCTCGATCGCCTCGAACAGCGCCTTGAAGTTGCCCTCGCCAAAGCCCTCGTCGCCCTTGCGCTGGATGAACTCGAAGAAGATGGGCCCGAGCTGGTTCTCGGAGAAGATCTGCAGCAGCAGCGCCCCGGCCTTGCCGTCGATGAGGATCCTGCGGCGCTGCAGCTCGGCGACCCTCTCGCCGTGCCCGGGGATGCGCCGGTCGATGAGCTCGTAATAGGTGTCGTTCGTATCGAGGAGCTTCACGCCTTTCGCACGCAGCGCATCCACCGTCCGGAAGAGATCCGTCGACCCGAGCGCGATGTGCTGGATGCCCTCGCCGCGGTACTTGTCGAGGTACTCCTGGATCTGCCCGGCGGTCTCGGTCCCCTCCTCGTTGATCGGGATGCGGATCTTGCCGCAGGGGCTGGTCATCGCCTTGCTCTTGACGCCGGTGACCTGACCCTCGATGTCGAAGTAGCGGAGCTCGCGGAAGTTGAACAGCCGTTCGTAGAAGTCGGCCCACTCCTGCATGCGCCCCTTGTGCACGTTGTGCGTGAGATGGTCGATGCTGGCGAGGCCGTGACCCGCGGGATTCAGGTCGGCGCCCGCCAACGGCTCGAAGTCCACGTCGTAGAAGCCGATGTTGCCGATGTCGCCGGTGGTCTTGCCGTGCTTGCCGCGCCAGCGGTCGATGAAGTAGATGAGCGAATCCCCGATGCCCTTGATCGCCGGGATGTTCAGCTCGCCCGGCCCGGCGTGGCCCGCGTAGCCCCAGGCGCCGAGGTCCACCGCGCGCTCGTAAGCGACCTTGGCGTCGGCCACGCGGAATGCGATCGCGCAGATGCTCGGCCCGTGCAGCCGCGCGAAACGCTGGGCGAACGAATCCGGCTCCGCGTTGACGATGAAGTTGATCTCGCCCTGGCGGTACAGCGCCACGTCCTTGTGGCGGTGGTGCGCGATCGCCTTGAAGCCCAGGCGCTCGAAGAGCGCGCCCATGGCCTTGGGATCGGGCGCGGCGTATTCGACGAACTCGAACCCGTCCGTGCCCATGGGGTTGTCCCACAACTCCGGCATGGCAGTCTCCCGGCGGAGGTTCACGACGGATTGTAGGATTGTAGGCGACCGGCGCGGTCGTTTCGCGGCGGCGACGTCCCGGAACCGGCGAAGTCGCGATAATTGCATCGTGAGCACGCGCCGCAAGCGGAACGGGAGCCGGACCGGGGCGCGCCGGCACCGGCGCGCGCGCGGGGCGGCGAGCTCGCTGCTACCGCGGATTGCGACGCTCGCGGCCCTGCTCGGGACGGCCGAAGCGCGGCAGCGCATCCGCCGGTTCGGCCTCGACGCGGCGGAGTGGCGCCTCCTGACCGTGCTCGGCGACGGTGCGCCGGTCTCCCTGGTGGAAGCGGCGGCGCGCGGCGCGACCGGGAAGGGGCGCGCCGCCCGCGCCGCCCAGGCGCTCGCGCGGCGCGGGGTCGTCGAGCGAACGCACGATCCGTTCGACGCGCGCCGGACGGTCCTGCGCCTCACGACCAAGGGGCGCGCCCTCTACCGGCGCGCCACCCTGCTCGCGCGCGCCCGCGCGCGGGTGCTGCTCGCGGCGCTCGCCCCGGGCGAGCAGCGCGAGCTCGAACGGCTGCTCGCCAAGCTCCAGCTCGCCGCCGAGAAGGCCGCGGGCGGCTAGAGCGAGCCGGCCGCCTGCTGGACGCGGCGGCGGAGCGTCTCCAGGTGCGAGTCGCGGAGCCCGTGCGCCGCGAGCGCGTCGACCGCGCGGAAGAGATACTCGGCCGAGGAACCGAGGTGCCCGGATGCGGCGGCGAGCGCGGCCACGACCGCGTCGAGCGGGAGCCTCCCGGCATAGTTGGGGTGTTCCCGGTTCACCGTGAAGACGAGCGCGCGGAGTTCCTCGGCGCAGCCGCCGCTCGCGGGACCGGGCGCGGCCTCGACCCGCGCCCAGCGCGGCTCGTACGAACCGAGCACCATCTCGCGATTCCAGAGCAGCTTCAGCTCGTGCGGCGCCTCGCCCGCCGGCAGCCGGTAGGCGACGCCTTGGCACGAGCCGCCGCGATCGAGGCCGAGCACCAGCCCCGGCCGCTCGCGCGTGCCGCGGCTCGTGATCGACCACAGGCAGAAGCGGCGGTGAAAGCCGCGCAGCATGGCGGGCCGCTGCTCCGAGTAGTGGAAGAGCGGATTCCACATGAGCGAGCCGTAGCCGAAGACCCAGACATCGCCGGCGCCGGCCCCGGACAGCGCCCAGCCGATCGACGCCTCGAGCTCGGCATCGGACAGCGGATGGGGCAGCGCGCCGCACTCGTTCCAGAGCCGCCGCAGGCGGTCGTTCTTCAGGTCGTCGCGGGTCAGGGACATGGCGCCAAGCGGCCCAACGGGCGGCACGCGCGTCGGTTGACAGCGCGTCCTCGGGCCCGGCGCGGAAGTGTTTCACGGACCGCGGCCCGTCGCCAGTAGGCACTCGTTCGGTGCACGGTGAGACGCGCTTGCCGCGACGGAACCCTCCGACCACAATCACGGGCCCGCCACGTTCAACGGTCGTCGCGCCGCGACCGGCGCGCGCCCAGCCGTCGAGGTTCGCGATCCCCCGCCACCGTCAGTTTCCCAGCCTCGGCCCGAGCGGCTTCCACCGCGTGGCCTACACGGAGTGGGGAAGCTCGCACAACCCGCACGTCGTCATCTGCGTGCACGGCCTCACGCGCAACAGCCGCGACTTCGACTACCTCGCCGCGGAGCTCGCACCCGACTGCCGCGTCGTGTGCATGGACGTCGCCGGCCGCGGCCGCAGCGACTGGCTGCCGGACAAGTCGGACTACGGCTTCGCGCTCTACCAGTCCGAGGCCGCGGCGTTGATCGCGCACCTCGCGGCGCGCTCCGGGGGGACGCTCGCGTGGCTCGCCGGAATCCTGCACCGCCTGGGGCGCCCGCGCCGGATCGACTGGGTGGGAACGTCGATGGGCGGGCTGATCGGCATGATGCTCGCGGCGAAGGCGGGGTCGCCGATCGGGCGGCTCGTGCTGAACGACGTCGGCCCGCTCGTGCCGTGGTCGGGACTCGCGCGGCTGAAGAACGTGCAGTCCGGGCTGAACGCGAAGTTCAAGAACCTGCGCGCCGTGGAGGAGCATCTGCGCGTCGCCTGCGCGTCCTTCGGCCCGCTGCCCAACCGCAAGTGGCGGCACGTCGCCCGCCACAGCGTGCGGCGCAACGACGACCGCACCTACAGCCTCGCGTACGACCCCGGCATCGTCAGCGGGCTCCGGCGCGCGAACCACGGCGACATCGAGTTCGGCGGCGACTTCCTGCAGGGCGTCGACCTCTGGCCGCAGTGGGAGCGAATCAAGTGCCCGACGCTCGTGCTGCGGGGCGCGCAGTCCGACATGCTGCTCGAGGCGACCGCGAAGCAGATGGCCGAGCGCGGCCCGCGCGCGCGCCTAGTCGAGTTCCCGGGAGTCGGCCACGCGCCGTGGCTGATGACCGACGACCAGATCGGGGTCGTTCGCGACTTCCTGCTGGCGCGCTAGAGCTGCAGGTCGGCGCGCGGCCGATGCGGCTCGTCCTCCCCGAGCCGCTGGCGGGCGAGCGCCTCGAGGCGGATCAGGTGCGGGTCGCGGATGCCGACCGCGGCGAGGCCGTCGATCGTCTGCCGGAGGTAATCGAGGCCGGTGCCGATCCGGCCGCGGGCGTGGATCAGGCGCTCGACGATCGCTTCGGCCGGCAGACGGCCGGCGTAGCCCGAGCGCTCGCGGTTCACGGCGAACGCCAGCGCGCGCAGGCTCCGGTCGCCGTGCGTCACCAGCACCCAGCGCGGCGCGTACGAACCGAGCAGCATCTCGCGCCGCCACAGCAGCCGCAGCTCGATCTCGGCGAGCCGCGCGGGAATCCGGTAGGCGACGCCGGTGCAGCGGCCGCCGCGGTCCAACCCGAGCACGAGCCCCGGCTTCTCCGGCGTGCCGCGGTTGATGCGCGACAGGAGGCAGAAGCTGCGGTGGTAGCCATGCACGGTGGCGACGAGGCGCTCCTCGAAGTCGAGCACCGGGTTCCAGACGAGCGAGCCGTACGCGAACAGCCACACGTCGGGCTGGCGATGCGCCGAGGCGAGCGCCACCTGCAGCGACGTCTCGAGCGCCTCCTCGGAGAGCAGCTCGGGGGCGAGCACGGAGTGCTCGAGCGCGCGGCGGAGCACGTTGTCGACGAGATCCTCGCGGCAGAGGCGGCGCTCCGCCTGCGCCGGCGTGCCGGGCCCGATGAAGGACTCGCCGCGCTCGAGCCCCTCGCGTTCGTTGCCCGACCCTGGTGCCAATCCCACCTCGTCCGTCGCGCCTCGCGTCGGGCTGCGGCGCGGCTCGCGCGCCGCACGCCGTTGCGAAGGCAGCGTATTTTAAAGCATCGCTCGCGGCAGTTGTCGTAGCATAGTTGGCACGACGCAAACGCTGCGAGGACCTTCCTGCCATGGCGAAATTCGCATTCGGCCAGGCCGTTACCCGGGCCGAAGATCCCACCCTCGATAAAGGGCGCTGGGCGCTACGCCGACGACGTGCGCCTGCCGAACGAGGCCCATGCGTTCGTGTTGCGCTCGCCGCACGCCCACGCCGCGCTCCGGCGGCTCGACGTGTCCGCGGCGCGGCGCGCGCCGGGCGTGGTCGCCGTCCTCACCGGCGCGGACGTGCGCGCCGACGGGCTCGGCGACATCCCCTGCATGGTCCCGGTGACCAACGTCGACGGCTCGCCGCGCGGGGAGACGCCACGGCCGCTGCTCGCGCTCGATCGCGTGCGCCACGTCGGCGACCCGGTCGCGCTCGTCGTCGCCGACTCGGCACCGCGCGCCAAGGACGCGGCGGAGCTGATCGAGGCGGACTTCGAGCCGCTGCCGGCCGTCGCCGCCACCCACGCGGCGACGACGCCGGGCGCGCCACAGGTGTGGGCGGACATAAAAAACAACGTCTGCTTCGACCTCGCGCTCGGCGACCGCGCGGCGGTCGACGCGGCGTTCGCGCGGGCGCAGCACGTCACCCGGCTCGAGTTCGTCAACAACCGGCTGGTCGCGAATCCGCTCGAACCGCGAGCGGCGGTCGCCGACTACGATCCGGCGACCGATCGCTCGACGCTCTACACCCCGACGCAGGGACCGCACCTGATCCGCGGCCAGATCGCCGGCCAGATCCTCAAGCTCGATCCGCAGCAGCTGCGCGTGGTGTCGGGCGACGTCGGCGGCGGGTTCGGCATGAAGATCTTCCTGCATCCGGAGCAGCCGCTGGTCGTGTGGGCATCGCGCAAGCTGAAGCGTCCGGTGCGCTGGACCGGCGAGCGCAGCGAGACCTTCCTCGCCGACGTCCAGGGACGCGACAACCACTCGATCGCCGAGCTTGCCCTCGACGCGCAGGCGCGAGTTCCTCGCGCTGCGCGCGACCACCTACGCGAACATGGGCGCGTACCTGTCGAACTTCGGCCCGTTCATCCCGCAGCTCGCGCTGTACGTGCTCTCGAGCGTCTACCGCATCCCGGCGATCTCGCTGGCAGTGAAAGGCGTCGTCACCCACACCGTGCCGGTCGATGCCTATCGCGGCGCGGGCCGCCCCGAGGGGATCTATCTCATCGAGCGGATCGTCGACGTCGCGGCGCGCGAGCTCGGGCTCGGGCCGGACGAGATCCGGCGGCGCAACTTCATCGACGCGTTCCCGTACCGGACGCCGGTCGAGAGCGAGTACGACAGCGGGGACTTCGCCGGCACCATGGCGCTCGCCATGCAGCACGCCGACTGGGCCGGATTCCCGGGGCGCCGGGCCGCCGCCGTCCGGCGCGGGCGGCTGCGCGGGATCGGCCTCGGGATGTACATCGAGCGCTGCGGCGCCGGGAGCCCCGACACGGTGACCCTGCGCATCGGCGGCGACGGCCGGGTCACGCTGCTCTCGGGCATGCAGGACAACGGGCAGGGCCACGTCACCGGCTTCAAGCAGGTGCTCTCGGCCGCCCTCGGAATCGACGCCGACGCGATCGAGGTCGTGCAGGGCGACACCGACGTCACCCCCGACGGCATGACCGGCGGCAGCCGCTTCCTCGCGATCGGCGGTGTTGCGGCGACCGCCGCCGCCGACGAGGCGGTCGCGAAGGGCCAGGAGACCGCGGCGGGCCTCCTCGAAGCCGCCGCCGCCGACGTGGAGTACCGCGACGGACACTACCGGATCGCGGGCACGGACCGCGGCGTGTCGCTGTTCGCGGTGGCGGCCAAGGCTGGTGGCCTCGCGGCCACGCACACGCGCAATCCCGACAAGTACACCTATCCGAACGGCTGTCACATCGTCGAGGTCGAGATCGACCCCGAGACCGGCGCGACCCGCATCGAGCGCTACACGATCGTCGACGACTTCGGGCGCGCCATGAACCCGCTGCTGCTCGAAGGCCAGGTGCATGGCGGCACCGTCCAGGGGGTCGGGCAGGCGCTGCTCGAGCACGGGTACTACGATCCGGAAACGGCGCAACTCCTGACCGGGTCGTTCATGGACTACGCGCTGCCGCGCGCGGACGACGTGCCGTCGTTCGAGTGCAGCTTCAACCATACCCTGTGCACGACGAACCCTCTCGGCGTGAAGGGCGCGGGGGAGTCGGGTGCGGTCGGTGCTCCGGCCGCGGTGATCAGTGCGGTCGTGGACGCCCTCCACGCGAGCACCGGCCTTGCCCACGTCGACATGCCGGCGACGCACGAGCGGGTGTGGCGGGCGCTGCGACCTGCCGGCGGCGGGGGGCGCCGCGCTCAAGTGCTTGAGCCGGAAGTGAGCAGCCGCTAAGTTTCGCGCCGGCCCGCGGCCCGGAGCGTTTTGCCGCGGTGCGCAAAACCCGCTGGCACGGCGGTTTCGCCCCGGCGCGCGGCGGATGAATCGCTCGACATTCGGCGTTTACTTGGACTATATAGGCGCATACGACTCTGGCTAGACCGGGGACACCCGCCCGCACACCAAAGGAGGACGTCATGGGCTTTCTGACTGACCAGGAACTCGAGAAACTTGCCGGCGCGGAATCGCTCTTCCCGTCGCCGATCCCGGTGCAGGCGCTGTCGAGCGACGAGTTCATGCCCGGCCCGCAGACCCCGAAGCAGCGCGAGTTCGAGGCGCGCGTCAAGACGCTCGGGACGAAGCTCGCCAAGCATCACGGCATCAGCCGCCGCAAGTTCTTCAAGACCTCCGCCGGCATGGCGGCGGCGTTCGTGGCGATGAACGAGACCCACGGCCGGATGTACGACGTGGCCCGCGGCGAGGAGCGGGACATCGAGCTCGCGCAGGCGCGCTCGGACTCGCTCAAGGACCAGTTCGTGATGGACATGCATACCCACTATCTGCGCGACGACACCCCCATCCGGGCGTTCGTGGCCCAGCGGGAGACGGTCGGCAAGGCGGGCTGGAACCCGACGCTGGTGGGCAAGCCGCAGACCATCGACGATCTCAAGTTCCCGAACTACTTCAAGGAGATCTTCCTCGACAGCGACACCAAGGTCGCGTGCATCAGCGGCTCCTACTCGGTGGATCCGAAGTTCTCCTTCCTCACCAACGACATGAAGTCCGACGCGCGGGAGAAGATCAACAGCCAGTCCGGCACCCGGCGGATGTACTCCCACGCCATCTTCACCCCCGGCTGGGTGGGCTGGCTCGAGGCGATCGACGAGCAGAACGAACGGCTCAAGCCCGATTCGTGGAAGGGCTACACGATCGGCGACAACACCAACAAGCACCTCTCCAAGTGGCCGTTCCGGCTCGACGACGAGAAGCTGATGTACCCGTTCTACGAGAAGCTGGTGAAGGCCATGGCGAAGTACCCGGATCGCCCGGGCCTCAAGAACGTCTGCATCCACAAGGGGCTGTTCCCGCCCTCGGTCGAGGCGCAGTTCCCGCAGTTGCTCGGCTATTGCAACGTCGACGACGTCGGCAAGGCCGCGAAGGACTGGCCGCAGCTCAATTTCGTGATCTACCACTCGGCCTACCGGTGGATCGCGGGTCCCGGTGGCACGGCGGCGAACGCCTGGGCGCAGCTCGAACGCACCGGCCGCGTCGACTGGGTGACCGACCTCGCCGACATTCCCAAGCAACACGGCGTCAACAACGTGTATGCGGACCTCGGCCAGATCTTCGCTCACAGCACGATGGCCGAGCCGCGGGTGTGCGCGTTCATGCTGGGCGCGATGATCAAGGGCATGGGCGCCGATCACGTCTGCTGGGGCACGGATGCGCTGTGGACCGGCTCGCCGCAGTGGCAGATCGAGGCCCTGCGCCGGCTCGAGATCCCCGAGGACATCCAGAAGAAGTACGGCTTCGCGCCGATGGGTCCGGCCGACGGGCCGGTCAAGACCGCGATCCTCGGCGGGAACAACGCCCGGCTCTACGGCTACTCGCCCAAGCAGCGGGCGGCGTTGCAGAACGACAAGGTCGCCTACTACAAGGACATCTACGAGCGCAACGGTCCGGATCGCTCCAACCGCGCCTACGGCTACATCCAGAAGGCCTGATCCGGCGCAACCGACGGGCCCGCGCGGGACGCGCTTCCGCGCGGGCTTTTTCTTTCCCCTAACGTTCGTCGCCGAACTGCGCGGCGGCGAGCGCTTTGCGCTGCCGGTAGCCGCGCCAGGCCGGCAACGCGAGCGAGAGCGCGAGCAGCGCCCACAGCACGTTCCCCAGCGGCGACGAGAACAGGATCGTGACGTCGCCCTCCGAGATGCGCAGCGCCCGGACGAGGTACTGCTCGAACACCGGGCCGAGGATGATGCCGATCAGGATCGCGGTGACGTGGTAGTTCGTCTTGTGCGCGACGTAGCCGATCACGCCGAAGACGAGCGCGAGCGCCATGTCGAAGAGGTACTGCCGCTCGCCGAACGCCGCGACGATGGTGACCAGGACGATGACCGGGGCGAGATAAGCCGTCGGAATCAGGACGATGCGCGACATGTACCGGGCGAGCGGCAGGATCGTGAGGATCATGAAGACGTAGGCGACCGCCATCGAGACGAACACCCCGTACGCGATCCCTGGGTCGGTGGCGAAGAGGCGTGGCCCCATCACCATGCCGTGATACTGAAGGACGATCATCATCACCGCAGCGGTGCTGCCCCCGGGCACGCCGAGCGCCATCATCGGGACGAGCGTGCCCGAGGTGACGCCGTTGTTCGCCGCTTCGGGCGCGATGACTCCTTCGGGTATGCCAGTGCCGTACAGCTCGGGATGCTTCGACCAGAGGCGCGACTGCTGGTAGGCGACGAACGCCGCGACGCTCGCGCCGGCGCCGGGGATGATGCCGATCACCAGCCCGACGAAGGCCGTCCAGACGATCTGCCACCAGTGCTGGAGCGACAGCCGCAGGCCCGCGACGGTCCCGGCCCAGCGCGCCTGCGCCGTGCGGCCCGGTTCGGCGACGATCATCTTCTCCTCGACCATCACCAGCGCCTCCGAGATCGCGAACAGCCCGATCAGTGCCGGGACGAGCGGGACACCGTCGTAGAGCTCTAGGAAGCCCAGGGTCGCGCGCGGCGTGTTGTAGATGTGATCGGTCCCGATCACCCCGATCAGCAGCCCGAAGAACCCGGCGATCAGCCCCTTTAGCACGTCCTTCGCCGCAACCACTGCGATCAGGGTCAGGCCGAACAGCATGACGACGACCATCTCGACCGAGCGCAGGTACAGCCCGAGCTGCGAGAGCCACGGCAGCGCCGCGATCGTCGCCAGCGTGGTGATCAGCCCGCCGAAGACCGACGCGGTGAAGCACAGCACCAGCGCCTGCTGCGCCTGGCCCTTGCGGGTCATGGGATAGCCGTCGAGCGTCGTCGCGGCCGCGCCGCCCGATCCCGGGATCTTCACCAGGATCGCGGGGATCCCGCCGGCGAGGTGGTTGGCGCAGTACAGCGCGATCATGAACGCCATCGCGACCTCGACCTGCACCGCCAGGGTCAGCGGAAGCAGCATGATCAGCGTGTTCTGAGGGCTGAACCCCGGCAGGATCCCGACGATGATGCCGAGCAGGATCGCCGGCCAGATCACCCACCACAGGCCGAACTGCGTCGCGAACTGGTCGAGGAGAAACGCCGTGCTCACGGCCGGCCTAGAACAGGGCTGCGAGCAGCTGCTCGACCGGCCCGCGCGGAAGGTCCGAGTCGAGGGCGGCGATGAAGAGGCCGTAGGCGGCGGCGGCAACGCCGAGGGGCACCAGGGCGAGGTGGGCGGGCTTCCTCACTCCCATGAGGTACAGCGCGGCGGCGAGCGCGAGGAAGAGGGCGAGCGTCAGGCCGAGCCAGCGGATCGCGACTATGAACGCCACGGTGATCAGGACCAGGCCGATGCGCTTCAGTAGCGCCTCGCGCGGCTGCCAGAGGCGCTCGAGGCGAAGGTTCGCGCTTCCCCGCACAACCCGAGCGCCGACGCGCACGAGCTGGATCGCGACGAGCACCACCAGGATCGTGCCGATCAGCACGCCGTTCGCCTTGGCCTCCCAGGCGAGGTCGGCGATCGAGACGAAGAAGTAGACCGCGAACGCCAGCGCGAGCGCCGGGATCACGAGGTCGGCGCCGAGCGGTTCCTTGCTCCCGGACGATCGTTGCGGCGGCACGGTCAAGTCTTCGACGAACCCTTGGCCGTGAGCAGCGAGCGGTACTCGTTTGCCAGCTCGACCATCGCCCTGGCGTACCGGGTGCAGACGTCGCGGTCGCCGTACTGGATGGACTCGATCGGCGCGCCGGTCTTCGCGTAGGCCTCCTTGTAGGCCGGGTTGTCGAAGACCTGCTTCGCCGTCCGTTCGAGCAGCGCGAAGCGGTCCGGAAACCGGTCGATCACTTCGGTGTGGATGGCCCACGCCCGCGAGGAATAGAGCGCCGGGATCCGGGTGGCGAACACCGCGTTCACCGACGGCGCACTGTTCGTGTAGCGCCCCAGCCGGTTGTCGTCGTTGAACACGCCGAGGACGCGCATCTCGCCCCCGAGCGCGGCGATCCCCGCGAGCGGCAGCGCGCCGGAGTCGACCTCGCCGTTCATCACCGCGACCATGGTCGGGTTGCCGCCACCGTAGGGCACCAGATTGAACTTCGCCTTGACCGCGTCGCCGAGGGCGAGCATGCCGATCGACGCCGGATGCGGCAGCCGGCTGACCGCGACCGTGACCGTCCGCCGCTGCGCCTCGGTGGCGAGGTCCTCGATCTTCTGGAAGCGGCTCTGGCGGCGCACGAAGACGATGCTGTCGTCGACGTCGAGCCGGCAGAAATACTGATACTGCTCGGGGAAGCGGTACGGCGGCCGTTGCAGCGCGTACATCAGCATCTCGGGGCCCATGTTCCCGAAGAGCAGGTTGTGGCCGTCCTTCTCGCGGCGGTTGAGGTACACCTCGTAGCCGACCTGCCCGGCCGCGCCGGGGAAGAAGCCGTACTCGAAGCGGGTCTTGAGCAGCGGCCCCCAGAAGTCGTCGAACACGCGGGCGAGGCGATCCGCGCCGCCGCCTTGTGCCGTCGGGATGACGACGCGCATGTTGCGCGACGGGAACGCCTGCGCGCGGGCGCGCGGCAGGACGCCGACTGCCGTCGCGGCGGCGGCCGAGGCGAGCAGCCGCCGGCGAATCGCATCGAATGCGGGCATCGCGAATCCTCCTGTTGCGGGCGCGCCGCGCTCCCGGCCGCGATTATCTCAGTGGCAGTGGGTGACGATCCAGGACCGGGCGACACCGTATCCGTTCTGAGAGCCACGGGACCGACCGGCGCACGTCTTTGCCGGCACGCTTGGAATAACTGGCTGGCAGAATCCGTTGGTGTCGCAGCGGCCGACACCGGGCGCTCAGCTCCTGGCCGCACGCGGGCACAACTGCAATAGAACCGAGAGGAGGTCTTCATGTACGGCACGATGCAACGGACGTTGTTGGCGATCACCGGTTTGTCGATCCTGTTCGGCTGCGCGACTGACCGGGAGCCGGGCCCCGGGAACATGACGTTTTTCGTCACTAGCAAAGGGCCCGGAAAGGGAGGTGACCTGGGCGGCCTCGAGGGTGCGGACCAGTACTGCCAGTCGCTCGCCAGGGCGGCGGGTGCCGGCAGCCGCACGTGGCGCGCTTACTTGAGCACGCAGGCACCAGCGCTCAACGACCCGAAGTTCATCAATGCACGCGATCGGATCGGCACCGGCCCGTGGCACAACGCCAAGGGGGTCATGGTCGCCAGGAGTGTCGAGGATTTGCACTCGCCGAGCAGCGGCCTCAACAAGCAGACGGCCTTGGACGAAAGAGGCAACCTCGTGAACGGCCGCACCGAGAAGCCCAACACGCACGACATCTTGACCGGCTCGCGGCCCGACGGCACCGCCTTCGCGGGGACTCCGTTTGCCGACATGACCTGCGGAAACTGGACCAAGAGCGGAACCGACGGCGCGGCGATGGTGGGTCATCACGACCTCGCAGGCCCGATCGACAACGCGTGGGCGAAGTCCTGGAACTCCTCGCACCCCTCGCTGGGTTGCACGCAGGAGATCCTGGTGAAGACGGGCGGGGCCGGTCTACTCTACTGTTTCGCGGTGAAGTAACCGCGCATTTCGGGCCGCGGGAATGCGCCGCGCTCCCGCGGTCTCTTCGGGCTGCTAAAGTGCGATTGGGAAAGTCCCGCCCTTGCGGCGGGGCTTCTCTTTGGTACGTCCGCCGAGCGCGGCCTCAGTCACCGCATCTCGGTGGGGCCGCAGGCCGGTCGCAAGGCGTTTACACTGCAGGCCTTCTCCGCTGACACAGGGCTTCTCCCGCACGCGATGAGCGGGCGCGAGCGCCCGCACGCCGCCGCCGCCGCCGCCGGAGGAGCCGTCGCACGCGACGGGATAACGAAACCGCAACAACCGGGTGAAAGGATTGCAGACGGACATGGCGAGCACGGCGGGTCGGCCCCTGGTGGAAGCAAACGGCGTCCGGTACCGCTGGCCGCGGCAGCCGCTCGTAGTGGTGTGCATCGACGGCGGGGACCCCGCGTACCTCCGCCAGTTCCTGCCCGACGGCACGGTGCCGAACATCGCGCGTTTCATCCGCGACGGCTTCAGCACCGTCGCGGACGGGACCATGCCGAGCTTCACCTGCCCCAACAACATGTCGATCATCACCGGGACGCCGGCCGCCAGGCACGGCATTTCCGGGAACTACTATCTCGACACCGCGACCGGGAAGCCGGTGGTGATGACCGGTCCGGAGCTGCTGCGCGGCGACACGATCCTTTCGAGGTTCGCGGCCGCCGGGGCGAAGGTGATCTCGATCACCGCCAAGGACAAGCTGCGGCGCCAGCTCGGCAAGAACCTCGACGTCACGAACGGCAACGCCTCGTTCTCGTCGGAGTTTGCCAGCCAGGCGACGCTGAAGGAGAACGGCATCGAGAACGTCCTCGCCCTGGTCGGCATGCCGCAGCCGGACATGTACTCGATGGAGCTCTCGCTCTTCGTCCTCGAGGCGGGCATTCGCCTCCTGGAGCGTGACCGCCCCGACCTCCTCTACCTCTCGCTCACCGACTGGGTGCAGCACAAGTACGCGCCGGAGGAACCCGAAGCGCGGCGCTTCTATCGCGAGATCGACGCGCGCTTCGGCCGCCTCGCGGAGCTCGGCGCGACGGTCGCGCTGACCGCCGACCACGGCATGAACGACAAGTCCGACGCCGCCGGCCGGCCGAACGTGATCTGGCTGCAGGACATCCTGGACGAGCGCTTCGGCAAGGGCGACACCCGGGTCATCTGCCCGATCACCGACGCGTTTGTCGGCCATCACGGCGCGCTCGGCGGCTTCGTACGCGTGTGGTGCACCGGCAAGGCGTCGCCGCAGCGGGTGATCGAGGCGATCGCCGCCATCGACGGGGTCGAGCAGGTGCTCGACAAGGCGAACGTCTGCCGCCTGTTCCAGCTTCCGCCCGACCGCGAAGGCGACGTGGCGGTGATCTCGCGCGCCGACGTGTGCATCGGCGGGGCCGAGGCCGAGCACGATCTCAGGGGGCTCGCGGGCCATCGCCTGCGGACACACGGCGGCGTTGCCGAAGCCAAGGTGCCGATCATCATCAACCGCCCGCTGAACGAGGAGTACCGCATGCGGGCGGCGGTGGCGACGCTCAAGAGCTACCAGCTCTACGATTTCGCCCTGAACGGCACGGGCTAGGACATCCCTAGCCGGTCGCGCCGGCGAACCGCGCCGCGTTCGCCCCGGCGAGCCGGCCGAACACCGAGCCATTGGTGAGGCCCGTCCCGCCCGGGTAGTTGAAGTAGAAGATGCCACCGACGAGCTCGCCGGCGGCATACAGCCCACGGATCGGGTCGCCATCGGTCGAGAGGACCTGCGCATCGGTATTGATGCGTAACCCGCCGAAAGTGAAGGTGATCCCGCAGGTCACCGCGTACGCCTCGAACGGCGGCGCATCTATAGTGTTGGCCCAGTTCGACTTGTTCACGGCCAAACCGACAGTGCCCCGCCCATCTTTGACGTTCGGGTTGAACGGCACCTCCGAGCGGACCGCGGCGTTGTACGCCTTGATCTCGGCGAGCGCCGCCTCGGCATCCACGTCGTCGAGCTGCTTGACGAGGTCCTCGAGCGTGTTCGCCGTCCGCTTCGTCACCTGCTTGATGCGGTACTCGTCGCGCAGCAGGTGGATGACCTTCTTGTCGAAGACCTGCCACGCGAACTGCCCCGGCTGCATCAGCACCACGCGGCCATACTTGGCGTACGTGTAGTTCCGGAAATCGGCGCCCTCGTCGACGAACCGCCTGCCGTCGGCGTTGATGTAGATCCCCCAGGGGTAGCTGTGCTTCTGGAACGCGTCTCCCACAGCGAGATCGCCGAACTCGGGCGCGTTACGCTCCCACGCGACCGCGTGGCACCCGGACCAGTTGCCGACCGCGCCGGCGCCAACGTCGAGCGCCATCTTGATGCCGTCGCCGGTGTTGAAGCGCGTGCCGCGGACCTTCGCAAGTTCCCAGCCGGGTCCGAGATAACGCGTCCGCCATTCGGGGTTTGCCTGGAACCCGCCCGCGGCGAGGACGACGGCCTTGCTTCGGGCGTCGACGGTCTTTCCCGCCCGCTTGACGCGCACGCCGTGCACGCCGTCATCGTCGTGGATGAGCTCGGACGCGCGCGCGGAGTACCAGATCTCGATCCCTTGCGAGCGCGCCGCCTTGGTCAACGCCTCGACCAGCCCCGGTCCGCCGCCCCAGGCTTCGACGGTCAGCCCGCCCCAGAACTTGAACCGGCCGTCGACCTTGAACGCCTGACGTCCCCAGATCGGCACGAAGCGCACGCCTTTCGTCTTCATCCACGCGAGCGCGTCGAAGCTCCGCCGGACCAGAATCTCGGTCAGGTCGGGATCGCACCGGTACTGCGTGATCCGGCCCATGTCGTCGAAGAACTGATCGGCGGTGTAGGTGCCGAAGTCGGTGCGCCCGATCTCGTCGGGCGTGAGGTCGGGGATCAGCTTTTTCAGGTCCTCGACGCCGTTGTAGACGACCCGCATCGCCCCGGCAGTGAAGCGCGAGTTGCCGCCGGCTTCGTCCTCCGGCGCCCGTTCCAGCACCAGGATCCGCTGGACCGTCTCGCGTGCCGACAGCGCTGCGCACAGTGCAGCATTTCCCGCGCCGACGATGATGAGGTCGTACTCGGCCACCCGGTCACTCCGCCTTGATCCCGGCCTTCTTCACGACCTCGCTCCAGCGGGCCTGCTCGCGGCGGATGAACTCCGCGAACTCGGCGGCAGTCGAGCCGACGGCGATCGCGTCGTCGGCCGCGAACCGTTCGGCGACGGCCGGCGTCTTCGCCGCCCTCGCGGCCTCGTCGCTCAGCCGCTTCACGATCGCCTCGGGGGTCTTCGCGGGCGCCATCAGGCCGTACCACTGCGTGGTCTCGAACCCCGGGAAGCCCTGCTCGGCGACCGTGGCGACGTCGGGGAGGACCGGGAGCCGCTGCGGCGTGCCGACCGCGATCGCCCGCAGCTTGCCCGCCTTGACGTGCGGGAGGAGCGGCGGGGTCCCGGCCGACGAGGCTTCGGTGCGCCCGCCGAGGAGGTCGGTGAGCTGCGGTCCGGTGCCTTTGTAGGGAATGTGCGTCACGTCGATGTCGGCGACGAGCTTTAGGTACTCGAACGCGAGATGACCGGCGCTGCCGTTGCCCGCCGACCCGTAGTTCAACTGCCCCGGCTTCGCCCGCGCGAGTGCGATGAATTCCCGCAGATCCTTCACCGGGACGTTCGCATTGACCACGAAGATGTTCGGGATCTTCGCGAGCAGCGACACCGGGACGAAGTCCTTGTTGGTGTCGAACGGCAGCCTGGCGAACATGTACGGGTTGACCGCGAGCGTCCCGATGTGGCCGATGATGAGCGTGTAGCCATCGGGATCGGCGCGGGCGACCTCCAGCATCGCGACATTCCCGCCGCCCCCGGGCTTGTTGTCGATGATGATCTGCTGCCCCAGCTCCTTCGACATCTCGGCGCCCACCGCGCGCGCGACGATCGACGAGCTCCCGCCCGGCGCGAACGGGACGACCAGGCGGATCGGCTTGGACGGGTACGGCTGCGCTTCAGCGGCCAGCGCGATCGCGCCGGCGACGAGGGCGACAATAAATCGCATGGACCTCTCCCTCAGAACTGATAGCGCCGCAACCCGCCGTCGACCGGGATCACGGCGCCGGTGATGTAGCGCGCGAGCGGCGAGGCGAGGAAGCAGACGAGGTTCGCGATGTCCTCCGGCTGGCCGTATTCGCCGACGGGGATCTCGTGCTCGGACTGCCACTTGCGATACTCCGGCGAGTAGTTGCGCAGGATCTGCTCGCTCATGATCCGTCCCGGTGGGATCGAGTTGACGGTGATCCCATGTTTCCCGACCTCCCGCGACAGGCCCTTCGCCCAGGAATGCATCGCGGCCTTGGCGCAGAACGCGCCGTTCAGGCCCTCCGGCTCGGACTTGCCGGTGATGTTGATGATGCGGCCCCACTCGCGCTCGATCATCTTCGGCAGCAGCCGTTGCGCGAGCTGCCGCTGCCGGGTGAAGTTGAGCGTCAGCGCCTCCTCCCACTGCGCCTCGGTCGAGCCGAGGTCGAACTTGCGGCTGCCGCCGGCGTTGTTGACAAGGATGTCGACCGTGCCGAGGCCGGCGAGGGCGGCATCCGCGATCGCGCTGCGGCGCGTCCTCGCGCATGAAGTCCGCTTCGATGGCGATCGGTGCGTGGCCGCCACGCGTGACGATCTCGCGCGCGAGCTCCTCGAGGCGGTCCTTGCGCCGCGCGGTGATGGCGAGCCGCACACGCTCGGCGCCCAGCGCGAGCGCGATGCCGCGGCCGATGCCCGCGCTCGCACCGGTGACGAGCGCGGTCTTGCCGGAGATCTGGAGGTCCATGCGCTACGATACCGCGAACGCGGTGGCGGGTGTCCGCTACGGCCTGCCGGCTTACTCGTCCGGCCGGAGGATCTGGAACGTCGCGCTCGCGCGGGCGATCCGGTCGGCGCCGTGGTAGACGAAGCAGTTCACGAACGCGACGCGGTTCCCTGGCCGCATTACATCGACCCGTGCCTCGATCCAGTCGCCCGGGCGGGCGTTGCCGGCGAAGTCGACCGAGAGGGTGGTCGTCACGAGCTTGCGCGGGGCGCCGGTGGCGGAGTGCGCCGCATGGCCCATCGCGAAGTCGGCGAGCGTGCAGATCATCCCGCCGTGGACGATGCCGCGGCGGTTCTTGTGCTTCTCCGCAACCAGTAACCCGATCGTCACCGTCCCGCCGTCCCGCTTCTCGTAGAGCGGGCCGACCAGTTCGTGGAAGGGGCTCGTCGAGTCGAGCTTCGTGAAGCCGGGCGGGATCGCACTCACGCCGCTTTTGCGGGCGACCGCGGCGAGCGGAACGCGGCGAGCAGATCGGCCTCGTTCGCTTTGGCAGTCTTGAGCGTGCGCAGCTTGATGTGGCCGTAGCCGCGGATCTCGTCCGGGACGCTCGCGATCGCGACCGCCGTCGTGTGGTTGTCCCGGTCGAGCTTCGCGAGGAGCTCATCGACCGTCCGCTCGTAGTCGGCGATGAGCTGCCGCTCCATCCGCCGCTCCTCGGTCCGCCCGAAGGGGTCGAGCGCCGTGCCCCGGAGGCCGCGCAGCTTTGCGAGCAACTTGAACGCCGTCATCATCCACGGGCCGAACTCGCGCTTCCGGGGTACGCCGGTCACGGGATCGGGTTTGGCGAGGATCGGCGGGGCGAGGTGGAACTTGAGGGTGTAGTCGCCCTCGAAGGTCGCCTGCAGGCGCTGGGCGAACTCCGGCCGGGTGTAGAGGCGGGCCACCTCGTACTCGTCCTTGTACGCCATCAGCTTGAAGAAGTAGCGCGCGACCGCCTCGGTGAGCTTCGTGCCGAGGCCCCGATCGCTCTCGATCTGCCGGATGCGGCTGACGAGCGCGCGGTAGCGGCCGGCGTAGGCGGCGTCCTGGTAGTCGGTCAGGAACTCGGCGCGGCGCGCGATCAGCTCGTCGAGCGAGCGCGAGAGGTGCTGCGAGATCGGGATGACCTCGGCGGGCGTCGCGACCTTCTCGACCCGCGCCGGCTCGTGCGCGGCGCGGCGGCCCCAGAGGAAGCTCTGCTTGTTCGCCTCGACCGCGACGCCGTTCAGCTCGATCGCGCGCTCGATCGCGGCGCCGGAGACCGGCACCAGGCCTTTCTGGTACGCGAACCCGAGCATGAACGGATTGGTCGCGATCGCGTCGCCCATCAGCGCGGAGGCGAGGCGCGTCGCGTCGACGAACTCGGCGTTGGCCGCACCCACCGCCGCCTTGAGCTCCGACTGCATGTCACTGCCGGGGAACAGCCAGTTCGGGTTGCGCGTGAACTCGGCGGTCGGCACCTCGGCGCTGTTGATCACGAGCCGCGTGCGGCCGGCCTGCATCTTCGACTGCGCCTCGGCGCCGGCGGCGACCACCATGTCGCAGCCGATGACGCAGTCCGCTTCGCCGGCGGCGATGCGCACCGCGTGGATGTCCTCGGGCCGCCGCGCTATGCGCACGTGCGACATCACCGCCCCGTTCTTCTGCGCGAGGCCGGTCATGTCGAGGATGCTGACGCCCTTGCCCTCGATGTGCGCCGCCATGCCGAGCAGCGCGCCGACCGTGATCACGCCGGTGCCGCCGATGCCGGTGACGAGGATGCTGTAGGGCCGGTCGACCGACGCCGGCGCCGGATCGGGCAGCTGCGGCCACCCGTCCGCGCCTCCGGCGAGCGCCTTGCCGCGGCGTACGCGCCCGCCCTCGACGGTCACGAAGCTCGGGCAGAACCCCTTCACGCACGAGTAGTCCTTGTTGCACGAGGACTGGTTGATCGTGCGCTTGCGGCCGAACTCGGTCTCGAGCGGCTCCACCGACACGCAGTTCGACTGCACGCTGCAGTCGCCGCAGCCTTCGCAGACGAGCTCGTTGATGAACGCGCGCTTCTGCGGATCGGGGAACGTGCCGCGCTTGCGGCGCCGCCGCTTCTCGGCGGCGCACGTCTGGTCGTAGACGAGGATCGAGACGCCGGGGTACTCGCGCAGCTCCCGCTGGACGGCGTCGAGGTCGTCGCGATGCCGCACCGGCACCGCCGGCTTGAGGGCGACGCCGTGATACTTCTCCGGCTCGTCGGTGACGATGACGATCTTCTCGACCCCTTCGGCCGCGACCTGGCTGACGATCATCGGCACGCTGAGCGGGCCGTCGACGCGCTGCCCGCCGGTCATGGCGACCGCGTCGTTGTAGAGGATCTTGTAGGTCATCGGCGCCTTCGCCGCGACGGCGGCGCGGATCGCGAGCAGGCCCGAGTGGTAGTAGGTGCCGTCCCCCAGGTTGGCGAAGATGTGGCGCTCCTCGGTGAACGGCGCCTGGCCGATCCACGCCACGCCTTCGCCGCCCATGTGGCTGAAGGTCGCGGTGCTGCGATCCATCCATACCGCCATGAAGTGGCAGCCGATGCCGGCGGTCGCGCGGCTGCCCTCGGGGACGCGCGTCGACGTGTTGTGCGGGCAGCCCGAGCAGAAATACGGCACGCGCTGCACGGTGATGCGCGGCTGCGCGAGCGCCTTCTCCTTCGCCTCGAGGAAGGCGAGCCGTGCCTTGATGCGGTCGGAGGTGTAGAAGCGCGCGATGCGCGACGCGATCGCCCTGGCGACGATCCCGGGCGAGAGCTCGTTGGCGGCCGGCAGCAGCCACTGGCTGTGCGGGAGCGCCCATTCGCCCTTCTCGTCGAACTTGCCGACGACGCGCGGCCGGACGTCCTCGCGCCAGTTGTAGAGCTCTTCCTTGAGCTGGTACTCGAGGAACTGCCGCTTCTCCTCGACGACCAGGATCTCCTCGAGCCCCTCGGCGAAGCGGCGCACGCCTTCCGACTCGAGCGGCCAGATCATGCCGCACTTGTAGACCCGCAGCCCGATCTCCGCGGCGAGGCGGTCGTCGATGCCGAGGTCCTCGAGGGCCTGGCGCACGTCCATGTACGCCTTGCCGGAGGTGATGATGCCGAGCCGGGCGCGCGGGCTGTCGATGACGACGCGATTCAGGCCGTTCGCGCGACAGTAGGCGAGCGCGGCGTAGAGCTTGTGATGCAGGAGCCGCTCCTCCTGCACCAGGAACGGGTCGGGCCAGCGGATGTTCAGCCCCTCGGGCGGCAGCGCGACGTCGGTCGGGAGCTGGATCCGGACGCGGTCCGGGTCGACCTGCACCGACGCCGAGCTCTCGACGATGTCGGTGACGCACTTGAACGCGACCCAGCAGCCCGAGTACCGCGACATCGCGTAGCCGTGCACGCCGAGGTCGAGGTACTCCTGCACCGAGGCCGGATACAGCACCGGCATCATCACCGCCTTGAAGACGTGGTCGGTCTGGTGCGGCAGGGTCGAGGATTTCGCCGCGTGGTCGTCGCCCGCGCAGACGATGACCCCGCCGTGCCGCGACGTTCCGGCGGCGTTGGCGTGGCGGAACACGTCGCCGCAGCGATCGACGCCCGGCCCCTTGCCGTACCAGAGGCCGAACACGCCGTCGTACTTCGCGCCGCGGAAGAGGTTGACCTGCTGGCTGCCCCAGAGCGCGGTCGCCGCCAGGTCCTCGTTGACACCCGGCTGGAAGACGACGTGGTGCTGGTCCAGGAACTTCTTCGCCCGGAAGAGCGCCTGGTCGAGTCCGCCGAGCGGGGAGCCGCGGTAGCCGGAGACGAATCCGGCGGTGTTCAGGCCGGCGGCGGCGTCACGCTGCCGCTGCAGGATCGGCAGCCGCACCAGCGCCTGGACGCCGGTGAGGAAGACCCGCCCGCGTTCGAGGGCATACTTGTCGTCGAGCGTGACCGCGCGCAGGTCGGCGGGGGCGTTCATGGGCTAGGGCATTCTACTAGCAGCGGTCGCGCACCTCGCGCAAGCCGGCGCTGCGCTCCCGCCGTGACAGACCGCGCTTTGGCGCTTTGGTTTCCTTCAAGCCTCGAGCGAGCGCCACATCTCGACGTCGCGCTCCGCGGTCCAGATGCGGGGGTTGGCGATGCCGCTCGCCTCGTCGTACGCCCGCGAGACGTCGAACGGCATGCAGTGCTCGTAGATGGGGTATTGCCCGTACACCGGGTCGAGGCGCGTGCGCGCGTCCTGGTAGACCTCCCGCAGGCTCTTGCGCGCCGCGACGCCCTCCCGGGCGCACTCGTACAGCCGCCGGACGAAGTTCTGCGTGAACTCGATCGCCTTGATCGAGTCGGCGGCGGTTGCGAGCGCCGGTCCGCGGCCGGGCACGAGCCGCTCCGGGCCGAGGGCGCGGAGCCGCTCCAGCGTGTCCGGCCACACCGCGAGATGCGCGTCGCCGGTGTAGATCCCGGCGTTGTACTCGACCAGATCGCCCGAGAACAGCACCTTCTGGGCCGGCAGCCAGACGATCGTGTCGCCCCGCGTGTGCCCCGCGCCGACGTGGATGAGCCGGACCTCGAGCTTGCCCATCCAGATCGTAGCCTCGCGGTCGAAGGTGATCGTCGGCCAGGTGAGCCCGGGGATCTCCTCGGCCCCGCGGAAGAGCCGCGGGAACCGGCCGATCTCCGAGTCCATGTCCTCCTTGCCGCGCTCCTTGATCATCTCGTGGGTGGTCTGGCTCGCGATGATCTCGCGCGCGCCGTACCCCGAGGCCCCGAGCACCCGCACGGCGTGGTAGTGCGAGAGCACGACGTACCTGATCGGCTTGTCCGTGACCGTGCGGATATGGCGGATCACGTCCTTTGCCATCGCCGGGGTCGCCTGGGCGTCGACGACCATGACCCCGTCGTCGCCCACAACCACGCCCGAGTTGGGGTCGCCTTCGGTCGTGTAGGCGTAGGCGTTCTCGGACAGCCGGGTGAAGGTGACCTGCTTCTCGGCGAGATCAGCCTGGGAGGCGAACGTCTTGGTCATGGGCGGGAGCTCCGGGTCGGGAATCCGGCTGGCCGGGGCGGCAGCCGCGCCGAACGAGGAGGAATTCTAGCGGGCGGGGCGTCCCTGGCCCAACCGCGGGTCCCGGCGGGCGGGGACCACCGCCAGGGCCGGTCGCCGCCACCCCTAGACGTTTGACACGTCAGGGAAAATCCCCCATAATTTTGCGCTTCGTTCGGAGGGGTGCCCGAGCGGCTAAAGGGGGCAGACTGTAAATCTGTTGGCCATGCGCCTACGTAGGTTCGAATCCTACCCCCTCCACCAGGCATGCCTCGCGATCGAAGCCTCTTCGTGCGCGCTCGGCCCAGGGATCGTCCCGCAGGTGGGGGAAATGCGCGGGTGTAGCTCAATGGTAGAGCAGAAGCCTTCCAAGCTTACGACGAGGGTTCGATTCCCTTCACCCGCTCCAAGCGCCGGTTCGCGCCGCGGCGGGTGAGGAATCGCACCGGAGCCGGACGGATTTCGCCGATGTAGCTCAGTGGTAGAGCACTCCCTTGGTAAGGGAGAGGTCAAGCGTTCAATCCGCTTCATCGGCACCAGGCTAGTCGCAACCGCAGTGACCTCGATTTGGTGACCAGGACCCGAAGGTAGTCAGACATGTCAAAGAGCAAGTTCGAGCGGACCAAGCCGCACGTGAATGTGGGCACGATCGGGCACGTCGATCACGGCAAGACGACGCTGACGGCGGCGATGACGCACATTCTGGCGAAGAAGTACGGGGGCGAGGCGCGCAACTACGAGCAGATCGACAACGCGCCGGAGGAGAAGGCGCGCGGGATCACGATCAACACGGCGCACGTCGAGTACCAGACCAAGAACCGGCACTACGCGCACGTCGACTGCCCGGGGCATGCCGACTACATCAAGAACATGATCACCGGGGCGGCGCAGATGGATGGCGCCATTCTGGTGGTGTCGGCGGCCGACGGGCCGATGCCGCAGACCCGGGAACACATTCTGCTCGCGCGCCAGGTGGGGGTGCCCTACATCGTGGTGTACCTGAACAAGGCCGACACGGTCGATGACAAGGAGCTCTTGGACCTGGTGGAGATGGAGGTGCGCGAGTTGCTGTCGAAGTACGAGTTTCCGGGGGACAAGACCCCGATCGTGATCGGCAGTGCGCTCAAAGCCCTGGAGGGGGACACCTCCGAGCTGGGTGAGGGCTCGATCATGAAGCTCGCCGAAGCTCTGGACAGCCACATTCCGCTGCCGAAGCGGGCGCTGGACGGGCCGTTTCTGATGCCGGTGGAGGACGTGTTCTCGATCTCGGGCCGGGGGACGGTGGTGACCGGGCGGGTGGAGCGGGGCATCGTCAAGGTGGGCGAGGAGATCGAGATCGTGGGGTTGAAGGCCACGCAGAAGACGGTGTGCACGGGCGTGGAGATGTTCCGGAAGCTCCTGGACGAGGGGCAGGCGGGGGACAACATCGGGGTGCTGCTGCGGGGCACCAAGCGCGAGGAGGTGGAGCGCGGGCAGGTGCTGGCGAAGCCCGCCTCGATCACCCCGCACACCAAGTTTGCTGCCGAGGTGTACGTGCTCTCGAAGGAGGAGGGCGGGCGGCACACGCCGTTTTTCAACGGTTATCGGCCGCAGTTTTACTTTCGCACCACCGATGTGACCGGCTCGACCGAGCTGCCGGCGGGCACCGAGATGGTGATGCCGGGGGACAACGTGTCGATCGTGGTGAGCCTGATCGCGCCGATCGCGATGGAGGAGGGGCTGCGCTTCGCGATTCGCGAGGGCGGCCGCACCGTCGGGGCCGGCGTGGTCACCAAGGTCGTCGAGTAGGAACACTGGGCCCCAACTGGAACGACTTGAGAACGATGGAACAAGAGGGCCTCGGAAGGGGTGGGACCCTTCCCTTCCCACCAGCCCCCTTGTATCTCCCCCAAACTGGAACGACTTGGAACGATTGTCGGGACACGCGCGGCGGACGGCCGGTGTAAAATTGAAGGTTCCTGTATCCCTCGAACCTCAGGCGCACAGGCCAATAGCTCAACTGGCAGAGCGTCGGTCTCCAAAACCGAAGGTTGGGGGTTCGATTCCCTCTTGGCCTGCCATGCTTCCCCCGGTTCGCCGGGGCTTCCGCGCCGCCTATGACTGACATCGGGGCTTCGAGCTCATCATTCATGCTGGATCGCATCAAGATCGTCGTCGCCGGGGCGCTGCTGATCGCGGGACTCGTCGGCTTCTACTACTTCTCGGCGCTGCCGCTCGTCGCGCGCGTCGGGATGGTGCTCGTCGGCATCGCCGCGGGGGTCGCGGTCGGCTGGTTCTCGGAGCCCGGCCGGCAGCTGGTCGAGTTCGCGAAGGAATCGATCGCCGAGGTGCGGAAGATGGTCTGGCCGACCCGCAAGGAGTCGTTCCAGATCGCCGGCATCGTGTTCGCGTTCGTGTTCGTCATGGCGCTGTTTCTCTGGGTCACGGACAAGGGGATCGAGTTCGTGCTGTACGACCTCATCCTCGGCTGGAAACACCTGTGACGAAGCGCTGGTACGTGGTGCACGCGTACTCGGGCTTCGAGAAATCCGTCCAGCGCACGCTCGAGGACCGGATCCGGCGCGAGAAGATGGAGGACAAGTTCGGCAAGATCCTGGTGCCGACCGAGGAAGTGGTCGAGATGAAGGGCGGCCAGAAGAACATCTCGGAGCGCAAGTTCTACCCCGGCTACGTGCTGGTAGAGATGGAGATGGACGACGAGGCCTGGCACCTGGTGAAGAACACGCCCAAGGTGACCGGGTTCGTCGGCGGCGCGCACGGGCGCAAGCCGCCGCCCATCACCGAGAAGGAAGTCGAGGCGATCCTGCACCAGATGCAGGAGGGGGTCGAGAAGCCGAAGCCCAAGGTGCTGTTCGAGGTCGGTGAGGCGGTGCGGGTCAGGGAAGGCCCCTTCACGGACTTTCACGGGACAGTGGAGGACGTCAACTATGACAAGAGCAAGCTCCGGGTCTCGGTCACGATCTTTGGCCGCGCGACGCCGGTGGAACTGGAGTTCGGCCAAGTCGAGAAGGCCTGAGCCGTCGAACGGCTGGCTCGTGGGCTACGCGCCCGACGGGGCGGCGCCGGCGGCCGTCGGGCGAGTGGGATGAAGAGCGGCTCGGTGACGACGAGCCGCAGGACGACGGAGCGGCGTGACAGCCGCCCGGTAACCGGGGAGGCCGCGCGCTGCGCGCCGGCCGTTCGCACCCGCAAAGGAGAGGAACGTGGCGAAGAAAGTCGTCGGCTACATCAAGCTGCAGGTCCCGGCGGGCAAGGCGAACCCCAGCCCGCCGATCGGCCCGGCGCTCGGCCAGCGCGGCCTGAACATCATGGAGTTCTGCAAGAGCTTCAACGCGCAGACCCAGGGGCTGGAGCCCGGCCTGCCGGTGCCGGTGGTGATCACGGCCTACCAGGACAAGAGCTTCACGTTCATCGTCAAGACGCCGCCGGCGAGCGTGCTCATCAAGAAGGCGGCGAAGCTCGAGAAGGGCAGCGCGCGGCCGCACACCGACAAGGTCGGCAAGATCACGCGCGCCCAGGCCGAGGAAATCGCGAAAGCGAAGCTGCCCGACCTCACCGCGGCCGACCTGGAGGCGGCCGTGCGCACGATCGCCGGCAGCGCGCGCAGCATGGGCGTCACCGTGGAGGGCCTCTGAGATGAAGACCGCGAAGCGGCGCAAGGCACTGGGCGCGGTGGTCCAGCACGGCAAGAACTACCCCCTGGCCGAGGCGCTCGATCTCGTGAAGAAGACCGCCACCGCGAAGTTCGACGAGTCGGTCGACGTGGCGGTGAACCTGGGCATCGACGGGAAGAAATCGGACCAGTCGGTGCGGGGTTCGGTGGTGCTCCCGGCGGGCACCGGGAAGAAGGTCCGGGTCGCGGTGTTCACCCAGGGAGACCGGGCGGAAGCGGCCCGTGCGGCCGGCGCCGACATCGTCGGCCTGGAGGACCTCGCCGAGAAGGTGAAGGCCGGCCAGATGGACTTCGACGTGGCGATCGCGAGCCCCGACGCGATGCGGGTCGTCGGCCAGCTCGGCCAGATCCTCGGACCGCGGGGGTTGATGCCCAACCCGAAGGTGGGGACGGTTACGCCGGACGTGGCGACTGCGGTCAAGAACGCCAAGGCGGGACAGATCCAGTACCGCGCCGACAAGGCGGGGATCGTCCAGTGCCCGATCGGGCGCGCTTCGTTCAGCGCCGAAGCGCTGAAGCAGAATCTGGTCGCGCTCATCGACGCGCTCAACAAGTCGCGGCCTTCGGGCGCCAAGGGCGTGTACCTGAGGAAGATCGCGGTGTCGAGCACGATGGGCCCGGGGGTCCGGGTCGACGTCACGAGCCTCGGCGGATGAGGGAACTTTTGGCTCCGAACGCAATCAAAGCAGCCCCTTGGGCGGCGGTCCGTTCGAGGAAAACCGGGTCCCCACTCTCGCGGGGACAGAGCTTTGGGCTGTCGCGGCGCCCGCACGGGCCGCGGCAGGTTGTCAAAGACCGCAGGCGCCCCTCGCGGGGCTTAATCGCCGGGTGCAGCTTCCCGGTCCCTGCGCAGATGGCGTGCCCCAATGCAGGAAGTCGAAGACCGCGTGCAAGCGCGGTCGAGCTCCTGAGCAGAGGACGCCGTGGGTGCCGTCCGGGCGCGAGCCCGGCCGGCGTTAACTGACGGAAGGAAAGACCGTGGGTCTCAGCATGCAGGAGAAGCAGGCGGTCGTCCAGGAAGTCGCGGCGCAGGTCGCGACGGCCAAGGCGATCGTCCTGGCCGAGTACCGTGGTCTGGGAGTGGGCAGCATGACCGAGCTCCGCCGCAGGGCGCGGCGCTCGGGCGTGTACCTGCGCGTCCTCAAGAACACCCTGGCGCGCCGCGCCGTGAAGGACACGCCGTTCGCGAAGCTCGCCGACGTCATGGTCGGCCCGCTGGTGTACGGCATCTCGTCCGACCCGGTGGCGCCCGCCAAGGTGATGAACGAGTTCGCGAAAGGCAACGAGAAGTTCGTCATCCGCGCCGGTGCGGTGCCGAACGCCGTGATCTCCGCCCGGGAGGTCGTGGCGCTCGCGTCCCTGCCGTCGCGCGAGGAGCTCCTCGCCAAATTGATGGGCACGATGCAGGCTCCGATCGCCAAGTTCGTCCGTACGCTGAACGAGGTGCCGACGAAGTTCGTCCGCGCCCTGGCCGCCGTGCACGACGCGAAGCAGCGCGCGGGTGCCTGACCCCACAACCGGATTCCGACACGTTCCGACTCAGGAGTAACCGAGAAATGGCCGTTGCACGAACCGACATTCTGGAAGCTATCGCCAACATGACCGTCCTCGAGCTCTCCCAGCTCATCAAGGAGATGGAGGACAAGTTCGGGGTCTCCGCCGCTGCCGCGGTGGCCGTGGCCGCGCCCGCTGCGGGCGGGGGCGCTGCCGCTCCGGCCGCCGAGGAGCAGACCGAGTTCACGGTCATGCTCACCGCCGCCGGCGACAGCAAGGTGAACGTCATCAAGGTCGTCCGGGCCGTAACCGGGCTCGGCCTGAAGGAGGCCAAAGACCTCGTCGACGGTGCGCCGAAGGCGGTGAAGGAGGGCATCTCCAAGGCCGACGCCGAAGCGCTGCTCAAGCAGATCGTCGAGGCCGGCGGCAAGGCGGAGCTGAAGTAACGCACTTGCGTGGTGATCGAAACCTCGCGGGACGGGCCGGCGGCGCGAAGCCGCCGGCCTGTTGCCGCGCCTGCATCCCTGCCCCGCGAGCGAGAGCACAGCGGCAAGCGCGCGCCGCACGCGCTTCCTCCTGTGCCTTTGACCCTGGGCGTTTGACGCCGGAGCATCCATGACCCCCGCGACCTACACGTCGACCGAGAAGAAGCGCATCCGCAAGAGCTTCGCGAAACGCGCTTCGGTGCTGAACGTGCCGTTCCTGCTCGCGACTCAGCTCGAGTCGTACACCCAGTTCCTGCAGGCGCACGTGCCGCCGAACGACCGCAAGAACGAGGGCCTCCAGGCCGCGTTCACGTCGATCTTCCCGATCTCGTCGCACAGCGGCAATGCGCGACTCGACTTCGTGAGCTTCGCCCTCGGCGAGCCGCCGTTCGACGTCAAGGAGTGCCAGCAGCGCGGGCTGACCTACGCCGCGCCGCTCCGCGCCAAGGTGCGCCTCACGATCATGGACAAGGAGGCCCCGAAGCCGACGGTGAAGGAGGTGAAGGAGCAGGAGGTGTACATGGGCGAGATCCCGCTCATGACCAAGACCGGCTCGTTCATCATCAACGGCACCGAGCGCGTGATCGTGAGCCAGCTGCACCGCTCGCCGGGGGTGTTCTTCGAGCACGATCGCGGCAAGACGCACTCGTCCGGGAAGCTCCTGTTCTCGGCCCGGATCATCCCGTACCGCGGTTCGTGGCTCGACTTCGAGTTCGACCCGAAGGACTTCGTCTACTTCCGGGTCGACCGCCGCCGCAAGATGCCGGTGACGATCCTGTTGAAGGCGATCGGGATGACGCCCGAGCAGATCCTTGCCACCTTCTACGACTTCGACGCGTTCCACCTCGGCAAGAGCGCGATCGAGTTCGAGCTGGTGCCGGAGCGCCTGCGCGGCGAGGTCGCGCGCTTCGACTTCGTCGACAAGCACGGCAAGGTCATCGTACCCAAGGACAAGCGGATCACGGTGAAGCACATCCGCGACATGGAAGCCGCCGGCATGAAGCGCATCGCCGTGCCCGACGAGTTCCTGCTCGGGCGGGTCCTCGCGCACAACGTCGTCGACAAGGAGACCGGCGAGATCCTCGCCAGCGCGAACGACGAGATCACCGAGGAGCTCGCCGGGAAGCTGCGCGCCGCTGGCGTCGACCGGATCCAGACGATCTACACCAACGACCTCGACCAGGGCGCGTACGTCTCGCAGACGCTGCGGATCGACGAGACCACGGACCAGTGGGCGGCGCGGGTTGCGATCTACCGCATGATGCGCCCGGGCGAGCCGCCGACCGAGGACGCGGTCGAGACGCTCTTCAACGGCCTGTTCTACGCCGAGGAGCGCTACGACCTGTCGATGGTCGGGCGGATGAAGTTCAACCGCCGCGCCTACCCGGAGAAGATCGACGAGCGCTCGCCCGGCTGGGTGAAGCGCTTCTACCAGCGCGTCGGGCCGAAAGGCGCCACCGGCGCCGCCACGCTCTCGAACGACGATCTGCTCGCAGTCGTGAGCATCATGGTCGAACTGCGGAACGGCCGCGGCGACATCGACGACATCGATCACCTCGGCAACCGCCGCGTGCGCTCGGTGGGCGAGCTCGCGGAGAACCAGTTCCGCGCGGGCCTGGTCCGCGTCGAGCGGGCGGTGAAGGAGCGGCTCTCGCAGGCCGAAAGCGAGAACCTGATGCCGCACGACCTGATCAACGCCAAGCCGATCAGCGCGGCGATCAAGGAGTTCTTCGGGTCGAGCCAGCTCAGCCAGTTCATGGACCAGACGAACCCGCTGTCCGAGATCACCCACAAGCGCCGGGTGTCGGCGCTCGGGCCGGGCGGCCTCACCCGCGAGCGCGCCGGCTTCGAGGTGCGCGACGTGCATCCAACCCACTACGGCCGGGTGTGCCCGATCGAGACGCCGGAGGGGCCGAACATCGGTCTCATCAACTCGCTCGCGCTCTACGCCCGCACCAACCGCTACGGGTTCCTCGAGACGCCCTACCGGAAGATGGCCCACGGCAAGGTCACGAACGAGATCGAGTTCCTGTCGGCGATCGAGGAGGGCAACTACGTGATCGCGCAGGCGAACGCGACCCTCGACAAGCAGGGCAAGCTCATCGACTCGCTGGTGTCCTGCCGCGCCAAGAACGAGTTCACGCTCAAGTCGCCCGAGGAAGTGCAGTACATGGACGTCGCGCCGTCGCAGATCGTGTCGGTGGCGGCCTCGCTCATCCCGTTCCTCGAGCACGACGACGCGAACCGCGCGCTGATGGGCTCGAACATGCAGCGCCAGGCGGTGCCCTGCCTGCGGCCGGAGACGCCGGTCGTCGGCACCGGGATCGAGCGCACCGTGGCGGTCGACTCCGGCACCGCGGTGATCGCGCTGCGCGGCGGCGCGGTGGACTACGTCGACTCCACGCGTATCGTGGTGCGCGTGAACGACGACGAGACGGTGGCGGGCGAGGTCGGCGTCGACATCTACAACCTCGTCAAGTACACGCGCTCGAACCAGAACACCAACATCAACCAGCGCCCGATCGTGAAGGTCGGCGAGCGCATCTCGAAGGGCGACGTGATCGCCGACGGTGCCTCGACCAACCTCGGCGAGCTCGCGCTCGGCCAGAACATGCTGGTCGCGTTCATGCCGTGGAACGGCTACAACTTCGAGGACTCGATCCTGATCTCCGAGCGGGTGGTGGCGGACGACCGCTACACCTCGATCCACATCGAGGAGCTCACGGTGGTGGCGCGCGACACCAAGCTCGGGCCGGAGGAGATCACGCGCGACATCTCCAACCTCTCCGAGGCGCAGCTCGCGCGGCTCGACGAGTCGGGCATCGTCTACATCGGCGCCGAGGTCGAGGCCGGCGACGTGCTGGTCGGCAAGGTCACGCCCAAGGGCGAGACCCAGCTCACCCCGGAAGAGAAGCTGCTGCGCGCGATTTTCGGCGAGAAGGCTTCCGACGTGAAGGACACGAGCCTGCGCGTGCCGTCGGGGATGTCGGGCACGGTGATCGACGTGCAGGTGTTCACCCGCGAGGGGATCGAGCGCGACAAGCGCGCCGCGACGATCATCGACGACGAGCTGAAGCGCTACAAGAAGGATCTCGCCGACCAGATGCGGATCGTCGAGACCGACGCGTTCGGGCGGATCGAGCGGCTGCTGCTGAACAAGAGCGCGGCCAAGGGGCCGAAGAAGCTGGTGCGCGGCACCAAGATCACCAAGGCCTACCTCGACGAGGTCGAGCGCCACTCGTGGTTCGACATCAGCCTCATCGACGAGGAGCAGCAGGCGCAGCTCGAGGCCATCAAGGAGTCGATCGAGCGCATCCGCGGCGAGTTCGACAAGCTGTTCGAGGCGAAGCGCAAGAAGCTGACCCAGGGCGACGAGCTGCCGCCGGGCGTGCAGAAGATGGTGAAGGTCTACCTCGCCGTGAAGCGCCGCGTGCAGCCGGGCGACAAGATGGCGGGCCGCCACGGCAACAAGGGCGTGATCTCGAAGATCGTGCCGGTCGAGGACATGCCGTACATGGCCGACGGTACGCCGGTCGACATCGTCCTCAACCCGCTCGGCGTGCCGTCCCGGATGAACGTCGGGCAGATCCTCGAGACGCACCTCGGCTGGGCGGCGAAGGGGCTCGGACTGCGGCTCGGGGAGATGCTCAAGGCGCAGGCGCGGGTCGCGGAGTTCCGGCGCTTCCTCGAGCAGGTCTACAACGCGAGCGGGAAGCCCGAGGACCTCTCCGAGCTCACCGACGAGGAGATCGTCCGCATGGCCGGGAACCTCAGCGAAGGCGTGCCGTTCGCGACCCCGGTGTTCGACGGTGCCTCCGAGACCGAGATCAAGGCGATGCTCGATCTCGCCTACCCGGACGACGATCCGCGCACCCGGGCGATGCAGCTCACGCGGACCAAGACCCAGGTCACGCTCTACGACGGCCACACCGGCGTTGCGTTCGACCGGTCGGTGACGGTGGGCTACATGCACATGCTGAAGCTGCACCACCTGGTTGACGACAAGATGCATGCGCGGTCGACCGGCCCGTACAGCCTGGTGACCCAGCAGCCGCTCGGCGGCAAGGCGCAGTTCGGCGGCCAGCGCTTCGGCGAGATGGAGGTGTGGGCGCTCGAGGCGTACGGGGCGTCGTACACGCTGCAGGAGATGCTCACGGTCAAGTCGGACGACATCCAGGGCCGGACCAAGGTGTACGAGAACATCGTCAAGGGCGACCACAAGATCGACGCCGGCATGCCGGAGTCGTTCAACGTGCTCGTCAAGGAGATCCGCTCGCTCGGGATCGACATTGACCTCGAAAGATATTGACATTCGTGTACGCGGCTTCGCGGGACCGCGAAGCCGCGGGGAATTCACGGGTACGTTCCCATTGGGGTGATGACGCATGAAAGCACTACTTGATCTCTTCAAGCAGGTCACGCAGGAAGAGGAATTCGACGCGATCAAGATCGGGCTCGCCTCGCCCGAGAAGATCCGGTCGTGGTCGTACGGCGAGGTGAAGAAGCCGGAGACCATCAACTACCGGACCTTCAAGCCGGAGCGCGACGGTCTCTTCTGCGCCAAGATCTTCGGGCCGATCAAGGACTACGAGTGCCTGTGCGGCAAGTACAAGCGCCTCAAGCACCGCGGCGTGATCTGCGAGAAGTGCGGCGTCGAGGTGACGCTCGCCAAGGTGCGCCGGGAGCGCATGGGCCACATCGAGCTCGCGAGCCCGGTCGCGCACATCTGGTTCCTGAAGTCGCTGCCGAGCCGGCTGGGGCTGGTGCTCGACATGACGCTGCGCGACATCGAGCGCGCGCTCTACTTCGAGGCCTACGTCGTCGTCGACCCCGGGATGACCCCGCTCAAGCGGAGCCAACTGCTCACCGAGGACGACTACCTCGCGAAGGTCGAGGAGTTCGGCGACGACTTCGCCGCGATGATGGGCGCCGAGGGCATCCGCGAGCTGCTGCGCTCCCTCGACAGCCACCGCGAGATCGAGAACCTGCGCAAGGACCTCGAGGCGACCACGTCCGACACCAAGATCAAGAAGATCGCCAAGCGCCTGAAGGTGCTGGAGGCGTTCCAGAAGTCGGGCATCAAGCCCGACTGGATGATCATGGAGGTGCTGCCGGTCCTGCCGCCGGAGCTGCGCCCGCTGGTGCCGCTCGACGGCGGTCGCTTCGCGACCTCCGACCTGAACGACCTCTACCGGCGCGTCATCAACCGCAACAACCGCCTCAAGCGACTGCTCGAGCTCAAGGCGCCGGAGATCATCGTCCGGAACGAGAAGCGGATGCTCCAGGAGGCGGTCGATTCGCTGCTCGACAACGGCCGCCGCGGCAAGGCGATGACCGGCGCCAACAAGCGGCCGCTGAAGTCGCTCGCCGACATGATCAAGGGCAAGGGCGGCCGGTTCCGCCAGAACCTGCTCGGCAAGCGCGTCGACTACTCCGGCCGGTCGGTGATCGTGGTCGGCCCGCAGCTCAAGCTCCACCAGTGCGGGCTGCCGAAGAAGATGGCGCTCGAGCTCTTCAAACCGTTCATCTTCCACAAGCTCGAGATGCAGGGCATTGCCACCACCATCAAGGCGGCGAAGCGCGAGGTCGAGGCCGAGACGCCGGTCGTGTGGGACATTCTCGACGAGGTCATCCGCGAGCACCCGGTGCTGCTGAACCGCGCGCCGACACT
Source organism: uncultured beta proteobacterium (assembly GCA_963827595.1). Classification (GTDB taxonomy): domain Bacteria; phylum Pseudomonadota; class Gammaproteobacteria; order Burkholderiales; family SG8-39; genus DATEDA01. The sequence continues at coordinate 201,046 of CAWHBT010000006.1, read as the reverse complement.
CCACCGCCTCGGTATCCAGGCGTTCGAGCCGCAGCTCGTCGAGGGCAAGGCGATCCAGCTCCACCCGCTCGTCTGCGCGGCATTCAACGCCGACTTTGACGGCGACCAGATGGCGGTCCACGTGCCGCTGTCGCTCGAGGCGCAGATGGAGGCGCGGACGCTGATGCTGTCCTCGAACAACATCCTGTCGCCCGCCAACGGCGACCCGATCATCGTGCCGTCGCAGGACATCGTGCTCGGGCTCTACTACGCCACGCGCGACCGGATCAACGTCCGGGGCGAGGGCATGAGCTTCATCGACGTCGCCGAGGTGAGCCGCGCGTACGAAAGCGGCCAGGTCGAGCTGCACGCCCGAATCACGGTGCGCATCCGCGAGCACGACGTGAGCGAGGACGGCGAGAAGACCCCGCGCCTCACCCGCTACGAGACGACCGTCGGCCGGTCGCTGCTGTCCGAGATCCTCCCGGCCGGGCTGCCGTTCGAGCTCATCAACAAGCCGCTCAAGAAGAAGGAGATCTCGAAGCTGATCAACGCGGTGTTCCGGCGCTGCGGGCTGCGCGAGACGGTGATCTTCGCCGACCGGCTGATGAACGCCGGGTTCTCGATCGCGACCCGCGCCGGGCTGTCGATCGCGGTCGACGACATGCTCGTGCCGCGGGAGAAGCACGGCCTGATCGGCGAAGCCGAGCGCGAGGTGAAGGAGATCGAGAGCCAGTACACCTCGGGCCTGGTCACCTCCGGCGAGCGCTACAACAAGGTGGTCGACATCTGGGGCCGCGCCGGCGACCAGGTCGGCAAGGCGATGATGGAGCAGCTCTCGAGCGAGGACGTGCTCGACCGTCAGGGCAAGCACGCGCGGCAGGAGTCGTTCAACTCGATCTACATGATGGCCGACTCCGGCGCGCGCGGATCGGCGGCGCAGATCCGGCAGCTCGCCGGGATGCGGGGCCTGATGGCGAAGCCCGACGGCTCGATCATCGAGAGCCCGATCAAGGCGAACTTCCGCGAGGGCCTGAACGTGCTCGAGTACTTCATCTCGACGCACGGCGCCCGCAAGGGTCTGGCCGACACCGCGCTCAAGACCGCCAACTCGGGCTACCTCACGCGGCGCCTGGTCGACGTCACGCAGGACCTGGTGGTGACCGAGGACGACTGCGAGACGACGAACGGCGTCGTGCTGCGGGCGCTGGTCGAGGGGGGCGAAGTCATCGAGCCGCTGCGCGAGCGGCTCCTCGGCCGCGTGCCGGCCTCGGACATCCTGCATCCCGAGACGCAGGACGTGCTGTTCCCCGCGGGAACGCTACTCAACGAGGACGAGCTCGAGACGATCGAGGCGCTCGGCATCGACGAGGTGAAGGTGCGCACCCCGCTCACCTGCGACACCCGCTGGGGCCTGTGCAGCAAGTGCTACGGGCGCGACCTGGGACGCGGCGTTCTGGTAAACGTCGGCGAAGCCGTCGGCGTGATCGCCGCCCAGTCGATTGGCGAGCCCGGTACGCAGCTGACGATGCGAACCTTCCACATCGGCGGCGCGGCGTCGCGGACCGCGGTCGCGAACCAGGTCGAGGCGAAGTCGGCCGGCGTCGCGCGCCTGTCGGGGCAGATGCGTTACGTCACCAGCGCCAAGGGCGAGCGGGTCGTGATCTCGCGCACCGGCGAGGTGCTGGTCACCGACGAGAGCGGCCGCGAGCGCGAGCGCCACAAGGTGCCGTACGGTGCGACGCTCGCGGTCGGCGATGGCACGCCGATCAAGGCCGGCCAGGTGCTCGCGGTCTGGGACCCGCACACGCGGCCGATCATCACCGAGTACGCCGGCACGGTGAAGTTCGAGAACGTCGAGGAGGGGGTCACCGCCGCGAAGCAGATCGACGAGATCACCGGCCTCTCGACCCTGGTCGTGATCGACCCGAAGCGCCGCGGCACGGCCGCGGCCAAGGGCTTGCGTCCGCAGGTCAAGCTGCTGAGCGAGTCGGGCGAGGAGGTCAAGATCCCCGGGACCGACCATGCCGTGAACATCACCTTCCAGGTGGGGTCGCTGATCACGGTGCGCGACGGCCAGCAGGTGGCGGTGGGCGAGGTGCTCGCGCGGATCCCGCAGGAAACGTCGAAGACCCGCGACATCACGGGCGGCCTGCCGCGCGTGGCGGAGCTCTTCGAGGCGCGCTCGCCGAAGGACGCGGGCATGCTCGGCGAGGTCACCGGCACGGTGTCGTTCGGGAAGGACACGAAGGGCAAGCAGCGCCTGGTCGTCACCGACCTCGACGGCGTCGCCCACGAGTTCCTGATCCCGAAGGACAAGCACGTGATGGTGCACGATGGCCAGGTCGTGAACAAGGGCGAGCTGATCGTCGACGGCCCGGTCGACCCGCACGACATCCTGCGCCTGCAGGGGGTGGAGGCGCTCGCGCGCTACATCACCGACGAGGTGCAGGACGTGTACCGTCTGCAGGGCGTGCGCATCAACGACAAGCACATCGAGGTGATCGTGCGGCAGATGCTGCGCCGGGTGCAGATCGAGGAGGCCGGCGACTCGAAGTTCATCCTCGGCGAGCAGGTCGAGCGCGCCGATGTGCTCGAGGAGAACGAGCACGTCCAGGCCGAGGGGAAGGCAGCCCGCGACCTACAGCCACATGCTGCTCGGGATCACCAAGGCGTCGCTGTCGACCGACTCGTTCATCTCGGCCGCCTCCTTCCAGGAGACGACGCGCGTGCTCACCGAGGCCGCGATCATGGGCAAACGGGACGACCTGCGCGGCCTGAAGGAGAACGTGATCGTCGGCCGGCTGATTCCGGCCGGCACCGGACTTGCGTACCACACGGCGCGCAAGACCCTCCCGGCGCAGGAGCTGTTCGAGCCGCTGCCGGAAGGCGCGGTGGTGGCGGAGGCAACCACCGAGGAGCAGACTTGAGTGCAGGCTCCGGGGTGGCCGCTCGGCCACCCCGCGCGCGCCGCTTGCGAGCATTGCTGGTCGCGGCGGCCGCGCTCGTCGTCGTCGGCTGTGCGTCGAAGCAGAGCCGCCCGCCGTTCCTGGAGATCTCCGGGACGGTGACCGCCCGCGGGCAGGTCACGCTGCTCCCCGACACCCAGCTCCGCGTGACGCTAAACGAGACGACGCGTGCCGATGCGCCGGCGCAGTTCATCGCCGAGACCACGGTTCCCGGCGTGACGAAGGTCCCGGTTGCCTTCCGCGTCCAGTACGACGCGGCGTGGATCGACCCGAAACTCGTCTACACGCTGACCGCGCGCCTCGAGCGCTTCAACCAGCTGCTCTTCATCAGCGACACCCAGGTGCGGGTGCTGACCGGCGGCGCGCCCAGCCGGGCGGAGATCGTCGTGGTGCCGGCGAGCGGGGGACGCAACTAGCCGGTGGCAGAGACGGCCGCGAGCCGCGGCGGACGCTTCCCGGCGAGCGCGGCGACGCCGGCCGCGAACACCTCGGTCACGAGCTCCGCGTACTGGGCGTAGGAGATCCCCTTGCCCGGCTTCAGCCAGGCGAAGGTCCAGTTCATCATCCCGAACAGCATCATCGTCACCGGCTTCACGACCGGGAAGTCGTCCGGGAGCCGATGCGCGGCGCGCACTGCGGCGACGAAGGCCTCGATCACCCGCCGCTGGTTGCCGACCACGGTCCGCCGCTCGGCCTCCGGGAGGAAGCGCAGGTCGTGCAGCAGGACCATGTGCCGCGCCTGCGACGTCTGATACTCGTCGAGGAACGCGCGGATGAGCTCGGGCAGTCGCTGCACCGGATCGGAAACCCGTCCCTCGACCTCGCGGACGAGCTCCACCAGACGCCGCGTGTACTGCTCGGCGACGGCGAAGAGCAACTGCTCCTTTGACGCGTAGTAGTGGTAGAGCAGGCCTTTCGACATCCGGCACCGGCGCGCGATGTCGTTCATCGACGCGCTCGGGAAACCGAGCTCCGCGAACGCCTGCGCCGCGGTCTCGAGGATGAGCTGCCGCTGGGCGTCGTAGGTGGCGGCGCGCGTCCGGGCCATCAGCGCTCGTCGTAGCTCAGGACCACGCGCTCGGTGGACGGGTGCGACTGGCAGCTCAGCACGAAGCCCCGGGCGAGCTCGTCGTCGTCGAGGGCGAAGTTCTTGTCCATGCGCACCTTTCCCTCGAGCAGCTTGGCGCGGCACGTGCAGCACACGCCGGCCTTGCACGCGAACGGCAGGTCGGCGCCGGCGTGCAGCGCCATGTCGAGGATGCTCTCGCCCTCGTATCCGACCCGGAGGTGCCGGGTCTTGCCGTCGGCGATCACGGTGACGCTCGCGGCCGGCCCCTCGGCGTCGGCGACCGGCGCGCCCACGCGCGGCACGGGCGGCGCGGGCTGGCTTGGCGACGCGAACCGCTCCACGTGGAGGCGCGCGGGCGGCAGCCCATGGCGCTTGAGTGCCGCGGTCACGGCATCGATCATTCCGGCCGGGCCGCAGACGAACGCCTCGTCGATCCCGGCGATCGGAATCAGCGTATCGAAGAGGACCGCGCACTTCGCCTCGTCGATGCGACCGTTGAAGAGCTCCACCTCCTGGTGGTCGCGCGAGAGCACGTGATAGAGCGCGAAGCGGCCGAGGTAGCGGTCCTTCAGGTCCTCGAGCTCGTCGCAGAACATGATCGAGCGCACGAAGCGGTTGCCGTAGACGAGCGTGAACCGCGACTCGGGCTCGAGCTCGAGCGTCGTCTTGACGAGCGACAGCACCGGCGTGATCCCGCTCCCGGCGGCGAGCGCTACGTAGTGCTTGCGGTTCCGCGGGTCGAGCGCGGTGAAGAACCGGCCCTCCGGCGTCATGACCTCGAGCGTCGCTCCGGGGGCCAACTGCTCGTTGGCGAAGTTCGAGAACCGGCCGGCGTCGACGCGCTTGACCGCGACGCTCAAGCCCGCCTCGTTCACGCTGGAGCAGATCGAATACGAGCGCCGGACCTCCGCGCCGTCGATCTCGGCGCGCAGCGTGAGGAACTGGCCCTGGGTGAAGCGGTAGGCGCCCGCGAGCTTGGCGGGAACCTCGAACGTGAGCACCACCGCGTACGGCGTTTCCCGGCGGACGCCGGCGATTGTGAGCGGGTGGAAGCGGGCCGCCATGCTCAGAGCGGCTTGAAGTAGTCGAACGGCTCGCGGCAGGCGCGACAGCGGTAGAGCGCCTTGCACGCCGTCGAACCGAACGCCGCGAGGCGCTCGGTGTCGGGTGAGCCGCAGTGCGGGCAATCGACGCCGGCGGCCTCGGCCCGGAAGAGCGCGACCTTCGCCGACGCGGCCGCGCCCGCGCCGGGCGGCGCGATCCCGAACTTCCGCAGCTTCTCCCTGCCCGCCGCGCTGATCCAGTCCGTCGTCCAGGCCGGACTGAGCGAAGTCCGGATCCGCGCACCTGCGAAACCCGCGTTCGCAAGCGCGCGGCGGATGTCCTCCTCGATGACGTGCGTTGCCGGGCACCCCGAGTACGTGGGTGTGATCACGACCTCGATCGCGTCGTCGCGGACGCCGATGTCCCGGACGATCCCCAGGTCGAGGACGGTGAGCACCGGGATCTCGGGGTCGACGACGGCGCCGAGCGCCTGCCAGGCGCGCTCGGTCGCGGCGAGCCGGCCGGCGTCGCTCACCACGTCGCCCCGGGATGCTGCCGGTGCAGCGACTGCATCTCCGCGAGGAGGAAGCCGAGGTGCTCGCTGTGACGGCCGAGCTTGCCCGTGCTCCGGAACTCGGTGTCCGGCGGGAGCGCGAGCGTCGCCTCGGCGAGCACGGCGGCGACGGTGTCGAGCCAGCCGCGCCGGAGGCTCGCGCTTTCCACCCCGATGCCGTGGCGCGCGACGGCGGCTTCGACCGGATCGGTCGCGAAGAGCTCGTGCGTATACGGCCACAGCGCGTCGAGCGCGGCCTGCGTGCGGGCGCGCGATTCGTCGGTGCCGTCACCGAGCCGAACGGTCCAGTCGGCGGCGTGGCGCAGGTGGTACCGCGCCTCCTTCAGCGATTTCGCGGCGATCGCGGCGAGCGCGCCGTCGGTGGACCTCGAGAGCGCCTGCCAGAGCTCGACCTGGTGGGCGCCGAACAGCAGGTTCCGGACGATCGCGACGGCGTAGTCGCCGGTGGCGGCGCCTGCCGATCGCACACCGCTGTTCGGAAGCTCGAGCAGCGTGGCGTTGCGGAAATCCGGCGCTTCGCGCAGGAATGCCAGCTGGTCCTCGTCGCGCCCTTTGCCCTCCAGCTCACCGGCGTGCGCGAGGAGGAGCCGCGCCTGGCCGATGAGATCGAGCGCGACGTTCGCCGCCGCGATGTCTTCCTCGAGCACCGGGCCGTGGCCGCACCATTCGGCGAGACGCTGGCCGAGCACCAGCGCGCTGTCGGCGAGGCGCAGGACGTATTCGACGTGTTCCGCGGAACGGTGCTCACCGGCCATGGGCGTCTCTTACATGTGTTTGACTTCGTCCGGCAGCTCGTAGAACGTCGGGTGCCGATAGATCTTGTCCGCCATCGGATCGAACAGCTCGGCCTTGTCGTCCGGGTCGCTGGCGGTGATCGCCGCGGACGGAACGACCCAGATCGAGACCCCCTCCTGGCGGCGCGTATAGACGTCGCGAGCCATCTGGACCGCCTGTTTCGCGTCGACCGCGTGCAGGCTCCCGCAGTGCTTGTGCTCGAGGCCCTGCTTGGAGCGGATGAACACTTCCCAGAGCGGCCACTCGTTCTGTGCCATGGCTTTCCTCCTCACGCCTTCGCCGCGCGGGCGCGGCGCTTCGCCGCGTGGGCGAGCGCGGCGTCGCGCACCCAGCGGCCCTCGTCGTAGGCGCGCACGCGCGTGGCGAGCCGCTCGCGATTGCACGGCCCGTCGCCGTTCACGACGCGCCAGAACTCTTCCCAGTCGATCGCGCCGAAGTCGTAGTGGCCGCGCTCCGGGTTCCACCGGAGCGCGGGGTCGGGGAGCTTCACGCCCAGCAGCTCCGCCTGCGGCACCGTCGCGTCGACGAACTTCTGCCGCAGGTCGTCGTTCGAGATCCGCTTGATGCCCCACTTCATGGCCTGCCCGGTGTGCGGGGAGTCCCGATCGTGCGGCCCGAACATCATCAGGACCGGCCACCACCACCGGTTCACCGCGTCCTGCACCATCGCGCGCTGCGCCGGCGTGCCGCGCATCATCGCGAGCAGCGCGTCGTAGCCCTGGCGCATGTGGAACGACTCCTCCTTGCAGATGCGGATCATCGCGCGCGCGTAAGGGCCGTACGAGCAGCGGCACAGCGGGATCTGGTTCATGATCGCCGCGCCGTCGACGAGCCAGCCGATCACGCCGATGTCGGCCCAGGTCAGCGTCGGGTAGTTGAAGATCGACGAGTACTTCGCCTTGCCGGAGTGGAGCGCGTCGATCAGCTGGTCGCGCGACACGCCCAGCGTCTCGGCGGCGGCATAGAGGTAGAGCCCGTGCCCGGCCTCGTCCTGCACCTTCGCGAGCAGGATGGTCTTGCGCTTGAGCGACGGCGCCCGGGTGATCCAGTTCCCCTCGGGGAGCATGCCGACGATCTCGGAGTGGGCGTGCTGGGAAATCTGCCGGACGAGGGTCTTGCGGTAGGCCTCGGCCATCGAGTCGCGCGGCTCGATCTTGTGGTCGGCGGCGAGCTTCGCGTCGAAACGGGCCTGGTCGGGGCTCGCTTCGCCCGTCGACTCGGGCTTGGGCTCTTTCCCTGGCAGGTCAATGGCCTGGGTGTACATGACACCTCCTCGAGCTGGCGCGGATCCGACGGAGCAGCGGGCATCCTGCCATAAACCGACCGGTCGGTCAATTTTCAGAGCAGCGCCCGGACCGAGGGCGCCCCGACCGCGCGTCAGCGCATTCCGAGCTTCGTATCGCCGAAGATCCGGCCGGCCTCGCGCGGCGCGCAACGCCAGTACTGCTCGGGGGCATGCACTTCCCCGCCCAGCGCCGCCGCGGCGTGCCATGCCCAGCGCGGGTCATAGAGCATGGCGCGGGCCATCGCGACGAGGTCCGCATCGCCCGCGGCCACGATCGCTTCCGCCTGTTTGGTGTCGGTGATCAGCCCGACGCCGATGGTGGCGATCCCGACCGCGGCGCGGATGCGCCGTGCGAACGGCACCTGGTAGCCCGGGCCGAGCGGGATCTTCTGCTGCGGCGAGACGCCGCCCCCCGAGCAGTCGATCCAGTCGCAGCCGCGGGCCTTCAGTTCGCGCGCGAACACGATCGAGTCCTCGATGTCCCAGCCGCCGTCGACCCAGTCGGTCGACGAGATGCGCACCCCGAGCGGCTTGTCGACTGGCCAGGCCGCGCGGACCGCATCGAACACTTCGAGCGGAAAGCGCATCCGGTTCTCGCGCGCGCCGCCGTACTCGTCATCACGCTGGTTGGAGATCGGCGACAGGAACTCGTGCAGCAGGTAGCCGTGGGCGGAGTGCAACTCGAGCGCGTCGAAGCCGAGCCGCGACGCCCGGCGAGCGGCCTCAACGAAGGCGTTGCGGATACGCGTGATCCCCGCCTCGTCCAGCGCCACTGGCGCCCGCTCCTGCGGGTGCTGGGGCAACGCCGACGGCGCGACCGGGCGCCAGCCGCCTTGCTCGGGCGGGATCAGCATGCCGCCCCGCCACGGGACCTCGCTCGAGCCCTTCCGGCCCGCGTGGGCCAGCTGGATGCCGAGCCTGACCGGCGAGTGCCGGCGAACCGCGGCGACCACGCGACCGAGCGCGCGTTCGTTCTCGTCGGAGTAAAGGCCATGGCAGCCCGGCGTGATGCGGCCGATCGGCTCGACGGCGGTGGCCTCGACGAACAACATCCCGGCCCCGCCGAGCGCGAGGTGGCCGAGGTGGATCAGGTGCCAGTCGGTCGCGGAGCCGTCCTCGGCCGAGTACTGGCACATCGGCGAGACGATGATCCGGTTCGGGAGCGTGAGGCCGCGGAGGCGAAGGGGCGAGAAGAGCGCGCTTGTCATCTGGATGCCATGTTGGAGGCCCGGGGGCGGCGGCGAGTATACCGGGGCCACCCGGGGGTCCCGGGCCCCGCGCGGCAGGCGCGTTGCACCGCACACCTTCGTTGACCCTCCCGCGAAAAAGCCTTTATAATCCCGCCTCTTTTCGCCCCGGGGCGGCGCTCAACCGTCCCGGTTTTTCCTGGCACGAGTCGCACAAGGGGGCAGGTCGAGCCTGGAAGGGTCCCTTCCCGGTCCTGGTCCCTTGTAGATCCCAGATCAGCGCGGGGCGCCCGCGCATTGGAGAGTTTGTTTCATGCCGACCATCAGCCAGCTGGTGCGCAAAGGGCGCACGAGCCCGATCACCAAGAGCAAGGTGCCGGCGCTCGGCCGCTCGCCGCAGAAGCGCGGGGTGTGCACCCGCGTCTACACGACGACGCCGAAGAAGCCGAACTCGGCGCTGCGCAAGGTGGCGAAGGTCCGCCTGACGAACGGCTTCGAGGTGATCAGCTACATCGGCGGCGAGGGGCACAACCTGCAGGAGCACTCGGTCGTGCTGATCCGCGGCGGCCGGGTGAAGGACCTGCCCGGGGTGCGCTACCACATCGTGCGCGGCAGCCTCGACACGCAGGGCGTCAAGGACCGCAAGCAGGCCCGTTCGAAGTACGGCGCGAAGCGCCCCAAGGCCGCGTAACCGTTTCAGCCCTCTCCTAGCGCCGATCCCAGCCATGCCCCGCCGCCGCGAAGTCCCGAAACGCGAGATCCTGCCGGACCCGAAGTTCAGCAACGTCGACGTCTCGAAGTTCGTCAACGTCCTGATGACGCGCGGCAAGAAGTCGGTGGCCGAGCGCATCGTCTACGGCGCGCTGAACAGCATCAAGTCCAAGTCGGGCAAGGACCCCATCGAGGTGTTCGCACAGGCGGTGCAGAACACCAAGCCGACCGTGGAAGTGAAGAGCCGGCGTGTCGGCGGCGCCAACTATCAGGTGCCGGTCGAAGTACGGCCGGTCCGGCGCGTGGCCCTGGCGATGCGCTGGCTGCGCGAGGCCGCGCAGAAGCGCGGCGAGAAGTCGATGGATCTCCGGCTGGCGAACGAGCTGATGGAGGCGGCCGAGGGCCGCGGGGGCGCGGTGAAGAAGCGCGAGGAAGTGCACCGCATGGCGGAGGCCAACAAGGCTTTTGCCCATTACCGATTCTAGGAACGGGTTCGGGAGCGGCGCTTCGCACCGCCACCGAGGAACCCGTTCTGGAAGAGCTCCCCCATGCCCCGGAAAACCCCAATCGAGCGCTATCGGAACATCGGCATCAGCGCGCACATCGACGCCGGGAAGACCACGACCACCGAGCGCATCCTGTTCTACACCGGGGTGTCGCACAAGATGGGCGAGGTCCACGACGGCGCCACGGTCATGGACTACATGGAGCAGGAGCGCGAGCGCGGCATCACCATCACCTCGGCCGCAACGACGTGCTTCTGGAAGGGGATGGAAGGCGTTCTCCCCGAGCACCGCATCAACATCATCGACACGCCCGGCCACGTCGACTTCACGATCGAGGTCGAGCGGAGCCTGCGCGTGCTCGACGGCGCCTGCATGGTCTACGACTCGGTCGGTGGCGTGCAGCCCCAGTCCGAGACGGTCTGGCGCCAGGCGAACAAGTACGGCGTCCCGCGGCTCGCGTTCGTCAACAAGATGGACCGGGTCGGGGCGAACTTCTTCAAGTGCTACGACCAGATCAAGTCGAAGCTGAACGGCAACCCGGTCGTGATCCAGGTGCCGATCGGCGCCGAGGACAAGTTCGCCGGCGTCGTCGACCTCGTGCGCATGCAGGCGATCTACTGGGACGACGGGACGCAGGGGATGAAGTTCGAGATGAAAGCGATCCCGGCCGAGCTGAAGGTGCTCGCCGAGGAGTGGCGCGAAAAGATGGTGGAGGCCGCCGCCGAGGCGAACGAAGACCTCATGCACAAGTACCTCGAGGGCCACACGCTCTCGGCCGAGGACGTCAAGCGCGGCCTGCGCGAGCGCACGATCAAGGGCGAGATCGTGCCGATGCTGTGCGGCTCGGCGTTCAAGAACAAGGGCGTGCAGGCGATGCTCGACGCGGTCATCGACTACCTGCCGGCGCCGAGCGACCGGCCGGCGGTGAAGGGCGTGAAGGAGAACGGCCAGCCCGACGAGCGCAGGCGCTCCGACGACCAGCCGTTCAGCGCGCTCGCGTTCAAGATCCTGACCGACCCCTACGTCGGCCAGCTGACCTTCTTCCGCGTGTACTCGGGGGTGCTCAACTCCGGCGATACCGTGTACACGTCGCTCCGCGGCCGGAAGGAGCGCATCGGGCGCGTGCTCCAGATGCACGCCAACCAGCGGGAGGAGATCAAGGAAGTTCGCGCCGGGGACATCGCCGCCGCCGTGGGCCTCAGGGACGTCACCACGGGCGAGACGCTGTGCGACCCGCAGAAGGTCATCATCCTCGAGCGGATGGTGTTCCCCGACCCGGTGATCCACGTCGCCGTCGAGCCGAAGACCAAAGCCGACCAGGAGAAGATGGGCGTCGCCCTTGGGCGGCTCGCGCAGGAAGACCCGTCATTCCGCGTGCGCAGCGACGAGGAGTCGGGGCAGACGATCATCTCCGGCATGGGCGAGCTGCACCTCGAGATCATCGTCGACCGGATGAAGCGCGAGTTCGGTGTCGACGCCAACGTCGGCGCCCCGCAGGTCGCGTACCGCGAGACCATCAAGCGGCCCTGCCCCGAGGTCGAGGGCCGGTTCATCAAGCAGTCGGGCGGCCGCGGCCAGTACGGCGTCGTGTGGCTCAAGCTGGACCCGAACGAGCCTGGCAAGGGCTTCGAGTTCGTCGACGCGGTCAAGGGCGGCTCGGTACCGCGCGAGTACATTCCGGCGGTCGAGAAGGGGCTCAAGGAGACGCTGCCGAACGGCGTGCTCGCGGGCTTTCCGGTCGTGGACGTGAAGGTGACCCTGTTCGACGGATCCTCGCACGACGTCGACTCGAACGAGAACGCGTTCCGCATGGCGGCCTCGATCGCCTTCAAGGACGGCATGCGCCGGGCGCAGCCGATCCTCCTCGAGCCGATGATGTCGGTCGAGGTGGAAACGCCCGAGGAGAAGATGGGCGACGTGATCGGCGATCTCTCGGGGCGGCGTGGGATGATCCAGGGCATGGAAGACATGCCCGGAGGCTCCAAGGCGATCCGCGCGGAGGTGCCGCTCGCGGAGATGTTCGGGTACGCGACTACGCTCCGCTCGCTCACGCAGGGCCGGGCGACGTACACCATGGAGTTCCGGCACTACACCGAGGCGCCGAAGCCGATCGCGGAAGCGATCATCAACAAGTACACCGGCAAGGACGATAAGAAGTAAGAGCAAGGAGGTCGCGACATGTCAAAGAGCAAGTTCGAGCGGACCAAGCCGCACGTGAATGTGGGCACGATCGGGCACGTCGATCACGGCAAGACGACGCTGACGGCGGCGATGACGCACATTCTGGCGAAGAAGTACGGGGGCGAGGCGCGCAACTACGAGCAGATCGACAACGCGCCGGAGGAGAAGGCGCGCGGGATCACGATCAACACGGCGCACGTCGAGTACCAGACCAAGAACCGGCACTACGCGCACGTCGACTGCCCGGGGCATGCCGACTACATCAAGAACATGATCACCGGGGCGGCGCAGATGGATGGCGCGATTCTGGTGGTGTCGGCGGCCGACGGGCCGATGCCGCAGACCCGGGAACACATTCTGCTCGCGCGCCAGGTGGGGGTGCCCTACATCGTGGTGTACCTGAACAAGGCCGACACGGTCGATGACAAGGAGCTCTTGGACCTGGTGGAGATGGAGGTGCGCGAGTTGCTGTCGAAGTACGAGTTTCCGGGGGACAAGACCCCGATCGTGATCGGCAGTGCGCTCAAAGCCCTGGAGGGGGACACCTCCGAGCTGGGTGAGGGCTCGATCATGAAGCTCGCCGAAGCTCTGGACAGCCACATTCCGCTGCCGAAGCGGGCGCTGGACGGGCCGTTTCTGATGCCGGTGGAGGACGTGTTCTCGATCTCGGGCCGGGGGACGGTGGTGACCGGGCGGGTGGAGCGGGGCATCGTCAAGGTGGGCGAGGAGATCGAGATCGTGGGGTTGAAGGCCACGCAGAAGACGGTGTGCACGGGCGTGGAGATGTTCCGGAAGCTCCTGGACGAGGGGCAGGCGGGGGACAACATCGGGGTGCTGCTGCGGGGCACCAAGCGCGAGGAGGTGGAGCGCGGGCAGGTGCTGGCGAAGCCCGCCTCGATCACCCCGCACACCAAGTTTGCTGCTGAGGTGTACGTGCTCTCGAAGGAGGAGGGCGGGCGGCACACGCCGTTTTTCAACGGTTATCGGCCGCAGTTTTACTTTCGCACCACCGATGTGACCGGCTCGACCGAGCTGCCGGCGGGCACCGAGATGGTGATGCCGGGGGACAACGTGTCGATCGTGGTGAGCCTGATCGCGCCGATCGCGATGGAGGAGGGGCTGCGCTTCGCGATTCGCGAGGGCGGCCGCACCGTCGGGGCCGGCGTGGTCACCAAGGTCGTCGAATAGAGAAGGCGAACCATCATGGCCGTGCAGAATCAGAAGATCCGGATCCGCCTCAAGGCGTTCGATTACAAGCTGATCGACCAGTCCGCGCTCGAGATCGTCGACACCGCGAAGCGCACGGGTGCGGTCGTGAAGGGGCCCGTGCCCCTGCCGACGCGGATCCAGCGGTTCGACATCCTGCGCTCGCCGCACGTCAACAAGACGTCGCGCGACCAGCTCGAGATGCGCACCCACCAGCGGCTGATGGACATCATCGACCCGACCGACAAGACGGTGGATGCGCTGATGAAGCTCGATCTGCCGGCAGGCGTGGACGTCGAAATCAAGCTATAGCCGTACGGGGCGGGCCTGGCCCGCCCCGGAGAATTTTTGTGAAGCAAACGTAGCCTGGCCAATTGCAGCCGGGCCTCCGCCCCGAGGAAGGCGGAGCAACGAACGAGAAGGAACGAGACATGAGTCTGGGACTCGTCGGCCGCAAGGTCGGCATGACGCGGATCTTCACCGCGGACGGCGACAGCCTCCCGGTGACGGTGCTGCACGTCGCCGACAACCGGGTCGCCCAAGTCAAGAAACCGGACACCGACGGCTACGCGGCGGTGCAGGTCGTCTACGGCAAGCGGCGCGCCGCGCGCGTGACCAAGCCGATGGCGGGCCACTTCGCCAAGGCGGGCGTCGAAGGCGGAACTGTCCTGAAGGAGTTCCGCATCAAGGAGACCGAGGCCGCGGGCTTCCAGCCGGGCGCCAAGGTCGGGGTCGACATTTTCGCGGTCGGCCAGATGGTGGACGTCTCCGGCACCTCGATCGGCAAGGGCTTCGCCGGGGTCATCAAGCGCCACCACATGGCGGGGAACCGCGCGAGCCACGGGGCCTCGATCTCGCACCGGACGCCCGGCTCGACCGGCCAGAACCAGAGCCCCGGCCGGGTGTTCCCGGGCAAGCGGATGCCCGGCCACCTCGGCGCCAAGGCGCGCACCGTGCAGAGCCTCGAGATCGTGCGCATCGACGCCGAGCGGCAACTGCTGCTCGTCAAGGGCTCGGTGCCGGGCCACGAAGGCGGCCACATCGTGGTGAAGCCCGCAGCGAAGGCGCGCAAGCGGTCCGCGCCGGCGAAGAAGTAGGAGCGGGGCGATGGACCTGAAGCTGATCAACGACCAGGGCAAGAGCGCCACGACCGTCGCCGCCTCCGACGCCGCGTTCGGCCGCGAGTTCAACGAGGCGCTGGTGCACCAGCTCGTCGTCGCGTACCAGGCGAACGCGCGGCTCGGCACGCGCGCGCAGAAGGCGCGCGGCGACGTCAACAAATCGCACCGCAAGCCCTGGCGGCAGAAGGGCACCGGCCGCGCGCGTGCCGGCTTCGCCGGCAGTCCGCTGTGGCGCGGCGGCGGCCGGATCTTCCCGAACTCGCCGGACGAGAACTTCAGCCAGAAGGTGAACCGCAAGATGTTCCGCGCCGGGATGGCCTCGATCCTGTCGCAGCTCGCCCGCGAAGGACGGCTCTCGGTCGTCGAAGAGTTCAAGGTCGGCGAGCCCAAGACCAAGCTGCTCGCGCAGAAGGTGAAGGCGCTCGGCCTCGACGAGGTCGTCCTCATCACCGACGGGATCGACGAGAACCTGCGCCTGTCGTCGCGCAACCTCCCCAACGTGCTGGTGCTCGACGTGCGCAACGCCGACCCGGTGACGCTGGTCGGCTCGAAGAACGTGCTCGTCACGCGCAAGGCGGTCGCCAAGCTGGAGGAGTTGTACGCATGAGCACGAGAGCGTTCAATCCGAAAGCGTCCAGCCCGGAGCGCCTGATGCAGGTCCTGCTCGCGCCGGTGGTCTCGGAGAAGACCACGTTCATCGGCGAGAAGGCGAACCAGTACGTGTTCCGCGTCGTTCCCGACGCGACCAAGCCCGAGATCAAGGCCGCCGTGGAGCTGCTCTTCAGCACCAAGGAGAAGAAGATCCAGGTGACCGGCGTGCGGGTCGCGAACGTCCGGGGCAAACACAAGCGGTTCGGCCGCAGCCTCGGCCGCCGCAGCAACTGGAAGAAGGCCTACGTGAGCCTCGCGGCGGGCCAGGACATCACCTTCCAGGCGACGGAGTAAGCCATGCCACTCGTCAAAGTCAAACCGACCTCCGCCGGGCGCCGCGGCTACGTCAAGGTGGTCACGCCGGAGCTGCACAAGGGCCGGCCGCACGAGAAGCTGCTCGACCGCAAGTCGCGGACGGCGGGCCGCAACAACTACGGCCACATCACCACGCGCCACCACGGCGGCGGGCACAAGCGCCACTACCGGATCATCGACTTCAAGCGCCGCAAGGACGGGATCCCGGCGGTCGTCGAGCGGATCGAGTACGACCCGAACCGCAGCGCGCACATCGCGCTCCTGCTCTACGCCGACGGCGAGCGCCGCTACATCATCGCCCCCAAGGGCCTGAGCGCCGGTGCGCAGCTCGTGAGCGGCGGCGACGCGTCGATCAAGGTCGGCAACGCCAAGGCGCTCCGCAACATCCCCGTCGGCACGACCATCCACTGCATCGAGCTGCAGCCCGGCAAGGGGGCGCAGCTCGCGCGGTCGGCGGGCGGGTCGGCGCAGCTGCTCGCGCGCGAAGGGAGCTACGCGCAGGTCCGCCTGCGCTCGGGCGAGATCCGCAAGGTCAACCTCGAGTGCCGCGCGACGATCGGGGAAGTAGGCAACGAGGAGCACTCGCTCGAGAAGACCGGCAAGGCGGGGCGGGTCCGCTGGCGCGGCGTCCGGCCGACGGTGCGCGGGGTGGCGATGAACCCGATCGATCACCCGCACGGCGGCGGCGAGGGCCGCACCGGCACCAAGCGTGATCCCGTCTCGCCGTGGGGCAAGCTGACCAAGGGTCACCGCACGCGCACCAACAAGCGCACGCGCGGCATGGTCGTCACGGCCCGCCACAAGAAGTAGGAGAGCGCATGGCACGTTCCATCAAGAAGGGTCCGTTCGTCGACCACCATCTCATGAAGAAGGTCGACGCGGCGCGCGGCGGCGGCGACAAGCGGCCGATCAAGACCTGGTCGCGCCGCTCGACGGTCGTGCCCGAGTTCGTCGGCTTCACGATCGCGGTTCACAACGGCAAGCAGCACATCCCGGTGTACGTCACCGAGAACATGGTGGGCCACAAGCTGGGCGAGTTCGCGCTGACCCGGACCTTCAAGGGGCACACCGGCGAGCGGAAGGCGATCGTCGCCCCGGCGGCCGGACCGGCGCCTTCGGCGCCGGGTGCGGCCCCCGCGCCAGCCGCGCCCGCGGCGCCTGCGGCGGCCAAGAAGTAAGCGAGGAAGAAGCCAGTGGAAACCCAGGCCAAGCTCTACGGGGTGCGCCTCTCGGCGCAGAAGGGCCGGCTCGTGGCCGACATGATCCGCGGGCTGCCGGTCGAGCGCGCGCTCAACGTGCTCGCGTTCACGCCGAAGAAGGGCGCGCGGATCATCAAAAAGGTGCTCGAGTCCGCGATCGCCAACGCCGAGCACAACGACGGTGCCGACATCGACGAGCTGAAGGTGATGCGGATCCTGGTCGAGCGGGGCACGGTGCTCAAGCGTTTCCACGCCCGCGCCAAGGGCCGCGGGTTCCGCATCATCAAGCCCACCTGCCACATCTTCGTGACCGTCGGCGACCAGCCGGACAAGCGGCGCGCCAAGGCCAAGGCCTGAAGGAGACTCATGGGACAGAAAATCAACCCGATCGGCTTCCGCCTCGGCGTCAGCAAGGACTGGAACTCGCGCTGGTTCGCGAAGGGCCGCGGGTTCTCGACGATGCTCAACGAAGACCTCAAGGTCCGCGACTACCTGAAGCGCAAGCTCGCGCACGCCTCGGTGAGCCGGGTGGTGATCGAACGGCCGGCGAAGGACGCCCGCATCACGATCTACAGCGCGCGCCCCGGCGTGGTCATCGGCAAGAAGGGCGAGGACATCGAGATCCTGAAGGCCGAGCTGAGGAAGCTCCTCGGCGTGCAGATGGTGCACGTCAACATCGAGGAGATCCGCAAGCCCGAGATCGACGCGCAGCTGATCGCCGACTCGATCGCACAGCAGCTCGAGAAGCGGATCATGTTCCGGCGCGCGATGAAGCGCGCGATCCAGAACGCGATGCGGCTCGGCGCGCAGGGCATCAAGATCATGAGCGCGGGGCGCCTCAACGGGATCGAGATCGCGCGCACCGAGTGGTACCGCGAGGGGCGCGTGCCCCTGCACACCCTGCGCGCGGACATCGAGTACGGGTTCGGCGAGGCGAAGACGACCTACGGCGTGATCGGCATCAAGGTGTGGGTCTACAAGGGCGAGGTGCTCGGCAAGCACGAGCAGCCGGCCGCGACGCCGGCGCCGGCCGAGGACGAGGCCGCGGCGGCGAGACGCGTTCGCCGCGGGCCGCCGCCCCCGCGGCCGGCCGCGAAGCCCGAAGGCCCGCCGCCGGCCCCGGCAGCCGAGGTGCAGGCGAAGCCCAGCCGTGGCCGCTCGCGGAAGGCGGAAGGCGCGGACGCGAAGCCGAGCGAGCCGGCTAAGCCGGCGCTCCAGCCGCGCAGATCCGACGTCAAGCCCACGAAGCGGGTAGTGAAGAAGTCCGGAGGAGGCGGCGATGCTCCAGCCAGCTAGAACCAAGTACCGGAAGCAGCAGAAGGGCCGGAACTACGGCGTCGCCACGCGCGGCACCAAGGTCAATTTCGGCGAATTCGGCCTGAAGGCAACCACGCGCGGACGGCTGACGGCCCGCCAGATCGAGGCGGGGCGCCGGGCGATGACCCGGCACGTCAAGCGCGGGGCGCGGATCTGGATCCGGGTGTTCCCGGACAAGCCGGTCTCGCAGAAGCCGGCCGAGGTCCGGATGGGCAACGGCAAGGGCAATCCCGAGTACTTCGTGGCCGAGATCCAGCCCGGCAAGGTGCTCTTCGAGATGGACGGGGTCGAGGAGCCGGTCGCGCGCGAAGCGTTCGCGCTCGCCGCCGCCAAGCTGCCCCTCAGAACAACGTTCGTCCAGAGACAGTTGGGGTGAGGCATGAAGGCAAATGAGCTGCGCGCCCAGGACGCCGGCGCGCTCAAGACGGAGTTGCAGGCGCTGCTCAAGGCGCAGTTCAGCCTGCGGATGCAGAAGGCCACCCAGCAGCTCTCGAACACGAGCCAGCTGAAGAAGGTCCGCCGCGACATCGCGCGCGTGCGGACCGTCCTGGCCCAGAAGGCGGGGGTCAAATGATCGCGACCCAGGACGCCGGGGCCAAGGGACGCAAGCTCACCGGGCGCGTAGTGAGCGACAAGATGAACAAGACCGTGACGGTGCTCGTGGAGCGCCGGGTCACCCACCCCCTCTACGGCAAGATCGTGACGCGCTCCAAGAAGTACCACGCGCACGACGAGTCAAACGAGTGCAAGGAAGGCGATCTCGTCACGATCGAGGAGTGCCGGCCCATCTCGCGGAGCAAGAGCTGGCGGGTGGCGAAGCTCGTGGAACGCGCGAAAACGGTGTGATGCTTGCAGTCCGGCAGCGCAAGCCGCTATAATCACAGACTTTTTCGCCCCGCCCGGACGGGCTCCAAGACTGACCGCGGTCAGCGGGAGAAGTTGGAGAAGAGGAAATGATCCAGATGCAGACGGTGCTGGACGTCGCCGACAACACGGGCGCGCGCTCGGTGATGTGCATCAAGGTGCTGGGCGGCTCGAAGCGCCGCTACGCGAACATCGGGGACGTGATCAGGGTGAGCGTCAAGGACGCCGCGCCGCGCGGCCGCGTGAAGAAGGGCGAGATCTATCACGCGGTCGTCGTGCGCACTGCGAAGGGCGTGCGCCGGCCCGACGGCTCGCTCATCCGGTTCGACTCGAACGCCGCAGTGCTGCTCACGCCGAAGCTCGAGCCGATCGGCACGCGGATCTTCGGGCCGGTGACGCGGGAGCTGCGCTCCGAGCGGTTCATGAAGATCGTGTCGCTCGCGCCGGAGGTGCTGTAGCGAGCGGAGGAACAAGGGGGCCAGGGTGGGAAGGGAAGGGTCCCACCCCTTCCCTAGCCCCTTGTAGATCCCAATCGAGAGGCGAAACGATGGACAAGATCCGCAAAGGCGACGACGTCATCGTCACGACCGGCCGCGACAAGGGCAAGCGCGGGACGGTGCTGCGCCGCCTCGACGCCGAGCACCTGATCGTCGAGGGCATCAACAAGGTTAAGAAGCATCAGCGTCCGAACCCGATGAAGGGCATCCAGGGCGGGATCATCGACCGGGAGATGCCGATCCACGTCTCGAACGTGGCGCTCTTCAACCCGCAGACGAAGCAGGCCGACCGCGTGGGGATCAAGGCTATGCCCGACGGGCGCCGCGTGCGGGTATTCAAGTCGAACGGCGAGATGGTCGACGCGCAATAAGCAGGGATAGGTATGGAGCAAGGGGGCATAGGGGCGCAAGAGAAGGGTGCGCCCCTACCGCCGGAGCCTTGCAGATCCCCCAACCCAGACCGGATTCATTGACACGACAATGGCGCGACTGCAAGAGCACTACAAGGAGAAGGTGGTCCCGGAGCTCGTCCAGAAGTTCGGCTACAAGAGCGCGATGGAAGTACCGCGGGTCTCGAAGATCACGCTCAACATGGGCGTCGGCAAGTCCACCCAGGACAAGAAGATCCTGGACAACGCCGTCGCCGATCTCACCAAGATCGCCGGCCAGAAGCCGGTCGTGACCAAGGCGAAGAAGTCGATCGCGAACTTCAAGGTCCGGGCCGGCTTTCCGATCGGCTGCATGGTGACGCTCCGCGGCCAGCGGATGTACGAGTTTCTCGACCGGCTGGTCTCGATCGCCATCCCCCGCATCCGCGACTTCCGCGGATTTTCCAACCGCGCGTTCGACGGCCGCGGCAACTACACCCTCGGCGTGCGCGAGCAGATCATCTTCCCCGAGATCGACTACGACAAGGTCGACACGCTCCGGGGGCTCAACATCAGCATCACCACGACCGCCAAGACCGACGACGAAGCGCGGGCCCTGCTCGCGGCGTTCCGGTTCCCGTTCAAGACCTAGGAGGCAGGTAGCGCATGGCCAAACTCTCCACAATGCTCCGCGAGCGGAAGCGCCGGAAGCTCGTCGCCAAGTTCAAGACGAAGCGCGCGGAGCTTTTCGCTACGATCAACAACGCCCGGGCCTCCGACGAGGACCGGGTCGCGGCGCGCGCGAAGCTGCAGCAGCTGCCCCGCAACGCTTCGCCGGTGCGGCTGCGCAACCGCTGCGCCCTCACCGGGCGGCCGCGCGGCTACTTCCGCAAGTTCGGGCTGGGGAGGAACAAGCTGCGCGAGATCGCGATGCGCGGCGAGATCCCGGGCCTGGTGAAGGCGAGCTGGTAAGCGGAGGCGCTCGATGAGCATGACCGATCCGATCTCCGACATGCTGACGCGGATCCGCAACGCGCAGGCGGGCGGCAAGACGACCGTGGCGATCCCGTCGTCGAAAGTGAAGAACGCGATCGCGCAGGTCCTCGTCGACGAGGGCTACATCGACGGCTTCGTGGTCAAGCCGAACGACGGCAAGCCGCAGATGGAGATCGCGCTCCGGTATTACGCCGGCCAGCCGGTGATCGAGCGCATCGAGCGCGTCAGCCGGCCGGGGCTGCGGGTCTACCGCGGGGCGAGCGACATTCCGAAGGTCATGAACGGCCTCGGGGTGGCGATCGTCTCGACCCCCAGAGGCGTGATGACCGACCGCAAGGCGCGCGCGAGCGGCGTCGGCGGCGAGGTCCTCTGCATCGTGGCCTGAGCGAGACCCGCCATGTCCCGCATTGGCAATCTCCCCGTCCCGCTGCCGAAGGGGGTCGAGGTCAACATCGCGCCCGACGCGGTCTCGGTGAAGGGTCCGCTTGGCACGCTGACGCAGGCGCTCACCAAGGACGTGCGGCTCAAGAAGGACGGCGAGGCGCTGGTCGTCGAAGCCGTGAACGATTCGAACCAGGCGAACGCGATGTCCGGGACGATCCGGGCGATCCTCTCGAACATGGTTGCCGGTGTGACCAAGGGCTTCGAGCGGAAGCTCGCGCTGGTCGGCGTCGGCTATCGGGCCCAGGCGCAGGGCGACAGGCTCAACCTGACTCTCGGCTTCTCGCACCCGGTGGTGCACCACATGCCGAAGGGCATCAAGGTCGAGACGCCGACCCAGACCGAGATCCTGATCAAGGGCCTGGACCGGCAGCTCGTCGGCCAGGTCGCGGCGACGGTTCGCGCTTACCGGCCGCCCGAGCCGTACAAGGGCAAGGGCGTCCGCTACGCGGACGAGGTGATCGTGCTGAAGGAGACGAAGAAGAAATGATCGGCAAACGTGAGGCCCGGCTCCGCCGGGCGGCGCAGACCCGGGCGCGGCAGCGCGTGCAAGGCGCGGCGCGCCTCGCGGTGCACCGCACGAATCATCACATCTACGCGCAGGTGATCTCGGGCGACGGCGCAAAGGTGCTGGCTGCCGCCTCGACCGCGGAGAAGGACCTCCGGGGTCAGGTGCCGAACGGCGGGAACAAGGTCGCGGCGAGCGTCGTCGGCAAGCGCATCGCGGAGCGGGCGAAGAAGCTGGGCATCGAGAAGGTGGCGTTCGACCGCAGCGGCTACCGTTACCACGGGCGCGTGAAGGCGCTCGCGGAGGCCGCGCGCGAAGGCGGGCTGAAGTTCTAGGAAAGAGACGGAAGCTCTAGGAGAGCGAAGCGCAATGGCGAGGATGCAACCAAGAATGCAGCACACCGAGGAGCGCTCGGACGGGCTGCGCGAGAAGATGGTCTCGGTGAACCGGGTCACCAAGGTGGTGAAGGGCGGCCGGGTGCTCGGCTTTGCCGCGCTCACCGTGGTCGGCGACGGCGACGGCCGGGTCGGCATGGGCAAGGGCAAGGCGCGCGAGGTGCCGGTGGCGGTGCAGAAGTCGCTCGAGGAGGCGCGGCAGAAGATGTTCCGCGTGAGCCTCAGGAACGGCACCCTGCAGCACGCGGTGATCGGCCGGCACGGCGCATCGAAAGTGCTCATGCAGCCGGCCTCCGCGGGCACCGGGATCATCGCTGGCGGGCCGATGCGCGCAGTGTTCGAGGTGGCCGGCGTCACCAACATCCTCGCCAAGTGCATCGGCTCGACCAATCCCTACAACGTGGTGCGCGCGACGCTCGACGGCCTGCGCAAGATGCGCACGCCGGCCGAGATCGCCGCGAAGCGCGGGAAGTCGGTCGAAGAGATCACGGGCTAGGGCAACGGCGATGGCGGAGAAGAAGACGCTCAAGGTCACGCTGGTGAAGAGCCCGATCGCGTGCCGGCAGGCGCACCAGCAGACGGTGCGGGGCCTAGGCCTGCGCCGCCTTCGTCAGACGGTCGAGCTCGAGGATACGCCCGCCGTCCGGGGAATGATCCGGCGGGTGAACTACCTGCTGCGCCTCGAGGGCTGAGAGACCTCGGGGCCTGCACACGTGTCGAACGAACCTTGCGGAACGAGAAACGAGCGATGGATCTGAACGATCTCAAGCCGGCGCCCGGGTCGAAGCACGCGCGCCGCCGCGTCGGCCGCGGCATCGGGTCGGGGCTCGGCAAGACCGCCGGCCGCGGCCACAAGGGCCAGAAGGCGCGCTCGGGCGGCTTCCACAAGATCGGGTTCGAGGGTGGCCAGATGCCGCTGCAGCGCCGGCTGCCGAAGCGCGGCTTCATCTCGCCGACGCGGGACGCAACGCCGGAGGTCCGGCTGTCCGACATCCAGAAGATGGGCGCCGAGCTCATCGATCTCGCGGCGCTGAAGGCGGCGGGTGTTGTCCACGATGGCGCGCTCGGCGCGAAGCTGATCCTGTCGGGCAAGCTCACGCGCAAGGTCACGGTGAAGGGCATTGGCGTCAGCAAGGGCGCGCGCGCGGCGGTCGCCGCGGCAGGCGGTAGCCTCGTCGACATCAAGGAGAAGCCCAAGGCCCCGCCGAAGCCGCCGGTGGAGATCAAGGCCGCGCCGGCAAAGGGCGCGGAAGCCGCGCCCGCGAAGGGCGGTGCGGAAGCGGGTGGCGACAAGCGCGCCGAGAAGGCGAAATCGGCCGAGAAGAAGGCCAAGGGCGCCGCGGACCAGAAGGGCGCTGACAAGGGCAAGGGCGCCGACAAGGGCGCGAAGAAGGACTGACCGACGCGTGGCGACTTCCATCGCACAGCTGGGCAAGAGCGGCCGATACGGGGACCTGAAGAAGCGCCTCTTCTTCCTCCTCGGGGCGCTCGTCGTCTTCCGGATCGGCACCCACATCCCGGTGCCGGGGATCGACCCGAACGTCCTCAGCGACCTCTTCAAGCAGAACCAGGGCGGGATCCTCGGGCTGCTCAACATGTTCTCGGGCGGCGCGCTGTCGCGCTTCTCGATCTTCGCGCTTGGGATCATGCCGTACATCTCGGCCTCGATCATCATGCAGCTGATGACCGCGGTCTCGCCGACGCTGGAGGCGCTGCGCAAGGAAGGGCAGTCGGGGCAACGCCAGATCACCAAGTACACCCGCTACGGCACCGTGCTGCTGGCGACGTTCCAGGCGACGATGATCTCGATCGGGCTCGAGCAGCAGGCGAACCTGGTGATCGACCCGGGGCTCATGTTCCGCTTCACCACCGTCGTGACGCTGGTCACCGGCACGATGTTCATCATGTGGCTCGGCGAGCAGATCACCGAGCGCGGCATCGGCAACGGCATCTCGATCATCATCTTCGCCGGCATCGCCGCCGGGCTGCCGCAGGCGATCGGCGGCACGCTCGAGCTCGTGCGCACCGGGGCGATGAGCCCGCTCACCGCGCTCGTCATCGCCGCCGGCGTGGTGGTGATCACCTGGTTCGTCTGCTTCGTCGAGCGCGGCCAGCGCAAGGTGCTCGTGAACTACGCCAAGCGGCAGGTCGGCAACCGCATGAATCCGTACAGCGCGCCAGCCTCGCACCTGCCGTTCAAGCTGAACATGTCGGGCGTGATCCCGCCGATCTTCGCCTCGTCGATCATCCTGTTCCCGGCGACCGCCGCGAGCTGGTTCACGACCGGCGACGGCATGACCTGGCTGAAGGACATCGCCGCGACGCTCGTCCCCGGGCAGCCCGTCTACGTGCTCCTCTACGCGGCCGCGATCGTGTTCTTCTGCTTCTTCTACACCGCGCTCCAGTACAACCCGAAGGAGACGGCCGAGAACCTGAAGAAGTCCGGTGCCTTCGTCCCGGGCATCCGCCCCGGAGAGCAGACCGCGAAGTACCTGGAGCGGATCATGCTGCGGCTGACGCTGGTTGGGTCCGCCTACGTGGTCGCGATCTGCCTGATCCCGGAGTTCCTCATCCTGCGCTGGAACGTGCCGTTCTACTTCGGCGGGACGAGCTTGCTGATCATCGTGGTGGTGACCATGGACTTCATGGCGCAGGTGCAGGCCTACATCATGAGCCACCAGTACGAGAGCCTGCTGAAGAAGGCGAGCTTCAAGGGCGCCGGGTTCCCGACGAGGTGATGGAATCGAACGGACTGACTTTCGGATGGATTGGAGCGCGACGCAGTCGTCGTATGACGAAAGAGGACGTGATCCAGATGCAGGGCGAGATCGTCGAGACCCTGCCCAACGCGATCTTTCGCGTCAAGCTGGAGAACGGACACCTCGTGCTCGGACACATTTCCGGGAAGATGCGGATGCACTACATCCGCATCCTGCCGGGCGACAAGGTGACAGTGGAGCTGACGCCCTACGACCTGACGAGAGCGCGGATCGTATTCCGCGCGCGGTGAAAGGAAGCGACATGAAGGTGCTCGCATCGGTGAAGAAGATGTGCCGTAACTGCAAGATCATCCGCCGCCATGGCGTGGTGCGGGTGATCTGCAAGGATCCGCGGCACAAGCAGCGCCAGGGCTAGGGCTCGAGGAGCGGAACGATGGCTCGAATCGCAGGGGTCAACATCCCCAACCAGCAGCACGCCGAGATCGCGCTCACGTCGATCTACGGCATCGGGCGCTCGCGCTCGAAGCTGATCTGCGCGGCGGCGAACGTGGTCGCGACGCGCAAGGTGAAGGACCTGACCGATACCGAGATGGACCGCCTGCGCGAGCAGGTCACGCGGCTCACGGTCGAGGGCGATCTGCGGCGCGAGGTGTCGATGAACATCAAGCGCCTGATGGACCTCGGATGCTACCGCGGCGTCCGGCACCGCAAGGGGCTGCCGGTCCGCGGGCAGCGCACGCGGACGAACGCGCGCACCCGGAAAGGTCCGCGCAAGCAGGCGATCGCGGCCAAGCCGGCGCCGACCAAGACCTGATCGGCCCGCGGACGACGCGCCGAACGCGAAAGGAAACCGACGATGGCTAGACCTCCGCAGCAGCCGCCGCAGCAGCCGACCGCCGCCACGCGGGTGCGGAAGAAAGTGAAGAAGAACGTCGCCGAGGGCATCGCGCATGTCCATGCGTCGTTCAACAACACGATCGTGACGATCACCGACCGGCAGGGCAACGTCCTCTCCTGGGCGAGCTCGGGCGGGGCGGGCTTCAAGGGCTCGCGCAAGTCGACGCCGTTCGCCGCGCAGGTCGCGGCCGAGAAGGCCGGCCGCGGCGCGCAGGAGTGCGGCGTGAAGAACCTGGAGGTGCGCATCAAGGGGCCGGGTCCCGGCCGGGAGTCGGCGGTGCGCTCGCTCAACGCGATCGGCATGAAGATCAGCAGCATCGCGGACGTGACGCCGGTGCCGCACAACGGCTGCCGCGCTCCCAAGAAACGCCGGATTTAGGAGCACAACCAAGTGGCCCGCAACCTGGACCCAAAGTGCCGGCAGTGCCGCCGGGAGGGGGAGAAGCTCTTCCTCAAAGGCGAGAAGTGCTTCACCGACAAATGCGCGATCGAGCGGCGCAGCTACGCGCCCGGCCAGCACGGCCAGCGCTCGGCGCGACGCTCGGACTACGCCACGCAGCTGCGCGAGAAGCAGAAGGTCCGCCGCCAGTACGGCGTGCTCGAGCGGCAGTTCCGCAAGATCTACGCGGAAGCCGACCGCCGCAAGGGCATCACCGGCGAGACGCTGCTCCAGCTCCTGGAGTCGCGACTCGACGCGATCGTCTACCGCATGGGCTTCGGCGCAAGCCGCTCCGAAGCGCGGCAGGTGGTGCGCCACAACGGCATCCTGGTGAACGGCAAGCGCGTGAACATCCCGTCGTACCTCGTGCGGCCCGGCGACACCGTCGAGGTCGCCGAGAAGGCGAAGTCGCAGCTTCGCGTCAAGGCCGCCGCGGAGGCCGCGGAGTCGCGCGGCATCCCGGAGTGGCTCGAGGTCGACGCCAAGGGCCTCAAGGGCAAATTCAAGGCGCTCCCGCAGCGCTCGGAGCTGCCGGCGAGCATCAACGAGCACCTCGTGGTCGAGCTGTACTCGAAGTAGCCGATGCTGCAACTCCGGGACGACATACTCATTTCAGGCACCGTTACAGGACGGGACACCCGCATGCAAAGCACCGCCTTCCTCAAGCCGCGAATCATCGACGTCCAGCCGGTCGCGCCCTACCACGCGAAGGTCACCATGGAGCCGTTCGAGCGGGGCTACGGCCACACCCTCGGCAACGCGCTGCGGCGCGTGCTCCTCTCGTCGATGCCCGGCTTCGCGCCTACCGAGGTGCAGATCTCGGGGGTGCTCCACGAGTACTCCACGATCGAGGGGGTGCAGGAAGACGTGGTCGACATCCTGCTCAACCTCAAGGGCGTGGTGCTCAAGCTCCACAGCGGCAACGAGGCGACCCTGCGGCTCAACAAGCGGGGCGAGGGCCTCGTCACCGCGGCCGACATCGAAAGCACCCACGACGTCGAGATCATCAACCTCGAGCACGTCATCGCCCATCTGTCGCCGGGCGGCAAGCTCGAGATGACGATCAAGGTCGAGCGCGGGCGCGGCTACCAGCCCGGCAACCTGCGGGTAGTCCCCGAGGAGTCGAAGGGGATCGGCAAGATCATCCTCGACGCGTCGTTCTCGCCCGTGAAGCGGGTGAGCTACCAGGTCGAGAGCGCGCGCGTCGAGCAGCGGACCGACCTCGACAAGCTGATCATCGACATCGAGACCAACGGCGTCATCGAGCCGGAGGAGGCGATCAAGCACGCGGCGCGGATCCTCGTCGACCAGCTCAACGTGTTCGCCGACATCAAGGAAACCGGCCCGAGCGTCATCGAGCCGGTCGCGAAGGCCCCGCCGATCGACCCGATCCTGCTGCGCCCGGTAGACGATCTCGAGCTCACGGTGCGCTCGGCCAACTGCCTCAAGGCCGAGAACATCTACTACATCGGCGACCTCATCCAGCGCACCGAGACCGAGCTCCTGAAGACGCCCAACCTCGGGCGCAAGTCGCTGAACGAGATCAAGGAAGTGCTCGCCGCACGCGGCCTCACGCTCGGCATGAAGCTCGAGAACTGGCCGCCCGCGGGACTGGAGAAGCTGACGCCGTGAGCACTGCGGCAGACACCGCCTCGCGGTCGGCGGGCGGGGCGCTTCCCTATCCGCTCGACCGCGGCTTGCGGCAGCGGGTCGTCGACCACACGGTCGGCGCGATCGCCGGGACGCGGGTGGAGAATGATCCGTTCCCGCACATCGCGGTGCATTCGTTCCTCCCGCCGGAGGTGTACGCGGAGATGGTGAGCCGGCCTCTGCCCGCGGAGCACTACGAGGCGTTCGCGCACGGGTACAAGAACCGCGGGCGCGTGCGCTTCGACGGCGAATCGCTGCGGCGCCTCCCGCCCGCGGAGCAGACATTCTGGTTCAGCGTCCGCAGCGCGCTCGGAGCCGTGGAGCTGAAGCGGGCGGCCTTCGAGAAGTTCGCCGCGGCGCTGGCGCTGCGATTCGGCTGCGATCCGGGCGAGGCGAGCGGGCTCGACGGGTTTGCGCTCCCCGAGCTCTACCGCGAGACCGAGGGCTACAGCATCAAGCCGCATCCGGATACGCGCAAGAAAGTCGTCACCATGCAGATCTCGCTCGCTCCGGACGAGACCCAGGCCGACCTTGGCACCGAGTTCTACCGGCTGAGCCTGAACCCCGCCAGGTGGTCGCGCGAGTTCAAGGGCTTCGAGATGGTCCGGCGGATGCCGTTCTCGCCCAACAGCGGCTATGCGTTCGTGGTGTTCAACACCCTGCAGGTGAGGAGCTGGCACGGGCGCTCCGAGCTGCGCAAGGGCTGCGGTGTGCGCGATTCCCTGCTGAACATCTGGTACGCGAAGCCCGAGCACGCCAACCGGGAGCTGGTCGACGAGCTGCGGGTGTTCAATCCGCAGGCGCAGGCCGCATAGTCGCGCCGGCGAGTGAACTGCTGAAGAGAGATCGATGCGCCACGTCCACGGACTCAGGAAGCTCAACCGCACGTCGACCCATCGCCTCGCGATGCTGCGGAACATGACCAACTCGCTGCTGCGGCACGAGCTGATCAAGACCACGGTTCCCAAGGCGAAGGAGCTCCGCCGCGTGGTCGAGCCGATGATCACGCTCGGGAAGGAGCCCTCGCTCGCCAACCGCCGGCTCGCGTTCAACCGCCTCCGCGATCGCGACATCGTCGCGAAGCTCTTCGACGAGCTCGGCCCCCGCTACGCCAACCGGCCCGGCGGGTATCTCCGGATCCTGAAATTCGGGTTCCGCGTCGGCGACAACGCGCCGATGGCGCTCGTGGAGCTGATGGACCGCCCCGAGCCGACCGGGGAAGAGGACGCCGCCGCCAAGGCCGCCGCGAAGAAGGCCGACAAGCAAGCAGAGAAGAAGGAGAAGGCAGAGAAGCGGGCCGAGAAGCCGGCCGAGAAGAAAGCCGACCGGGACACCGAGAAAAAGGCCCCGAAGAAGGCCACGAAGCGGGTGAAACCCAGGGCGAAGACCAAGGTCGAGGGCGACGCCAAGGCTAAGGCCAAGGCCAAGGCCAAGACCAAGACCAAGACGAAGGGCGGGGGCAGGGGCAAGGCGAAGCGCTGACGCGGGACGTCGCGCGCGAACGGAACAGGCCGGGAGACCCCCGGCCTTTTCATTCGCACCAGCCTAGAATTTGGCCAGTGGCGATTCTGCTCTTCACCGATTTCGGGTCGAACGACCTCTACGTCGGGCAGGTCGAGGCGGTGCTCGATCGCCACGCGCCGGGCGTGCGGGTGATCCATCTCCTGCACGAGGCGCCGCCGTTCAACGTCCGTGCCGCCGCACACCTCCTCGCCGCCCTCGCTCGCGACCTGCCCCACGGGCACGTCTTCCTCGGCGTGGTCGATCCCGGAGTCGGCTCCGAACGCGGCGCCGTCGTCCTCCGCGCGGACGGCCGATGGTATGTCGGCCCCGACAACGGGCTGTTCTCGGTGGCCGCGGCGCGCGCGGCCGCGACGTCGGTGTGGCGGATCACGGCGCCCTCGCCCGACGCGTCCCCCTCGTTTCACGGCCGCGACGTGTTCGCGCCGATCGCCGCCGCGGTCGCGACCGGGGACTTCCCCAACCGCGACGTCGCGCCCGCCACGGAGCTCGCGGTGCGGTTCGGCGGCGGCGACCTCGCCGAGGTGATCTACATCGACCATTTCGGCAATGCGTTCACCGGCATCCGGGCGCGCGACGTGCCGGCGGCACGCCGGCTGGTCGCGAACGGACGCGAGATGCCCTACGCCCGGGTGTTCGCCGAGGCTGCCGCCGGGACGGCGTTCTGGTACGAGAACTCGAGTGGCCTCGTCGAGATCGCGGTCAACCAGGGCGACGCCGCGCGCGAACTCGGACTAGCGGTCGGCGCGTCGATCTCCTGGCGCTGACCCGTCGCGGTATCCTCGCAGCGAACGAACTCGGAGCGGAGCGCTGCATGGCCCAGGAACCGGCGATACCCGACGCGCTGCGCGAGCTGATGGCGGAAATCGGCCCGCGCTGGGGCACGGACATCCCCAGGCACGTGAAGCTCATGGTGGAGGGCTTCACGCCGGTCCTGGCGACGGCGCCCAAGGAGGGCGTCGCGTTCACGCTCGACCTCGCCTATGGCGCGCATCCGCGGCAGACCCTCGACGTCCATCAGCCGCGCGGCGCCGCGAACGCGCCCGTCGTGGTCTTCCTCCACGGCGGCGCCTTCGTCGACGGGGAAAAACGCCGCACGCCCGAGGTCTATGGCAACGTCCTGACCTACTTCGCCCGGCACGGTGTGCTCGGGATCAACCTCGAGTTCCGTCTCGCGCCCGAGTTCAAGTATCCCGCGTGCGCGGAGGACGTCAGTCTCGCCGTCGCGTGGCTGCGGGAGAACGTGGCGCGGTTCGGCGGCGACCCCGAGCGGATCTTCCTGATGGGGCAGTCGGCGGGCGCGGCGCACGCCGCCGCCTATGCTTACAACAAGCGTCTCCAGCCCCCCGCCGGCCCGGGAATCGCGGGCGTGATCGTCGTGAGCGGCCGGGTCCGGGCCGACAACCTTCCGGAGAACCCGAACGCGCGCAAGGTGGAGGCCTACTACGGCACCGATCCGGCGGTGATGGAGGAGGGCTCCGCGGTCAACCATGTCTCGGCCGCGTCGGTGCCGACCTTCATCGCGATCGCAGAGTACGAGAACCCGCTGATCGATGTCTACTGCGCGGAGCTCTTCCACCGGCTGGCGATCGTGAAGCGACGCGCGCCGCCGATCATGCGGCTTGCCGGGCACAACCACCTTTCCCTCGTCACGCACTTCAACACCGCCGAGGACGCGCTCGGCCGCGCGCTCCTCGACTTCGTGCGCGCGCCGCGCTGACGGCGACGCGCGCCAACCGCGGCCGGACGGCGGGGTTCCCATGGCTTAGCGCGACTTTCTCGCCAGTTCTTCCGCGGACGCTTCTTGGAGCGCTGCTCCTCGCCTCCGCGCTCGCCGGATGCGCCCAATACTCCGTGCTGCGCGACGCGGCCATCCAGCCCGTGCCGGCGGCGGGCATGCCGGCGCAGGTCCCGGCGCCCACCCTGCGCGCAGGAGACGAATGGTCGTACACGCGGCGCGAAACCATGACCGGCCTGGTCAGCAATCAGGTCCGAGGTCAGGTCACCGGGGTCACCGGCGAGGGCTATCAGGTCGCCGAGGAGTGGCAGAGCGGCGGTCCGACGAGCGCGCGCTACGACCGCGAACTGAATCCGCTCCGGATCGGCAATGTGGACTTCCAGCCGGCGTTCCAGCGCTTCTCGTTCCCCCTGGCGGTCGGCAAGACCTGGCAAAGCGAGGTCGTCAAGCGGGAGACGCCGGTCCAGCGCTACAGCACCGTGCGCGAGTCCGTGAAGGGCACCGTCGTGGGATGGGAGCGCATCACGGTTCCCGCCGGGACGTTCACCGCGCTGAGAATCGATGTGACGACCGTGTGGCACGATGTCGCCGCGGCGAGCGTGCGCGGCACCAGCCGCGAGACGGTGTGGTACGTGCCGGAGGTCCGGAACGTCGCGCTCCTGCACCGCCAGGATTTCTACGACGACGCTCGGCTCATCAACGACAGCGTCCTCGAGCTGACCTCTTTCAGCGTGCGGCCGTGAGCGGCCGGTCCGCTCAGCCGAGCCGCTGCGAGACGAGCTGGTACTGATCGCGCTCCAGGATGTTGAGCCCTGCGGCCTGGGTCTGGCGCGTCGCCTGCACGACGCGCTTTGCCGCCGGGGCGTACCAGACTGTGGAGTAGAGCCGGACCGGATCGATCGCGTCGTCCATCTGCCCGCGGATGAAGAGCCGCGTCCCGAGGATGTCCACCCGGGCCGCATCGAAGCTTCCCGCGGGCAGGGTCAATCGCTCCGTCCCGCGGAGCGTCGCGGTCGTCGTCCACTGCGTTCCCCAGGAGGGCTGCGGCAGGGTGACGGGAAAGCTGCCGCCCACGGGCAAGCCCCCGAACGCCGTCTGGTAGGGCGAGAACTCGTTCACCAGGATCCCCGACAGCGGCCGCGCCACGATCACCAGTGCCGAGTCGAACTGCCGCTCGTCGCCCGCGGAATCCGCTTCGACGGACATCCGGTCGCGCACGCCAGCGTCGGTCACCTCCGTGACCCGCACGTCGAGCATCCGCGGCGGCACGTTCCGCCAGGCGCTCGTGAACTGATAGCGCCAGGTGTCGCCGACCCGAGGCGCGAGGGCGCGATCGAGCGGTCGCGGAGGCAGCTGCGGCAGCGGGGCACACCCGCCGAAGAGCGCGCCGAGGGCGCCTGCCCCGAGTCCTTGCAGGGCGCGGCGGCGGGTCCACGGTGCGAGTGGGGTTGGAAGGAGATGGCGCATGGTCCCTCCGGGTGAACGTCGGTGAACGGCGACCATTATCCGCGATCGGGCGAACGCCGGGGCGCGTTTCCGCGCCGCTGTCGGCGGTTCGATGGACGCGGGCGTATCATGGCCCAAGCACGCCCCATTGCACCGGTCATGTGATGAAACCGACGAGCTGGCAAACGATTGCGGCGCTCGCGGCCCTCGCGGTCGGCGCCGCCGCGGCGATCGCCCAGGCCGTCGCGGACCGCCCGGTGGTAGTCCTCGAGGTCGACGGCCCGATCGGCCCCGCCACCGCCGACTATGTCCGCCGCGGTCTCGAGAAGGCCGCGAACAGAAAGGCGGCGCTCGCGGTGCTCCGCATGGACACGCCCGGCGGCCTCGACACCTCGATGCGCGAGATCATCAAGGAGATCCTGGGCTCGCCGGTGCCGGTGGCCGTATTCGTCGCGCCGAACGGCGCGCGCGCCGCGAGCGCAGGCACCTATATTCTGTACGCGGCCCACGTGGCCGCGATGGCCCCGGCGACCAACCTCGGGGCCGCCACGCCGGTCGCGATCGGCATGCCCTCCGCGCCGGGCGGGGATGAAAAGGGCAAGGACAAGGCCGGCGCAAAGGGCGACGCACCGCCGGCCGACGCGATGACGAAGAAGCAGATCAACGACGCCGCCGCCTACATCCGTGGCCTCGCCCAGCTGCGCGGCCGGAACGCCGAGTGGGCCGAGCGCGCGGTGCGCGAGGCGGTGAGCCTGTCCGCCGCCGAGGCGGCGCGCGCGCGCGTGATCGACGTCGTGGCACGCGACGTCGATGAACTGCTCACCAAGATCAACGGCCGCACGGTGACGATCAGCGGGCAGCCGGTGAAGCTCGTCGTCGCCGGCGCCAAGGTCGAGACCATCGTTCCCGACTGGCGCACCAAGCTCCTCGCCGTGCTCGCCAACCCGAGCCTCGCGCTCATCCTGATGATGCTGGGCATCTACGGCATCTGGTTCGAGTTCTCGAACCCGGGCTTCGTGTTCCCTGGGGTGATCGGCGCGATCTGCCTACTCCTCGCGCTGTTCGCGTTCCAGATGCTGCCGGTGAACTACACGGGGCTCGCACTGATCGTCCTCGGGGTAGGCTTCATGATCGCCGAGGTGTTCTTCCCGAGCTTCGGCTCGCTCGGCATCGGGGGGCTCATTGCGTTCGTCGTCGGTGCGATCTTCCTGATGGACACGGAGATCCCCGGGTACGGGATCCCGCTGCCGCTCATCGCGGGGATCGCGGTTGCGACGGCCGCGTTCATGATCCTTGTGGGCGGGATGGCGGCGAAGGCCCGGACGCGCCCCATCATCACCGGCCGCGAGGAGCTGATGGGGGCGGGGGGCGAGGTGATCGAGGCTGCGGGCGACGAGGTCTGGGCGCGGGTGCACGGCGAGACGTGGCGGGTCCGCAGCGGCGAGGCGCTCGCTCCGGGAAGCCGGGTGCGGGTCACGGGTGTCGACGGGCTGGTGCTCGACGTGAAGCGGGAATCCCCCAAGGGGTCTTGACCGGAGGCCGGAGGCGATGCTGCTGCCCGACGTGAACTACACGCTCCTCGTCGTCGTCATCGCGGTCGCGGCGTTCATCCTCTCGTCCTTCCGCATCCTGCGGGAGTACGAGCGCGGCGTCGTGTTCATGCTCGGCCGGTTCTGGAAGGTGAAGGGGCCGGGGCTGGTGCTGGTCGTCCGCGGCATCCAGCAGATGGTGAAGGTGGACCTCCGGGTCGTGGTGCTCGACGTGCCGCCCCAGGACGTGATCACCCGCGACAACGTCTCGGTCAAAGTGAACGCGGTGGTGTACTTCCGCGTCGTCGACGCGCGCAGCGCCATCATCCAGGTCGAGAACTTCCTCAACGCTACCAGCCAGCTCGCGCAGACGACGCTGCGCGCGGTGCTCGGCAAGCACGAGCTCGACGAGCTGCTCGCCGAGCGCGAGAAGCTGAACCTCGACATCCAGCGCATCCTCGACGCCGCGACCGACGCGTGGGGCATCAAGGTCACCAACGTCGAGATCAAGCACGTCGATCTCAACGAGTCGATGGTGCGGGCGATCGCGCGGCAGGCCGAGGCCGAGCGGGAGCGGCGGGCAAAGGTGATCCACGCCGAGGGCGAGCTGCAGGCGTCGGCGAAGCTGCTCGAGGCCGCGCAGATGCTCGCGCGGGCGCCGCAGGCGATGCAGCTGCGCTTTCTCCAGACGCTCACGCAGATCGCGGGGGACAAGAGCTCGACGATCGTCTTTCCGATGCCGGCCGAGCTGTTCCAGTCGATGCTGCGCGGCGGCTCGGGCGGCGGGAAGGACTGAGCCGCACCGGTCGGAACTCGGCTTCAGACGACGAGGATCACCCGGTAGTCGTTGACGTTCGTGCGCGTCGGGCCGGTGACCACGAGGTCGCCGAGGACGCTGAAGAAGCTGTAGCTGTCGTTGTTCGCCGCGAGCCGCTTCGCGCTCAACCCCGTGCTCTCGGCGCGGGCGAGCGAGTCTGGCGTGAGGTACGCGCCGGCGTTGTCCTCCGAGCCGTCGATGCCGTCGGTGTCGGCGGCGAGCGCGTGCACGCCATCCAACCCCGCGAGGTCGAGCCCGAGCGCGAGGAGAAACTCGCCGCAGCGGCCCCCGCGACCTCGGCCGCGCACCGTCACCGTGCACTCCCCACCCGAGATCAGGGCGACCGGGGGTTTGAACGGCTCACCGCGCTGCTTCACCTGGCGCGCGAGCGCACCGTAGACCTTCGCCACTTCTGCGGCCTCCCCGGTGACGCTGTCACCGAGGATCGCCGGCGTGATGCCCTGGCCCGCGAAGTAGCGCGCCGCCGCCTGCAGCGACTGCTGAGCGGTCGCGATCACTCGGTTCTCGACGCGGGCGAAGACCTTGTCCCCCGGCTTCGGCGATTCGGGAACCTCGCCGCGCGCGCCGCGCTCGAGGAAGTCGCTCACGTTCTTGGGGGCTTTCACGCCGTAGCGCGCGAGAACGTCGAGCGCCTCCTGGTACGTGCTCGGGTCCGGTGCACAGGGCCCGGAGGCGACGTGGGTCGGATCGTCACCGGTCACGTCCGACACGACGAGCGCCACGACGCGAGCCTTCGTCGCGGCCGCCAGCCGGCCGCCCTGGATCGCCGACAGGTGCTTGCGCACCGTGTTCATGTCCTGGATCGGCGCGCCGCAGCGGAGCAGCTCCTTCGTCGTCGCCTTCAGCTCGTCGATCGTGATCCCGTCGACGGGCAGCGAGAGCAGCGCCGAGCCACCGCCCGACACGAGGGCGAGCAGGAAATCGTCCGGCCCTAGGCTCTTGGTGAGGCGGAGGATCTCGCGCGCGGCCTTCTCGCCGCTCGCGTCGGGGATCGGGTGGCCGGCCTCGACGACCTTGACGCGGTTCGTGAGCAGCCCGTGGCGATAGCGGGTAATGACGAGGCCATCGAGGGGCGCAGCCGCGGGCCAGTGCTGCTCCACGGCGAGCGCCATCGACGCCGCGGCCTTCCCGGCGCCGAGGACGAGCGTACGGCCCGCGGGCGGCGGCGGCAGGTGACCGGGGAGGATCTTGAGCGGGTCGGCGGCGGCGACGGCGGCCCGGAACGACTCGACGAGAAGGTCCTTCGGCGTCATGCAGCCCGTCCCGTGCGACCCGCCCGGCCGGCGGCGAGCGCTAGGCCGGAAGGGGCATCACAGCTTCATCATCTTCAGCGCGCCCTGGAAGAGCGCGCTCGAGGGGTCGACGAGCTTCTCGAGGATCGAGAAGTGGTTGTCGCCGGGGCAGGGGATGTCCTGTGCGAGGACCTTCTGCCACTTCTGGCCGAACGCCCGGTTCTGGTCGACGAACGGCGGCAATTCCTTGCCGCCGGCGGCGAGGTAGAGGGGCGCGTCGGTCGCCGGCGGATAGGCCATCGGGCTCACCTTCCAGGCCTCCCCGGTCTTCAGCCGCACGTGGTCGTTGATCGACGGCACGCTGGGGATGTCGCGCAGGTCGAACACGCCACTGATCGCGAGCCCGCCGCTCACGACCCTCCCGGGCAGATCGCGCGCGAAGGTCGGGAAGAGCGCGGCCATCATCATCGCGGTGAGGTGGCCGCCGGCCGAGTGGCCGGACACGTAGAGGTTGCCGTAGGGCGCGCCGAAGTGGCCGCCGTTGCGGTAGAGCCACGCGCACGCCTGCAGCATCTGGCGCACGATGCCCTCGATCGTCACCGCCGGGCAGAGCGCGTAGTTCGGCACCGCCACCGTGACCCCGCGCTTGACCAGCTCGGCGGCGACGAACGAGTGGTCCTTCTTGTCGAGCGAGCGCCAGTAGCCGCCGTGGATGAACATCAGCAGCGCGCGGCTGCGCCCCTGGGGGAGGAAGACGTCCAGCTTCTCCATCGCGTGCGTGCCGTACGGCACGTCTAGGTAGCAGCGCAGGCTCTGCCGTGCCGCCGCCGATTTTTCCGCCCAGCGCGCGAAGTACTGCGGGTGATCGGGGATGGCCGCGCGGTTGTTGTACTGGGACTCCCAGTAGGCGGCGCCCTTGGTCGTGGCCTTGTTCATTTCCTCACTCCGGGACAACTGCAGTCACCTCGATCTCGACCTTGGCGCGGTCCTCGATGAGCGCCGACACCTCGATCGCGGTCATCGCGGGATAGTGCCGCCCGATGACCTCGCGGTACGCCGCACCGAGGGCCGGGCCGGCGGCGAGATACTCGCGCTTGCTCGTGACGTACCAGGTCATGCGGGTGATGTGCTCGGGCTTGGCGCCGCCCGCGGCAAGCACCGCGACAATGTTCTTCAGCGCTTGGCGAACCTGGCCGACGAACTCGTCGGTCTGGAACGTGCACTGCTCGTCCCAGCCGACCTGCCCGGCGACGTAGAGCTGCCGCCCGCGGGCGGCGACGCCGTTCGAGTAGCCGCGCGGCTTCGGCCAGCCGGGCGGGTGCAGGATTTCCATCGCGAGGAAGCGGCTTCGATGTCGTATTTTCAAGAATTATGCGCCAGCCGGGCGGTTTCATCAGACGGCACACCGCTACCCGCTGATGAGCAGTTGCTTAGCGACCGGTGTGGCGTCCCGGCACGCGCCGGTATACGATGGCCGGCCCGCAGCCCCGGCGGGGGAATAGCCGGACGTTCCCTGACGTTTGCTCGGGCACGGTTTCGGCGCGGTCAACACCCAAAGGAGGGAGTCATGTCGATGAGGAAGTCGGTCGTTCAAATCGCGGGTCTGGCGCTGTGCGCGCTGCTCGCCACCTACGCTTCGGCGCAGACCTACGGTCCGCCAGCCCTTGACCTTGCCACCGCGAAGAAGATCGCGACCGGGGCGGCGGCGGAGGCGGCGAAGAACAACTGGAAAGTGGCGATCGCCATCGTTGATACCCACGGTTCGCTGATCTACTTCGAGCGGCTGGACGACACCCAAATCGCCAGTGTCGCGATCGCGCTCGACAAGGCGAACGTCGGCGCGGCGTTCCGCCGGGCGAGCCGGACGTTCGCGGAGCGGGCCGATAAGGGTGGCCCCAGCATCCTCGGGCTGAGGGGCGCGACGACTAGCCCCGGAGGCTTGCCGATCGTGATCGGCGGGCGGATCGTCGGCGGGATCGGCGTCAGCGGCGTGACCGGCGATCAGGACGAGCAGATCGCCGCGGCGGGTGCGGCTGCGGTCAAGTAGACCGGCGGCGCACGCCACGAGAGCGGGGCCTTGCGGCCCCGTTTCCGTTTCTGCGACAGTAGCGGTTTGGCGGCTCGGCCGCCGCGGCCTGGCGGCGCGCATTCCGCCGCAGCGCTAGAGGAGGGCGTCACCATGAGGAAGTGGCTCTTCGCCGGACTGGCGGGCCTCGCTCTCGCCGCGGCCGGCACCGCGCCGGCGCAGGACTTCCCGACCAAGCCGATCCGGATCATCGTCGGCTATGCGGCCGGCGGCGGCAACGACATCATCGTCCGGGTGATGCAGCCGAAGCTCGCCGAGGGCCTCGGCCAGCCGGTGATCGTCGACAACCGCCCCGGCGCGCAGTCGATCATCGCCGCCGAGTACGTCGCCAAGCAGCCCGCCGACGGCTACACGCTCCTCATGGGCCCGAGCGGGCCGATGACCATGAACCCGGCGACCTACGCCAAGCTGCCGTACTCGCCGGTGAAGGACTTCGCCCCGATCTCGATGATCTGCCAGTTTCCGCTGATCCTCGCGGTGGGCGCGAAGCTGCCGGTGAACTCGGTGAAGGAACTGATCGAGTACGCGCGGCAGCGCCCGACCCAGGTGAACTACGCCGCAAGCGCCGCGGCGTTCCAGATCGCCACCGAGCTCTTCAAGCAGAAGACCGGCACGCAGTTCGTACACATCCCGTACAAGAGCAGCGGCGAGTCCATCAAGGCGGTGATGGCGGGCGAGGTGACGATGACCATCATCGACCCGGCGCCGGCGACCGGCCCGATCAAAGGCGGGCAGGCGCGCGCGCTCGCGGTCACCTCGGCGCAACGCCATCCGAACTGGCCTGACCTGCCGACCATGGCTGAAGCCGGGGTGCCGGATCTCGAGGTCGGCCTGTGGACCGCGTTCTTCGCACCGGCCGGGACGCCGGCGCCGGTGGTGAAGCGCCTGCAGGAGGAGGTCGCGCGGGTCGTGAGACTGTCGGAAATCCGCGAGCGCTTTGCCGCCATGAGCCTCGACCCCGTCGGCGGCAGCTCGGAGGAGCTCGGGCGCACCGTCGCGCGCGACATCGAGCGGTGGACCGCGGTCGCCAAGGCCGCAAACATCAAGAACGACTGAATCCCGCCGGAGGAGCCCCATGAGTAAGCACGCCAGCATCCTCGCCGCCGCTGCGGCCATCGCGATCGTCGCCGGGTGTGCGACGACCGAGACGAAGACCGCCGTCCAGCGCATGTACGTCATTCCCTGCGGGGAGAACCGCACGACCGATCTGTCGCTGTGGTCGCCGGGGTTCAACGTCGGCAAGCCGATGGAGTTCAGCAACAGCTGCTACCTGATCCGGCACGCCCAGGGCTGGATGCTGTGGGACACGGGCAACTCCGACGCACTCGCGGCGCGGCCGGACGGCCTCACCGTGCTCGGCGGCCGGCTCAACATCCGCATGCCGAAGACGCTCGTCGCGAGCCTGAAGGAGATCGGCGTCGAGCCCGCGGACGTCAGGTTTCTCGCCATGTCGCACATGCACGCCGACCACTGCGGCAACGCCAACTACTTCACCGCTGCGACGCTCTACATCCAGGAGGCGGAGTACGACGCCGCGTTCGGCTCAGAGCCGCAGAAGTTCGGCTTCGTGCCCGCGAACTACGACAAGCTGCGGTCGAGCAAGGTGGTCAAGCTGAACGGCGACCACGATGTGTTCGGCGACGGGTCGGTGGTCATCAAGTCGGCGCCGGGACACACGCCGGGGCACCAGGTGCTGCTGGTGCGGCTGCCCAAGACCGGCGCGGTGCTGCTCTCCGGCGACATGGTCCACTTCCAGGAGAACTGGACCAACCGCCGGGTGCCGGGAATGAACTTCAACCGCGACCAGAGCACGGTCACGATGGAAACGATTGCGGCTTTCATGACTGCGAACAAGGTCGTGCTGTGGATCAACCACGACAAGGCGCAGAGCGACGGCATCCCGAAGGCGCCGGGCTACGTGGAGTGAGCCGGGCGGCGGCCCTGGATCAGTAGGCCTCGCGCCAGAGATCGAGCGCCTGCTGCACCGGCCGGTCGGAGAAGCTGAAGATCACCGCGTCCGCGTCGGCCTCGAGCCGGTAGGGCATCCACGACGGGCAGACGAACACGTCCTTCGGGCCGAACGCGAGCGTCTGGCCGTCGATCAGGCACCGGCCTTTGCCTTCGACCACGGCGTAGGCCGTGGAGTCGGTCGCGCGATACTCCTTCCCCTTGTAGCCCTTCGGCAGCAGCTGCATGAAGGTGCCGATGGTCGGCATCGCCCAGTCGCCGGTGACCGGGTTCGTGTACTGCAGCTTGTAGCCCCAGCATTGGTGCGCGTCCTGGCTCGAGCGCATCGTCTCCAGCGCTTCGCGGGTGCGCGCGTAGGGGTACCAGAAGAGCGGCGAAGTGCGCGAGCGCGGCTTGTGCTCCACCGGCTTCATCGTGTTGCCGAACAGCGCGAAGGTCTCGCCCTCGCTCCGCGAGGTGGCCTGGCTCTCCTCGGGGAACTTCTCCATGAACTGCGCGTCGAGCAGCTCGACGATCGGCACGTCGAGGCCGTCCATCCAGACCATCGGTTCCTTGGACGGGTTGCCGTGGTCGTGGAACGTCCACGACGGGGTGATGACGAAGTCCCCGACGTTCATCGTGACCTTCTCGCCGTCCACCGCGGTGTAGGCGCCGCCGCCGTGAAGGATGAAGCGCAGCGCCGACTGCGAGTGACGATGCGCCGGCGCGACCTCGCCCGGCAGGATGACCTGGAGGCCAGCGTACAGGCTGTGGGTGATCCGCGTCTGCCCGCGCAGGCCCGGATTCTCGAGCACCAGCACGCGGCGCTCCGCCTCCTTCGCCGTGATGAGCCGGCCCGCCTCCTGGATCCAGGGCCACACCGTGTCCCACTTCCAGAGATATGGTTTGCACGGCGTGTTGGGGGTGGGCGTGATGATTCCGTGCAGCACCTCCCAGAGCGGCGTGCAGTTGGCCTTGTCGATCTTGTCGTAGAACGCCTTGCGCTCGGCGGCGATCTCGGTCGCGCTCCGGGGTTGCAGGACGGCGGACATCGGCAGCTCCTCGCTTGCCACCCCCGCTCCCGGGGGTGAGGGATCTGGCCATTTTCCGCCTTGCCGCTGCGTCGATCAACGTCGATTTGTACGAGCGCCGCTCGCGCGGCCGCAGCCCCGCCCAGGCAGGCCTGGAGCGATGGTTTGTCCGTATCATAGCGTTCGACCTGTACCGAACGCGGCGAGGCGACGCGCGCGAATCCCGCCATGGTGCCCGGAATCGACGAGAACCTCCGCATGAAGAACGCGCCGTTGCTGCTCGCCGAACGGGCGCGCCGCGAGCCGGAAGGCGTTGCCTACCGCGCGAAACGCCTTGGCCTGTACCACGAGCG
The DNA here is from genome assembly GCA_963827595.1 of uncultured beta proteobacterium. Taxonomy (GTDB): domain Bacteria; phylum Pseudomonadota; class Gammaproteobacteria; order Burkholderiales; family SG8-39; genus DATEDA01. The sequence goes on along the minus strand of CAWHBT010000006.1, from coordinate 159,441 downwards.
CACCTGGTGCGAATACGCGCGGCTGGTCGCACGCTGCGCGCGGGGCTTCAGCGCGCTCGGCCTCGCGCCCGGCGAGCGCGTGGCGATCATGGGCGACGCGTGCGAGGAATGGATGATCGCCGACCTCGGCGCGCAGGCCGCGGGCGGGGTCACCTACGGCATCTACCCGACCGCCTCCGCCGCCGAGATCGAGTACCAGATGCGCGACGGCGGTGCGTCGATCTTCGTCGCCGAGGACCAGGAATACGTCGACAAGATCCTGCCGATCGCCAATGCGCTGCCCGGGTTGCGCGCGATCGTGGTGATCGACGACTCGGCGATGTTCGCCTACGACGGCCCGAGGCTCAAGCGCTTCGCCGACGTGCTCGAACTCGGCGCGGGGGCCGACGCCGAGCACCTCGAGCGGCTCGCCGCCGCGCTCGACCCGTCGGCGCCCGCGTTCATCGTCTACACGTCGGGCACGACCGGACATCCCAAGGGAGCGCTGGTCGCCCACGGCAAGCACGTCGCCGCCGTGCGCACTTTCGTCGCGCACTATCCGACGCTCGCCGCGCGCCGCCACCGCACCGTGGTCTTCCTGCCCCTGTGCCACATCTTCGGGCGCGACATCGCGATCACGCTGCCGCTGATCTCGAAGCTCGTGCCGCACTTCGGCGAGGACATCGCGGATCTGCCGCAGACGCTCTTCGAGGTGGCCCCGACCGTACTCTTCGCGGTGCCGCGCTACCTGCAGAAGTTCGCCTCGCAGGTCCTCGTCGGCATCGCCAGCACGTCGGCGCTCAAGCGCGCGGCGTACAACGCCGCGATGCGCGCCGGCCGCCGTCAGGCGCGCCGGCGCTGGGACGGGGGCGCGGGCGCTGCGCTCGCCTACGGCCTGGCACGGCTGCTGGTCTTCCGGCCGCTCCTCAACAAGCTCGGCCTCGACCAGGTCGAGCTCGCGCTCTCGGGCGGGGCGGCGCTTCCGGCCGAGACCGCGGCGCTGTGGCAGATCTGGGGGGTGAACCTCTGCGAGATCTACGGCCAGACCGAGGAAGCGGGGGCGATCATCACCGGCCAGAAGGGCCCCTTCCCCCGGCCCGGGAACGTCGGCACCGTCGCCGGCGGATGGGAGCTCGAGCTCGGCGAAGGCAACGAGATCCTGATTCGCGGCCAGCACGTGATCGACGGCTATTGGAACAAGCCCGACGCGACCCGCGAGCTGTTCGCGGCGCAGGGCTGGCTGCGCACGGGCGACGTGGGCGAGCTGGAGCACGGCAGCTTGCGGATCGTCGACCGCGCGCGCGACTTCATCGTCACCTCGGGCGGCAAGACCCTTTCGCCGTCGTTCATCGAGAATCTGCTCCGCGCGAGCCCCTACGTCGCCGAGGTGATGGTCATCGGGCACGCCAGGAAGTACGTCACGGCGCTCGTCGAGATCGATTTCGATGCCGTCGCGGAGTGGGCGCGCGGCCGTAGCGTCCCCTACACCGGCTTCACGAGCCTCGCGCGGCATCCGGAGGTCGGCCGCCTGATCGCTGGCGAGATCGCCCGCGCCAACGGGGAACTTGCGCGCGTCGAGCAGGTGAAGACGTTCCGCATCCTGCCAAAGGCGCTCGATCCTGAGGAAGAGGGCGAGCCGGTGACGCCGACGCGCAAGGTGAAGCGCTCGCTCATGCTCGAGCGCTTCAGGGACCTGGTCGAGTCCATGTACGACGACCGCGAGGAGCGACTGGTCGCCGCCGGCGCTGGCGACGTCCTCGCGGGAAGGTAAACTTCAGCACGTCCAAGGAGGAGGAAACCATGGAGCAAGCCCTATCACGGGCCGCGCTGGTCGCGGCTGCCGCGCTGTTTCTGCCCGTCCCGGGCGCCGCGCAGGACGCCTACGTCGTGGGCGTTTCTGCGGCGATGACCGGGCCCTCGGCGGTCAACTACGCGCCGGTCGTCGAGGGGCTGCAGGCGTACCTCGAACACCTGAACGCCAAGGGTGGCATCAACGGCAAGCCGGTCCGGCTCATCGTGCAGGACGATCAGGCCGAGCCTTCCAGGGCCGCCGCCAACGCGAAGAAGCTGATCGCCCAGGACAAGGTGCTGGTGCTCATCAATGCGAGCCTTTCCTCCACCTATGCGCCGATGGTCGCGGAATCGAAGCGCGCGGGCGTACCGCTGTTCTACGCCGGGGGCGTCTGCCCGGAGGCGACGTTCCCGCCCGCCGACCCGCTGCAGTTCTGCTCGACCGCGTACAGCGCGAACCTCGATTCCGAGGCCGCGATGGCCTTCGTCAGGAACACCGCCAAGCAGCCGGTGCGGATCGGCTTTGCGGCGATGGCGATCCCGGTCGCGCGTTCCGGCATCGCGCACGCCGAGAAGGTCGCCAAATCGCTCGGCATGACGGCGGTCGACACCCAGATCACGCCGCCGCCGACCCCGGACTACACGCCCTTCGCCACCAAGCTGAAGGACGCCAATCCGGACTGGGTGTTCTCGTGGTCGCCCTGGGTGTCGCAGGTACGGACCTTCGAGGCGCTGCGGCGCCTCGGCTGGAAGGGCAACTACCTCACCTTCGCGCACCTCAACTCCGAGGAGGAGCTGGCGCGCATCCAGGACGGCGAGTTCTACGTGTTCGGCACCAACGCCTACCTGGAGGACAATCTTCCGGTCCATGCCGAGATCCGCGCCGTCGCCGCGCGCGCCAACGTGAAGTATCCCGTGTCGTACCTCACCGAGGGGTTCATCTCCGGCCTGGTGCTGGAGGCCGCGCTGAAGAAGACCGGCTGGCCGCCGACGCACGCGAAGGTCCTCGCCGCGATGAACGACCTCGAGGTCGACACCAAGGGCCTGCGCGGCGGCCCGATCAAGTGGACCAAGGACAACCACTTCCGCACCCGCCAGTACTACCGGGTCTGGCGCTGGGACCCGGCGGCCAAGCGCATCGTCCAGGTACAGGACTGGAAGGCGATCGAGGTGGCCAGGTAGCCGCCGGTTCAGTCGCGTTCGCGGCACGCCCCGCGCGGGCGCGGCGCGCCGCGGCGAATTCGTCCGAAAGGTCCCCATTCAGCTCGCCGTCAACATCGGCGTCCTCGCGGCGATCTACGCGCTGATCAGCTGCGGCTACGTGCTGATCTACCGCGTGAGCCGCGTGCTCTCGCTCGCGCATGGCGAGCTGATGATGCTCGGCGCGTACGGGCTGTTCGCGACCGCGTCGCTCTTTTCCGGTCATCCGCTCGCAGCGATCGGCGCCTCCGCGGCGCTGGCGCTACTCGTCGGCGTGCTCGTGTACGTCGTGTTGATGTGGCGCATGACGGGGGAGTCGGTGCTCGCCGCGGTGCTCGCGACCATCGCGCTCGGCATCCTGCTGCGCGGCGCGATGGTGCTCTTCTTCGGCACCCAGACGCGGTATCCGCTGCCGGAGCTGGGCTGGAGCAACGTGTCGATCGCCATTGGCCCGTCGGCGCGCATTTCCGCCGCGGGCCTCGCGCTTATCGTCGCGACCGCCGGCGTTTACGCGGCGCTGTTCGTGTTCCTGCGCGCGTCGCGCTGGGGCGTCCGCATGCGCGCGGCGGGCCAGAACCCGCTGCTCGCGGCGCAGCGCGGCATCGGTCTGCACGGCATCTACGCGCTCACCTGGGGTCTTGCGACCTTCACCGGCGGGATGGCGGGCATGCTCATCGCGTGCGACGCCGGGTTGGAGAGCACGTTGGCGGTGATCGGGCTGAAGGCCTTCCCCGCGGCGCTCGTCGGCGGGCTGGACAGCCTGGTCGGGGCGCTCGTCGGTTCTCTCGTGGTTGCTGCAGCCGAGGTGCTGCTCATCCATTACGTCGACCCGTTGCTCTCGGACGTGGTCCCCTTTTTCGTACTGCTAGCGATGCTGGCGGTCCGGCCCTGGGGGCTGTTCGGCACCCGCGAGGAGCTGGATCGCGTATGAGCGCGGTAGTCCGATGACCCAGCCCCGGGCGAGCGGCTATTTCCGTACCCGCTACGAGCGCGACCTCGCGCTCCTCGACACGCGCACCCGGAAAGCGTGGCTCGCCGCCTTCCTCGCCGCGGCTCTCGCGTACCCCTTCGTCGCCGGACCGTTCGAGCTCGAGCTCGCCAACCAGGTGCTGCTTGCCGCGGTGGGCGCGGTGGCGCTGATGCTGCTCACCGGCTACGCGGGACAGATCTCGCTAGGCAGCGCGGGGCTGCTCGCGGCGGGCGCATTCACGACCGGAATCCTCTTCAAGGAGACCGGAGCGCAGTTCTGGGTGACGCTCCCCGCCGCGGCGGCTGTCGGCGCGGCGCTCGGCGTGATCTTCGGCCTGCCGAGCCTGCGGCTGCGAGGCCTGTACCTCGCCGTGTCGACGCTCGCGCTGCATTTCATCGTGATCCATATCGGCAACGAATACGAGACCAAGCGCGGCTTTTCCACCGGCATCGTGATCGACCCGCCGCAGCTCGGCGGCTGGGTGCTGAACGACCCGCGCGCGTGGTACTTCGTGCTGCTCGCGGCCGCGGGCGCGACGGTGCTCATCAGCGTCAATCTGTTGCGCTCGCGGACCGGACGCGCGTGGCGCGCGATCCACGGCCGCGAGGCGGTGGCCGAGGCGCTCGGCATCAGCGTGCCCCGCGCCAAGCTCTCCGCCTTCGTCGTCTCTTCCACGATCACCGCGGTCGCCGGCTGCCTGTTCGCCTATTACCGCGGCTTCGTCTCGGCGGAAGCGTTCTCGCTCTTTCTCGCCATCCAGTACGTCGCCATGGTGATCATCGGCGGGATGGGATCGGTGCTCGGCGCGCTGCTCGGCACCGTGTTCGTGGTGCTGTTTCCCTACGTCATCGAAGGCACGATGGCGGCGGTCGGACTGGGCGAGCGGCTCGCCTCCGTCGTCTTCGCGGTGAACTATGCGGCGTTCGGCCTGCTCATGATCCTGTTCCTGGTGTTCGAGCCGCAGGGCCTGGTCGGCATCTGGCGCCGGACGCAGAACTGGCTGCTGCTCTGGCCCTTCAAGCAGAAACCGCTCGCGGGTGCGAAATGAGCGCGCCGCTGCTCAAGCTGGAGCAGCTGGAGGTCGCGTATCACCGCGTGATCACCGCGGTGCAGGGCGTGTCGATCGAGGTGCCGAAAGGCTCGATCGTCGCGGTGCTCGGCACCAACGGCGCGGGCAAGACGACGCTCCTGCGGGCGATCTCCGGGTTCATCGGACTAGACGACGCACGCGTCACCGAGGGCGCGGTCTGGTATCGGGGAAAGCGCATCGAGAACCTGCGGCCCGACCGCGTTACCGCGCTCGGCATCGTGCTGGTGCCTGAGCGCAGCAAGGTGTTCGAGAACCTCACCGTCGCCGAGAACCTCGAGGCGGTGGTGCCGCGCGCGGGCGCCGACCGCCGCCGCCTGACCGAATCCGTGTACGAGCTCTTCCCGGCGCTCGCCCGCGTGCGCGGCCGCGAGGCCGGCTACCTCTCGGGCGGCGAGCGCCAGATGCTCGCGATCGGCTCCGCGCTCGCCTGCAACCCGGAGCTGCTGCTCGTCGACGAGCTCTCGCAGGGGCTCGCGCCCCTCGTGATCGACGAGCTGATGCGCCGCCTCCAGGCGATCCGCAGGCAGACCGGTACCACCATCCTGCTCGTCGAGCAGAACGCCCACGTCGCGCTCGAGATCGCCGACTACGGCTACGTGATCGAGAACGGCAGCATCGTTCTCGACGGCACGCCCGAGCGGTTGCGCAGCCACGGCGACATCCGCGAGTTCTATCTCGGCGGCGGCGGCGAGCGCCGCCGCAGCTACCGCGAGGTCAAGCAGTACCGCAGGAGCCGGCGCTGGTATGGCTGAAGGCGCCACGTTGCGCGTCGCGGCCGTCTCGCTGGCCTTCGGCGGGCTCCGGGTGCTGGATGGCGTGTCGTTCGAGGTGCGGCCCGGCGAGCTGCTGGCGCTGATCGGCCCGAACGGCGCCGGCAAGACCTCGGTCCTGAACTGCATCTGCGGCATCTACCGCGCCGCCACCGGCCGCATCGAATTCGACGCGCGCGACATCACGCGCGACAAGCCGCACCGCATCGCGCGCATGGGCGTCGCCCGCACTTTCCAGCACGGCGAGCTTTTCCCCCACATGAGCGTGCTCGAGAACCTGCTGGTCGCGCGCCACGCGCGAATCCCCACCGGATCCCTCGCCGAGTGCCTGTTTCTTCCCCGGGTGCGGGCCGCCGAGGTCGAGCACCGACGCGCCGTGGAGGAGGTGCTCGAGTTCGTCGAGCTGGAGCGCTACCGTCATGCGCCGGTCGACGCGCTGCCGTTCGGCATCCAGAAGATCGTCGGATTCGCGCGCGCGCTGGCGATGCAACCGCGCGCGCTGCTGCTCGATGAGCCCTCCGCGGGCCTCAATCGCGAGGAGCGCGAGGACCTGGCGCGCTTCATCCTGCGCATCAAGCACGAGCTGGGCATCGCCATGGTCTGGGTCGAGCACGACATGCAGATGGTCGCCGACCTCGCCGACCGCATCCTGGTTCTGAACTACGGCCTCCGTCTCGCCGAGGGCCGGCCGCAGGAGGTGCTCGCCGACCCGCGGGTGATCGAGGCCTATCTCGGCACGCGCGCGGTGGCGTGACCCGGGCTATGATGAAGGCCACGTGAGAAGTCGGCGATGGCTGCCCCGTTCCTCCGCAATTGCTGGTACGTCGGCGCCTGGGACCACGAGGTGCACCGGCTGCAGCTCATGCGCCGCATCCTGCTCGGCGAGCCGGTGGTGCTCTATCGCAAGTCCGACGGCAAACCGGTCGCGCTCGAAGACCGCTGCTGTCACCGCCATGCGCCGCTCTCGATGGGGCGCATCCGCGGCGACAACGTCGAATGCCGCTACCACGGTCTCGTCTTCGAGCCGGGCGGCCGCTGCGTACACATCCCGTCGCAGGAAAATATTCCCGCAGGTGCGGGCGTACGCAGCTATCCGGTCGTCGAACGCGACCACTTCCTGTGGATCTGGATGGGGGATCCCGCACTTGCGGATGCCGCGCTGATCGAGGACTTCCACTGGCTCGATGACCCCGCGTGGCGCTTCCGCGGCGAGCGCATCCACGTCGAGGGGAACTATCTCCTGGTGGTCGAGAATCTCTGCGATCTCTCGCACCTGCCGTACCTGCACGCGACCTCGCTCGCGGACACCGCGATCCCGGAGAACGAGATCCCGATCAAGGTGGAGCGCGACGGCGAGCGCGTGCGCGTCGATCGCTGGGTCCTCGATACCGCTCCGCCGCCGTACTTCCGGTTGCTCGCCGGGTTGAAGAAAGAGGAGCGGGTCGATCGCTGGATGAATCTGGAGTTCTCGCCGCCCTCCATGGTGCGTCTGGATATCGGCGCCGCGAAAGCCGGGACCGGCGCGCGCGCGGGCGACCGCGCGGGGGCCGTGACAACGCGCAATCTCAATGCGATCACACCGGAGACGCCGACCACTTCGCATTACTTCTGGGCCCAGGCCCAGGATTTCGCGCTCGGCGATCCGACCATCGCCGATGTCGATTTCCAGATGGTGCAGGGGGCGTTCCGGGAAGACCTGGCGATCATCAAGGGGCAGCAGCAGAACGTCGACCTGAACCCGCAGGCTACGCGCCTCAACCTTGCCGCGGATTCGGGCGGGATGCAGGCGCGCCGCATCGTCGAGCGCCTGATCGAGAAAGAGCGAGGCACGCACCCATGACGACCACGCCGATCGACCCGATCGCCGCCAAGCAGGCGATCGTCGAGTATTGCAAGCGGAAGGGCGCGCTCGCCGTCGGCGTCGCCGATCTCGCCGCAATCGAGCGCATCGCGCCGCCGGGGCATCGGCCCACCGATCTCATGCCCCGCGTGAAGTCGGTGATTTCGCTCGGTGTTGGCGGGCAGACTGCCGGCGCGTGGACGGTGCCGGCAAAGGCGCTCGCGTACTTCGGCTCGACCGAGGCACGCGCCTACAAGGTCGCGTACGGCGCGGCGTTCTTCATCGAGTCGAAGTTCGGGGTGCGCTCCATCTACTGTCCGCCCGACATGGACCCGGAAGGCGGACCGCGCGTGCCGCTGCAGAGCTTGAAGCTGCACGCCGAGCTGGCCGGCATCGGCGCCCGCTCGCTCGCCGGCGACATCCTGCTCCACCCCGAGTTCGGCTACATGTACTACGCGTCGGTGTTCACCGAGCTCGAGCTGCCGCCCGACCAGCCGCTCGCGGAGAACCCGTGCCCGGCACCCTCGTGCGTCGAGATGTATCGGAAGATCGGCCAGACGCCGTGCATGAAGTTCTGTCCGGTGCAGTGCCTGTCGGGCGAGATCGACGAGCACGGCAAGCAGAAGTCCATGAACTACGACATGGCCGCCTGCGCCGAGATGACGCAACAGTTCGAGAGCGTGCCGGCGATGCTGCTCGATGCGATTCGCGCCGAAACCGAGGCCAAGCGCGAGGACGCGCTCTTCGATCCGGACAACAAGATCCTCTGGTACAAGGTGTCGGCGGGCTCGGGCGCGTGGTTCGCGCAGTGCTTCGAGTGCATGCGCGCCTGTCCGATCGCGACGCGCGCACCGCTCTCCGATCCGATCCTGCGTACCGAAGCGGCGCGCCAGGCGAAGCCCGATCCGAAGAAGGCATAGGCGCGGGCGATGGCGCGGGGTCTCACGCGGGAGCAGATCGGCGTCACCGAGGCGATGATTCGCACGTTCGGCGAGGTCGTCTTCAATCTCAGCCACAACTACCAGCGGCGCGAAGGCGATCCGGTACGGCTCCTCGATTGGGCCGAGATCGAGCGCCAGCGCGAGGCGATGGGCCTGTCGGACGCGCAGATCGCCGCGAAGCTCGGCCTCACGCGCAATCAGGCGATGTTCATCCGCACGATGGAGGAGCGGCGCCGGTTTCGCACCGGTTACTATGCACGGCTGCTCGAGCTGGGCGGCGGCAAGCGGTTTCGGCTGGAGAAGTTCACGCCGCATCTGGATCGCTTCCGCTACAGCGAAGCCGCGCTCGAGCTCCGCGCGGCCCTCGCCTTCGACCCGATGCGGGTGCGCGACTACGTGAGCCGCGGCTGGTGGCGTGATGACACCCTGACCGGCTGGCTCGCGGGCCACGCGAGGGAGCGGCCCGATGCGCCGGCCATCGTGCACGGTGAAAACGTCGTCAGCTGGCGTGCATTGCAAGCCCGCGCAGAACGGTTCGCCGGGGCGCTGTATGCGGCAGGGGTCGCGAAGGGCGAGGTGGTCGCCGTGCAGCTCCCGAACGTCGCCGAGTTCCTGATCACGTATCTCGCGGTGTGCCGGCTGGGGGCAGTGCTCTCGACCATCCACATGCCGTATCGCGCCACCGAGATCGAGTCGCTGCTGAAGCACAGCCGTGCCGTCGCGGTGATCGGTCTCGCGCAAGCGAAGGACTGGCAGCCTGCTGCGGCGATGCTCGCATTGCAGCCCACGCTCCCCGATCTGAGGACAGTGATCGCGCTTGGGCCGCGCGTGCCCGGGACGCTGTCGCTCGGCGAGATGATTGATGCGGGCGACCCGATCGACGGGCGCACCGTGGAACCGCCGGTGGCCGCCGATCCGTTCATCCTGAGCTACACCTCCGGCACGACGGCTGCGCCCAAGGGGGTGCCGCACAACTACCACACGCTGCTCTCGAATGCGCGACTGAGCATGTCGGAGCACGCGGTGACCGCAGACGATCGCGTGCTCTCGGCAGCGCCCTTCACACATCTCTACGGGTTCTACAGCTTCCACGTCGCGATGTGCGCCGGCGCGGCCTCGGTGCTGCTGCCGGTTTTCACGCCGCAGGATCTCGTGTCGACGATTGCCCGCGATCGGCCGACCGCGCTCTGGACCGGGCCCGCACATATCGCCGCTTGTCGGGCGCAAGGGCTCTTCGAGAAGCACGACGCGTCGTCGCTAAGACTCGCGATTCTGTCCGGGAGTGCTTGTCCGCCGGAGCTCGTGCGCTGGTTCGACGCGGCCTTGCCGAACTGCGCCGTCACCCAGCTCTGGGGTATGACGGAGACGCAGGCCGCGCTGTATTCGCGGCCGACCGATCCGATCGAGGTGTCCGCCACCACCGCCGGCAGCGTGAGCCCCGGCACGGAGGCGCGTGTGGCGTCGGCCGAGGGCGGGCAATGCGCCCGGGGTGTTGAAGGCGAGCTGCAAGTCCGCGGCTGCCTGCTCTTCCCCGGGTACTTCAACAACGACGAGGCCAATCGCACGGCCTTCACCGCCGACGGGTGGTTTCGCTCGGGCGACCTCGCGACCATGGACGCCGGCGGCAACGTCGCCATCACCGGCCGCATCAAGGACGTCATCAATCGCGGCGGTGTGAAGTTCAATCCGCGCGACGTCGAGGATCTGCTCGACGCGCATCCGGGCATCCTGCAGTCGGCGATCGTCCCGATGCCCGATCCGGTGCTGGGCGAACGCGCCTGTGCGTTCGTGACCGTACGGCCGGGTGCGGCGGCGCAGCCCACGCTCGAGGCGCTGTGCAGCTATCTGCTGGAGCGTGGAATTGCCAAGTTGAAGTTGCCCGAGCGGCTCGTCGTCGTTGCCGAGATGCCGCTCACGCCGACCCGGAAGATCGTCAAGGCGCGGTTGGTAGTGCCTCCCCTCTGAGCCCTGGTTCTTCGCCGCGGTCGCCTGACATCATGCCCGACGAAAACAGGCGACCCTGGCGCCCGCCGGCCGAGCTGGCCGCGAAAATGCCGCCCGGTGTTTCCGGAAACGCCGTGAACGGGCTCGGCGAAACGCTGCCCCGCCGGCCGACGCCGATCATGTGGCACCACCCACGGCGCATTCCCGACTTCGCCGCGATCCAGGAGGTGGTCAATGAGAGCTACCGACAGCATCCCAGGCTCAGCGGATCTTTCGACACCCCCGAGCGGCGCGAGCCGCACGATCCGGTCGCGTCCGAACGCGCCGCGGACACGCCCGAGGGCTGGACGCGCCGCGTCAAGGCGTTCGCACTGGAAAACGAGGCCGATCTGGTCGGGATCGCCCGCATGGATCAGGGCTGGGTGTTCGAGGGTTTCGAAGCGCCGGAGCCGTTCGTCATCGTCCTCGGCGTCGCGATGGATTACGCGGAGCTCAGCAGGGCGCCCGCCGTGGATGCCGCGGCGGAGGTGGCGAAACAGTACAACCGGGGACAGCGCGCGGCACGGAAGCTCGCCAACTGGATCCGCGCGCAGGGCTGGCCTGCGCATGGCCATGGCGGCCCGGGCGCCGGCCCGTTCCAGTTGGTCCCCGCCGCGCTCGCGGCCGGCTTCGGCGAGCTCGGCAAGCACGGCTCGATCATCAACCGGAAGTTCGGATCATCGTTCCGGCTGGCGGGCGTGCTGACGGAGCTGCCACTGCTGCCGGACGCGCCCGACGTTTTCGGCGCCGACGATTTCTGTCTCAACTGTCAGCTGTGCACCAACGATTGCCCGCCCGATGCGATCTTTCGCGACAAGCAATGGGTCCGCGGCACGAAGAAGTGGTATGTGAACTTCGACGCCTGCATGCCTTACTTCGCCGCGACGCACGGCTGCGGCATCTGTCTGGCAGCATGCCCGTGGAGCCGGCCCGACATTACGCCGCGTCTGCTTGAAAAGATGATCCGGCGCGGCCGGACCGCGTCCTGAGCCGGGCGGCCGCGGCGCGCGGACACCGGGGCTGAGAAAGGAGGGTATCGATGAGGATCCTGCTCGCGCTGCTCCTCGCCGCTTCGACGGCCGTCCAGGCCCAGGAGCCGTATCCGTCGAAGCCGGTGCGCATGGTCGTCCCGGCGGCGCCGGGCGGAAACCCCGACGTGCTCGCGCGCATGCTGGCGGCAAAGCTGGCGGAGACCTTCGGCCGCCCCTTCCTGGTGGAGAACCTGCCCGGGGCCGGCGGCGTGGTGGCCGCGGAGCTGGTGGCGCGCGCTCCCGCCGACGGGCATGTCCTCATGTTCGGCGACTCGGGCGCGCTGGCGATCAACGTCGCGCTCAACCCGAAACTGGGCTACCACCCGCTGAAGGACTTCACGCTGATCACCGCGCTCGCCGTCGTGCCGACGGTGCTCGTTGTGCATCCGTCGCTCCCGGCGGCGTCGCTGCAGGAGTTCGTCGCGTACGCGAAGTCGAAGCCGGGGCAGCTCAGCTACGGCTCGGCGGGCAACGGTTCGGTGCACCATCTCACGCATGCGGTCTTCGCGTCGCGCGCCGGCATCGACCTGCTGCATGTGCCGTACAAGGGTGGCTCGGCCCTGGTCGCCGCAGTGCTCGCCGGCGAGGTGCAGGCCGGCTGGTCGGGCATCCCAAACGTCGCGGCGCACATCCGCTCGGGCAAGCTCAAGGTGCTCTGCATCAGCACCGCGCGGCGCTCGGCCTCGCTGCCCGACGTGCCGACCTGCGCCGAGCTGGGCTACGAGGGCTTCGACATCGCCACCACCATTGGTGTGCAGGCGCCCGCGGGCGTGCCGCGCGAGGTTGTCGTACGCCTGCAGGCGGCGTTCGCCAAGGCGCTGCGCGAGCGCGACGTCGCTGAACGCATGGCCAATCTCGGGATGGAGCTGGTGGAAAACGGCACTGAACACTACCAGCGCTTCGTGCGCGAGGACCTCGAGCGCTTTGCCGGCGCGATCAAGGCCGCCGGCGTGAAGTATGACTGAGCTGGATCAGCTCCGCACCGACGTCGTCGGCAGCCTCCTGCGCCCCGCCGCGTGGAAGGAAGCGCGGCTCAACCTCGAGGGCGGCCTGATCGGCGAGGCTGCCTTCCACGAGGTCGAGATGCGCTGCCTGCGTCGCCATCTCGATCTGCAGGAAGGCGTCGGCCTCGACGTCGTCAGCGACGGTGAGATCAGCCGGCTCAATTTTCAGGACAGCTTCGGCCTCGCGGTGAGCGGCTACGAGGCCGCGCGCGAGACCGTGCGCACGCACGAGGAAAGGAGCGCCGGAGGCAGGCCGCTCGAGCGCTTCGACATCCCCGACCTCTCCGGCGCGGGAACTCCCGTGGTGCACCGCCGGCCGGTGACGAAGCGGCTGCAGCTGGTCAGGAACGTTCCACTGGAGGAATACCTGCGAGCCGCGCCGCTGGCGAGGAAGCCGGTCAAGGTCAGCCTGATCGGGCCGGACCGGATCATGCAGCGTTTCGACCGCGCGTCATCGGCAGCCGTCTACCCCTCGGTGGATGAGTTCATGGATGACGTCGTCGCCATACAGCGCGCGATGATCGGCCAGCTCGTCGACGTCGGCTGCCGCTACGTCCACATCGACGAGCCCGGGTATACGGCGTACGTCGATGTGCCCTCGCTCGAATCCATGCGCAGGCGCGGCGAGGACCCCGAGGAGAACTTCTCGCGTTCGCTGCGCGCGAACGCGAAGCTGGTGGCGGGCTTTTCCGGGATCACCTTCGGCATCCACCTGTGCCGCGGCAACCAGCGCAGCATGTGGCATCGCGAAGGCGCCTACGATGCGATCGCCGAGCGGCTGTTCAACGAGCTGCCTCACCAGCGATTCCTTCTCGAGTACGACAGCCCGCGCGCCGGCGGCTTCGCGCCGCTGCGCTTCGTGCCGAAGGACAAGGTCGTGGTGCTCGGCCTGGTCAGCACGAAGGTGCCGCAACTCGAGACCATCGACGAGCTGAGGCGCCGCATCGACGAAGCGTCGAAGTACGTGTCGCTCGGGCAACTCGCCGTCAGCCCGCAATGCGGGTTCGGCTCGGACGTGTCGGGCAATCTCATCAGCGAGGACGACCAGCGGCGCAAGCTCGAGCGGGTCGTGGAAACCGCGCGGCTGGTATGGCGCTGAATCCCGGGATTTTCGGACTGGGCGATCAGGCCGTTCGCCATGCCGAGGCCTCGTACCCCGCGACGAACCGGGGGGAGAGAGTCCTGAGCCGCTCACGGTCGATCCGTCCGCTCCGCTGGATGTAGCTCATCGCGAACTCCCAGGGCGGGAGCTGCATGTGCTCCGGGAATCGCTCGTACCACTCGCCGCTGGCATTGGCGGCGGCGACGAGCTTCTCGACGATCGGCCGCCGGGCCGCCTCGTACGCAGCGAGCGCCTCGCGCACGTCGTTCGGGTGGTCGCGCAGCGCCAGGGCGAGCGCGATTACGTCTTCCATCGCGAGCCGCGTTCCCGAGCCGATGGAGAAATGCGCGGTGTGCAGCGCGTCGCCGACGAGCACCACGTTGTCGACCGACCACCGCTCGTTCCTGACGACCGGGAAGCTGCGCCAGACCGAGCGGTTGGAGACGAGCGCGTGACCGTCGAGCGTTCCCGCGAAGACCTCGGCGCAGCGGGCCATGGTCGCCGCATCGTCCAGCGTTTGGAATCCCGCGCGCTCCCAGGTCGCCGGATCGCACTCGAAGACGAACGTGCTCATCCCGGGCGCATGGCGGTAGTGATGGGCGTTGAAGTGCCCGTGCTCGGTCGCGACGAAGGTCTGGGTCAGGGTGTCGAAGCCCTTCGTCGTGCCATACCAGGCGAACTTGTTGCGGAGGCTCGCGATCGTCGTGCCGAACCGGTCGCCGTGGCAGCCGCGAACGAACGAATTCACGCCGTCGGCGCCCACGACCAGATCATAGCCGGCGAGCTCCTCCAGGGACGCGATTGCCCGGCCGAACTCGGGCGCCACGCCGGCGCTCGCGGTCCGGCGCCGCAGCAGCCGCAGCAGTTCGAGGCGGCCGATGGCGGCGAACCCGATGCCGTCGATGCGGACGCGCTCGCCGCGATGGACCACCGTCAGGTCGGTCCAAGTCTCCATGGCCGGCGTGATGAGGTCGTAGGTCTCCCCGTCGTCCCCCCGCAGGAACTCGAGCGCGCGCTCGGAGAACACGACCCCGAAGCCGAAGGTGGAGTCGGGCGGGTTCTGCTCGACGATGCGGACCACGGCGTCGGGCCGCTGCCGCTTGACGAGGTAGCCGAGGTACAGGCCGGCCGGGCCGGCGCCGACGATCAGGATCTTCACGTCGCCCTGTCAGCTCGCGATCACTTCCGGTCTCCTGCGGCGGTTCGCCGGGACGGCGGCGCGGCTTGTTGTGTTCGATCCCCGGAGCCGGCAAGATTCTATCAAGCGCTGGAACCGACTACGGGCGGTGTCGCTCGCCCGCCGCGAGGAGCGTCATGCGGATCACTCCCACCGGTCGCCCGCCGTTCCGGGCCGATCACATCGGCAGCCTGCTCCGGCCGGCGCGGCTGCGGCAGGCCTTTCGCGACTTCAGCGAGCGGAGGATCGGCGACGCCGAGTTCCGCACCCTCCAGGACGAGGCCATCCGCGGCGTCGTCAAGCTGCAGCAGGAGGTCGGTTTCCAGGTCGTGAACGACGGCGAGTTCCGGCGCGGCTCCTACTGGGGCCGTTTCGTGCAGCTGACTGACGGGCTCACGGTGAAGGAGGCGACGTTCAAGTTCCACGACGAGCACGGCCACGAGCTCGGGTTCACTGCGCCGCACGTGAGCGGGGAGGTGCGCCGCGGACAGGCGATCGCGGTCGACGAGGTCGCGTTCGTGCGTGGCGTCACCGATCGCGTGACCAAAGTGACTCTGCCGTCGCCGTCGACGATGCACTTTTGGCGTGGCCGCCAGTGGGCCGACCCCGGGGTGTACGAGAGCCCGGAAGCGTTCTTCGCCGACCTCGGCAAGGTGTACAAGGAGGAGATCGCCGCGCTCGCCGCGGCTGGCGCGCAATACGTCCAGCTCGACGAGGTCGCGCTCGCGATGCTTTGCGACCCCGGGGCGCGCGCGAAGGTGACGGCCGACGGCCAGGATCCGGAGCGGCTCGTCGACCTCTACGTGGCGGCGATCAACCAGGCGGTCGCGGACCGGCCGGCCGATGTGGTGATCGGCGTGCACATGTGCCGCGGGAACTTCAAGGGCAGGTATCTCGCCGAGGGCGGCTACGACTCGGTCGCGGAGAAGCTGTTCCAGCGCGCGAAAGTCAACCACTTCCTGCTCGAGTACGACACGCCGCGCGCGGGCGACTTCGCGCCGCTGCGCTTCGTCCCGAAAGGGAAGGGCGTCGTGCTCGGCCTGATCAGCTCCAAGGTCGGGGCGCTCGAACCGATCGATGCGCTCAAGCGGCGGGCCGAGGAGGCGGCCAGGTTTGTGTCGCCCGAGCGGCTCGCGATCAGCCCGCAGTGCGGCTTTGCCAGCACGGTCGCGGGCAACCCGCTGACCGAAGCCGACATGCGCGCGAAGCTCGCGCTCGTGGTGGACGCGGCGCGGGCGATCTGGGGGTGACCCCCGGAACTAGGTGTACTCCCCCCGGCCTTTCGGGAGCTGCTTTTCCCACTCGCGACCGTTGAACGGCGTGATGGTCATGTCCGCGACCGTGCCCGGATCGAGGCAGCGAGCATTGACGCTGAAGCCGTCGGGGTGCGAGCGTGGAACGTAGAAGGACTTCACGCCACACACCGAGCAGAACAGATGCTTCGCGGTGCCGGTGTTGAAGGTATAGGTCGTTAGCGCCTCACTGCCTGACAGAAGCTTGAAGCGCTCCGCCGGCACGATGAGATGCAGGTACCCCGCCTTGCTGCACATGGAGCAATTGCACTCCGAGACCTCGACCCGCGACGGCGCGATCACTTCGAACCTCACGCGACCGCAGTGACAACCCCCGGCGTGCGTGATCATACGGCGCCTCGGCCCCGGTCGAGCAACGCGAGCGCCTCGTCGGCGCTGAGCACGTCGCCGAACTGCTGGATCACGTTCTCGAGCGTCGTCCGTTGCTCATCGTCCGAGAGCGCCGCCGTGCAGTCCGAGAGCATCACGACCTTGAAGTCGAGCATCATCGCGTCGCGCGCCGTGCATTCGCAGCAGACGTTGGTCTTGGTGCCGGCGATCAGCAGCGCCTCCACGCCGAGGTTGCGCAGCAGCCGCTCGAGCTGCGAGGCGCCGGCAACGAGCGGGCTGTAGCGGTTCTTGGCCACGTGGAGGTCCTCGGGGGCGACCGCCATGCCCGGCCAGAGCTTCTGGAGCTCGGCGCCGGGGGCGAGGGCGGCAGCGGCGCGCGCCCGGCCGGCGTCGGAGACGAAGTGGCCGTAGAAGGTCTCCCAGTCGGTGCGCCCGCCGCGCGCGACGTTGGCGTGACTCACCCAGACGACCTGGGTGCCGCGAGCGCGCAGCTCGGCGGCGAGCCGGTTGATCCCCGGCACGATGTCGCGCGCGCCCGGCACCTCCACGGGCGCGCCGGGCGCCACGAAGGCGTTCTGCATGTCGATCACGACCAGCGCGGTCCGCATCGGGTCGAGCGCGTCGTACAGGTGCAGCCGCCCGCGGCGCGCCATGACGCGCTCGACGATCTCGCGGCGAATTTCGACCCGATGCATCGGAACGACGATTCTAACCGGGCTGCGGATCCGACTGCGAACCAGGCGGCGCGTCCAGCTAACCAAACGGTTACGCGGGAAGTGTGCTCCCCGTGTGCCCGGTTTCTGTGATGTATCCCGAAGGCAGGTGCTAGGGGCGGCTGTCTATGTTGTGGCTTCCTTGAAAAGTACCGAACGTCTGCGTTCGACCCTGAGACGACAGTCAGTGCCGCGGAAAGCAGACGTTCAACGGCTCTGGCGCTGAGCCGCGAAGACCCCGCCGTAACCAACCACACACCAACCCACCAAGCGTAACGCCGGGGGCTTCGTCGGCTCCAGCGCCGAGTTAGCCAGCCGCGACCCACGCACCCAGCGTCACGACCGGTCCACCAGCACCCGAATCTCCCCCACAGACTCAAAATCCCAACCGACGCAGAATCGGCTCCGAGCCCGGCCCCCCCTGAACCACCGCCCACTCACTACCACGCGCGGAACCATCAGCACACCGTGCAGCCCCAGCGCCCGATACGCACCCCGCCCAGGCGCCTCCGGCAGCGTCGCACCCCCATCCAACATCACCCCACACCGATCAAGCATCGCCCGCGCCATCGGAACCACCCACACGATCACTCAACCCCGGGGCGGATGTTCTGGTTGTGGTGGAAGACGTTGTCTGGGTCGTACGTGGTCTTCACGTCCACCAGACGGCCGTAGACGGAGTCGCCGTACGCCTCGCGGACCCGGTCGGGGTCTTCGTCGCCGCCGAGGAAGTTGACGTAGACGCCTTCGCGGAAGCGGCCGAGGGCGGCGAAGAACTTCCTCGTCCAAGCGGTATCCCGGTCGCCGAAGTCCTCGCCGGGCCGCCACACACCATCGAGGGTGATCGCGTGCGACGCCTGCCGGTTCCCGAACGCCGTCCCGCCCTCGGCCACTCGGCTCACCGCCCCCTTCAGATGGAACATCGCCACGTACGACCGCGGCGACGAGCAGGAGAACGCGTGCTCGGCGATCACGTCGATGAGGTCGTCGCGGAGCTCGGGGAGGTGGGTGGACTTCCAGTAGTAGTTCCAACCGTGGACGACCGTCGAGTCGAGCGCGCTCTGGAATCCCACGTACGGCTTGGGCCCGACCAGGTCGAGGAGGGGAGTCCGGGATGCGCGGAGCGGGCGGAGCCCCTGCTCACCATCCTCGATCGGCCCGGCGTAGCAGGTACCCACCATCACCACCGGGCGCCAGTGCAGATCCTTGGGGATGACCGGTAGCGGTGGCGCGGCGCCGAATCTCACGACCGTGCCGAGCTCGTCGGGAGCGTCGCGGACGAAGTCGCGGTAGAAGCGGAGGACCTCCCCGGCATCGGTCGCGTCCCAGAGGATGGGCCCGGCCAGGACGGTGGGCCCGACCGAGTGGAGGCGGAACTCGAACGAGGTGACCACGCCGAAGTTGCCGCCGCCGCCTCGCAACGCCCAGAACAGGTCGGGGTGCTCGTCCTCGGACGCCCGCAGCAGCTCGCCGTCGGCCGTCACGACGTCGACGGCGAGTAGGTTGTCGACCGTGAGGCCGTGCTTGCGCATCAGCCACCCGACGCCACCGCCGAGGGTGAGCCCGGCGACTCCGGTGTGGCTCACGATTCCGCCGGTGGTGGCCAGACCGTGCGCCTGCGTCTCGTGGTCGACGTCGCCCCACAGCGCACCACCCTGCACCCAGGCCCTGCGGTCGGCGGGATCGACTCGCACGCCCCGCATCGCCGAGAGGTCGATGACGATCCCGTCGTCGCAAACGGCGGTGCCCGCCACGTTGTGGCCTCCGCCCCGTATGGCGATCTCCAGATCGTGGTCGCGGGCGAAACGCACGGCCGCGACCACGTCGGTGGTCCCGATGCATCGGGCGATCAGGCGCGGGCGCCGGTCGATGGCACCGTTCCAGACTGCACGGGCGATGTCGTAGTCGGCGTGGTCGGCACTGATCAGCCGGCCTCGGAACCCGTCGATCTCCACGACGGTTGGCTCCTTGCTCCTGTGGCCGACTTCCGCGGTCGTCGCTGTCGTCATCGTGTCCTCCGCTCTCGACGGCTACATCGGACCACCGCGGACCGCGGCCGTAAAGTCAAGAATCTGGACTTAACAAGTCGAAGGTGGTGTGGAACACTGGCGTCGTGAGGACGTACGGCCAGTACTGCCCCATCGCCCGTGGCGCCGAGATCTTCGCCGAGCGCTGGACACCGCTGATCATCCGCAACCTGTACCTTGGCTGCGGAAGCTTCAGTGAGATCCTGGAGGGCGCGCCCGGACTCTCCCGTACCCTGCTCTCACAGCGGCTCAGGCAGCTCGAACGGCTCGGTGTCGTCGAATCGGCACCCAAGCCCGACGGGCGCGGGCACCACTACGAGCTCACGTCCGCGGGCCACGACCTCTTCACGGTCTGCCAGTCGCTCGGCGAGTGGGGTGCGCGTTGGCTCGAGATCGCCCCCGAGAACCTCGACCCCTTTGTGGCCCTGTGGTCGATGTGCAACGCGCTCCGCCGAGACCGGCTCCCGGATCGACGCGTCGTCATCCGCTTCGACTTCACCGGCCGCCCGCGCCGTGAGCGCTATTGGCTACTCATCGAGCTCGGGGACACCGAGATCTGCAAGACGTACCCCGGCCTCGACGAGGACCTCTACATCACGGCGGAAGCAGAAGCCTTCGTCAAATGGCACGCCGGCCAGCTCACCTGGGCCCAAGCCACCCGCGAGGACCGCATCCAACTCGACGGCTCCCCGTCGCTCGTAAGAGCCTTCCCAACCTGGAACGCCCGCAGCATGTTCGCCCACATCAGGCCGGTCTCCCGCACCGCCACGAGCCCCGCAGCCTGACATGCTCGATGCGGCCTCCCACTGCGGCACCGCACCGCCGCCGGAGTGTGACGTGAAGAGTCTCCTATATCTCACAACCATCCAATCTCACCTGGCCGGCTCCCCGGCATCAAGACCGACTCACCCGGCTCACCCACAGCAAGCGCCATCACGCCCCTCCCACCACGGACACTCGACAAGGCCACGAGCGGCCGATTTGCTCGCGCAGTAGATTCGCCTTCGGATCCACCGGATCCGACGATTTCGTTGGACCCCACAGGGCATGCGAGCGTCTGCTTTGGAGAACCTGCTCGACCGGCTCCTCTTGGCCGAACTGCGACCTTCACCAAGGGCGCAAATCGACCCGTCGGGCTAGCCCTTTCGGGCCGGTCAACTGTAGCGCACCTTCCCGATCCCTCTAGCAAGAAGAGGCACTTGCGCAGTCTCCTGCCGGCGCCGCCGATGTGCCGGTAAACCATCCAGAGCACGGACACGCCCGTCCGTCCAATGTTCCGTTCGCGTCGCGCGGCCAACAATGCGTCGGACGAGGGACCCACGAAAACGAGCGCATAAACATCTACCGGACCGCTAGTAGGCGCGGCGGCCACTGCGAATAACGGACTCGATTGCGGTTCGACTGATCGTTTAATCGAGGAGGGGTGTTCCATGAACGCAAGGATTAGGCTGTCCGGCGGATTGCGTAAGGGAAGGGCCGCTCGCAGTCTTATCAAGGTAGGCCTGTGTCGCGGGCGAATCTCGCGCAGCGCTTGCATTGGCGCGGAGTGGCGCGGCAGCAGGCCGCCGCGCCACGTGATGCATCGATCGAGGCGCGGCGGGAGCTATTCCCGCAAAGTTTGCGACGTTCGTGCCATACAAGGAGCCCTGCCATGAAAGCGATTCCGAGAATTCCGGCAGCCGTTCTGCTGCCGGGCATAGTCGCGGCCGCGCTATGGGTTGCGCCCGCGTGCGCCGATGTCGTCACCGACTGGAACGTGACGACCAATGCCCTGGTGGCCAACGACGTCGGCAACAATCCCAAACTGCGCACCTTGGCCATGGTGCATGTCGCCATGTCCGACGCGATCAATACGGTGCAGAATCGCTACACGCGCGTGGTCGCGACGCTTCCGGCCGCACCAGGCGCGTCGGCCGAAGCTGCGGCCGCGACGGCTGCGCGGCAGATCCTCGCGCAGATCTACCCGGAACAGAAAGCCAAGATCGAGGAGGCCTACGCGGCATCGCTCAAGGCGATCCCGGACGGGCCCGCCAAGAGCGAAGGCATCAGGCTGGGTATGGCGGTGGCCGACGCGGTCCAGGCCGACCGCGCCAACGACGGCACCAACGCTCCCGACACTTACCGCCCGCACGCTGCCCCCGGGGCATACGTGCCGACGACGACGCCCCTGTGGGAGCAATATGCGCGCGCCAAGCCATGGGTGCTCAAGAGCGCCGACCAGTTCCGGCCCGGCCCGCCGCCGGCACTGTCGAGCGCGGAATGGGCCCGCGACTACAACGAGGTCAAGAGCTTGGGCGGCACCAAGAGCACGGCGCGTACTCCCGAGCAGACCGAGGCGGTGAGGTTCTGGGGCAACGTCAATTTCGGCGGCTCCTGGCAAGCGGCCGCGCGCGAGCTCTCGATCAAGAAGGGGCTCCCGCTCGCCGAATCCGCCCGCCTGTTCGCGCTGCTCAACATGAGCCTCGCCAACGCCTACATCGTCAATTGGGACGCCAAGTACACCTACAATTTCTGGCGGCCCGTCACCGCGATTCGCAACGGCGACCAGGACGGCAACGATGCCACCGAACGCGATGCCGGCTGGACCTCGTTCAACCCGACGCCGATGCATCCCGAGTACCCGTCGCAGGCGACCATCAACGCAACGATGGCGTCGGCCGTGCTGGAATCGATGTTCGGCCCCGTGAAGACCATTCCGTTCGCGGCGACCGACGTGCGGGATCCGAAGCGGACGCGGCAGTTCGCCAGCCTGGCCGATATGGCCGAGGAGCAGAAGAATGTCCGCGTCTGGGGCGGCGTGCACTATAGATTCGCCATCCGCACCAGCGAGGACGTGGGCCGAAAGGTCGCGGCCTACATGATCGAGAATACGCTCAAGCCGGTGCGGTGACGTCCCTGAAGCCGGCACAACGCCAAGCCCCAGAGTCGCGACCGCGCTCCGGGGCTTTCATTCCATTGTGTGGTTCGGACCCGCCTGCGAAACGCATTGCGATTGTTACTCCGTCCGAGCGGTGTACGTCCGCGGCGATCCTCCCTCGCGAGTTGCGTCGAGCGCTGTCCAACGACCGCTTTCGACAGAGCCTAAGGACCGCATAGGGTCGACAGCCGCGTTGCCCGTCCGCTTTCGGGCGCACTCCTTTACGTCCGGTTGTGGCCGCGAGCGGACGTCGGCTCGGATTGGGAACCCATACTGTCCCGAGACTTGCCTCGAAGCGCCCACGCTCGACGAGCGCCGACGCGCAAGGTCATCAAGGGCGAGCTGCCCATTTTGGGCTGAGCGCGCGCCTCGTCGCCTCAGCGGCGATCGACGAAGCGCGCGGCCTTGACGTTGGCCTCGAACTCTTTCGCGAGCGTGCCGGTCTCGAGCACGACCACCTCGGGCGCGAGCTCGAAGCGCTCCTTCACCTCCGCCGCGACCGCAGCGGCGAGGGCCTGGGCGTCAACCCCGCGGCGCACCTCGATCGACAAGCGCAGCAGATCCAGGCCGCCGTCGTTCAACGCCTCGGCGCGGAAGTCGCCGATCTCGGCGCGGCGGAACATGAAGTCTTCCAGGTCCTGGTGGCCGAGGTTGATGCCGCGCACCTTGAAGAAGCCGGTGGTGCGGTGCGCGTGCTTGATCCGCGGGAACACCGCGAACGGGCCGGCACCGTCGTCGGCCTCGCTGTAGGTCACGAGGTCGCCCGAGCTCCAGCGCAGGAACGGCGTCACGTTGTTGCTCCACAGCGCCGTGACCACGAGCGTGCCGACCTCGCCGTCCTTTGCCGGCGTGAGCGTCGCGGGGTCGAGGACCTCGATGAAGTACATGTCGGCCCAGATCCGGAACCCCTGCCCCGGCCGATCCTCGGCGCCCATCATCCCGGCCTCGGTCATGCCGAAGGTGTCGGTGAGCCGTGCGCCCCAGCTGCGCTCGATCTTGTCGCGCTTCGCCTGCGACACCGGCTCGGCCGAGCACATCACGCGCCGCACGCCGCAGCCGGCGAGGTCGATGCCGCGCGCCTCGGCGAGATTCGCGAGGTGCAGCGCGTAGCTCGACATGCCGAGCCACAGCGTCGGTTTGAGCCGCTGGATCAGCTCGAGCTGCAGCGCCGAAGGCGTCGACGCGCCGGAGCCGGCCCAGTTCACCGTGATGCCGCGCGACGTGGCGCAGCGGGAGAAGATCTGGCCGACCGGGTGGATCCCCATGGGGAACGACACGTGCGCCCGCTCGCCGCGCTCGGCCCCCGCGCAGTCGAAGGTCCGGGCGAAGGCGAGCAGGCCGACTTCGATGTCGCGGAAGGTCCGCGGATAGAAGAGCGGCTGGCCGGTGACGCCCCCCGACCGCCAGTATTCGGCGATCCCGTCGTGCGCGGCGACGCAGAACTCGTCGTAGAACTGCCGGTCGGTCAGCGCGCGCAGCGTATCCTTGTCGAGGATCGGGATCTTGCGCCACTCGTCCGGGTCGTCGAGCCGGTCGAGGCGGACGTGCTCCAGCTTCGGCCGCCAGAACGGCGAGCGCCGCGCCTGCTCGACCGCGGCGCGCTTGCGCTCGCTCTGGATGCGGCGGACCTCGGCGCGCGACCGCGGCAGCTCGAGCGGCACCGTCAGACCTTCTTCAGGGTGCCGATCCAGCGCTGTTGCGGTGCGTACGCGCCGGAAGCGGGATCCTTCTGCATGAACACGAGCCGTTGCGCCTTCTGCGGCGTGTTCTCGGGGATCTCCTCCAGCGCGTCCGCCAGCATCGACTCGTAGTCCGCCCCGACCGGGCAGACGTCGGCGCAGCGCCGGCAGCCGGTGATGACGCCGGCGCCGCGCAGGATGCTCTGCCACAGGTTGAAGCTGTCCTCGGAGCGCAGCAGCTGCTTGCGCTTCTCCGCGTCGGTCTCGTGGATGATGCGCTCGAGGTGCTCGGTGAGCTGGGCGAAGCCGTGGGGCGAGCGGTAGCGGTCGCACGCCGGCCAATCGCGCCCCCAGTGCTGAACTGCGTCGGCGGGACAAGTCTGGAGGCAGCGGCCGCACGATGGGCCGAGGCACAGCGCCTCGGTCATCGGCCGGTCGCAGTCGACCTCGACCGAGCAGAGCACCGCGGTCAGCAATGACCCGCGGGCCGAATTCCGGGGTGAGAAGCTGGAGATTGAGGCCGAGCGTGCCCAGCCCGGCCTCGACCGCGGCATGCGTCAGCGAAAGCAGCGGCTCGATGTGCTCGCCCGGGTCGTCCCGGTAGCGCCCGGGATCGACGTGCGTCGGCGGCACGATCACCGCCGGGTAGCCGCAGTCCTCGAGCCAGTAGACGAGCTCGAGCGAGGTCTCCTCGAGATGGGTGAGGGCGAGCTCGTCGTTGTAGTACTTGTGCCGGTCGTCCCAGCGCCGAATGCGCGCCACGCCCTCGTTCAGCCGCTTGGCGAGGACGATGACCCGGCCGCCGTCGAGATCGGTGATGTGCGAGGTGTCGAGCGCCGCGCCGTCGGCGATGCCGACGAGATCGGCGCCGAGCTCGCGGGCCTTCGCCTTGACGTCAGCCGCCGTGAGTGGTTTCCGGTAGATCTCCACTCAGTTCCTTTTGCCGCTTCCTGAACTCCTGCAGCTGGCGGGCGACGATGCCCTTGTAACCGTCCGGGCCGACCCAGCGCACGTTCCACTCCGACAGCCCCGGCAGCGGCTCGCCCGCCGCGCGGGCCTCCTTGAAGCGCTTCGCGATCGCCACCTTTTCGGGTGTCTTCTCGGGAATCTCCCGGTGCAGCTCGGCGAGGTGGGCGTGGTAGTCGTTGCCCACCGGGCACACGGCGAGGCACCGCGGGCAGTCGCCGAACGAGCCGACGACGCGGAGGAGCCCCTGCCAGAAGCCGAAGAGGTCGCGGGTCTCCAGCAGCGCGGCGCGGTTCCCGGCCGGCGCGTCGATGACGCGCTCCATGAACGCGAGCATCGTCATGAAGCCGAACTCCTGCGCCTCGGTGGCGCAGGCGCGCTTGTCGATGCCCCAGTGCAGCACCGCGTTCGGCGGGCAGGAATGCAGGCAGCGGCTGCAGGATTCGCCGATGCACACCTGCTCGGTGATGCGCGGATCGGGGTCGAGCTCGAGCTCGGTGAGCACGCCCGTGAGATAGACGCGCGGGCCGAACTCGGGCGTCAGGATGTTCACCTCGAGCCCGAGCGTGCCGAGCCCGGCCTCGACGCCGAGATGCCGCGTCGAGAGCCGGCCGTAGGAAGCGCGCTTGTAGCTCCAGTCGGTCTCCTGCGCCGCGGTGACGAACGTCGGGTGACCGAGGCGCTCGAGCTCGTCGGCGAGCCGGTAGGCGACCTTGTCCATCTTGCGCAGCACCAGCATGTCCATGTACTGCACCGGCACGTTGGTCTTGGTGCGAAACGCGCCCGCCGGGATGCGCTGCGCCAGCACGACCACGCTCTTCACGTAGGGCGAGATGCGGTCGGGGGTCTGCGGCCAGCGCGGATCCGGGGGGAAGGCGTTGAGCGTGGCGGCGGAGGCGATGCCGGCGAGATCGGCGCCGAGCTCCAGCGCGCGGCGCTTCACCGCGGCGGCGTCGGGTGTCCCCGAGAGCGCGCGCGCCTGCGGATCACGGGCTTTGAATGGCACGTTGCCAGCGTCTCCTCTACTCGTCCTATTGTAGAATCAAAACACCACCGGAGGAGGTCATCATGCTGCGCAAGACCCTTGCCGTGCTCGTCGCGGGGACGGCGTTCGCCGCGACGGCGCAGGCCGCGAATGAACTGAAGATCGGATTCCTCTCGACGCTCTCGGGGCCTGCCGGCGCCATCGGCATCGAGATCCGGGACGGCTTCAACCTCGCGCTGAAGATGGCGGGCGGGAAGCTCGGCGGGCTGCCGACCGAGGTGGTGTTCGCCGACGACCAGCTCAACCCCGAGGTCGGCAAGCAGCTCACCGAGCGGTTGCTCAAGCGCGACCGCGTCAACCTGATGACCGGCGTCGTGTTCTCGAATGTGATGCTCGCGGCGTGGCCGACCATCGAGGCCGCGAAGACCTTCTACGTCGCGCCGAACGCGTCGCCGACGCGCATCACGGGCCAGGGCTGCAGCCCGTATTTCTTCTCGGCTTCCTGGCCGAACGAGGGCTATCACGAGGCTGCCGGGCACCACGCGAAATCGAAGGGCTACAAGAACGCGTACCTTCTCGCGCCCAACTATCCGGCCGGCCAGGACGCGACCTCCGGGTTCAAGCGCGGCTACGGCGGCACCATCGCCGCCGAGGTCTACACCAAGCTCAATCAGCTCGACTATTCGGCCGAGCTCGCGCAGATCCGCGCCGCCAAGCCCGAGGTGCTGTACGTGTTCCTGCCGGGCGGGATGGGGATCAATTTCTTCAAGCAGTTCGTGGCCGCCGGCCTTTCCAAGGACGTGCCGCTGATCGTCCCGGGGTTCGTCTCCGACCAGGACATCCTGCGTGCGGTCGGCGAGCCGATGCTGGGGATCTTCGACACCGCGCACTGGGCGTACGACCTCGACAACGACGCCAACCGCAAGTTCGTCGCCGCCTTCGAGAAGGAGTACAACCGCATTCCGACGGTGTTCGCGGAGCAGGGCTATACCACCGCGCTCGTGATCGACGCGGCGGTGCGCGGGGTGAAGGGCAAGATCGAGGACGAGAAGGCGTTCCACAGCGCGCTGCGGGCCGCGCCCTCGCGCTTCAAGTCGCCCCGCGGCGAGTGGAAGGTTGCGAACAACAGCACGCCGATCCAGGACTACTACCTGCGCGTGATCGCGAAGGACGGCCAGGGCCGCCTCGTCAACAAGAAGATCGGCGTGGTGGTGAGTGACCACGTCGACTTCTGGGCGAAAGAGTGCAAGATGAAGTAATCGCGCGCGCGGCGCGCGAGCGGGGTGAGGTGGAAGCCTCACCCTTTTTCTTTCCCGGTCGCTGATCGCCGCTTCGCGCTCGCGATGTCCGGAATCCTGTTCCTCGAGCAGACGCTGAACGGACTGCAGTTCGGCCTGATGCTGTTCCTGCTCGCCGCGGGGCTGACGCTCGTGTTCGGGATCATGGACATGATCAACCTCGCGCACGGCTCGCTGTACATGATCGGGGCCTACCTCATGGCGAGCTTCGTGGCGGCGACCGGATCGTTTTGGCTGGCGCTGCCGCTCGCCCTCGTCGCCACCGCGCTCGTCGGCGCCGCGCTCGAGGTGTCGGTGCTGCGGCGCCTCTACGAGCGCGACCACATGACGCAGGTGCTCGCGACCTTCGCGCTCATCCTCATCGCGAACGAGGTCGTGCGCATCGTCTGGGGCCCGCAGCCGATCCTGCTCAACGCCCCCGCCGGCCTCACCGGGCCGGTCGAGCTTCCGGGCGGAGTGCAGTACGCCTCGTACCGGCTCGCCATCATCGGCGTCGGCGCCGCGGTGGCAGTGCTCCTCTACGTCCTCGTCGCCACGCACGCGCGTCGGCATGCTGGTACGCGCCGGCGCCTCGAACCGGGAGATGGCGATCGCGATGGGGGTGAACATCCGGCGCCTGTTCACCGCGGTTTTCGCCCTGGGCGCGGCGCTGTGCGCGCTCGCCGGAGCGATGCTCGGGCCGATTCTCGCCGTGCAGGTCGGGATGGGCGAGAACATCCTGATCCTCGCCTTCGTCGTCATCGTGATCGGCGGGATCGGCTCGATCCGGGGCGCGTTCGTCGGCGCGCTGCTCGTCGGCCTCGTGGACACCATGGGGCGCGCCCTGCTGCCGATCGGGTTCGCGCAGATTTTCCCGCCGCAGGTCGCCTCGAACCTCGGGCCGTCGCTGAGCTCGATTCTGATCTACGTGTTGATGGCGGCGGTGCTGTTCTTCCGGCCCCAGGGCCTGTTCCCGGCGCGCGGATGAAGACGGCGATCTCGCTCCTCGCCCTCGCGATCGCCTTTCCGCTCGCCATGCAGGCGCTCGACCAGCCGTTCTACATCGGCTTCGGCGCGCGCGTGCTCGTCTACGCCATGGCCGCGGCGAGCCTCAACCTCGTGCTCGGGTACGGTGGAATGGTCAGCTTCGGGCACGCCGCCTTCTTCGGCGCCGGCGCCTACATCGTCGGCATCCTCGCGGTCGAGGGCGTGCGCAGCGCCTGGATCGCGTGGCCGCTCGCGGTTGCGGTCGCCGCGCTGGCGGCGCTCGTGATCGGCGCGATGTCGCTGCGCACGCGCGGCGTGTACTTCATCATGATCACGCTCGCCTTCGCGCAGATGCTCTACTACATCTTCGTCTCGCTGAAGGCCTACGGAGGCGACGACGGGCTGTCGCTGCCCGGCCGCTCGACGATCGGGCTCGGTCTCGATCTGCAACGCGACCTCACCTGGTATTACGTGGTGCTCGCGCTGCTCGCGCTGATGCTCTACCTCCTCCACCGGCTGGTGCGGTCGCGCTTCGGGCGGGTCATCGAGGCGATTCGCGAGAACGAGACGCGCGCCGCGGCCATCGGCTACCCGGTGTACGGCTACAAGCTGCTGTGCTTCGTCATCTCCGGCGCGATCGCCGGGCTCGCCGGGGCGCTGATCGCCAACCAGTCGAGCTACGTCAGCCCTTCGCTGCTGCACTGGATCCAGTCCGGGACCCTCATGATCATGGTGATCCTCGGCGGGGTCGGGCGGTTCTGGGGCGGGCCGATCGGCGCCGCGGCGCTGCTCGCGCTCGAGGAGGCGCTCTCCGGCAGCCCGCTCCTGGGCGACTACGCCTTGCATTGGCAGCTGCCGGTCGGGGTGATCCTCCTCGCCATCGTGCTGTTCGCGCCTCAGGGAATCGTCGGGTTTTTTGCCAGGCGGCGCCATGCTTGAGATCCGCGGGCTGTCCAAGCGCTTCGGGGGCGTCGTCGCGACCGATGACGTGACGCTCCGGGTCGCGCGCGACGAGGTGCACGCACTGATCGGACCGAACGGCGCGGGCAAGACCACGATCGTTGCCCAGCTGTCGGGAAGCCTGTCGCCGGACGCCGGGGAGATCCTTTTTCTCGGCGCCAACCTCACCCACGCACCGCAACACGCGCGGGTGCGGGCCGGGCTCGCGCGCAGCTACCAGGTCACCAGCATCTTCAAGCGCTTCACCGTGCTCGACAATCTCGCGCTCGCCGTGCAGGCGGCGACCGGCTCGAGCCTGTCGTTCTGGCGGCCGGTGGCCACGGAGCGGGCGCTGTTCGACGCCGCGCGCGCGATCGCCGCCGAGGTCGGGCTCGGCGAGCGCCTCGACGTGACCGCCGGCACGCTCGCGCATGGCGAGCAGCGCGCGCTCGAGGTGGGGCTCGCGCTCGCGACGCGGCCGAAGCTGGTCCTGCTGGACGAGCCGATGGCGGGCATGGGGCCCGAGGAGTCGCGGCGCATGATCGAGCTGATCGACCGCACGCGCAGCCGCGTCGCGGTGCTGCTGGTGGAGCACGACATGGACGCGGTGTTTCGTCTCGCCGACCGCGTCTCGGTGCTCGTCAACGGGCGGCTGATCGCGACCGGCACGCCGGCCGAGGTGCGGGCGAACGCCGAGGTGAGACGCGCGTATCTGGGGGACGACCTTGCTGCTTGAGGTCGAGGCGCTCGAGACGGCGTACGGGGCGAGCCAGGTCCTCTTCGGCCTGAGCCTCGGGATCCGGGAAGGGGAGGTCGTCACCCTGCTCGGACGAAACGGCATGGGCAAGACCACGACGGTGCGCTCGATCATGGGCTTGACGCGCGCCCGGGGCGGGAAGATCGTGTTCCGCGGCCGCCGGATCGAACGGGAGGCCCCCGACCGCATCGCGCGCTCGGGCGTCGCGCTCGTGCCGGAGGGACGGCAGATCTTCCCCAATCTCAGCGTACGCGAAAACCTGGTCGCCTTCGCCGAGAACCGGTGCGAAAGAGCCGATCCGTGGACCCCGGCCAAGGTGCTCGGGATGTTCCCCGCGCTCGCCGGCCGGGCCGACAACATGGGCAACCAGCTCTCCGGCGGCGAACAGCAGATGCTCGCCATCGGGCGGGCGCTCGTCACCAACCCGCATCTCCTCATCCTCGACGAAGCGACCGAAGGCCTCGCGCCGCTGGTGCGCGAGGAGATCTGGAAATGCCTGGCCCGGCTGCGCGCGGCCGGACAGACGATCCTCGTCATCGACAAGTACGTCGAGCGGCTGGTGCGCCTCGCCGACCGGCACACCATCGTCGAGCGCGGGCGCGTCGCCTGGCAGGGCACGAGCGCCGAGCTCGACGCCGACCGGGCGCTCTGGCGCCGCTATCTGGGTGTCTAGTCTTCGGGGGACCGGATGATCACGCTGTGGGAGCTGAAGGGCAAGGGCGGCAGGCGCTACAGCCTGTTCTCGTGGCGCGCCCGCATGGCGCTCAGGCACAAGGGGCTCGAATTCGAGACCGAGCCGGTGTGCCTCACCGACAAGGCGGCGATCGCCTTCTCCGGCGGCAAGACCGTGCCGGTGATCCGCGACGGTGACGCCGTGGTGCGCGACTCGTGGAAGATCGCCGAATACCTCGAGCACCGCTACCCGGAGGCGCCGCCGCTCCTGGGCGGCGAGATCGGGCAGGGCGTGTCGCATGCCTTCAACGCCTGGGTCGACCGGGCGGTGGTGCCGGCGATGTTCCGGGTGATCGCCGCCGACATCCACGAGCGGGTCGATCCCGCGGACGCGGACTACTTCCGCGCCTCCATCGAGAAGGCTCTCGGAACCACGCTCGAGGAGACCCGCGCCGGGCGCGATGAGGCGCTGCGCGCGCTCGGCCGCACGCTCGAGCCGATGCAGGCGGCGATCAAGCGACAGCCCTGCGTGTGTGGCGAGCGGCCGGCGTACGCCGACTACGTCCTGTTCTCGGTGTTCCAGTGGGCGCGGGTGATGAGCCCGCAGGCGGTGCTGGGGCCCGAGGATCCGCTGCACGCCTGGCGCGAGCGAATGCTGGATCTGTTTGACGGGTTCGCGCGCGACGTCCCGCTTGCGGAGGCGACGGGATAGGGCCAGCTCAGTGCGTGCGCCGAGCCGCCAGCACCGCGTCGATGCACGCGGAACACAGCACGCCTCGACCTTCCACCGCCGTCCAAGAGCCCGGGGTCGTCACCGCGCCGCAGAGCGCACAGAGGGGTCCTTGAGTCATGCCGAGGCCGGGAAAAGAAGCGGGTGGCGCCGACCTGCGGAGAAGTTTCGTGACCGAGAGGCCCAAGCTCGGATCAAGCAGGACGGGCAGGACGTCAAGAACGGTCACTTCCCTTCGGTCGTCAGTCTGCGCCCCGCGGACCGCCCGTTGGATCGTCTTCTGGAACTCCAGCGTCGGCTCGGTATCCGGCTCGGTGACCGAAGGCGGGAAGGTAGGCGCTCTTGCGAGATGGTCGCGGAGCTTGACCTTCAGGCTGGCAACGCGCACCGAGTTCGCTTCCAGCTGCTCGACGACGGCTTTGCGATCCAGCAGCTGAAAAAGCAGATGCTCCGGGGTAACGAACCGGTGACGAGCTTTGCGTGCGGCATCGAACGTTCGATGCAGCACGATCTCGAGTTCCACCGCGATCATTGCGCTACCTCACGGCGTGCCTATGCCGATAGCATACGGACCGGGGCGACCGGTGTCGATCGGGTGCGGGCACTCACGCACTTCCATGGTGTCGTGTTACGACGACACGACCACGTAAGCCTCCATCCGGTCTCGCAGCTCCTCCGGGATCGGCACCGCCTTCAAGGTCCGGTGCGAGAAACAGCAGACCGTGTGCCGGGCCTTGAAGCACGGCTGCTCGGCCACGAACGCGTCGATGCCGAGCTCAGCGGAACTCCGCCCGAGCTTAAGCACCCGCAGCTCGATCCGCAGCAAGTCGCCGAACCGCGCCGGGCCGACGAAATCCACCTTCGTCGCCACCGTCGGGATCCCGAGCCCCTTCTGCATGATGAAGTCGGCGAAGCGCTCCTCCAGCCCGAACGTGAACCAGTCCTCCATCGCGCGGTGCAGGAGATCGAAGAGCCGTGGGAAATACACGATCCCCGCCGGATCGCAATGCGAGAAGAGGATCGGGTACTCGACGCTGAAGACCTTGGACATGGGCGCGTAGATTACCCGACCGTAGCTAACCGCTCCCGGCGAGCAGGTTGATCGCAGTCCCCGCCACAGCCGTGATCGCGATGAGCGCGATTGCAGACTGCGTGACCATCAAGATCTTTGCGACACGCGACAGCGGAAGCGTATCCGTGGGGCTGAACGCGACACTCGTCGTGTAGGCCAGGAAGAGATAGTCCAGGAAATCCGGCGCCCAATCCGCATACCCGGGATAGCTTGCCTGACGCTGCGGGAAGAGGAAGTCCCACTGCTCCGCTACCGGGGACTCGGGGGAGCGCGTGGTTGCGGAATCGATGTACCAATACCAAAGGGCGAAAATAAGAATATTCGTGATGAAAATGATGACCGCGTCAAGGATTAACGTGCCCGCAGATATCTTGAGGCTTTGAACGAGGCGCACGACGATCAGCACCACCGCTATGCACAACTGTGCCGTGAACAAGCCGGTGGTTAGCAGAACCGCCCGGCGCAGGAGACCGGTGCTGTTTGCCATCCACAGGACGGCTATCGCAAGCAGTAAGCGCGAGATTTGCGCCGATCCAGATGCCGCCGTAGAAGGGCCGATGCGCGAGCAGCTCTTGCTGCGGCAGCAATCTGGCAGCCGTCACGCCGTCCGAGAGAAAGTTGGTACAGACCGCTACCGTCACGAGCACGACGAGAGCCCACGCGCCGCTGTTGCGACGCGCGTGGACGAACTGCGCAAGGGTTCCACTCCTGCGAGTGTTATCCGGCACGTGGCCTCACAGCGGAAGCATCATCGGAAAGCGCCGGGATTCCGCGCACATGGCTACTCTTGCATGTCCCAAACATGCTAATGGAGAATCGGGTGTTGGAGCATTGGAATGTTGGGTGGTCCGGTTGTTCAATCACGCACCAGCAGGAAGAGTCCTATGAACGATCCAGTCACCGTAGCACTGGTTTTTGTCGGCGGCGCAGGCGGCTCGGCAATCCGCTGGTTGATCGGCCTGGGCGTGGGTGAGCGCTACAAAGGCATCACATTCCCGCTGGGTACCTTTCTCATCAACGTGAGTGGCGCCTTTTTGATGGGTTTTCTGTCGACATTGTTCAATGTCGACTGGAAAGATCGCCACGGGAGCACCCTGACGGCATTGGTACTGACCGGTGTGCTCGGTGGCTACACCACCTTCAGCGCCTATCAACTCGACACGGCCAATCTGTACAACAAGGGCGCGCGCGGGTGGAGACTCTACTGGATTGGCTCGGTGGTTGCAGGTCTAATCGCGGCCGCGCTCGGCGCCATAACAGCCAAGTTGTTCGGCTAACCAGGACGTTACTCGATGCTCAAGGACGGAATTCTCGTATTCATCGGCGGCGGTATCGGCGCCGCCATGCGTGAGTTGCTGATGTTGGTGGTAGCCAATCTGCCCGGCGGCTTCCCGATGCCCATCTTCATCGCAAACATGACGGCGGCTTTGCTGATCGGCGTCCTGTCGGCTCTGACAATCCCGGGCGGGGTGATTGGCGCCGGTGGCAAGCTGTTGCTCACGACAGGCATCATGGGCGGCCTGTCGACCTTCAGTTCATTTGTCTGGGCGACCGACCAGATGCTGGCCAACCCTGCCGAGCAGGCGAGCGCCGTCGTCTATCTGGTGCTGAGCATGGTCGCCGGTCTATTGCTTGTGGAGTCGGGTCTCTGGCTCGGTGGCCGTCTGCGCCGGAGTTGAGTCCGCGGGAATCGTCTCAAAAAGCAAGGCAGCCGCAGTCGGACACACAGTGGGCACACGCCCTGCGTAACCGCTTGATTAGCTGTACGCGCCGGGTCGGTTCGTCGCCAGTAGATCGCGGGTTTACGCCGCGCCAGCGGCTCGGCCAGGCGCCGCGCAGTAGCCTGTCGCGATGGACTCCCTGATCGCCGCCGCGGCGCGCGCCCTCGCCGTCGGCGACGCGCTCGGCGCCCTCAAGCACGTCGGCCTGCGCGACGACCCGCCGGCGCTCGCCCTCCGCGGCATCGCCATGGCCCAGCTCGGCGAGCACCCGCGCGCCCGCGAGCTCCTCCGGCGCGCCGCCCGCGGCTTCGGCGCCCACGAGGAGCTGGCGCGCGCCCGCTGTGTCGTCGCAGAGGCCGAGGTGGCCCTCGCCATGCGCGACCTCCGCGGCTCGCCGCGCACGCTGGCGGCTGCGTCGGCCACTCTCGCGGCGCACGCCGATCGTGCCAACGCGCTGCAAGCACGTCTGATCGCGGTGCGCCGGCTGCTCCTGCTCGGCCGCCTCGACGAGGCCGCATCCGCGCTGGCCCGCCTCGACGCGCGCTTCCTGCCACCGTCGCTGCTGGCGGTGGCCGAGCTGGCCTCGGCCGAAGTGGCGCTGCGCTCGCTGCGCACAGCGCCTGCACGGGCGGCGCTCGCGCGCGCCCACGATGCGGCCGAACGCGCGGGCGTGCCTGCGCTGCTGGCCGAGGTGGCCGAGGCGCGCGCCGCGCTCGATCGTCCCGCCGCCCGGCGCGTCCACGCCGGCCACGAGCAGCCGCTGCGCCTCGACGAGGTCGAAGCGCTCCTCGCCTCGGGCGCGCTGGTGGTCGACGCCTGCCGTCGCGGCCTGCGCGCCGGCGTCACCTGGCGGCCGCTGGCGCGCCGGCCGGTGCTGTTCGCGTTGGCGCGCGCGCTCGCCGAGGCGTGGCCCGGCGACGTCGATCGGAACACTCTTATCGCGCGCGCGTTCGGCGCCCGCCGCCCTAACGAGTCGCACCGAGCGCGCCTGCGCGTCGAGATCGGCCGTTTGCGCGCGCTCGCCGCGCCGCTGGCGAGCATCGAGGCCAGCGCGCGCGGCTTCGCGCTCACGCCGCGGGGCGAGCGCGCCGTCGTCGTCCTGGTGCCGCCCATCGATGGCGATCAGGCGTCGCTGCTGGCGCTGCTCGCCGACGGCGCGGCCTGGTCGACCTCGGCCCTCGCGCTGGCCCTCGGGGCCAGCCAGCGCACGGTCCAGCGCGCGCTCGTCGAGTTGGAGGCCGCCGGACGGGTGCGCTCGATCGGGCGCGGGCGCGCGCAACGCTGGCTATCGCCGCCGCTGGCCGGATTCACGACGAACTTGTTACTCCCCGCTGCGCTGCCGCTCGCGTAGATTGGTCTCGCGGCGCCGATCCGAAGCGCGCCGCCAGGAGACAGGCAAATGAAAACGAAACAGCAAGCACCCGCGCGCGCGGCCGAGATCGTGCGCGAGTATGGCCCCTTCGCCGGCGCCGACCAGATCGCCGGCATCACCCACGACGGCCGCCGCGTCTGGGCCGCCACCGGATCCAAGCTGATCGCCTTCGATCCCGAGAGCGGCCAGCTCGTGCGCACGCTCGACCGCGCCGGCGACGCCGGCACCGCCTTCGACGGCACGCACCTCTACCAGATCGCCGAAGCGCGCATCGACAAGATCGATCCCGCCACCGGCGACGTCGTGGCGTCGATCCCGGCGCCCGGCCACGGCCGCGACTCGGGCCTCGCCTGGGCCGAAGGCAGCCTGTGGGTGGGGCAGTACCGCGATCGCAAGATCCACCAGATCGATCCCGCGACGGGCGCCATTCTGCGCACCATCGAGTCCAACCGCTTCGTCACCGGCGTGACCTGGGTCGACGGCGAGCTGTGGCACGGCACCTGGGAAGGCGACGAGAGCGATATCCGCCGCATCGACCCGGAGAGCGGCGCCGTGCTCGAGCGGCTGGAGATGCCGCGCGGCACTGCCGTTAGCGGGATCGAGTCCGACGGGGCAGACCTGTTCTATTGCGGCGGCGGACCGAGCGGAAAGATCCGCGCCGTTCGACGTCCGAAACGAGGGAGACCATGAACGACCGATCAACCCGTATCCACTCGTAACCGTAAGGAGAAACCATGGCTGATATCTTGCATAGAGTCGGAATCAAATCGTCCCCTGATGAGGTCTACAAGGCACTGGCCACGCGTGAAGGCGTTGCCGCCTGGTGGACGAACAACACGCAAGGGGAAAGCAAAGTCGGCGGCACGCTCCGGTTCCGCTTTAGCGCCGGCGGCTCCGAGATCGGCGGCTTCGACATGAAGGTTCTTGAGCTTCAGCCCGCCAAGCGGGTGCTATGGCAAGTGGTCGAGGGGCCCCAAGAATGGATCGGCACAAAGATAAGTTTTGATCTCAAACAAGCAGGCGACCATGCCATCGTCCTCTTCAAACACCAGGATTGGAAGGAGCCGGTCGAATTCATGCACCATTGCAGTACCAAGTGGGCGATTTATCTGATGAGCTTGAAGTCGCTTGTGGAAACCGGCAAAGGTAGTCCCAACCCGAACGACACCCATATTAGCGGCGACGGGCCGGACTGAGGTCTAGAGAAGCGGACCTTCGCGGACTCAAGAGCTTCGTCGGGCCTGATGCTGCTGTCGGCGTCGGCGTGCGCGTCTTACCGCCCGGAGCTTCCCTCCCAAGTGCCCGAGACCCGCTTTGGCGCGGCGTCGCCCCCAGCGAAGAAATTCCGCCGCCCTTCGACTCACGCGGTGACCGGCGCGGACTTCTGTGCGGCGCGCTTCATGCCTGCCAGCAACTCGCCCGCACCCGCACCCCACTTGGAAATCACGCTCACGGCCTGCGTGAATGGCACGTCGACCGGATGCACCCGCTCGTTCGCGATGATGTAGATCGAGCCGGCGGCAGGCGTGGGCACCGAGGGCACGAATACCGCGCATTGGCCGTCGCCGCAGTCCTCGACAAGGAAGGCCGGCACGAGGGCATCCTCGATTTCCACCAACACCACGGCGAAGGTTTCCTCGCCCCTTTCGCCGGCGATGCGGCCCGCGAGCCCGCGGATCAATGCATAGCCTGGAATTTTCTCCAGGACTGACCGTTCGAGCGCGTTCTTCGCCCGCAGGCCCGGGCCCGTGCGCACTGCGATCCCGCAGACGAAGCAGGCGCCGATCAGCACCAAAATCGCGATCACCTCGCGGAACGGCAGCGCCGCGGGCAGTCCCTGGGTGATTGGCGCGACCAGCCCCGCCACGCCCGCGAAGGCCTTCAACAGCAAGAGGACGCTCAGGTACACCGGAATGAGGACGAGTACGCCACCAATCAGGGTGGTCTTGGTGAATTCAGCGATGGACCGCATTTGTCTCCCCTTTGGCCGATGTGATGTCGCATTGTGCAGCAGCCTCGGCCAACTCTGGCTGGGCCTGTGGCCAGAATAGTGCCTGGCGATTTCCAGGCGCAGCCTCTTCGCCGGCATGGACCGGCCGGCCGCCAAGTCCCCTGAGAGCAGAGTCACGAACGTCCGGCGCGCCTGACCCTCCACACGAAACGCTGCACGGCGACCAGGGCGAAGAACATCTCGATCCTGGCTCGCGTCAGCGGTGAAGGGCGCCAGTTCCCGGCGAGGATAGTCCTATCTGCTGGCGACCGCGGACACTGCGGTAGTGATCCATCCCGGGCGCACGTTCCGGATAGACGAGTTCGCCGTTTTCCTAAATCCTGCTCAAGAAAGACACATGATCTGTGGCGCTGTTGTAGATTAGGCGGCCGCGATATCGATGAGGGAGGGGGCAACATGACTTCGTTCAAGCGCCGGAAGCTGGTGGCAGGCATTGGGGCGGCATTCGCCGCGGGCTCGGTCGGCCTGGCGGCGCGCGCCGCGATGGGGCCGGACGACAAGTTCGACCTCGTCATCAAGGGCGGCGAGATGCTCGATCCCAGCCAAAGCCTGCGCGCCAGGCGCGACATCGGAATGCGTTTCGGCAAGATCGAGGCCGTGGAGGCCGACATCCCGGCTGCGCGCGCTAATCGCGTGCTCAACGCGGCCGGGCGGCTCGTCGTGCCCGGTCTCATCGACTTGCATTCTCACGTGTTCACCACTGGCATCGGCATCCCGCCCGACGAGCTGGTCCCGTACCAGGGCACCACGACCGCCGTTTCAGCCGGCGATGCGGGCGCAAGTACGTTCGCCACCTACCGCCGCTTCATGGCGGCGCAGTCGCGCACGAGGCTGTACGCCTTCGTGCATATCGCCAACATCGGCCTCTCCGCGTTTCCGGTCGGCGAGCTGTTCAACATCGACTTCGCGCAGACGGAGACCGCCGCGCGGGTTCTCGCTGACAACGCGGATATCGCCATTGGCATCAAGGTGCGCATGTCGCAGAACGTCATCGCGCGCCACGGCTTGGAGCCGCTCCGGCGTGCGCTCCGCGCCTGCCAGATCGCGGGCGGCGGCGCCAAGGTCATGTGCCACATCGGCGGCGTCGAGTCGGTGGATCTGATGAGGGAGATCCTCGACACGCTGCGCCCCGGCGACATCCTTACGCATTGCTTCACCGGCTTCCCCAACGACGCGGGCCAGTTCACGAACATCGTTCAGCAGGGAAAGCTGCTGCCCGCGGCGCACGCCGCCAAGAAGCGCGGCGTCGTATTCGACGTCGGACACGGCGGCGGCAGCTTCGACTTCACCGTCGCGGAAGCCGCCCTTGCCGAAGGAGTGCTGCCCGACACGATCTCGTCGGACATCCATGTTTTTTCCGGCAACTCGCCCGGCCTGCCCTATCTCACCAACGTAATGGGAAAGTTCATGGCGCTCGGCCTCACGCTCGAGCAGGTGGTGTCGATGACGACGGCGGCGCCGGCGAAGGTGATCGATCGGCTGCCGAAGCACGGCACGCTGCAGGTCGGCGCGCCCGCGGACGTGACGGTGCTCGAGATCGTAAACGCACCGGTGGAATGGGTCGACACGCGCAACAACAAGCGCCCGGGCAAGGTTTCGCTCAAGCCCACCAACACCGTGGTCGCCGGAGTGGCTTTCGGCCAGCCCTACCAGGCTCCGTTCACCCCTCGCTAGCCGGCTGCCAGACGCGCAGGGGACCGGGGATCGGCAACGCCGAGAAACGCGTAGCGGCAGGTGCGCGTGGCCGAGCTAAATGACGGTTTTTGGCCGATCTCGGTCGTTTGTAACTCCGCTCCACCAGGGGGGCACCGAGGAGGCACAGCTGAAAAGAAGAAGAGCTTGCTCATGAGCAAGCTCTAGACGGGCGGGCGAAGCCCGCTGGCCACGGGTCCGTGTTCATGCGGATGTTAGGTCTTTCGCCTCGATCCACCACGAAGCCTCCGTTCTGCACGCTGGGTCGCAGCAATGAGCGCTTTCTCGTACCTGGATCTGCTGACGCGCTCGGTCTCTCTATCTCCGGTGCATACACGTCCTGGTTCCAGAGCCCGAAGGAAGGAGTACAGCGCGCAGCGATAGACAATAGGTGCGAAGCACGTGAGGGGGTAGCCATCCCCGCGCGACGCCGGGAAGACATCCTTCGGGGTTACTGGATTTCCATGCAGAAAATGGTTCCGAGATGCGTGCATTTCGCAGAGAGCTTCTCCACGAGACACATGCGCACCCTGTTCTTGCCCATGCGCGCCGTGTACCGCTTCGCCCGCAGAGCTGGGCGAAGAAATCGTGCCTTCGCAAGAACGCATAGAACCTCAGAGAGACTTGCTTGACCCTGTTCGGGTCTTGTTAGGGATTTCATGGGCGCGGACCCATAGAGACAGTTGGGCGCCGTAGTCTTCGAAGGTCGCGTTGTTCTGAAACGGCATCGCGCTTGCCCGATAGGCCATCTGTAGAGATCGAAAGAGCGCTGTCCGCTCCCAGGCTTTGCTGCGATGGATGAACTTCTCTTTCCGGACGCGTCGAGCAGCGCCCCTAGCAAATACGAATCGTAGAACTGCTGTGTGGGGCGGGCCGTCGGGATCCCCGGCGTTGTCTACCCGTGGAGCTTCTTCGACTTCGTCCAAGCCGAGCAATGCGGGAGAGTTGACGACCACATACTGCCCATCCTTCGAAAGAGTGTACGGATAAAGTGCGAAGTAATCCGAGAACTCGAAATACTCAAGCTGGGCACCGTGAGACAGAAACCTCATCCATGCCTGAACGACGGTTGCTATGGCGAGGGCGTTTCTAAAGCCCACCAGCAGGTCAAGGTTTGGTGTGACATCGTCGCGCAGAATGAGCGCGCTTGGGCTCAAACGACGACCGAACTGGATCCCTCGGAAGCGGCCAAAGAACGTACGAAATCCCGGGTCGGGAGTGCTCGTGCAGGAGTCGTTGGTCAGACTGCGGAGCCAGAGCGATGAGCTCATTGCCC
Source organism: uncultured beta proteobacterium (assembly GCA_963827595.1). GTDB lineage: Bacteria > Pseudomonadota > Gammaproteobacteria > Burkholderiales > SG8-39 > DATEDA01. The sequence goes on along the minus strand of CAWHBT010000006.1, from coordinate 119,127 downwards.
ACGGCCTCTTGGAGAGGAAGATTATGAAGCAGGGCGATGTGGCGCCAACTCCTCATCGTGGGCCCGCCAATTCGAAAGACCTAACGAGGCTGTGCAAAAAGCCGTTCTTGGAGACGGTGCGGAGCGCGTCGTCGCTGCACGGTCGGAAATCGCATCGTGTCGGCCTCGATCTCGGATTCGGTCTCAGCAGCGGCGGGTTGCCCCCCGCCCGTTCCTGCCTTCTTATCTCGCGTATCCATGATGCGCCAGCTTCTCGATGTTGTGAACCAGGCAGTACAGACGCCACTGCGTGTTCACCTTCGGTCGTGAGTGAAGCGTGAAGCGGTCTAGCCGCTTGTTGTGCCTCAGGTTCGCGAACACCGGCTCTACGGTGGCGATGCGCCGGCCGTAGAGCTCGCGCCCGCCCGGACCTCAATACGATCAGCGGCCCAATCCGAAAGCGCCATGCATCAGAAGCGCAAAGGGCCCGCGCGGGGCCCTTTGCTTCGATGGTGGGGCAGGCGGCGGCGGGTAATCGCAATCCTGGCACGCACCGCATAGGGGATCAGTAGCGCCGTGCAGTTCTCTGTATGCGCTCGACAGCCCCACCGCCGCCCCTACGTGCCAGGCACTCGCATGCTCGCCGGCGACGTAGAGAGGGTAGTCCGGCGCGCCGATCGCCTGACACCGGCGGTGCTGTTGAAAACCGCTGGGCTGTGGCTCGCCGATCCCTTGCAACGTCTATTGGAGTATCTCCCCGGACGAGTCGGACTTGACCGTTGAGGTCGGTAGCGCGGTAAGCCCCCCTCTAACTCGCCTTTGGGCATCTCTATCGGAGCCACAAAGGCGCACGTTAGTTGGAGGATCGCCGGTGGTCGCCATCGCGGGGACTTCGACTAGGGCGGCGCGTGTGGATCGTGGTAGAGGAAATCCGTGTCCACGGCCGCATCGCCACGTTACCTCCGGTATCGCCTGATGGACCCAGCGGTGCCTTCGTCGTGCTCCTGGACGGCACGAACAAAGTCATCAGCTACCTAGAGGTCCATCGGGGCACTCACTGGGACTTCGCGGAAGGAGGCTAGTCCTTCCGCCCGCGCCTGGCGTCTCCCGCCTTCAGTTCGCCCCTCCGCGCACGGCTTCTGTATGGCCGTGCGAATCGCGGCCCCCGTAGCCGGCGCCCGCGGCATATTCGCCGGCGAATAGCCGACGCTTTCCGAGCCCGACCCTTGATTCTGCGGATGTAGTTCCAGAATCCGTTAACCGATTAACGGATTTGGCGATCCCCCGGAAATTTCCGGGGGATGCGGAAGTCGTGCCGGTCTCTACGGGCTCAGCGACGCTCGCCGCGTGGGGCTGGTCAAAAGCCGCTTCGGGCTCGACTTCGGGAGTACAGGCTGACGAACGGGGAGCCCCTTAGCCTACTCAGGCCAGATGAATATCGAAATCACCACGGCCGGGGTGAAGCTCCAGGCGGTCTAGAACGGCCAGCGGCGAGAGATTCCCACTACCGCCGCGAGCTGGCAAGCCGGTTCCATATCCTTGACCAAGGTGAGTCGGCGTTCCAGCGCGCGCTTCGCCGGCTCCTGGCTCCACCGCGGTGTCTCCCATCGTACGGCGGGCAGCGGCACGTAACAATACAGCGACCGCCACGGTTTCGCCCTTCGGATCGGTGTCGGGAACCACATTTTTTGTTGAGACGTGGGGGGTGGCGAATAAGTTTCCAGCCGCGGATAGTAACAATGGGCAGGGCGTTCCGCCGCGAGCACAAGAAGGAGCGCGCGTCACAAATGCAGACACGCGAAAGTGTCCCGCCCGCGTTCAGGTGTTGTTCCGGGTGTTCAGGACACCTGCGGCGTGGGGGCTGCGATCCCACCGCTCGAGCACGGTCAGGGTTCTTGCCGACGGTGGTGCAACCGAGGAGGAGTGGTATTCATCTGAAGTTCGCTTGGCCGCAATGTCGTCGGGCGACGACAATCCATTGGGTATTGTCGCGCGCGGTCAACGCTTCTCTGCCACGAGCGTTGACCAACTCGCCGTGTCGCAGTTCGTGCTAGATCCGTGCGCGACCTGCAGCATCGCTCGGCCGCTAGTGCATTCCCGCAATCGGCGCAGTTGAGTCATGTCATTCAAAGGAGATACACATGAAGAGTTGCTCGTTTCCCTCACGCTTGCTCTTTTCGCACTGGGCTCTTCGGCCGTCTTCGGACAGGTGCCGGAGAAATGGAAGACCTTCGAGCCGTTATGCACAAAAGAAATGCATCGATGACGAAAAGAAGTAGTCGCTGCGAACCAGGATCAGCGGCAGAACGCTGCTGAGCGATCGATTCGGTACGATTGCGCGCGGCGTCCGATCCACGGACGCCGCGTTTGTTTTACCCGCGGTAGCCGCGGGGCGCCACAGCTCCCCTCTGGGCAGGCTGCAGCCGCTCGACTGCCCGCGCTGCGGCAAGACGCTCGACGCGGGCCTCGCGCAGATCAGCGTCGGGCTAGCGTGGTGGTTCAGGCGCTACGCCGACGAGCGGTCGCCGGATGATCGCGGACGGTACAAGAGCGAGGAAGAGGAAGCCCGTCTGCGGAAACGCGGGCTGTGGGCGGATGACGCTCCCGTGCCGCCGTGGGAGTGGCGAGAATAAGCGCCCCTTGGAATCCCCGGTGGACTAGGCAGGGCCGTACCCTCACCCCGATGCTCTACCACACGTCGAATCCAGGTCCAGGACCCCGCCCGCGTGGCGGGGTTCGCATTTCTGCGCGCCGCCGACCGCGCGGCTACTCAGCCGCTAACCGGTCCCGGTCTTGGCGAGGTTCACCTTCTCTGATCCGACCGGGTCCGGGGACGAGATTGAGATAGCGCATCGTCTCGCGAGCAAAAGGAGGACGTTGCACAACAGGCAAGGATTCGATTCGCTCCCGTGAATCCCGTGCCTTGATCTCCCGAGCGATCCCCGCGAGAGTGTCCGCGACATTCGTCTGTACAGCAGGCGTATACCGAAAAGCGCTCGACAGACACGATAGGTGCCCCTTCGGCAGGATCTTCGCCATAGTCATTTCCTCCTTACGTACCGCTGGGCCATCCAGCGTTGCTCGCGGGTACTTCAGGTAGGCAAGATCGCGAGCAAAAACGCGACTGTCGCAACTAGCGCTGCCACGCGCATGTCCTGCCAGACCGCGCGCATGGCGTCGTCGTAGACCGGTGCCGGTTTCGAGATCATCACAGCGGGTCGCTCCTATCCTCGGCGCGCCCGTGGGTCAAGGCGAGCTGGCGCGCCGGCAAGAAAAGCCTATCCCCTCTTGCGTGCGCCGACAGTCAAAGATCGGAGAGCGTTGGCACTGTTGATTGGCCGACGGTCGAGGGGACGAGTCCTTCTTCGCGTAACGTCGCGCGCCTTTAGTCACATGGTTTCACACAAGTTTGCGTTCTGCAGCGCTAGGAATGGCTACAAAGGTCCTTTGGTAAGAGACACGCGCCATGACTCGCATCCTGGCAACGCTTGCCCTTACGCTATTGCTGTGTTTGTTCGTAATTCTGATGCTGATCGCAGCGGAAGGCACGGGAGAACGATCCGGTCCGCAGTACATGCACAGCAGCATGAGCCCGGCCGAGCGAAACATCGAGACGCGGGAATCTACGTGCCGCGTCGTTGATGATCGGATTGTGACTTGCCGCTGAACTCGTACTAGTAGTGGCTTTCCTTCTCCGGCCCGGATCTACCGTAGAGCAGCCCCTTTCGCGCAAAGTCGCGACCGTCTCCACTAGGTGATTGGCGAGACGGACATTGCAAGCGGGGCGCTCGGTGAGATACCCGCAAACGTACCCGCTTGCGCGCCTGGAAAGGGCCGCTTAACCGCCGAGTCCTGGTCGAACAACCTGGGGCGTAAATTACCAACCGGTGCACGTCATCCGCCCCAGTCGCCCGCTCCCACAGCCCACACGGGAACACCACCACGCCGCCGGTGCCGACGTAGGGTTCCATCCTCCCCCGCAGGTCGTCCGGAATCGCAGTCGCCTTGAAGGTCTCCAGCGACACCATCGCGACCTTGTGGCGCGCCCGGAACTTCTCCTCGTCCCCGACCCGCCCGCGGATCGCGAACTCGATCGAGCTGCGGCCGAGGCGCGCGATCGAGAGTTCCAGCACCAGCAGGTCGCCGAGGTGGCACGGACGGAAGAACTGGCACCCCGTGTCGACGATCGGAAACCCGATCCGGCGTCCGCGGTGCATCTCCTGGAACGGCAGGCCGACCGCCTCGCCGAACCAGTCCTCGACGACGGCGTTGATCATGTCGAAGAAGTTGACGAAGTAGACGATCCCCGCCGGGTCGCAGTGAGAGAAGCGGATCTTCCGCTCGATCGTGAAGACCTTCGTCACGCCGGCTGCAGCCACCCGATCACCGTGGCGCGCGCGCGGGCGAGCGCCCGGTCCCACCAGCGCGGGTTCTGCACGATCTCGGCGCGGAAGAACGACGGGCACAGGATCGCCGCATGCGCGACCTCCCCGCACAGCCCGCAGCCCACGCAGCCGTTGTTCACGTGCGCCACCGGGTCGACCTTCAGCGGGTCGGACGAATCCTTCACGGTCAACGATGGGCAGCCGGACAGTCGGATGCAGGAGTGGTCGCCCGAGCACACGTCCTCGTCGACGCCGAAGCGGGTGCGCACGACCCGCTCGCCGCCCTTCAGCGCTGCGGCGACCAGCGGCCGGATCCGCCGCTGGCGCTCGAGCTGGCACTCGCCCTCCGCGACGACCACCTTGAGGCCGGGCTCCGGCGTCTGGAACGCCTCCCGCAGCGTCTTGGCCATCTCCGCCACGCGATAGGTGTGCACCGTGCGCAGCCACTTGACGCCTGCGCCCTTGAGCGTCGACTCGATCGCAGTGTTGGCCGCGGCGGCGCTCTTCTCGCGCGCCGCCTGCTTCGCCTCCTCGGGCGGCGACGACAGCAGCTCCTGGGTGCCGGTCGCCGACGAGTAGCCGTTCTTCATGATGACCAGGATCGAGTCGCTGCCGTTGAGCAGCGCCGAGGACACCCCGGAGAGGAAGCCGTTGTGCCAGAACCCGCCGTCGCCCATGATCGCCATCGTCCGGCGCGTCTGCGTGGGCGCGACGCCGGCGGCCGCCGCGAGGCTCATCCCGTAGCCGAGGATCGAGTTCCCCAGCGAGAACGGCTCGAACGTCGCGAGCGCGTGGCAGCCGATGTCGGTCGAGATGTGCCACGCACCGACGTCGCGTTGCGCGAGCTTGATCGCCGCGAACACCGGGCGTTCCGGACAGCCGACGCAGAAGTTCGGCGGCCGGACGGGGAGCGGCGCCCCGAGGGCGCGGTTCGCCCGCTCGCGGAGCCCATCGATCCTTTCGATCCACGCCGCCCCCGCGCCCGATGTGAGCTGGGGCGCCTCGGCCGCGATGAACTTCTCCAGTCCACGGACAATCATCTCGGCGGTGTACTCGCCCGCCATTGGCAGCACATCCTTGCCGTGCAGCCGCGTCTGCAGGTCACCGCGCCGGAGGCTCGTGGCGATTTCCTGCTCGATGAATTCCGGCTGACCCTCCTCGACGACCAGCACCGCCCGCTTGCCGGCGCAGAACTCGCGGATTTGCTCCGGGACGAGCGGATAGACGACGTTGAGCGCCAGGATCGGGATGCGGGAGGCGCCGAAGCAGTCGGCGAGCCCGGCCTGGTCGAGGGCACGCACGAGGTTGTTGTAGATCCCGCCCTGCACGATGATGCCGAGCTCGCGCTCGGGCCCGTCGAACGTTTCGTTCAGACCCCGCTCGACGATGAAGCGGCGGGCGGCGGGCATCCGCACCGCGGACTTGAGCTTCTCCTGGCGGAAGATCTCCGGCGGATGCGCCAGCCGCTCATACAGGAACGCCGGCGGCCCATCCTGCAAGTGTCGAGTCGAGACCGCCGGCGCGCGGTTCGTGCGCGCCTCGAAGCTGCCGCGCAGGTGGCAGGCGCGAATCCGGAGCTCCATGATCACCGGCGTGTTCGACGCCTCCGAGAGCTCGAAGCCGCGCTCGACCATGCGCACGATGTTCGGCAGCGTCGGCCGCGGGTCGAGCAGCCACATCGATGACTTCAGCGCCACGGCGTGGGTGCGTTCCTGGATCACGCTCGCCCCCTCGCCGTAGTCCTCGCCGACGACGATCAACGCGCCGCCCATGACACCCGCCGAGGCGAGGTTCGACAGCGCGTCGGAGGCGACGTTGGTGCCGACGATCGATTTCCAGGTGACCGCGCCGCGCATCGGGTAGTTGATCGAGGCGCCGAGCATCGCCGCGGCGGACGCCTCGTTCGTGCAGGGCTCGACGTGGACGCCCAGCTCGTCGAGATAGTCCCGCGCCTGCACCATGACGTCGAGGAGGTGCGACACCGGCGCGCCCTGGTAACCGCCGACGTACGCCACGCCGGACTGGAGCAGCGCCTTCGTGACCGCGAGGATGCCCTCGCCATGGAAGGTCTCGCCGTCGCCGAGGCGCAGGCGCTGGATCTCTTCGTGGAAGGAGATCTCCATGGTCCGCGCCTCAGGTGGCGCGCTTCTCGCCGCCGCCGGGCGGCCGGCGGAAGAACTGGAGCGGCTTCGCTTTCGGCGGCAAGGGCGTGATTCCCACGGTCTCGAGCGACTGCTCGAGCTTGCGGCCCTCCGGGTCGGCGAGCGCGGCCTCGCGCGCCTGGCGGATCGCCGCGGCGCGCTCCGTGTCGGAGGCGAACGCGCCGCCCGTAACCGAATTTTCCACAAGGGTGTCGAGGATGCGCAGGAAGTTGGCCTTGGCCCGGCGGTGCGTCTCGCCGTAGCCCTTGATCAGCCGGCCGCACAGCGCGATCTCGAGCGCGAGCCCCGGATCGCGCGCACCGGCGGCGCGGATCGCGTCGAGCCAGCGCTCGATGAGCTGCTGCTCGTCGTGGAACCGGCCGGTCGCGCGGCGGAGCGGGCGCAGCCACGCCATGGACCGGAGCAGCAGGAAGCCGAAGACGCTGGTCGTCTTCACGTACAGCCCCACGTTGAGCTTGTCCGTCAGCCCGCGGCGCTCCGCCCAGCCCGCGAGCCAGCGCGAGAGCCGCCGCGGCAGCACGGCGGCGACTTCCTCGACGCCAGGCTTGAGGTACTCGATGATGTGCACCGGCTCGCCGGGCTTCGCCATGACCTCGCTCCGCACGCGCTCGAAGCGCGAGCGGCGTGACTTCAGGTCCGCGACACGAATCACGTCCTCGTAGCTCATCCACAACGCGAGGAAGCGGCCGGTCTCGTTCGTCAGCTTGCAGCCCGTCGCGCCACCCCCGCCGTCGCGATCGAGTTTCGTGACCGGATCGAGGCGGTCGAGGTACAGCGTCGCGTAGGCGACGTCCTGGAAGTCGGTCACGCGTGCGACGCCTTCCTCCAGGATGCGATGCGTCGCGGCGGGAAAGCTCGCGCGCACCCGCTCGACCGGATTGGTCCGCCACGCCTTCAGTTCGGGCTGCGACGGCGGCGTCGCCGCGCCGGTCGCATGCGCGTAGCCGAGACCGAATCCCCTCAGGCTCCCTTCGACGCCTTTCCCCGCCCGCCGGATCGCGGCCTCGCATGCCTCGCGCGAAACCGGCAGCACGCCGGCGCCGACCATCGCGCCGAACAGCACCGCGTTGATCACGGTGCCCGAGCGCGTCGCCAGCTCGGCCATGTCGAACAGCACCGCGCGCTTCGCGAGCTCGCCCGCGGCCTTGACGATCCGGTCGACGTCGGCCCGCCCGTCGCCCATCGCCATCTTCTCCGCCACCGTGTAGACACGATGCGTCGAGGCGATCAGCGTCGTGCGGTCGGGGCTCACGAAGCCGTTCTGCATCGCGCGGCCCGCCTCGATGAGCTCGGAGGCGACCATCAGGTCGACGTTGCCCGGCGACGGGGTCAGCGCGAGCACCGGGCGCCGTTCGCCCAGCGCATCCCACTTGGCGGGGAAGATCTCCAGGTAGTACGTCGTCGCGCCGGTGCGCTGGGCGACGCCCGGGATCGAGGTGCTCTGCACCGGATACCCGGCGTCGCCGGCGGCGGCGACGAGCCAGTCGGCGAGCACGCCGCCGCCCTCGCCGCCGAGCGCGGCGACCAGGATCGTGATCGGCCGAGTCGGGAGCTCGCCGGTGCCGTGGAAAGTGATGGTGTCGGTCACGGTGTTCATCTTCAACCTCTCGACTCTCTCTAGGCCGGCTGCAGCCAACCGATCACCGTCGCGCGCGCCCGGTGCAGGATGCGGTCCCACCACCCCGGGTTCTGCACGATCTCGGCGCGGAAGAACGACGGACACAGGATCGCCGCATGCGCGACCTCCCCGCACAGCCCGCAGCCCACGCAGCCGTTGTTCACGTGCGCCACCGGGTCGACCTTCAGCGGGTCGGTGGAGTCCTTGATCGTGAGCGAAGGACAGCCCGAGAGCCGGATGCAGGAGTGGTCGCCCGAGCACACGTCCTCGTCGACGCCGAAGCGGGTGCGCACGACCCGCTCGCCGTCCTTGAGGGCTGCGGCGACCAGCGGCCGGATCCGCCGCTGGCGCTCGAGCTGGCACTCGCTGTCGGCGATGATGACCTTCAGCCCCTTGAAGGGCGTGGTCATGGCCTCCTTGAGCGTTTTCGCGACCCGGGCGACCTTGTAGGTCGTGACGCGCCTCACCCACTGCACGCCGACGCCCTTCAGCGCCCGTTCGATCGACATCCCGGTCATCTTTTCCGCCGCCTGATGCCGCGAGGACGGGATGTTCTGGGTGCCGGTGGCGGACGTGTAGCCGTTCTCCATGATGACGAGGATCCCGTCGTCGCGGTTGAACACGGCGTTCGCGATGCCCGAGGTGAGGCCGTTGTGCCAGAACCCGCCGTCGCCCATGATCGTGACGGTGCGGTTGGCGAACATCGGGCTGATGCCGGAGTTCGACGCGAGACCGAGGCCGTAGCCGAGCACGGTGTTGCCGATGCTGAACGGCGGCAGCGTCGAGAACGTGTGGCAGCCGATGTCGGCCGAGATGTGGAACGCGCCCGACTCGCGCTCGAGCAGCTTCATGGCCGAGAACACCGGCCGCTCGGGACAGCCGACGCAGAACCCGGGCGGGCGCGGCGGCACCGGCGCGCCGAGGAGCTCGGCCGCCTGCTTCTTCGGCGCCACGAGGCCGTCGTGGATCCGGCGGATGCGGGCGGTATCGATGCCGCGCGGCGCGACGGTCTCGACGAATTTCGCCACGCCCGCCAGCACCACCTCGCCGGTGTACTCGCCGGCCATCGGCAGGCAGTCCTTGCCGTGGATGCGCGTGGCGTTCACGTCGTGCCGCCGCAGCGTCGCGAGGATCGCCTCCTCGATGTACGCGGGCTGGCCCTCCTCGACGACAAGCACCGCGTCCTTGCCGGTGCAGAACTCGACGATCTCCTCCGGCACCAGCGGATAAGTCACATTGAGGCAGGAGACCGGGATCTCGCCCTCGCCGAACGCGTTCGCGAGGCCGAGCTGGTGCAGCGCGCGCACGACCGCGTTGTGCATCCCGCCCTGGCAGATGATCCCGATGTCGTCGCGCCGCCCGGGGAACCGCTCGTTCAGCCGCTGGCTGCGGATGTACTCGACCGCCGCCGGCCAGCGGACGTCGACCTTCTGTTTCTCCTGGGCATAGGTGGCAGGCGGCAGGCAGATCCGGCTGAAATCGAAGTCCGGGCGCTCGAGGAGATCCCGCTTCGAGACGAGCGGCCGGCGGTTGGCCTTGGCCGCGAACGCGCCGTGCACGTGGCAGGCGCGGATGCGGAGCTCGAGGAACACCGGCGTGCTCGACGCCTCCGAGAGCTCGAACCCCTTCTCCACCATCTTCACGATCGTTGGCAGGTCCGGGCGCGGGTCGAGCAGCCAGATCTGCGACTTCATCGCAAACGCGTGGGTGCGCTCCTGGATGATCGAGGCGCCCTCGCCGTAGTCCTCGCCGATCACGATCAGCGCCCCGCCGCGCACGCCCGCCGAGGCGAGGTTGGAGAGCGCGTCCGAGGCGACGTTGGTGCCGACCGTCGACTTCCACGTGACCGCGCCGCGCAGCGGGTAGTTGATCGAGGCGCCGAGCATCGCCGCGGCGCCGGCCTCGGAGGCGTTGGTCTCGACGTGGATGCCGAGCTCGTCGAGGATGTCGCGGGCGTCGTTCAGCACGTCCATCATGTGCGAGACGGGCGCGCCCTGGTAGCCACCGACGTACGACACTCCGGACTGCAGCAGCGCCTTGGTCACCGCGAGGATGCCCTCGCCGTGGAAGGTCTGACCTTCGCCGAGCTTGAGGAGCTCCACTTCCTCCTTGAACGACCGTTCCATCGCTACACCCTCATTTCGCGAACAACACCTTCGGCAACCACGTGGCAAGCGGTGGGAAGAGCATCACCGCGACGAGCATCACCAGGCCGAGAACGACGTAAGGCGTCACCGCGCCGAACACCTGGCTCATGGTGATCTCGCGGGGTGCGACGCTCTTCATCGTGAACAACAGCATGCCGAACGGCGGTGTCAGCAGGCCGAGCTGCATGCAGATCAGGAACAGCACGCCGAACCACACCGGGTCGAGGCCGTACAGCGCGACCAGCGGCATGAAGAACGGCAGCGTGATCAGCATCATGCTCACCTGGTCGACGAAGCAGCCGAGCACCAGCAGGATCAGCATCATCGCGACGAGCACCGCGGCTGGCGTGAACTGCGCTTCGCGGATCGCGTTGACCAGGCCGTTCGTCGCGCCGGAGAAGGTCAGGATCTGCGCGAAGGTCGTGGCGCCGATGATGATGAACAGGATCACGCCGGTGATCGCGGCCGTGCCCATCAGCGCCTTCATCAGGCCGGACCAGGAGAGCGACCGGTAGGCCCAGGCGACGATCACTGTCGCGACCGCCCCGATCGCCGCCGATTCGGTCGGCGTCGCCCAGCCCGCCACCATCGCCAGGACGACGACGACGAAGATCAGCAGCAGCGGCATCACGTACACGACCAGCGGACGCCAGCGCTCCCACCCCGAGACCCGCTCGTGCTCGAACATCGGCGCGAGCGACGGGTCCATCAGCGTGCGCACCACGATGTAGGCGACGAACGCGACCGAGAGCAGCACGCCCGGCATGATCCCGGCGATCAGCAGCTCGGCAATCGAGATGCCGGCCAGGCTGCCGAGGAGCACCGTGAGCGCCGAGGGCGGGATCAGCATGTCGACGCCGCCGATCGCCATGATCGGCCCCATCGCCATCTTCGGGTGGTAGCCGCGGCGGAGCATCTCGGGGAGCATCAGACTGCCGAGGAGCGCCGTGGTGGCGATCGTCGAGCCAGAGATTGCCGAGAACACCGTCCCGGCGACGACCGCTACGACCGACAGCCGCCCCGGCACGCGCCAGATCGCGCGATCGATCGCGTCGATCGCCTTCATCGCGACGCCGGTGTGGAACAGGACCTCGCCCATCAGCACGAAGAACGGGATCGGCGTCAGCGAGAAGCTCGAGATCGACGCGACGCCGTTGCGGATCATCTGCACCAGGCCGGCGTCCTTGCCAAGCCAGACCCACGCCCCGACGGCGTTGATGCCGAAGAACGCGAACGCCGCCGGCAGCCCGACGGCGAACAGCACCATCAGGAACCCGAAGAGGACGCTCGCGGCTAGCCACCAGACCATTCGCTATGCATGCGGCTCCGCGCCGGCGAACTGCGCACGCCCGGCGAGCCGCCGCACGAACTCGACGGCGAGCAGCGCGAAGCAGATCGGCACCGGCGCGTAGAGCCACCATTCCGGAAACACCACCGACTTGATCACCAGCCCGCCCTGCTGCGCGGAGCTCGCGACCGCCCGGATGCCGTAGACGACGAACACCGCGCACACCGCGAGCCCCACCGCGTCCGCGAGCCGGTCGAGCGTGCGGGCGACGGGCCCGGGCAGGATCGTGAGCAGCACGTCGAGCCGCACGTGCTGGCTCCGGCTCAGCAGCCACGGCGCGATCAGGAACGTCGCGAGCGGCAGGACGTACTCCGAGACCTCCAGGATCCACGGCAGCGTGCCGAGGCCGACGTTGCGCGCGACGACGTCGCCGGTGACGAGCGCCGCGGCGGCCCCGAGCAGCAGCGCCGCGATCACCGCGCAGCCGTGCAGGAGCTGGCCGTACCCGCGCGCGATCGCGCCCATCATGACCCCCGCCGGAGCGGCTGGCCCATCACCGCTTGGTGAAGAGCTCGCGCATCTTCGGACCGTGCACCGGGCTGTTCTTGATGATTCCCGCCCAGCCGGTCTCGTAGGCCTTGTCGGTGAACTCCTTCGCCTGCGCGCCCGTGAACTGGATCGGCTTGATCCCGGCCTCCGCCTGGCGCTTGGTCTCCTCGAACGCGTAGACCTTCCAGTAGTCGTTCCGGCTCTCGAGCGACAGCGCCTGGCGGGTGAGGTACTCGCGCTGCGCGGCGCTGAGCTTCTTCCACGCGTCCTGGTTCACGATCAGCGAGACCTCGGCGTCGTAGAAACCGGGATCGACCCGGTACCTGGTGAGGTTCTGCCAGTTGTTGTCGAAGATCCCGCCGATCGGCCAGCCATAGCCATCGACGACTCCCCGCTCGAGCGCGGTGTAGACCTCGCCCGGCGCGGTCTGCATCACCGTCGCCCCGAGCGCGGTGAAGAAGTCGCGGTAGACCGGCGTGATGCGGATCTTGAGGCCGGCGAGATTCGGCTTGTCGATCGGCTTGGTGAGGTAGACGTGGAACGGCTGGTGCTCGAGGATCCGGGCGAGATAGACCATGTTGCCCTTCTCGGCCCAGACCTTCTGGATGTAGTCGAACGCGCCGTTGCGGCGCTGCTCGGCCACCGGCATCTGGGTGAGCTTCAGCGCGTCGGACTCGGGGAACACGTTGGTGTAGAACGCGCCTGTGTTCATGGCGACGTCGACCACCCCGGTGCGGACCGCGTTGCCCACCTCGAACGTCGGGACCGCCTTCGGCCCGCCGATGAAGTTGAGCTGCAGCACGCCCTTGCCCTCGGCGTTCACCCGGTCGATCCAGGTCTGCAGCCGCGTCACGTAGAACGAATTCTCCGGGAACGCGCTGACGATCTTGAGCGTGGTCTCCTGCGCGGTTGCGGCGGGCGGCGCGGCGAGGGCCGCGACGACCGCGGCCAGGATCATTCTCCTCATGGCTTCCTCCTCGATGACCGACGCGCTGGATGCGCGCCGTTTGAACGCGCCAGCGTAGGAGCGCATACTCCATTTGTCAAATTGATGGGGCGGATGGTTCGAATTGCGATCATGAATCTGGATGACCTCGACCTGAACCTGCTGCGGGTGTTCGACGCGGTCCTCAGGCGCCGCAGCGTCACCGGCGCGGGCGAGGAGCTCGGGCTCACCCAGGCCGGCCTGTCGAACGCGCTCGCCCGCTTGCGGAAGCTCCTCGGCGATCCCCTGTTCCTGCGCACTCCGAGCGGGATGGATCCGACCCCCTACGCGAAGTCGATCGCCGAGCCCGTGCGCCAGGCGCTCGGCCTGATCGAGGCGACGCTGACGGGCCACGCCGCGTTCGACCCCGCGAGCACCGAGCGCACGTTCCGCTTCCACATGTCCGACATCGGCGAGATGGTCTTCCTGCCGCCGCTCCTCGAACGGATCCACCGCGCCGCGCCCGGCGTGCGGGTCGAGACGCGCGCCACGACCCAGGAGGAGATCGAGGGCGCGCTCGCCCTCGGCGAGCTCGACTTCGCGATCGGGTTCCTGCCCGGCCTGCAGCCGCCGGTCAAGAGCCTGCCGCTCTTTCGCGATGCCTACGTCTGCATGATGCGCGCCGACCATCCGCGCATCGGCGCCACGTTCCCCCGCCGGCGTTTCCTCGAGGCGTCGCACGCGCTCGTGTCGTCGATCGGCGCCGGCCACCGTGTGGTCGAGGAGACGCTGCTCGCGCACGGCCTCAACCGGCGGATCGCGCTGCGGGTCCCGCACTTCATGGTCGTGCCGATGATCCTCGAGCGCACCGACCTCGTCGTCACGGTCCCGTCACGCGTGGCGCGCGTCTTCGAGCGGATGGGCCGGTTCAAGACGCTGAAGCCGCCGGTCGCAATCCCGCCGGCGGACGTGCGCGTCCACTGGCACGAGCGCTACGACCTGGATCCGGGCAACCGCTGGCTGCGGGAGGTGCTGCTGGAGCTGTACGCGGAGTCCGCTAGAATCCGCACCTCGCAGTCGCGCTGATTCCAACGCCCGCCATGACCCAACGACTCCGCGGCGTGCTCTCGCCGGTCGTCACGCCGTTCAAGCCGGACTATTCGCCCGACCCGCAGCGCTTCGTGCGCCACTGCAAGTGGCTGCTCGCGCATGGCTGCGCGGGGCTCGCGGTGTTCGGCACGAACAGCGAGGCGAACTCGCTCGCCGCCGACGAGCGGATGATGCTGCTCGAGCAGCTGGTCGAGCGCGGCGTGCCGGCGTCGCAGCTGATGCCCGGCACCGGCATGTGCGCGCTCACCGAGTCGGTGCGCCTCACGGCGCACGCGGTGAAGCTCGGCTGCGCCGGTGTGCTGATGCTGCCGCCGTTCTACTACAAGGGTGTGCCCGACGAGGGGCTGTTCCGCAACTTCAGCGAGGTCATCCAGCGTGTCGCAGATGACCGGCTGCAGCTTTATCTCTACCACATCCCGCCGGTCGCGCAGGTGCCGATCACGCTCGCGCTGATCGAGCGGCTCCTGAAGGCGTATCCGCAGGCGACTGCGGGCGTGAAGGACAGCTCCGGCGACTGGAACAACACCAAGGCGATGATCGACGCCTTCGCGAAGCAGGGCTTCGACGTCTTCGCCGGGAGCGAGGTGTTCCTGCTGCGGACGATGCGCGCCGGCGGCGCCGGCTGCATCACCGCCGGCGCGAACGTCAACCCGCACGGCATCGACAAGGTCTACCGCAACTGGCAGTCGCCGGACGCGGACTCGCTCCAGGCCGCCATCGACAAGGTCCGCCAGGTCCTGCAGTCGCAGGTCTCGATGATCCCGGCGCTGAAGGCGACGATCGCGCACTACGCCGATGATCGGACTGGCAGACCGTGCGTCCGCCGCTCGTCGAGCTGACGCTCGAGCAACGCGCGCTGCTGGTGAGCGACCTCGTCGCCGCCGGCTTCGACATGCCGGGGATCAAGGGCTGAGCGTCCGGGGCAGCCGCTGGCCCCGCCGGTAGCAGCGTCGGCGCGTCGCCCCATGCTGTACGCGATCACCATCCTCCTCTCGGCGTTCCTGCTGTTCCAGGTGCAGCCGATCATCGCCAAGATGATCCTGCCGTGGTTCGGCGGCTCGGCCGCGGTCTGGACGGTGTGCGTGCTGTTCTTCCAGCTCCTGCTCGTCGGCGGCTATCTCTACGCGCACTGGCTGATCCGGGGCTTGAGTTCGCGCGCACAGAGCGTCGCGCACATCGCCATGCTGGCGGCCGCAGTCGCGGCGCTCCCGATCCTGCCGGACGCGACCTGGAAACCGGTCGGCGAGGCGGACCCGAGCTTCCGCATTCTCGGGCTCCTCGCGGCGAGCGTCGGCCTTCCGTACTTCCTGCTCGCGACGACGAGCCCGCTCGTGCAGGCGTGGTACGCGCGGGCGCGGGCCGGCGCGATGCCGTATCGCCTCTACGCGCTCTCGAACCTGGGCTCGATGCTCGCGCTCGTCAGCTATCCGTTCGTCGTCGAGCCGTGGCTGCCGACGCGCTGGCAGGCGCTCGGCTGGTCGGCCGCGTTCGTCGCGTTCGCGGCAGTGTGCGGAGCGCTCGCGTGGCAGGCACGGGTGCTGCCCGCCGAGGTGCGCCCAGGCGTCGACGACGCACCCGCCGTGCCCCCGCGGCTCGGGAGCTACGCCCTGTGGGCCGGCCTCGCGGCCGGCGCGTCGGTCCTGCTGCTCGCCGTCACGAGCCACCTGTCGCAGAACGTCGCGCCGATTCCGTTCCTGTGGGTGCTGCCGCTCGCGCTCTACCTGCTGTCGTTCATCCTCTGCTTCGAGGGCCGGGGCTGGTACCAGCGCCGGTACTATCTGCCGCTCGCCGCGGCCGGATTCGTCGGCGTATGCGTGACGCTCCACCGCGACTATCACAACCCGCAGCTGTGGCTGATGATCCCCCTCTACGGCGCGACGCTGTTCGTCGCGTGCATGGTGTGCCACGGGGAGCTCGCGCGCCTGAAGCCGCATCCCCGCCATCTCACCGCGTTCTACGTCGCGATCGCGGTCGGCGGCGCGCTGGGCGGCGCGTTCGTCGGGCTGGTCGCGCCGCGGGTCTTTCCGGACCTCTACGAGCTGCCGGTCGGCATGGTCGCCACCGCGATCCTCGTCGCGCTGGTGATCGCCGGCGATCGCGCCGGTTTTCGCTTCCCGGCGGCGTTGCGGGCCGCCGTCGTCGGCACCGCCCTGTTCGCCGGCGGGCTCGCCGCGGCGCTCGCGTGGATCTACGCCGACCTCGCCTCCGGAACGCGCGTCCTCGCGCGCAACTTCTACGCCGCGCTCCGCGTGTCCGACTCCGGCAGCGGCCTCGACGCGTCGCGCGTCCTCACCCACGGCACGATCACGCACGGCAAGCAGTTCCGCGACCCGTCGCGGCGCGAGTGGCCGACGACGTACTACGGCGAGACCTCGGGCGTGGGACGCGCCATCGAGGCGCTCCGCGCCGCGGGACCGGTGCGGATCGGCGTGATCGGGCTCGGCGCCGGGACGCTCGCCGCCTACGGCCGGGCCGGGGACGCGGTCCGCATCTACGAGATCAATCCGCAGGTCATCGAGCTCGCGCTGCGCGAGTTCACGTATCTCGCGGACACCAAGGCGCGGCTCGAGATCGTGCTGGGCGACGCGCGGCTCTCACTCGAGCGCGAGCCGGCACAGGGCTTCGACCTGCTCGCGGTCGACGCGTTCTCGAGCGACTCGATTCCGGTGCACCTCCTGACCGCCGAGGCGTTCGAGGTGTACTTCCGTCACCTGAAGCCGGGCGGCATCCTCGCGGTGCACATCTCGAACCGGTACCTCGACCTGAAACCGGTGCTGAAGGAGGCGGCCGCGAGGTTCGGGAAGACCGCGCGGATCGTGGACGACGAGAGCGACTCCGACCGTGGCACGTACGGCACCACCTGGGTGCTGTTCACCGATGCACCGGACGTCTTCGCGCGGGAACCGCTCAAGGGGGTCGCCGATCCGCTCGAGACGGACCGTTCGATCCGGGTGTGGACCGACGACTACAGCGATCTGTACGGGATCTTGAAGTGAACGCTGCTAGCGTGTCAGGACGACGTTCGACGGGACCGACTCGACCGGGTAGCCCCGCGCCACCCACTCCGGGAACCCGCCGCGGAACCAGTAGACCTGCTTGTAGCCTGCCTTGACCGCCGCGACGCACGACTTGTAGCTTTTCCAGCACTCCGCGCCGTTGCAGGCGAAGATCACCGGCGCGTCCTTGTTGTCACTGGCGCGGACGACGTCGAAGGCGTCCTTGGTCGGGTCGAAGCCGACCTCTTTGGTGCTCTTCTCGCTGTACGGCAGCCAGCGCGCGCCGCGAATGTGCCGCTCGCGGTACTCCTCCTCGGAGCGCGTGTCGTAGACCGGGACTCCCTTCCGCATCAGGCCCGCGACCTCCTCGGCGCCCACGATCTGGACGCCGTCCAGGACCCGCGGCGTGAAGTAGCCGAGTGTCGACACGTAGTCGTACTCTTTCGCCGAGATCGGCTGCATCCGGCGAACGTCGAGACCGGCGAAGTCCACCGAGGCGACGGTCTTCGCATTCGGCGCGAGGAAGGCCGAACGGATCCGGTCCTTCGTCGCCCGATCCAGGGTGCTCAGCACGGCGATCCCGGTCATCGGCGCGGCCCGGGTCTCGAGGAGGACCCGGCCCTTGTTGCGCGCCAGCCACTCCTCCGCGACCCGCCGGTCGGCGACCGCGACGTCCGCCTGCCCGAACTCGAGCGCGAGCAGCGCCGCTTCGTGAAAACGGAACTCCTTGATTTCCTTGAAATAATCATTCGTCTGGACCCCGCGGGCGTTGAGCTCGCCACGGGCCAGGTAGGTCGCCAGCGAGTCGGCGGGCGGGAGCGCGAGGCGCTTGCCGCTGGCCTCCTGGAGCGAGGTCACCTTGCTCGCTTCGCTCGCGATGAACACCGCGCGCTCCTCGCCCGGGAACCGGGCTACCGGCTCGTAGCCGTAGCGGATCGCGCTGCCGATCACGTGCGCCGGCCCAATCATGAGGTCGTAGCCCCGGGACCGGGTGCGCTGGAGCTCGCGAGTGAGATCCCGCCCGAAGCTCAGGCGGATGCCGGAGCCCGTGGCGGCGCCAACGTAGGTCGCGAGCGTGCTGTAGCGGTCCATGAAGGCGGCGGTGCTGATCTCCTCGCGGGGCTCGCCGGAGATGCTGACCTTGAGTGGCTGGGCGGCGACTGGCAAGGCGACCGCAGCCGCGACGCCGGTGACGGCGAAGGAAACGACAAGAAGCCTGCGCATGGTGTCCGCCTGCGGTGTGGTTGTTGTTGTTGAATGGGAGCCTTGGTGGTGCCGACCCCCTCGCCGACACCGGTCCCTTGTGCAAGGGATTCTAGGCGCTCGCCAAGGCCTCCAGGACACACGTTACATTATTTGATGTGTCGGGCTGCAGCGACGGCCGTCTATGCCGCGTAGCAGCATAGACGGCGCTGCACCGCCGCTAACGCGCGTCCCGCTTCAGAATCGCGAGTGCGTCAGTGAGCGCTCGTTCATAGCGGGCCTGAGCACCTACGGCGCGCTCCGCGTCCCACTTATAGAACCCCTCGCCGGTCTTCACCCCCAGCTTGCCTTGGGCGACGCGGTCGCGGAGGCAGGCCGGCGGCGCCTGGTCGTTCGCGAGGGTGTGGTACATGGTCGTTGCGGCCGCGGCATGGACGTCCAAACCCGACAGGTCCTTCTGCAGGATCGGACCGGCCGCGAGGTAGCGAAAGCCGAAGCCGAACCGGACGGCGTTGTCGACGTCCTCGGGGGAGGCGAGACCCTGCTCGATCAGCGCGAACGCCTCGCGCATGAGTGCGTGCTGCAGACGGTTCGCCAGGAACCCGGGGATGTCCTTCCGCACCTGGACCGGCACCTTGCCGAGGTCGCGCATCGTCCCCGCAACCGCCTCGCAGACCGCCGGGTCGGTCGCTTCACCCCGGATGACCTCCACGCACGGGACGAGGTGCGCCGGCATGAAGAAGTGCAGCCCGAGCATCCGGCGCGCGGTGGCGAGCCCCCGGCCGATCTCGCTGATGGGGAAGCTCGACGAGTTGCTCGCGAGCGGGGTGTCGGGCCGGGCGAACCGCTCCAGCTCGGCGAACACTGACTGCTTCAGAGCCAGGCTCTCGGGCACGCACTCGATCGCGAGCGAGAGCTCCGGCCACGATGCCTCGGCGAGAGCGCCGAGGACGGCCAGGCGGGCGGGGTCGGGCACGGCGCCAAGCTGCCCGCATGCCTTTGCGATGCGCTCCTGCAGGGCCGGCCAGCGGGCGCGTTTCGGCTCGACCACCGCCACGCGCCAGCCACCCGCGAGGAAGATCGCCGCGACGTCGGCGCCCATCGTGCCGCCGCCGAGCACTGCGGCGTGGGAGGGAAGGGGCATGGCGGGCTCCGCTGCGGCCTGACTGCCGGGGATTCTAGCCCCGCAAGCGCCGGCTAGAGCCGCCCGCTCCGCTTGAGATCGATGTAGCGGTTCACGAGCGCGATCGGCAGCTCCGCGGGCTCCACATCGAGGCACACCGCGCCGCCGCGTTCGAGCCGCCGGAAAGCGAGCTCCCGCCGCTGGAGGTATTCGGCGGTCGCGGCGTGGGTGAGCGCCCGGTCGAAGCTGTCGACCCGGGCCGCCAGCGCGCGCGACAGGATGCCTTCGCGCAGCGACGCGAACAGCACGAGGTGGCGCGATTGCAGGAGCCGCAGCGCCGGTGCGAGCGTGTCGTCGTCCTCGTCGCGGAGGTTGGAGAGGATCACCACCAGCGCGCGCTTGCGCAGCCGCTTCATCAGCTCGAGCGCCGCGCTGTAGTAGTCGGTGGTCTTGAGCGTCGGGTGCAGGTCGTACACGCGGTTCAGGATCAGGTTGACGGTCGCCCCCGCCTTCCGCGGCGCGAACCACCGCGGCTCGCCGGCCATGGCCAGGAAGCCGACGGCGTCGCCCTGGCGCAGGCTGACATACGCGAGCAGCAGGGCCGCGTTCAGCACGTAGTCGAAGTGCGCGAGCTCGTCGTCCTGCGCGCCCATCCGCCGCCCGCAATCGATCAGCAGCACCACCTGCTGGTCGCGCTCGTCCTGGTATTCGCGCGAGATGAGCCGGCGCATCCGCGAGGTCGCCTTCCAGTCGATGCTCCGCTGGGCGTCGCCCTCCCGATACTCGCGCAGCTGGTGAAAGTCGAGCCCTTCACCCCGCCGCCGGCGCTGCAACACGCCGATCTGCGACAGCCGGTGATCGGTGGCGAGCAGGGCGAACTTCGTCAGCGCGGCGAAGTTCGGATAAACGCGGGTCGAGCTCCGCTCCCCGAGCCAGCGCCGCACGCGCCAGAACCCGCCGCGCGAGTGGAGCCGCGCCTCGACGAGGCCGAACGCGAGCTCCCCTCGCATCACCGGCCGCACGCTGTAGCGGATCTCCGTCCAGCCGTGCGCCGGCACTGCGACCGGTTGCGGCATGCCCCGCACCTCGGTGGTCGCGGGGTAGTGATCGTGGACCTCGCAGGCGAGCGGCGCGCCGGTCCGGTTCGCGAACCGGAGCCCGACCTCGTGCTCGACGCCGAGCGCAAGCGACCCCGGAAGGACGCGCCGCGCCGCGGGCGGCCGGATCTGCAGCGCCGCGACCGCGTCGATCGCAGCGAACCCGAGCAGCAGGACCGCGGCCGCGACCCACGCGTATGCGAGCTCCGGGACGACCGAGGCGGCCACCGCGAAGAGCACGAGCGCGCCCCCGAGCCAGAGCAGGCGACGAGATGGGATCAGCATCAGGCTCTCGGGGCCTCCACCTTCTCGAGCAGCGACTTGAGAATGGTGTCGCTCGAATGCCCCTCGATCTCGAGCTCGGGGGCGGGGCTGATCCGGTGCCGCAGCGCGGGCGGCGCCATGCGCTTGACGTCGTCGGGAGTCACGAAGTCGCGTCCCCCGATGAGCGCGGCCGCACGGACCACGCGGGCGAGCGCGATCCCGCCGCGCGGGCCGGCCCCGGCCGCCACGCCGTTCCACGTCCGCGTCGCACGCACGATGCGCACGGCGTAGTCGAGGACGCTGTCGTCGAGCCGGACCGCGGCGGCCATCGCCTGCAGCGCGAGCACCGCCCCGGGCTTGATGAGCGTCGCGACGGTCTCGACGTTCAGCCGGTCGCCGACCTGGCCGGTCGTGACCTGCCGCACCATCTCCGATTCCTCGGTCGCCGGCGGGTAGTCGATGCGGACCTTGAGCAGGAACCGGTCGAGCTGCGCCTCCGGCAGCGCGTAGGTGCCCTCCTGCTCGATCGGATTCTGGGTCGCGAGCACCATGAACGGCGGGTCGAGCGGGTGCGGCCGGCCCTCGATCGTGACCTGGCCCTCCTGCATGACCTCGAGCAGCGCCGCCTGCGTCTTGGCGGGCGCCCGGTTGATCTCGTCGGCGAGCAGGAGGTTCGTGAACACCGGCCCGCGCCGGGTGGTGAACTGGCCCGTCGACTGGTCGTAGAGCGTGTGCCCGGTGACGTCGGCCGGCATCAGGTCCGGCGTGAACTGGATGCGGGCGAACTTCCCGTCGAAGGTCTTGGCGAGCGCGCGCACGAGCAGCGTCTTGCCGAGGCCCGGCACCCCTTCGATCAGCACGTGGCCCCCGGCGAGCAGCGCCGCGAGCGTCTGCTCGACCACCTCGGCCTGGCCGACCATGGCGCGTGCGATCTGACCGCGCATCGCGGCGACGACCTTAACCGCCTGGTCGAGCTGCTCGGCGGGGATCTTCTGGACAGCGTTCATCGTTTTTCCTTTCCCTTGGCGCGGCTGGACAGCCGCTCGTGGATGCGCTGGAACACGCGCATCCCGGTCACGAAGTCGTGGATCGCGAGGCTCGGCGCGGGCCGCAGCACGCGCCGAGCCTCCTCGGCGGTGAGCCCGAAGCTCTGGTTCAGCCGCTCCTCCCGCTCGCGTCCGCCGAGGCCCGCGAAGTCGGCCTGCGCGCGCGCCACGCGCCGGAGCGCCGCCTCGCGCGCGCTCTCGGCGAGCGTCGCCGCGCCGCCCGTTGACCACTGGAACCGGCCGCTCGCGCGCAGGTGATCGAGGAGGCGCCGGCGCGCCGGCTCGGGGTCGGGCACGCGGGGACCGAAGCGCGGCGCGATGTGCCACAGCCAGAGCGCGAGCACGCCGGCGGCGGCCGCGAGGGCCGGCCAGGCGTTGTCGACGAGCCAGCCGGTGAGCGAGAGCTTCTGCGGGTTGTCGAACACGAACACCGCCGCCGTCCCGGGCTGAAAGCGCACCAGCTGCCAGAGGAACTCCGCGTGGTCGTTGGCGCCGACTGCGCCGTTCCGCAGGAAAGCGAGGTCGTTCAACACCGTGACCTGTCCGCGGCCGCGGGCGAAGTGCACGAGGTGCGTCGCGCCCTTGCCGCGGATGCTGAGTTGGGCCTGCGGCGCCTCGAGGGTCTGCACCGCGTGCATCTGGACCTTCATCGGTGCCGGCGCGTGCGGCAGCTCGACTTCGAGCAGGCCCCCGGGGGCGGGGGGCTGCGTCGGCTGCCGCTTCACGCCGAGCGCGTCGAGCATCGGGTCGGGTCGCCGGCGGTCCTCGTCCTCGACGATGAGGTGTCCGCCGGCCTCGACCCAGGCGAGCAGCCGCCGGCGCTCGTCCGGTGCGATCGAGTCGCGCCGGTCGGGCAGGATGAGCGTGCCGTTCGGGGGCAGCTCGCGCAGCTCGCCCGGTGCCTTCACGTGACGCACGGGCACGCCCATCCGCGCCAGCAGACGCTCGGCGGCGAGGAAACTGTTCCGGCGCGCTTCGCCCTGGTACCCGACCCATTCCCGGGTGGGGACCCGCTCGAAGTTCGTGAAGAACCACCATGCGCCGCCGAGGACGAGCACGGCGAGCAGGGCGGTCGTGAGCGCGGGCCGGCTCATTGGACTCCCTCGCGCTCGAGCGCTCGGGGTTCGCCCTTGGGGCGGCCCGGCGGGCTCACTGGACTCCCTCGCGCTCCAGCGCTCGGGGTTCGCCCTTGGGGCGGCCCGGCCGGCTCACGGTGCTCCTCCTTCGGCGGCGCGGGGCGCGAAGTGCGGCGTCCACTCGCTGGCGAGCGCCTGCGCCTCGCCCGCTTCGGGCAGGCGCCCCGCGTAGGCCGCCCGCTGCCACGCGGCAACCAGCCGGCCGAAGTAATCGGCGCCGCCCCGCGGCAGCGCCTTGCGGGCGGCGCGCACGCAGTCGCCCTCGGTGTCACCCTGCGCGAGCGGGACATGGTCGCGGTGCACGAGGACCGAGAGCGCCCCGCGATAGAGCAGCGACAGTGCTTCGCGCAACCGGCCTTCGCGCGCGAGACGTGCCGCCGTTCCGGCGACGTCGTCGGGGAGCGATTCCGGCGTGACGGCGAGCCCGAACAGCGCGTCGGGCGGACGATAGGTGTCGGGGTCGTGCGCGAGGAGGGGCAGCACGTAGCGGCGCGCGAGCACGAGCAGCACGGCGACGCCGATCCCTGCGGCGATCCAGGCGAGCGCCTGCGAGACCTCGGCGAAGAAGCTGGCGAGTTTGCCCCAGAAATCGGCGGGGCGCGCGTTCTCCTCCTTCTTGCTCCGCTCGCCGCGGTAGCGCCAGGCGAGTCGCTCGCGGGACTGCTGGAACTCGGGCGCTCGCAGCACCTCCCTGATCTCCTGTTTCGCCGACTTGTCGGCGGCGAACGCCGGCGGCGGGCCACCGGCGAGGCAGGCGAGCGCCAGCGCCAGGCCGGCGAGCGTCGCCGCCTTCGGGACGCGCAGCCGCTCGTCGAGCCGGCGCAAGCTGAGCTCGATGTCCCAGCCCTCGAGGATCGCGCGCCGGTTCAGGTAGAGCGAGAAGCCGGCGGCGACGTACAGCGGCTCCACCAGGCTCACCGCCGCGACGTAGCATGCGCTGTCGAACCAGTCCCAGCGCGCCGCCTCGTCGCCGCCGCCCCGGAAGAGCTCGGAGAACTCGAAGCCCGGCTGGCCGCCGGCGGGCGCGAGCAGCGCGACGACGAGCCCGAGCGAGAGCAGCACCAGCGCCTCGAAGTGGAGGCAGAGCACGGTCAGCCAAACGGCGTAGCCGCGCAGCCGCCGGCCGAGCGCGCCGCGGCGTGCGCTCGCTTCCCGCCCGGTCTGTTTCTCGAGCTGCCAGACCGGGAGGTTGAACGAGCGGGCCGGGTCCAGGCGGAAGAGCGTGAGCCCGGCGACGACGCCCGGCCGGAGGATCTCGCGCCAGGCGCGGAGCGCCTCGGCGACGGTGGGCGGCGCGCCGAACACCGCGCGGCTCACCACGTGCAGCACGAACCGGTCGAACACCGGCTTGAGCCACCACAAGACGAGCGGCGCGATCCAGAGGGTCTCCTGGAAGAGAACGTGCAGCACCGCCGCCGCCGGGAGGTAGACCGCGAGCCACGTGCCCCATACCGGCCGCCACCAGCCGCGCGCCATCTGGAAGCCGAGGTCGAGCGCCTCCCAGCCGCCGCGCGGGCGCAGCGCGACGCTCAGGCGCTCAAGCTGCACGGGCGCGGCCTCCGAGCACCAGGTAGCCGAGCACGACCGCCCACACGATCGCGCCGACCGCGTACTTCGTGGCCGGCGGAAACAGCGTGAGCGGCGACCAGAACGCCTCGACGAACGCGGCGGCGAAGAACATCCCGGCCGCGCCGTACATCAGCCGCACCGCCGGCCGGGCGGCGGCCACGAGCGCCGCCTTCCTGGACCGCAACCCGGGGGCGATCAGCGCGCCGCCGAGCTTCAGCCCGGCCGCGCCGGAGATCGCGATCGCGACGAGCTCGAGGGCGCTGTGCCCGGCGACGAAGGACCAGAACGGCGTCCCATAGCCCGCCTGGGTCAGGTAGCCGGCCACCGCGCCGATGTAGATACCGTTGAAGGCGAGGTAAAAGATCGAGCCGAGCCCGAAGGCGAGCCCGGTCGCGAAGGTCTGGAACCCGATCTTGACGTTGTTCCAGACGTAGAACCCGAACATCGCGACGTTGTCGTCGGCGTCGCGCATGCCGAGCCGCCTGTTCGCCGGACTGTACATCTCCTGGAACTTCGCGAGGCTCTCCGGCTCGAGGAGGTAGTAGACGAAGTCCGGATGCCACTGGAGGGCGACGATGAGCGTCACGAGCGGGCCGAAGAAGAGCGCCGCCGCCGCCGCCACGAGGGTCCCTTCGTCGCGCACCAGCCGCGGGAAGCCCGCCAGCAGGAACTCGAGGCCGCGCGCGAGCCCGCGCCGCGGGCGCGCGCCGTAGAGGAGGTGGTGCCCGCGCAGCGCGAGCTGGTTCAGGCGATCGACGAGCTCCGGGCTGTACTGCCGGTCGCGCGCGAGCGCGAGGTGCTGGCAGACGCGCCGGTACGCCGGCGGGATCTCGGTGTCGGGAAGCGCGCCGGCCGGCGCCGGCGCCGGGGCGGCGGCGCCCGCGCGGCGGGGGATCTTCTCGTCGCGGTCGAGCCAGCTCTCGAACCGTTCCCAGTCGGCGCCGTAGCGCGCCTCGAACACCGCCTGTCGCATTCACTTCCGCCCGACGAGATAGTTCGCGATCCGCACCAGCCGCTCGGCCGCGACCGGCCCGTCGAGGCGCCCGGTGAGCGCGTGCGGGATCATCGCCAGCTCCTCGGCGCGCTCCGGCGTGAGGCCCTGGGCGCGCTCGGCGAAGTCGAGGATCGCGCGCTGCTCGGCGAGCGTCAGCGCGACCGGCGGCGCGAGGGCCGGCGCGTGCGGGATCTGGAAGCCGCGCGGCTTGCCCTCGCGGTAGACGACGATCGTCCCCGCGGCGAGATCGCCGAGGCGCTTGAAGTCGCGGTTCGCGAGCATCGCCACCAGCCCGAAGCCGTAGAAGACCGGCAGAAAGTCGATCGCGCGGAGGAGATTGCGCGCGAGCGCCGCCGGCCAGCGCACCGGGGTGCCGTCGTCGTGGAGCACGACCAGGCCGAACGCCTTCTTCCCGGGGGTCGCGCCGCCCCAGTTCACCTCGCACCACGCCGGGAACAGCCATTCGAGGAAGAACCAGCAGAGCAGGAAGAGACCGAGGCCGAAACCCCCGAGGAGACCGAGGACGATCGACAGGACCGCGAGGATCGCGAGACGGAGGAGCAGGTCGAGCACCCACGCGCCGGCCCGCGGCACCGGGCCCGCGAGCCGCAGCGCGAGCTCGATCCCCTCCGGCGTGGCGATGCGGCGCGCGGTGTCGAGCATGGCGGCGCTAGCCTACCGCACGGCTCGCGCCGCGTCGTCCCGGCGCGTCAGCTCGTGTAGAAAATGTCCCGGTAGGAGGTGTACATCGACGCCGCGATGGTTGGCCCGAGCACGAACCAGCCGAGCCCGAGCGGGATGGAGGCGACGATCGCGAGCCCGAACCCGATCAGGCCGTAGACGAGGAACGGGATGATGTTCTTGAGGCAGGCGCGGAAGCTCGCCTGGAGCGCGGCGCCGACGCCCAAGTCGTTCATCACGACGAGCGTCGGCGCGAACCACACCGCCATCACCACCGGGATGATCAGCGCGAGCGCGACGAGCACGCCGAGCAGGATCGCCCTGACGCTCGGCTCCGCGCCCCCGCGCTCGGCCCCCAGCAACGCGCCGAAACCGATGCCGGCACCGGTGATCGCGAAGGCGACGACGACGACGGCGATCAGCGCGACAAGGTACAGGATCCCGACCACGACGAGCCTGCCGAAGTGATCGCGAAACCCGGCGAAGAGGTGCCCGACGGTGAGCTCCCCGCCCTGATCGAGCTCCCGGCACCCGAGCATGATGCCGCCCGCGAACACCGGCCAGAGGAGGTTGCCCGCGATGCTGCCAAGAATCGGGATCAGGGCGATGAGCACGGAAATCAGGACGAACACGACGAGCAGCAGGATCCAGGTGCCCGGCTGGCGCCGGAACAGCTCCCAGCCGTCGGTGATCCACTTCCAGCCGTGGCCAGCGGGGACCGCGCGCGCGTCGGCGCTGAAGTTCCCCTCGGCGCCGGCGACGGGCACATCGGCAATGCGTGATCTGGGCGCGGTATACGGGTCGGTAGCCATAGCCATCCCCTTTTCCTGATCCCTTGGGCAGGCTGCAGCCTGCATGCCACAGGGTAGAGGACCCGCCGGGGCGCGGCAAGCGCGCCCGGGGAACGGGTCGGGCGCCGCTACCGGCAGGCGGCGCCGGCACGCCGCACGTCGGAAAGTGCCCCCGCGGCGCTCGACTCCGGGCACGAGGGAGGTACCATTCCAACATTGGGCCACGTCTATACCGGGGAGACGGGGGCAATTGGCTGACCAAGGCAAGGACAAGCGCGGGTTCGTACTGGCCGAGACCCAGGCGCCGCTCGACGGCAAGACCATCTTCGATGCGCCAGCGCCGCCGTCGCGCCGGCCCGCGCGCTTTCGCAGCCTCACGCTCGTCGGCGCGACGCCGGCGCGCTTCGGCGAGGGCGAACCGCAGGGCGCGCTCAAGATCCGGCTCGCGCGGATGCTCGAGGAGCGGCGTCCCGACGTGTCCCGGCCGCGCACCCGCGATTCGGAACCGAGCGTACCCGGCGCCCACAAGGACCCGCAGCTCTTCACCTTCCTCGCGCACGACAACGGGCAGTTCGTCGGCTCCCTGAGCGTGCGGCTCGACTCGCCGCGCGGCCTCGCGGCCGACGACCTGTACCGCGACGAGACCGCGGTGCTGCGCGACCACGGCTGCCGCGTGTGCGAGTTTCTGAACCTGTCGCTCGACATGAACTCGGCGCCGAAGCGCGCTGCGGCGTGCCTGTTCCACGCGGCGTACCTCTTCGCCGGCGCGGTGTGGACGTGCGACTACGGCGTGATCGAGGTGCCGTCGCGCCACGCTGACTTCTTCCGGTTCTCGCTCGGCTTCGAGCCGATCGGCGAGGAACGGCTGAACCCGCGCGTATCGACGCAGGAAGCGCTGCTCTGCGTGCACCTCAAGACGGTGCTGGTGAGGATGGCGCGTCTCGGCGGCCGTCCCGATCTCGCCGCCGAGGAGCCGACGCTGTTTCCCTACGGCTTCTCGAACGAGGAATCGGCCGGCGTCGTGCGCCGGCTCGCCGCGCTCGCGACGACCGGCGCCGGGTAGCCCCCCGCCGCGGGCGGGGCACGGTGGCGCGCCCCTCTCCAGCCGAGGGGAACTAAGTCACAGCCGACGCACTCGCGCCGCGCACCCCGAGGAACCCCGTCACGGGCCCGCGCGTCGCGGGGGGATCGGCATCACGGGTGTCGCTACCATGGCGGATAACCTCGATCGCCCGATCCCACGCCTTGAGCGACACCGTCATCATCTATGCCGACGCGGCCATGACCGCGCGCTCCGCCGCCGGCGAGCCGATCGTCGGCAGCACCGTTTTCAGCGAGCCCTCCACCCAGAGCGCGCGGTTCCGGGCGCTCACTCCAGTCGGCGCCGATCCCGGTCCGTTCAGCGAGGTCTCGCCGCGCGAGACGTTCCGGATCCGGCTCGCCCAGACCGGCGGGAAGCGGCGCGAAACGGGCGCGAAGCGGAGCGAATCGCTGGACGAGCCGACGCTTCCCGGGGCGGAGCTCGACCCGTTCCTCTTCAGTTTCCTCGCCCACCACGAGGGCCGGCTCGCCGGCTCGATGAGCGTGCGGATCGACTCGCCCCGCGGGCTCGCGGCCGACGAGCTCTACCGCGACGAACTCGATGCGCTCCGCGGCGGCAACCAGAAGCTCGTGGAGCTCGTGCAGGTGTCGGTCGACATGAACTCGGTGCCGCGGCGCGTGCTCGCCGGGCTCTTCCACACCGCGTACCTGTTCGCCGGCACGGTGCATGCCGCGGACCACTGCCTGCTCGTCGCGAGCGCCCGGCACGCGGACTTCTTCTACGCGTCGCTCGGCTTCGACTACGTCGGCGACGAGCGACTCAACCGCCGCGCCGGCGTGCCCATGACGCTGCTCGCGGCCCATCTGCCGACGGTCCTCGAGGCGCTCACCCGCCTGGGCGGCCGGCCCGGGCTCGCCACCGGCGACCCGACGCTGTTCTCGAACGGCTTCTCGCCCGAGGAAGCGACCGGCGTGGTGCAGCGGCTCAAGTCGCTCGGCACGAAGTAGCCCCGCACGCGCCGGGTAGAATCCCGGCCGTGATCCACCCCGCCGCCATTCCCGCTCCGTCGGTCCGGTCCCGGCCGCGCTAGATGCCGGGGCTCGGCGACTTCGGCGCGGCGACGATCGCGTGGATCACGGTCGTGATGCTGCTCTCGGGTTTCGCCCACGGCGTCATCGGGTTCGGCTTCCCGCTCATCGCCACGCCGCTGCTCCTGCTCGCCGTCGACCTGAAGGTGGCCGTCGTCGTCTCGCTCGTCCCGACGCTCGCGCTGACGACGCTCAACGCCTTTCACGGCGGGCGCCTGCGCGAGAGCATCGGCCGGTTCTGGTTCCTGCCGCTGTGCCTCGGGGCGGGAAGCTACCTCGGGACGCGGCTCCTCATCGTCGCGCCGAGCGAGCCGTTCATCCTCGTCCTCGCGCTGATCGTCCTCGGGTTTCTCAACCTCGACCGGCTCGGGCGCACCGACGCGCCGACAGTCCGGCGGCACCCGGTCGGGTTCGCGATCGCGTTCGGCATCGCCGCCGGCGTGTTCGAGGCGACGGTCAACGTCGCCGGCCCGGCGCTGCTCGTTTTCTTCCTGCTGCTCGGGATGCAGCCGCGCCCGCTCGTGCAGCTGCTCAACTTCAGCTTCATCGCCGGGAAGAGCGTGCAGCTCGCGACCTGGACGGTGAACGGCGGCATCACCGCTGCGCAGTGGCTGGCCACCGCGCCCTGGGGGCTCGTCGCGGTCGCGGGGCTCCTTGCCGGCCGCCGGGTGCATCGCCGGGTAGGCACGGAAACCTACGCGCGCTGGCTCCGCTCGTTCCTCTGGGTGATGGCGGTGCTGCTCATCGTGCAGTTCGGGTGGGCGATGGCGAAGCGGGTCTGACGAGGGACGGATGAGCGCCGCCGCCCGCGCCCCGGTTCTCGGGCACATCGTTCCGGTGCGCCGCGAGGAGATCGCGGCGCTCGTCTGGTCGTTCGGGTATTTTTTCTGCCTGCTCGCGGCCTACTACGTGATCCGGCCGGTGCGCGACGAGATGGCGGTGCAGGCCGGCGCCGAGCGGCTGCAGTGGCTGTTCACGGCGACGTTTCTCGCGATGGTCGCGCTGATCCCGGTCTTCGGCGGCCTCGCCGCGCGGTTGCCCGTCAAGCGCCTGCTGCCGGCCGTCTACGGCTTCTTCGCGCTGAACCTCGTCGGGTTCTACGCCGTCCTCGAGTCCGGCACGCCGCTCGCGACGCTTGCCCCGGTCTTCTTCGTGTGGGTGAGCGTCTTCAATCTGTTCGTCGTGTCGGTCTTCTGGAGCTTCATGGCGGACCTGTACTCGACCGAGGCGGCGCGGCGCCTGTTCGGCGTCATCTCCGCCGGCGGGAGCCTCGGCGCGGTCACGGGTCCCGGGCTGACCGCGTGGCTCGCGCCGGCGATCGGCATCCCGAACCTGCTCCTCGTCTCCGCCACGCTGCTCGCCGCCTCGATCGGGTGCATCGCCGCGCTGCTGCGGCTCGCGCCCGGGGGTGGCGCCCGGTTCCTGCGGACCGCGGAGGAGGAGACCGGTGCCAGGCCGAGGCTGTGGGAAGGCGTCGCGCGGATCGCGCGCTCGCCGTACCTGGCCGGCATCTGCGTCTTCCTGGTGTGCTACACGTTGCTTAGCACGCTGCTGTACTTCTTCCAGACGCGGCTCGTGCCTGAATTCGTGCCGACGCCCGAGCGGCGCACGCAGCTCTTCGCCTCCATGGACCTCGCGGTGAACGCGCTGACGCTCCTGCTGCAGCTGTTCGTCACCGGGCGCCTATTGTCACGGCTCGGCGTCACGGTCATGCTGGCGGCCCTGCCGGTGGTGGCGATTGTCGGCTTTCTCGTCCTCGGGCTTGCGACCCTGCTGCCGGTGCTGATCGTGTTCGGGGTGCTGCGCCGGGCCGGGGAGTTCGCGATCTCGAAGCCGGCGCGCGAGACGCTCTACACCGTCGTGCCGCGGGAAGAGAAGTATCAGGCGAAGAACGTCATCGACACCGTCGTCCACCGCGGCGGCGACGCCGCCTCGGCCTGGGGCGTCGCCGGGCTGCAGTCCCTCGGCCTCGCGCTCTCCGGGATGGCGTTAGTGGGCGTCCCGATCGCGTGCCTGTGGCTCGCGACCGCGCTCTTCCTCGGGCGGCGGCACGAGGCGCTGCGGGGCGCAAGATGAACGGCGAGCGCAAGGTCGCGATCGTCACCGGAGGTGCCCAGGGCGTCGGGGCCGGCATCTGCGCGCGGCTCCTCGCGGCCGGCTACGCCGTGGCGATCGCCGACGCCGACGCCGAGGCCGGCCGCGAGGCGGAGGCGACGCTCGCCGGCGCGTGGTTCGTCGAATGCGACGTCGCCGACGAGGCTCAGGTCGCAGCGTGCGTCGCGTCCGCGGTGGCGCGCGGCGGCAGGCTCGACGCGCTCGTCAACAACGCGGCGCTGGCGCGGCCGGCGCGCGTGCCGGTCGAGCAGCTCTCGCTCGAGGCCTGGAATCGGACGCTCGCCGTGAACCTCACCGGCGCGTTCCTCATGACCAAGCATGCCGCGCCGCATCTGCGCCGTGCGCGTGGCGCGATCGTGAACATTGCGTCGACCCGCGCGCTGCAGTCGGAACCGAACACCGAGGCGTACTCGGCGTCCAAAGGCGGCCTCGTCGCGCTCACGCACGCGCTCGCCGTCAGCCTCGGCCCGGAGGTGCGCGCGAATTGCGTCAGCCCCGGCTGGATCGACGTCAGCGCGCGCCGGAAGCGGAGCCGGCGGAAGCAGGAGGTGCTTCGCCCCGAGGATCACGCGCAGCATCCCGCCGGCCGCGTGGGCACGCCCGAGGACATCGCCGAGCTCGTGGCATTCCTGCTGTCGGACGCGGCGGGGTTCGTCACCGGCCAGAACTTCGTCGCCGACGGCGGGATGACGCGCAAGATGATCTACCTCGAGTGACCGACCGCCAAGTCGTCTACGCTGCCGGCTTCCTGCGCGCGATCGCGAACGGCCTGATCGGCGTCGTCGCCGGGATCTATCTCGCCAAGCTCGGCTACTCGCCCGCCGTGTTCGGCGTCATCCTCGCGGCCGGCGTCGCCGGGACCGCGGTCGCTGCGGCGGGCGTCACGTTCTGGGGCGATCGCTTCGGGCGGCGGCGCGGCCTGATTGCGGTCGCGATCGCCTCGGCGATCGGCGGCGCGGTGATCGCGCTCGCGTCGGACTTCGCGCTCCTCGCCGCGGCGGCGTTCCTCGGCATGCTGAACTCCCTCGGCAAGGACCGCGCCGCGGCGATGGCTCTCGAGCAGGCGATCCTGCCGGGAACGGTCGACGACGCCGGGCGCACGCGCGTGTTCGCCTGGTACAACGTCACGCAGGACATCGGCCACGGCGTCGGGGCGGCGCTCGCCGCGGCGCCCGAGCTGCTGCGCGCGGCGGGGATCGCGGGCGAGGTGGAATCGCTGCGCTTGGCGGTTGCGGCGTACGCAGCGCTGTGGCTTGCCGCTGCGGCGCTGTACACGCGCCTGAGCCCCGCGGCCGAAGTGAATCGGAGCGACGTCCGGCTCGTCGTGTCACCGCAGAGCCGCCGCATCCTGTGGCGGATGTCGGGGCTGTTCGCGCTCGACAGCTTCGCCGGCGGCTTCCTGGGCGCGGCGCTCTTCGCCTACTTCTTCTATGCGCAGTTCGGCGTGAGCGAAGGGGCGATCGCCGCGCTCTTCGTCGGCGCGCGGATCATGAACGCGCTCTCCCATCTGGGCGCGGCGTGGCTCGCGCGCCGCATCGGGCTCGTGAACACGATGGTCTTCACCCACACGCCGTCAAGCCTGTTGCTGCTGACGATCCCGCTGACCGACAGCTTCGGGCTGGCGGCGGTGCTGTTCCTGCTGCGCGAAGGGCTGTCGGAGATGGACGTGCCGACCCGGCAGTCCTACCTCATGGCGGTCGTGCGCCCCGAGGAGCGCACGTTCGCCGGCGGCGTGACCAACCTCGCGCGCATGGCCGCCCGGGCGATCGCACCGGCGGTCGCCGGCGGAGCGATGCAGGCGCTGACGCTCTGGACGCCGCTCGTGGCGGCGGCGGCGATGAAGATCACCTATGACTGGCTCCTGTTCGCCGCGTTCCGCAAGGTCAAGCCGCCGGAGGAGGAGCGCTAGCGCGTCCCCCCGGCGTGGCAGAATCCGTCGCGTGGCGAAGACCAGCATCCACATCGACGATCTCGGCCAATGGGTGGGCCGCGAGGTGGCGACGAGCGACTGGCTCGAGATCACCCAGGAGCGCATCGACAAGTTCGCCGATGCGGGGGGCGACCACCAGTGGATTCACGTCGATCGCGAGCGCGCGGCGCGCGAGTCGCCGTTCGGGCGCACGATCGCCCACGGTTTCCTCACGCTCGCCGTGCTCTCGCCGCTCCTCGGCGACTCGCTCGAGATCACGGGCAAGCGGATGGGCATCAACTACGGCCTCAACCGGCTGCGCTTCCCGAGCCCGGTGCCGTCGGGCGCGCGGGTGCGGGCGCGCTTCGTGCTCGGCGCGCTCGAGCCGATCGAAGGCGGCGTGCAGACCACCTGGAACGTGATCGTCGAGCGCGAGGGCGAGGCGAAGCCGGCCCTGGTGGCGGAGTGGGTCACGAGGCACCATCGGTGAGCGCAGGACGCGGCGCGCCGACCCCGGCGCCTCGGGAGCAGTAGGGGACGCGGTGTTGGGCGAGGCGCTGCTGCTCGCCGGCGCGACCGGCGCCGGCTGGTTCTGGTACGACAGCATGCGGGCGCGCGAGCGCGCGGTGGCGCTCGGCCGGCAGGCGTGCGAACGCGAGGGGTTGCAGTTCCTCGACGAAACGGTGCTGTGCACGCGGACCCGTCCGGCACGCGACGCCGACGGCCGCGTTAGACTGCGCCGGGTGTACCGCTTCGAGTTCAGCGACGACGGCGCAAGCCGCCGGGCAGGGCACCTTGTCCTCCTCGGCCCGCAGCTGGAATCCCTCGAGCTGGAGCCGTTTCTCGCCCGGTGAGTCATGCCGAAGTGGATCGAAGGCACGGTTGTCGCCCAGAAAGCGTGGACGGAACGCCTGTTCTCGCTGCAGGTCGACTGCGGCATCGGGTCGTTCGACGCCGGTCAGTTCGCGCGGCTCGCGCTGCCGGTGGCGGGGACGCTCGTGGCGCGGCCCTACTCGTTCGTGAACGCGCCGCGCGAGACGCCGTGCGAGTTCTACTACAACCTCGTCCCCGAGGGCCCGTTGAGCCCGCGGCTCGTGCGGCTCGAGCCGCGGGACGTCGTGTTCCTCGCGCCGGCCGCATCGGGCACGTTCACGCTCGCCGAGGTCCCGGACGCGGTCAACCTGTGGCTGATCGCGACCGGCACCGGGCTCGCGCCGTTCCTCTCGATGCTGAAGACCGAGCCGCCATGGAAGCGCTTCCGGCAGATCGCGCTCGTGCACGCGGTGCGGCACGCGGCGGACCTGACCTACCGCGAGACGATCGAGGGCTTCCGCGCACGCTACCCCGACCAGTTCCGCGCGGTTTCGCTGGTGAGCCGCGAGCCGCACGCGGAATCGCTCCCGGGGCGCATGCCGCAGGTGATCGAGGATGAGCGGCTGGAGCGCGCGGCCGGCCTCGAGCTCTCGGCGCACGCGTCGCAGGTGATGCTGTGCGGCAACCCGGACATGGTGACCGACGTGGTCGAGGCGCTCAAGGCGCGCGGCATGAAGAAGCATCGCCGCCGCGACCCCGGCCACATCGCGGTGGAGCCCTACTGGTGACGCGGCTGTGGATCGTGGTGCTGGCCGTGGCGCTTGGCGGCTGCGGCGGCGTGATGCGGATCGCCTACAACCACGGCGACATCGCGCTGCGCATGATGGCGTACGAGTACTTCGACCTGCAGGGCGACCAGCAGGAAGTCTTCAAGACCCAGCTCGCGCGCTTCCACGACTGGCATCGGCGCGAGGAGCTGCCGCTCTACGCCGGGGCGTTCCAGGGCTCGGCCGACCGGCTCGCTCGGGGGCTCACGCGCGAGGACGTGCTCTGGGGTGCGGCCGTTGTCCGGGACCGCTACCGGAGCATCGTCGCCCAGGCGGCGGACGAGGGTGCGCCGGTCCTCGCGACGTTCGGGCCGGACAACTACGCGGCGCTCGCGAAGAAGCTCGCCGACAACAACCAAAAGTTCGCCAAGGAGTACCTCGCCGGCGACCAGGCGAAGCGCGACCGCGCGCGGGCCAAGTGGCTCGAGGAGCGCTTCGAGTTCTTCATCGGCGATCTCAGCGATTCGCAACGCGCGCTGATCGTGCGCTTCGTCCAGATGCAGCCGCGGATGAGCGAGGTCCGCTTCAACGACCGCAAGCGGCGCCAGCAGGAGTTCGTCCAGCTGGTCAAGGAGCAGCAGTCGAGCCCCGAGCTCGCGGAGCGGCTGCGCGGCTTTTTCCTCAACTGGGAGCGCGATCGCGGCCCGGAGCACGCGCAGCTCGCCCGGGAATGGGAGGACCGGCTCGTGCAGCTCGCGCTCGAGATCGACCGCACGCTGACGCCGGAACAGCGCCAGCGGGCAGTGCAGCGCTTCGAGAGTCTCGCCGAGGATTGCCGCGCGCTGGCGCGACAGGGGCGGCCGAGCGGAACGACTGCGGCGCTCCCCGTCGGCCCGGAGCTCCGCTCGACCGTCCGATGAAGATCCTCGTCCTCGGGGCCGGTGCGACCGGCGGCTACTTCGGCGGGCGCCTCGCGCAGGCCGGGGCCGACGTGACCTTCCTCGTCCGCGACCGGCGCGCGGCGCAGCTCGCCAAAGACGGCCTCGTGGTGCGGAGCCCGCACGGCGACTTCACGCTGCCGGTGCCATTCGTCAGACAGGGCGAGGTGCGGCCCGGATACGACTTCGTCCTCTTCACCTCCAAGGCGTACGACCTCGAGTCCGGAATCGAATCGATCCGGCCCGCGATGGGGCGCGAAACGCACGTCATGCCGCTGCTCAACGGCCTCGCGCACATCGAGCGCCTGGGCGCCGAGTTCGGGGCCGGACGCGTGGTCGGCGGGACGGTCGCGATCCCCGCCCACATGACGCCCGAGGGCGAGATCCAACAGCTCGGCGCGTTCCACCGGATTGCCTACGGCCCGCTGCCGGGAACCAGCCGGGACGCGCGGGCCAAGCTCGAGCAGCTCCACGCGTTGTACCGGCGCACCCCGCTGGACTCGGTGCTCGCCGACGACATCATGCTTGAGCTGTGGGAGAAGTTCGTGCTGCTCACGACGCTCGCCGCGATGACCTGCCTGATGCGCGGCAGCGTCGGCGACGTCCTCGCCGCCGACGATGGCGAAGCGCTGATGGCCGAGACGCTGGAGACATGCCGGCGCACGGCGGCTGCGGCCGGGCATCCGCCGCGCGAGCAGTCGCTCGCCAGGGCGAGAGGCATGCTCTTCGAGCGCGGCTCGGCGTTCATGGCCTCGATGCTGCGCGACCTCGAAGGCGGCCATCGCATCGAAGCCGACCACATCGTCGGCGACATGCTCAGGCGCGCGCGCGCGGCGGGCGTCGAGCCGGGGCCGTTGCGCGCGGCGTACTGTCACCTCCAGGCCCATCAGGCCCGGCGCCAACGCGAGGGCGGCTGAGCGCAGTGTCCGACCTGCCGTCCGGCAACCTGGCGACGGTCCTCGAAGCCCTCGCGTTCGCCGCCCACAAGCACCGCGACCAGCGGCGCAAGGACGCCGCCGCCTCGCCCTACATCAACCATCCGATCGCGCTCGCGAACGTGCTGGTGCGCGAAGGCGCGGTGAGCGAGCCGGAGGTCCTCGCCGCGGCGCTGCTCCACGACACGCTCGAGGACACGCAGACCTCGCCCGCGGAGCTCCGCGCGGCGTTCGGCGAGCGCGTCGCGCGCATCGTCGCGGAGGTGACCGACGACAAGTCCCTGCCGAAGACCGAGCGCAAGCGCCTGCAGATCGAGCACGCGGCCGCGATCAGCCGCGAGGCGAAGCTCGTGAAGCTCGCCGACAAGATCTGCAACCTCCGCGACATGGCAGATCATCCGCCGGCGAGCTGGGACCTCGTGCGCCGGCGCGAGTACTTCGATTGGGCGAAGGCGGTGATCGACCGCCTGCGCGGGGTGCATCCCGGGCTCGAAGCGGCATTCGACGCCGCGTACTCGCGGCGTCCCTAGGCGCCGCCCCCGCGCCCCCGGGCCCTCGCCTGAGCTATGCTTGACTGGCGAGGTCGAGCAGCGAAGAGGGGGTCCGCATGAAAGCCGCCAGCGTCAGCTTCCGGACCATGCTGTTCGCGATGATCGCGGCCGTCGTCGTGCCGCTGGCCATGCTCCTGCCGTTCGCGATCCACCAGGCCTTCGAGAGCCGCGCCGAGCTCGCGCACGAGGCGGCGCGCCACCTGGCCTCGACCGCGGCCGCGGCGATCGACCAGAGCTTCACCGAGCTGCGCCGCTCGGTGGAGGCCGCGGCCGCGCGCTACGACCTCGACGCCGCCGCCGACGCCTGCGCCCGGTTCCTGGGGACGGTGACCGCGCTGCAGCCCGACGCGGCCTACGTGTCGTTCGGCGATCGCAACGGCGACGTACAGTGTTCGGCGCTGCCGCTGCCGGCTGGCCGCAGAGTGAACGTCGCCAATCTCCCGGAGTTCCAGAGGCCGATCGTCGAGGGCGTGTCCTTCGTCGGCGAGCCGCACGCCGGCCGGATCCCGGGGGTGCACCAGGTGGTGGTGGCGGCGCCGGTGCGCGATCGCGGCGGCAGCATCGCCGGCGTCCTCGGCATGGCGGTCGAGCTCGGGGTGATCCAGCGGCTCGCCACCAGCGTGGTGCACGACCGGCACACGACGTTGTCGGTGATCACGCCGGGCGGGGTCATGATCGCGCACGCGCCGGAACCCGGGCCGTGGATCGACCGCAAGGTCGCAGATCTCCCCGGGTGGCGGGCAGTTCTGGACCACGCTGCGGCACCTGTGAACCCGGTGTCGCTCGATGGCGTTGAGCGCATCGTCGGCGTAGCGCGCGTTCCGAGCACCGGCTGGATGGTCGTCGCCGGTCTGCCGGAAGCCGAGACGCTTGCCCCCGTTCGCCGCGGCGCCTGGCTCTCCTTCGGGCTCGCCGCCGGCGTGGTTCTCACCGCCGCCGCCCTCGCGGTGCTCCTCGCGCGGCGGCTGAGCCGGCCGGTCGACGGGATCGTCGCGGCGATGCAGCAGGCCGCGGCCGGCGCGCCCGACCCGCGCGCTCCCGAAAGCGGCCCGCAGGAGATCGCGCTGATCGGCACCGAGTTCAACCGGATGCTGGCCGCGCGCACCCGGCTCGAGGCGGAGCGGCACGACGCGCTGGCGCGCGCGGCCGCCCACGAGCAGCGGCTCTCGAACACCTTCGAGGCGATGACCGAGGCAGTCGGCATCATCGGTGCGGACGGCCGCTACGAACTGACCAACCACGCCGCGGAGCAGCTGCTCGGCGTCCCGCGCGCGCGGATCATCGGCTCGCGCTTCGACGATCTCCCCTGGAAGCGTGTCGCGGCCGACGGCGCGGCTCTGAGCCGCGACGACCATCCATTCGAGCGCCTGCGGCTGGGGGCGCCGGCGGTGCGCGACTACGAGTTCCAGGTCGTGCCGGCGGAGGGCAAGGCGCGGACCATCTCGGTGAACGCGGTGCCGCTCCGGGACGCGACCGGCGCCTTCGACGGCATCGTCATCACCGGCATCGACACCACCGCGCGGCACGCGGCGGAGCGGCGGCTGCGCGACGTCATCGAGACGCTCGCCGAGGGCCTGGTGATCATCGGCGCGGACGGGCGCTACGAGCTCGCCAACCGCGCCGAGGAGGAGCTGCTCGGCGTTCCGCGCGAGCGAATCGTCGGAGTGCGCTTCGACGACGCGCCGTTTGGGCGCGCCGGCTCCGACGGCGCCCCGTTCCGCATCGAGGAGCATCCGTTCGAGCAGCTGCGGCGGGGCGAGCCGCCGATGCGCAACTACGAGTTCCAGCTCGTCCAGCCGGGGGGACAGGTGCGGACGGTGCTGGCGAACGCGGCGCCGCTAAGGGACGCGACCGGGAACTTCGACGGCGTCGTCGCAACCTGCGTCGACATCACCGAGCGCAAGCGCGCCGAGCAGCGGCTCAGCGACGTCATCGAGGCCCTGGCCGAGGGCCTCATCCTGATCAGTCCGGAAGGGCGCTACGAGCTCACCAATCGCGCCGAGGAGGAGCTGCTCGGCGTTCCCCGCGAGCGCATCATCGGT
The DNA here is from genome assembly GCA_963827595.1 of uncultured beta proteobacterium. Classification (GTDB taxonomy): domain Bacteria; phylum Pseudomonadota; class Gammaproteobacteria; order Burkholderiales; family SG8-39; genus DATEDA01. The sequence goes on along the minus strand of CAWHBT010000006.1, from coordinate 79,864 downwards.
ACTTCCTTCGACGCAGTGCCCTGGGGCCGCCTCACCGCCGACGGCGCCCCGTTCCGCGTCGACGATCATCCGTTCGTGCGGCTGCGCCGTGGCGAACCGGTCGTGCGCGATTGCGAGCTGCAACTCGTCTCGCCGGAGGGCCGGGCGCGCACAGTCTTGGCGAGCGCGGTCCCGCTGCGCGACGCGGCCGGCAACTTCGACGGCGCGGTCCTGTCGGCCATCGACATCACCGAGCGGAAGCGCGCCGAACAACGGCTCGCCGAGTACTCGGCGCGGCTCGCCGCGCTGTCGCGCCGGGTGCTCACGGTGCAGGAAGAGGAGCGCCGGGCGGTGGCGCGCGAGCTCCACGACGAGCTCGGCCAGGTGCTCACCGCGGTGAAGGTGAATTTGCAGGCGCTGCGTCGCCAGTCGGCGCCGGCCGAGCTCGGCCCGGGGTTCGAGGACAGCCTCGCGCTGCTCGACGGCGCGATCGCCGAGGTGCGCGCGATCGCGACCCGCCTGCGCCCGGCAGTGCTCGACGACCTGGGGCTCGAGGCGGCGCTGAACTCGCATCTCGAGCGCATCCGGGCGCGGGCGGCGGTCGCGCTTGCGACCGACATCCGGCTGCCGCAGCGGCGGCTCGATCCGGCGGTCGAGACGGCGTGCTTTCGCATCGTGCAGGAGGCGGTGACGAACGCGCTGCGCCACGCGCGGGCGCGGGGGCTGACCGTCGGGCTGGGGGTGCGGAACGGCGAGCTGGAGCTCTCGGTGCGGGACGACGGACAGGGGTTCGACCTCGAGGCCGCGACGCGGCGTGGGGCACGCGAGGAAGCCGTGGGGCTCTCGGGAATGGAAGAGCGCGCGCGGCTCGCCGGGGGCCGGCTGGAGATCCGCACCGCCCCGGGACGCGGCACCGAGGTGCGGGCGCTCTTCCGGTTCGCGGAAGCTTCGTCGTGAGTGGCGCGGTCCGCATCCTGCTCGCCGACGATCACCGGCTGCTGCGCGCGGGGATCAAGTCGCTGCTCGAGTCGACCGGCGGGTTCGAGGTGATCGCGGAGGCGGAGAACGGCCGCGAGGCGGTGCGGCTGGCGAAGGCCCTCAAGCCGGATGTCGCGATGCTCGACATCGCGATGCCCGAGCTGAACGGGCTTGACGCGGCGCGGCGCCTCGCCGCCGAGTGCCCCGAGGTGCGGGTGCTGATCCTGTCGATGCACACCGACGAGGGGTACGTGCGCGAGGCGATGCAGGGCGGCGCGGCCGGCTACGTCCTGAAGGACGCCGACATCGAGGAGCTCGAGTTCGCGATCCGCGCGGTGATGCGCGGCGAGCGCTATCTCGCCCCGCGCGTCTCGAAGTACGTCATCGAGGGTTACGTGCGGGGGCTGGAGCAAGCCGGCCCCGGCGCCGCGCTCACGCGGCGGCAGCGCGAGGTCCTGCAGCTCGTCGCCGAGGGCTGCACCACGCGCGAGATCGCCGAGCGGCTGCACGTCTCGGTGAAGACGGTCGAGACGCACCGCGCGCAGCTCATGGACCGGCTCGACATCCACGACGTGGCGGGTCTCACGCGCTACGCGATCCGTATCGGGCTGGTGAGCGGGGAGCACTGATCCGCCGGTCCAGCTGCGACAAATCTCGCGCTTCCCGGCGCGCCTCCGCGCCCGCCGCCGCCCACCGCCGGGGCGAAGGTCTCACGCCCGGCGGAATTCAGGCCTCTCCCTGGCCGATATCAGGGGCTCCCGGATAGGACCCCGCCCCCCCGACGCGTAGCCTGCGCGGCGTGATGACGAAGCGACACTTCGCCGTGCTCGCGCTGGGGGTCCCGGAGCGCGAACTGCGGATTCTCGACACGACGTTCCTGATCTCGCAGGGGCGGGCGAGCGCATACGCGCTGGCTCCCGAGCCGCCCCAGGGCGATCCGGACATCCTGGTCGTCGACGGGGAGAGCGACGAGGCACTCGCTGCCTGGGCGTCGAGCGGTCATCGGTACGTGACGCCCGCGCTGTTCCTGGGCAAGGAGGACCCGAGCTGCGCTCCCAGCGCCGTCGTACCGCGACCGCTGCTGCCGATCCGCATCCTCGCCGCGCTGGACGACCTCACCCGCAGGTTCGGGAAGGCCGTGCCGGAGCTGATCCGCCGACCGCCGCGCCTGACCTGAGACGCCCGAGAACATGACCGCCGCCGATCCGTTCGCCGCGCTCGCCCGCGAGTTTGAGCTCGAGCTCCTGCACCTGAAGCAGATGCTCGCGCTGCTCGAGGCCGAGCGGCGGGAGCTCGCCGCCGGCGGGACCGCGCGGCTCGACGCGATCACCGCCGAGCGGCTCGTGCAAGCGAACGCGCTCGAGCTGTACGCCGCGCGGCGCGCGGCGCTCCTCACTGCCCAGGGCTTCAGCGCCGACGCGATCGGCCTCGCCGCGTGCGCCGCGGCCGCTGGCGAACGCGGATCCGAGCTCGTCGTCCGCTGGCAGCAGGTGGCGGAAGCGGCCGCCGAGGTCCGCGACGTCAATGAACAGAACCAGGCGCTGATGCGGCGGTGGCTCGCGGCGGCGGCCGACGCGGCCGCTCTCCCGCACGGGGCTGGCGCCGCGCCGGCCGAGCGGGGCGATCCGCTCACCCCGGATCGGGTGTTTCAGGCGCTGTTCTCAGGGAGCGCCTGATGGTCGCCGACCTCCGCGGCCGGTACGCTGCGCCCCCCATGAGCCCTGGCAGCGCGCCGCGAATCCGGGTCCTGATCGTCGAGGACCACCAGCTCCTCGCGCACGCGTTCCGGAACCTGCTCGAAGCCGATCCGGCGTTCGAGGTCGTCGGCACGGCCGAGTCGGCGGACGCCGCGCTGCGCTGCGTCGAGACGTCCGATCCGCAGATCGTCTTCCTCGATTGGTCGCTCCCCAGGCACGAAGCCGAGGTCGCCTGTCGCCGGATCCGGGCGCGCCCGAAGCCGCCGCGGATCGTCGCGCTGCTCGACGACGACCAGAGCGCCTACCGCCGCGTTGCGCTGGCGGCCGGCGCCGACGAGGCGATCGGCAAACCGGACTTCGGCGAGGTGCTGGCGCTGCTCGCGCAGTGCTTCTCCCCGTCCGACCCCACGGACAACTGAACCGATGCTGATCCCGATGAACGGCGCCGGCGAGCGCGCCGCTCCGCCCATGGGTGACGCGCCCCGCGAGGAGCTCTGGGCGCTGGCGCACGCGACCGCGCCCGGCCTCCACCGGCCCCTGGACGTGATCATCGCCCACGCCGCGACGCTGCTCGGCGACTGGCGCGGGTCGCTCCCGGAGGAAGCCCGCCGCCTGGTGTTCGCCATCGGCGCCCGCGCGCTCGACCTCGAACGAATGTTCGAGGGGCTCGGAAGGGTCACTGCACTGTCACAGCTCCCGGCACGGGTCGAGCGGTTTCCCCTGGGGCAGGCGGTGAACGAGGCCTGGGCACGGCTCGAGCCGATGCGGCGCGGCCGGGGAGTCGCGCTCGAGGTCGGTGCGCTGCCGGTCGTGAGGGGCGACCGGTTCATGCTCGGGGAGGCGCTCGCCGCGCTGCTCGGGAACGCGGTCAAGTTCACCCGCGCGACATCCCCGGCGAGGATCGAAGTCGATTGCGTGCGCGGGCGCCGCGAGCTCGTCTGCTGCGTGCGCGACAACGGCGTCGGCTTCGAGCCGACGCGTGCCAAGCGGCTATTCGAGCCGTTCGCGCGGCTGCGCGAGCACGAGGCGTTCGAAGGCTACGGGCTCGGGCTGACGCTCGTCGACCGCATCGTCAAGCGCCACGGCGGACGAGCGTGGGCGAGCGGGAAACGGGGAGCCGGGGCCCAGTTCTTTTTCACGTTGCCGAGCGAGTAGCCAGGACCCGCCGCGCCGGTGCCTGCGCGCCGAGTCGGGCGTTACTCGTTCGGCAGCTTTTTTTTCAGGTCCTCTTCCTGCGCTCCGCGACTACGCGCTCCAGCAGCCGCACCTGGAACTCGACCCCGTCGAGGTTCGGGTTCACCGCGAGCGCGCGCTTGAAGTACTCGATCGCCCGCTCGTAGTCGTCGAGCTGCATGTAGAGCTGCCCGTACCCGGCGAGCGCGCCGAAGTGCTGGGGGTTGCGCTTGATCACCTCGTCGCAGTCCTTGAGCGACCGCTCGAGGTCGCCGACGAGAAAATAGGCCGTCGCGCGCTTGTTCCAGCCTTCGGCGAACTCGGGCGCGATCGCGATCACCCGGCTGAAGGTCGCGATGCCGGCCTCGAGCTGGCCGGCGTTCAGCTGCGCGACACCCTCCAGGAACAGGGCGTCGGTCTGGGGATTGCCCGACCGGCTCCAGATCACCCAGATCGCCCGCTCGGCGATCGCGCGGACGTCCTCGTCCGGGTCGCGGAGCCTGGCGAGCAGCGCCGGCACATCGTCCATTCGGCCGGCTTGGGCAAGCCCGACCGCCGCCCGCTGGCGCTGGCCGGGGTCGGGCGACTGGAGCATCTCGAGGGCCGCCTCGCGGGTCGGTGCCTGCTGGGCCCGGCCGGGCGCGGGCAGGAGGAGGAATAGTGCGAGCAGGGCGACTGTTACGCGCATGGGGGCATCCGTCGGAAGGCGCGGTCCGTAGATCGGCAACGCGACTTCACTATAATCCGCATGCAGTCGCGTGAAAACCCGAAAGGAGCGAAACATGAGCCGAATCCTGATCGCCGCGGCGTTGGCCGCCGCGGCCGCATTGCTGCCGCTGGCCGCGCTGGCTGCGGACTCCGCGCCGACCGCCGCCCCGGCCGATCCTGACGTCGAGGCCGGCAGGGCGGCCATCCGCGCGCAGAACTGGAACGCGGCGATCGCCTCGTTCGGCAAGGTCGCCGCGAAGGATCCCCGCGACGCCGACGCCCAGAACATGCTCGGTTATGCCTACCGCAAGTCGGGGAACCTCGACATGGCGTTCAAGCACTACAACGACGCGCTTAAGCTCAATCCCAAGCACCGCGGCGCGCACGAGTACATCGGTGAGGCCTATCTCATGCAGGGCAACCTCGCGAAGGCGAAGGAGCACCTCGGGCAGCTCGACAAGCTCTGCTTCTTCGGGTGCGAGGAGTACACCGACCTCAAGAAAGCGATCGCGGAGTTCGAGACGAAGACCAAGAAGTAGCGGTCCGACGCGGCAAAAAGGAAACGGCCGCCGCAGGCGGCCGTTTCGTCGCAATGCGCCGGCGCTAGGGGAACGCCGGCGCCGGGCGAACCACAAGGATGGGCCCCGGGCTCAGCGCAAACAGGGGCGACCGCTTTCATATTCCGCCGTGTCCACCGAAGTCATCCGACTCCCCCGCAGCCCCGCCGAGCTCGACGTGGTCGTCGCGCGCTGCCGGAGAATGGTCACCAAGCGGGCGCTCGCCTCGGCCGGCGCGGTCCTGGTGCCGCTTCCCGGGCTCGACCTCGCCGCAGACGTCGCCCTGCTGACCGAGCTGATCCCGGCGATCAACCGCGAGTTCGGCCTGACCCCGGACCAGATCGAGCGCCTGAGCCCGCGGGCCAAGGCGCTCCTGTACAAGGCGATCGTGGCGTTCGGCGGCGCAATGGTCGGGCGGGTCATCACGCGCGATCTGATCCTCCACGCCCTGGCGGCAGTCGGCATGCGCATCACCACCAAGACCGCCGCGCGGTTCGTGCCGATCGCCGGCCAGGCGGTTTCGGCGGGTCTGAGCTACACCGCCATGCGGTTCGTCGGCGGATCGCACATCCGCGATTGCCGGCGCGTCGTCGAGGTGGTCCTCGCCGAGCAGGGGTTCGCGCCCGCGTCGCCGCCCGCTAGCGCAGCTCAGCGGCTGCGATCCGCCGCTGCCAGAGCAGCCGCCCGTCTGCGGCGTAGGCCTCGAGCGTGACGCTGCGGTCGCCGCGCGCGCCCGCGAACCGCAGCATGCCGAAGTTGCGCTCGGCGACGATCGTGTCGGGCACCGCGTCCGGATTCTCGCGCTCCTCCGCCGGCAGGTTGCGGAACGGGCGCGCGGTGAGCGGTGAGGACGTGAACTCGTAGAGCGGATACGTGCCCGGCCGTTCGCGCCGCAGCAGCTCGGCGAAGTGCCGGTCGCCGGAGAGGAACAGCACGCCGTCGATCCGCTGCTCGACCAGCCATTCGGCGAGCGCGCGTTGCTCCGCCGGGTAGCTGAAGAACGTTTCGTACCGGTTGCGGGCGTTCCAGAACTGGCCGCCGGCGACGATCACCTTGAACGTCGCGTGCGACGCGAGGAGCGCCTGCTTGAGCCACTCGAGCTGCGCGCGCCCGAACATCGCCTTGTCGGGGGTCTGCGGGTAGCGGTTCGGATAGCGGTGGAAGCGGTTGTCGAGCAGGAAGAAGTCGACGTCGCCCCAGGTCACGAGGCCGAAGATCCCGGGCACGCCGGGCAGGCCATACGACGGGTTCGCCCAGTAGCGCTTGAACGCCTCGAGCGCCGCCGCCTTCATCGGGAACGAGCCGTCGCTGTTGTCCGGCCCGAAATCGTGGTCGTCCCACACCGCGAGGTGGGCGGTCGAGCGGAGCAGGTTGCGCAGCGCCGGTGCCGCACGGTACGCGCGATAGCGGCTGCTCATGCCCTCGAGCGACGTCCACTCCGGCTCGCGGAAGTACACGTTGTCGCCCATCCAGAGCATGAGCTCGGGCGCTTTCGCCGCAATTGCGTCGAAGACGCCGTAGTCGGCGCCCCACGGCGGCCCGGGGCGGGAGAACCGGTCGTTGAGGTACGCGCATGACCCGATCGCGACCGCGAACTCCGGCGGGCCGCTCCGGAACTGCCACAGCGGCTGGGTCGTGAACGCGCCGGCGTCCGCGGGCGCCTTCCCGTCGACGAGGACACGGTACCGGTAGCGCGTGCCCGGCTCGAGGCCGGCGAGCCGCAGGTGGAGCGCGAAATCATCCTCGGCGCGCGTCGCGCCCTCGAAGCGGCGCCGCTGCGCGGGCGCGCCTTCCGGATGCAACTCGACCACCACCCGCGTCGCGCGCTCGGTCTGGATCCATAGCGTCATGCTCGACTGGTCGATGAACCCGTGCATGAGGGAGAGCGGCTGCTCGCCCGCGCCGACCGGCTGGACGGCGAGGAGCACGAGGAACGCGACTCTCAGCAGCGCGCGACGCATCATGGACACGAGAGGGACTGGGCCGATTCTAGCCGCGAGCCCCGCTCCCGGTCGTCGAATGCGACGGCTGTCGCCGCACCGTCAGTCGAAAAATCACCGTGCTACCATGTTCCGGCGCGGCTTTCCCCCCTGCGCCTCCCCTCCAACCGGACTGACACGACGCAAAGGAGATCCCGATGGGTCTGTTCGACTTCGTGAAGGACATCGGCAAGAAGCTCTTCCCGCCGCAGGCGAAGCCCGAGGACGCCGCCGCCAAGATCCGGCAGGAGATCGAGACCGCCGGGCTGGGCATCGTCGGGCTGCAGGTCGCGTACGCCGAAGGCAAGTGCGCGCTCGCCGGCGAGTGCCCGTCGGCCGAGGCGATGCAGAAGGCGGTGCTGATCGCCGGCAACGTCCAGGGCGTTTCCGAGGTCAACATCGCGGGGCTGAAGGTGCCGCCGCCCAAGGAGAAGGTCGAGTACTACATCATCGTGAAGGGCGACACGCTGTCGAAGATCGCGAAGCAGTACTATGGCGACGCGAACAAGTACCCGCGGATCTTCGACGCCAACCGGGAAGTGATCAAGGACGCGAACCTGATCTACCCGGGGCAGAAGATCCGCATCCCGCTGGATTGAGGGCGCTCCGCGCCTCCGGCGCGGAGGCTGGAGGAGCTAACATGAATCTCGTCCCCCTCGGCCTCACGATGGTGGTCGGCCTGCTGGTCGGCCTGGCGGCGCGCGCGATCCTGCCCGGCCGGCAGATCACGGGCGTCGTCGGCGCGTCGGTGCTCGGCATCTGCGGGGCGGTCGCCGCGAGCTACGCCGGACAGCTGCTCGGCTACTACAAGGTCGGCGAACCGATGGGTTTCGTCGGCGCGGCCGTCGGCGCGCTCGTCCTGCTGTTCGTCTGGACCCTGATCTTCAACCGGTAGCACCGCGCCTCCAGCCCCGCCGATTGCCCTATACTTCGCGGCGGCTTTCTCGGGCGGTCCCATCCGGCGCCCCGCCGCCATGACCTCGCACTCGCCCGCCGACAAGCAGCGCCGGAACGTCGCGGTCCTCGCCGCGTGCCAGGCGCTGCTCTTTACCAACAACTCCATCCTCATCGCGGTGAACGGGCTGGCCGGCTACGCGCTCGCCGCAGACAAGTCGCTCGCCACGCTGCCGGTCACCGGCTGGGTCGTCGGCGCCGCCGTCACGACCTATTTCGCTTCGCTCCTCATGAAGCGCATCGGCCGGCGCGCCGGCTTCACGGTCGGGGCCCTGATCGGCATCGTCGGCGCCGGGCTCTGCGCCGGCGCGCTGGCGATCGGCAGTTTCTGGCTGCTGTGCTTCGGCACCGCGGTGTTCGGCGCCTACAACGCATTCGGCCAGTACTATCGCTTCGCGGCCGCCGACGCGGCGACGCCGGACTTCAAGCCGCGGGCGATCTCATACGTGCTAGCGGGAGGGCTCGTCGGCGGGATCGTCGGCCCGGCGACCAGCCGGTTCACCGTCGAGTGGCTGCCGACGACCTACCTTGCCGCGTACCTGTCGCTGATCGGCTTCATCGTGCTCGTGCTCCTGCTGCTGCGGTTCCTCGACATTCCGGATCCGACGGCGGCCGAATCGGCCGAGCGCGGCCGGCCGCTCGCCCAGATCGTCGTGCAGCCGGCGTTCATCGTCGCCGTGCTCGCCGCGGCGTTCGGGTTCGGCGTGATGAACCTGCTGATGACCGCGACCCCGCTCGCGATGGGCGTGTGCGGGCATCCCTACGGTGCCGCGGCGACGGTGATCTCGGCCCACGTCGTCGGCATGTTCGCGCCGTCCTTCTTCACCGGCGACCTGATCCGCCGCTGCGGCGTGCTCAACGTCATGCTGTGGGGCGTAGCGCTCAATCTGGTCTGCATCGGCGTTGCGCTGGCGGGGGTCGAAGTGGCCCACTTCTGGTGGGCGCTGGTGCTGCTCGGGGTCGGCTGGAACTTCATGTTCATCGCTGCGACGACGCTGCTCACCGAGACCTACGACCCGGCGGAGAAGGCGAAGGTCCAGGGCCTGAACGATCTCCTGATCTTCACTATGATGGCGACCTCGTCGTTCGCGTCCGGGATGATCCTCGAGCGCAACGGCTGGCAGACGCTGAACTACGCCGCGATCCCGTTCGTGGCGGCGGTTGGCGTCGCCGCCGTCTGGCTCGCCGCGAAGCGGAAGAGCGTTGTGGCGACAGCCTAGGAGGGACCATGGAGCGGCGTTTCATCAATCCCCTCGAGCTCTCGAGCCCCACCGGCTACTCGCATGTCGCGGTGAGCGCCGCGGGGCGCACGGTCCACGTCTCGGGCCAGGTCGCGTACGACAGCACCGGGCGGATCGTCGGCAAGGGGGACCTCCGCGCTCAAGGCGTGCAGGTCTACGAGAACCTCAAGGCCGCGCTCGCGGCCGCCGACGCCGGCCTCAACGACGTGGTCAAGATGACGACGTTCGTCGTCGACCTCACCCCGGAGAAGGCGGGAGTGATGCGCGAGATCCGCGCCCAGTTCCTGCCCGAGGACCACCGGCCGGCGAGCACAATGGTCGGGGTGACCGGCCTCGTGCACCCGGACCTGCTGGTCGAGGTCGAGGTCGTGGCGGTGCTGACCGACCGGCGTTAACGCGCGGTGCCGCTCGATCCGCAGGCGCGCGCCGTCCTCGAGCGCATCGCCCGCGCGAACCTGCCGCCGTATCCGCAGCTCGGCCCCGCGGCCGTCCGCGAGCTCTACCGCGAGACGCGCGGCGCCCTGGGTGCCGCACCGCCGGAGGTCGCGCACGTCGAGTCCGTGCGCGCGGCCGGACCCGCTGGCCCGATCCCGATCCGCCTCTACCGGCCGCACGGCTCGAGCGCGGACGAACGGCTGCCGGCGCTCGTCTACTTCCACGGCGGCGGCTGGAGCTTCGGCGACCTGGACACGCACGACGTAATCTGCCGCGAGCTCGCGAACCTCGCGCGCTGCGCGGTCGCGTCGGTCGATTACCGGCTTGCGCCCGAGCACAAGTTCCCCGCGGCAGTCGAGGACGCGGTCGCGGCGACGCGCTGGGTCGCGCGCGAGGCCGAAGCGCTCGCCCTGGACGCGGGCCGGATCGCGATCGGCGGCGATTCGGCGGGCGGCAACCTCGCGGCGGTGGTCGCGCTCAGCGTCCGCGACGAAGGCGGGCCAGAGCTCGCGATGCAGGTGCTCATCTATCCCGCGACCGACATGGCGGCCGACACGCCGTCGCACCGCGAGTTCGCGGACGGCTACGTCCTGACGCGCGACGCGATCCTGTGGTCGAGGGGGAATTACCTGCGCTCGCCGGACGACGTCGCCGACTGGCGCGCGTCGCCCACGCGCGCGCGCGACCACTCCCGGCTGCCGCCTGCGTACGTCGTCACGTGCGGCTTCGATCCGTTGCGCGACGAGGGGCTCGCGTACGCCGACCGCCTGCGGGCGGCCGGCGTGCCGGTGACCTACGAGTGCTTCGAGGGCATGGTCCACGGCTTCATCACCATGGGCGGCGTCATCGCCGCCGCCCACCACGCCCTGTCGCGCTGCGCGCAGGGCCTGCGCCAGGCGTTCGCGGGCGCGGCGCGGCCTGCGCACTGACCCGGCGGTCGCGTCGCCGATGCGGGAGATTGCCTACCGCGCGATCGATTTCGCCGGGACCCATGCGACACGTTTCCTCGCCGCCGGGGTGCTGATCGGGCTCGCGATCCCGCCCCTCGCGACGGCACTCCGGCCGCTGTTGCTGCCGTCGATCGTGATCTCGCTCGTGCTGGCGCTGGTACGGCTCGACTGGAGCGCGTTCGGGGCCGACGCGCGGCGTCCGGTGCTGGTCGTCTGGATGCTGGCATGGTTCCTCGGCGTGACGCCGGTGATCGTATGGCTCGCGCTGCAGGCGCTGCCGCTGCCGGCGCCGATCGTGGCCGGGCTGGTCCTGATGGCCGCGGCCGCGCCGATCATGTCCGGCGCCGCGATCAGCCTGCTGGTCGGCCTCGACGTGGCGCTCGCCGTCGTCGCGATCGTGGCGACGACCGCGCTCGTTCCCCTGACGCTCCCGCCGCTCGCGGCGGCGCTGCTCGGCGTCGCGCTCGAGATCGACGTCGGAACGTTCATGCTGCGGCTCGCGTTGATCGTCGGCGGGGCGTTCGCGATCGCGTGGCTCGCCCGGCGCCTGGTGTCCGAAGCCGCCATCGCCCGCAACGCCCGCGCGCTCGACGGCGTGACGGTGATCTGGATGGTGGTGTTCGCGATCGGCATCATGGACGGGGTGACGGCGCTCGCGCTCGAGCACCCGGGCTACGTCATCGGCGCGACGATCGCCGCGTTCGCGGCGAACCTCGTGCTCCAGGCCGTCGGCGCGCTCGTCTGGCTGCGGCAGGGCATGCAGCGGGCGCTGACGATCGGGCTGCTGACCGGCAACCGCAACATGGGGCTTGTCCTGGTCGCGCTCGGCGCCGATGCGAGTCTCGAGCTCGTCGCGTTCTTCGCGGTCGCGCAGATCCCGATGTACGTGCTGCCCGGGTTGTTGCTGCCGGTGTATCGACGGCTGGTCGCGCCTTAGCCTGGGACTCCTGCCGCGCGCGCGGCTCGCTACGCGACCGGCGCGCGCCGTCCCGCGCCCGGAGCTAGACTTCCCGGGTCCGTGGCCCGGACGGCGGGCCGCGCGACAGGGTGTCCCGGTCTAATGGCGAGCTCAGGAGGTAGGCCATGCACACGTATTCCCGACGCAGATTCGTCACCGCCGGTGGCGCGCTCGCGCTTGCGGCGTGGCTGCCGGCGACCGCACAAGGGAAGGTCAAGCCGGGTTCGAAGGACGTGCTGGTCGTCGTCGACGTTCAGAAGTGCTTCATTCCCGGCGGGAGCCTCGCGGTCGGCAAGGGCGACGAGATCGTCCCGCTCGTGAACGGCTTCGCGAAGCGGTTTCAGACCGTGATCCTCACCCAGGATTGGCACACCCCGGGCCATATCTCGTTCGCATCCTCGCATCCCGGGAAGAAGCCCTTCGAGACGGTGAAGCTTCCGTACGGCACGCAGGTGCTGTGGCCCGACCATTGCGTCCAGGGCACCGAAGGTGCCGAGCTCGCGCCGGGGCTCTCGATCCCGCACGCTCAGCTCGTGATCCGGAAGGGCCACAACCCGAAGGTCGACAGCTACTCGGCCTTCCTCGAGGCCGACAACAAGACCCACACCGGCCTGGATGGCTACCTCAAGTCGCGCGGGATCGCGAACGTGTACGTGTGCGGGCTCGCGACCGATTTCTGCGTCGCTTGGACGGCGCTCGATGCACGGAAGCTCGGATTCGGCGCCGCCGTGGTCGAAGACCTCTGCCGGGGGATCGACACGCAGGGATCGCTCGCGAAGGCGTGGGCAATTATGAAGACCGCGGGCGTCAAGCGCGTGCAGTCGGCGGATTTCGCCTGAAGCGGCGGCCGGCAGTCCTCGTCGCGCTGTCAGCCTGGTGGAAGGAGCTCCCGCCCGCAGCTATCGCTACCTCGAGGTGCGCCCGATCGCCGGCGCCCTCGGCGCCGAGATCCACGGCGTCGATCTCGCGCGGCCCCTCGACGGCGAGGTCGTTGCCGAGATCCGGCAGGCTTTCCTCGACCATCTGGTGATCTTCTTTCGGGACCAGAAGCTCACCCCGCGCGCGCAGCTCGCCTTCGCCCTGCAGTTCGGCAAGCCGATCGAATACCCGCAGCTGAAGGGATTGCCCGAATGCCCGCTGATCACACCGGTCATCAAGCTGGAGCACGAGCGGGTGAACTTCGGCGGCGTCTGGCATTCCGACACCGCGTATCTCGAGCGGCCGCCGATGGGGAGCATGCTCTACGCCCTGGAGATCCCGTCCTACGGCGGCGACACGCTCTTCGCGAACCAATACCTGGCCTACGAAACCCTGTCCGAGGGTCTGAGGAAGACCCTAGCCGGCCTGACCGGGATCAACACGTCCACCAAAGCCGATGCCTCGAAGACCCGCGAGGACCGCCTGCGCGACGCCGGCGCCGAGCTGAAGGTGCTCGTCGGCGAGCATCCAGTCGTGCGCACGCACCCGGAGACCGGGCGCAAGGCGCTGTACGTGAACGTCGGCCACACGACCGGCTTCAGGGGTTGGACCGAGGACGAGAGCCGGCCGCTCCTCGAGCATCTCTTCGGGCACCAGGTCCGGCCGGAGTTCACCTGCCGGTTTCGCTGGGAGCGCGGCTCGCTAGCCTTCTGGGACAACCGCTGTGCCCAGCACAACCCGGTCAACGACTATCACGGGTTCCGCCGCGTCATGCATCGCGTGACGCTGGCGGGCGACCGGCCGCAGTGAGGACCTGCCGCCCGGCGCGCGCGCTTGACGCTGGGAACGGGATCAGTACTTGACCGAGCAGCCGTACGGCGAGGTGCTCGTCACGCTGACGGCCTTGCCGGCCATCGCTTCGCCGAGCGCGGCGCGGACGTAGTTGCGCGCGTTCTTCGTGTCGGCGGTGCTCGCCCAGCGCTTGTCGTCGATCGCGCCGGCGTAGATGAGCTGGCCGCGCGGATCGATCACGTACATGTGCGGCGTGGTGCGCGCGCTGTAGAGGCGGCCGACCTTGCCGTCCTTGTCGATGAGCGTTGCTTTCGGCGCGGCGCCCTTCGCGCCGAGCCACTTCGCCATCTGCTCGGGCGGCGTGAATTCGCCGCTCGACGCGCTCGAGGAGTTGATCGCGAGCCACACCACGTCCTTCGCCTCGAATTCCTTCTGCAGCGACGGCATGTTCCCGCTGTCGTAGTGCCGCCGCACGTACGGGCACTCGGGGTTGACCCATTCCAGGACCACGAACTTGCCCTTGAAGTCGGAGAGCCTGACCGCTTTGCCCTGGAGGTCCGGGGCGCTGAAGTCCGGGGCCGGCTGGCCGACCGTTGCGGCGCCGGCGGCGCCGGCGCCGCGACGGAAAGAGCGAGGGCGAGTGCGAGGGCGAGTCGTTTCATCGTTGGCTCCTTCAACTGGCGTAAGGATATCAGCCGTCGAGCGCGGCGAGGAGGCGCTCGCGGGTCAGCACTTCCGGCAGCAGGAGCGGCGGCCTGCCCGGCTTGTACAGCACGTACACGGGCACGCCGCTGCGCCCGAGCGCCGCGAGCGCACGCGTGATCTCGGCGTCCCGGCGCGTCCAGTCGGCGCGCACGAGCTCGACCCCGCGCGCGCGGAACGCGAGCTGCACATCCGCGGCGGCGAGCACCAGCCGCTTGTTGACCTGGCAAGTCACGCACCACGCGGCGGTGAAGTCGATGAACACCGGCTTGCCGTCGGCGACCAGCGCGGCGACCTGTCCCGCCGCGTAGGGTCGCCACACCGCATCCGCGGACGCGACCGGCGCGTGCGCCGCCGTCTGCGCGCCCGGAATCGCCACTGCGATCGCGGCGATGGCGAGCAGCGCTGCGGCGGAGCGAGCGCGCCGCGCCCGCGCACGCCGGAGCCGCCGACGACCCAGGCCGCCGCCGCGGCGAGCACGGCCCCGGCGAGCAGCCAGATCACGGCGTCGATCCCGGCCAGCAGCCCGAGCACCCAGGCGAGCCAGACCGCCGTCGCGTAGAGCGGAAACGCGAGGAGCTGCTGCAATCGCTCCATCCATGGGCCCGGCTTCGGCAATCGCCTCAGCCACGCCGGAAACCATGCGAGCACGGCATAGGGCAGCGCCATGCCGACGCCGAGTGCGGTGAAGACGGCGAACGCGTGGCCACCGCCTTCTCCGACCGCATAGCCGAGCGCCGCGCCCATGAACGGCGCGGTGCAGGGCGAGGCGACGAGCACGGCGAGCACGCCGGAGAGAAACCAGTCGAGCGCGGGATGGCGCGCGCGCCAGGCTGCGGCGCGGCTTGGCAGCAGCTGGCCGAACTCGAACACCCCCGAGAGGTTCAGTCCGAGCACGAAGAAGAACAGCGCGAGCACGGCGACCGTCGGCGGCGACTGGAGCTGGAACCCCCAGCCGAGCTCCTCGCCGAGCGAGCGCAACCCGAGCAGCAGTCCCGCAAGGAGCCAGAACGACGCGACTACGCCCGCGGCGTAGAGCAGGCCGTGGCGGCGCCGCGCCGCGTGCGCCGCAGCGCCTTGATCGGCGAACCCCAGCACCTTGATCGACAACACCGGCAGCACGCACGGCATGAGGTTGAGGAGCAGTCCGCCGCCGAACGCCGCGACGAGCGCCAGCGCGAGGCCGAACTCGATTCCGCCGTGCGTGGCGATGGGGGTCGCGACGGCGGGCGTCACCGCACCTTCGATCGGCACGTCGACGGTCACCGCGCGCGCCGCCTGTGGCCCGAACCCCTGCGGGGACACGAGGATCCCCGCGACGCGCGTGAACGCGCCGACCGGCTGGGCGGCTGCGGCGAGCTGCAACCGATATCCCTCATCGGCACGCGTCAGCCGCTGCGGCGCGGCCGGCTCGATCTTGCCCTCGTCGAACGGGAAGAACGTCAGCGCGCGCAGCGCCGCGCCCGCCGGCGGCGCCAGCGCGAGCGTCGCGCCGCCGGGTCCGCCGTGTGCGCTGAGGTGCCAGCCGCTGAGCGCAGCGGGCGGCGCCGGCAGCTCGGCGCGCGCTGCAGCGATCGATTTCGCCCAGCGCGGGTCCGCGCCGGAGGTCGACGCAGCCGGCAGCACCAGCGAGAGCTCCGCCTCCTCCGGGATGCATTGCACCTCGCAGACGAGCCAGGTCGCTTTCGCCGCGAGCGTGACCGGGCGCCCGAGCGGCAGGTCGGCCGGCGGGGTGAGGCGCGAGAGCAGCAGCACTTCGCCCTCGTAGCCGTAGTTCATCAGCGGCCCGACGGGGATCTGCCGTGGCACCGGCCACTCGATCGGTCCCGCCGCAAACCCGGCGGGCAGGCGCCAGTCGATCCGCGTCGGCTCCCCCGAATCGCCCGGGTTGCGCCAGTAGGTGTGCCAGCGCGGGATCATCGCGAGGCGGAGCGCCACGGTCAGCGGCTCCCCGGGCACCACGGCGGTGCGCTCGGCGACCAGTTCGGCCTCGACGTGCGGCGTGCGCACGGGCGCGGCGATCGCGGCCGTGGCGGCGAACAGTGTTGCGAGGGCGGCGAGTCTCGGCGGCATCGAAAGGGTTTGGTCGCGCGGCGGATGCATGAGTTCCCGCGGGGTACGGCAAGGATAGACGAGGACTGAAGCTGCGGGCGGAAGCCGGAAGCTTGAGCGACAATCCCGCTGCCACGCGAAAGAGCAGGGGGAAGCCCGGAATGACCCGACTCCAAGAGCTCGGCCTCGGCGCGCTGCTCGGCATCGCGGCAGTGGCGCACGCCGCCGACCTGCCGATCTTCGACGCCCATCTCCACTACAGCCACGATGCGCTCGACGTGCTCCCGACCGCGGAGGCGATCGCGCTCCTGCGCAAGGCCGGCGTCAAGCGGGGCATGGTCTCGAGCTCCGACGACGAGGGCACGCAGCGGCTGTACGCGGCGGCGCCGGACCTCATCTTCCCGGAGCTGCGTCCTTACCGGAAGCGCTCGGACGTCGGCAGCTGGGTCCGCGACGAGGGGATCGTGCAGTACGTCGAGGAGCGTCTCCGCAAGTACAAGTACGTCGCGATCGGCGAGTTCCACCTGTACGGCGCCGATGCCGACCTGCCGGTGCCGCGCCGCATGGTGCAGCTCGCGAAGCAGCACCGCATTCTCCTGCACGCCCACTCGGACGCCGACGCGGTCGAACGGCTGTTCATCCAGGACCCGGAGGCGCGCATCCTCTGGGCGCACGCGGGCTTCGAGCGCCCCGAGCGCGTGCGCGAGCTGCTGCGCAAGCACAAGAACCTCTGGGCCGATCTCGCGTTCCGCACCGACCACGGCTCGGGCGGCCGCCCGCCGCCGGAGTGGCGCGAGGCGTTCCTCGAGTTTCCCGACCGCTTCATGGTCGGCACCGACACCTACATCGCCGAGCGCTGGCACTATGTGCCCGAGCACGCCGCCTGGTCGCGCGCGTGGCTGTCGACGCTGCCGCCGGAGGTCGCCGAGCGGATCGCGTACCAGAACGGCGAAGCGATGATCGAGGCGATCCTGGCGCGGCGGCGCTAGGTTCCCGGATTCGAACCCAGAGGAGGAGGCGACAATGAACCGCGGCATCCTTGCAACCCTCGCCATTGCGGCGCTCGGGATCCTCGCGCCCGGGCTCGCCTGGCCGCAGGCCTATCCGACGAAGCCGGTGCGCCTGATCGTGCCGTTCCCGCCCGGCGGCTCGACCGACATCGTCGCGCGCATCGTCGCGCAGAAGCTCGGCGAGCGCCTTGGCCAGCAGGTCGTGGTGGAGAACCGCGGCGGCGCGGGCGGGACGATCGGCACCGAGGCGGTCGCGAAAGCCGCACCCGACGGCTACACCCTCGGCGTGGCGTCGACCAGCACCCATGCGGTCGCGCCGAGCGTCTACACCAAGCTCGGCTACGACCCGGTCAAGGACTTCGCGCCGATCTCGCTGGTAGCGGTCTCGCCTTATCTGCTCGTCGTCAACCCCGACGTGCAGGCGAAATCGCTGCAGGAGTTCGTCGCGTACGCCAAGGCGCGGCCCGGGAAGCTCAACTACGCTTCCGCCGGCACCGGCTCGACCACGCACCTCGCGATGGAGATGCTGAAGAGCGCCGCGGGGCTCTACATCGTGCACATTCCCTACAACGGCAACGGCCCGGCGGGCACCGCCGTGCTCGCGGGCCAGGTCGAAGCGCTCTTCGGCAGCCTGCCGGCAGTGCTGCCGCACGCCAAGTCGGGTCGCGTGCGGCCGCTCGCCGTCGGCACGCCGAAGCGCTCGCCGGCGCTGCCCGACGTGCCCACGGTCGCGGAATCGGGCTTCCCCGGGTTCGACGCGTCGCTGTGGCTC
Source organism: uncultured beta proteobacterium (assembly GCA_963827595.1). GTDB lineage: Bacteria > Pseudomonadota > Gammaproteobacteria > Burkholderiales > SG8-39 > DATEDA01. The sequence continues at coordinate 62,009 of CAWHBT010000006.1, read as the reverse complement.
GCGATCATGGCGCCGGCCGGTACGCCGCCTGCCATCGTCGACCGCCTGCACAAGGAGATCGTCGCGGTGATCGGGGCGCCCGACACCGCCGACGCGCTCGGCAAGGCGGGCGCCGAGCCGCTCACCAGCACGCCGGCCGAGCTCGCGAGCATGGTGAAGGACGGCGTAGGGAAGTACGCCAAGATCGTGAAGCAGGCCGGGATCAAGGCCGAGTGACCGCGCGCCGGCGCATCGCGACCGCGTTGCTCGCCGGCGCAGCGACGTTCGAGGCCGCGGCCCAGGGCTGCGAAGGGCCGGGCACCCGGGTCGAGTCCGAACGCTACGTGGTCGTCTATCGCACCGTGCCGGCGAAGCTCGCGGTCGGCCAGCACTTCGCGATCGACGCGCGCGTTTGCGCCAAGAGCCGGGGCGCGGCGCCGGCCGGCCTGCGCATCGACGCGACGATGCCGGAGCACCGGCACGGCATGAACTACCGCGCGACGGTCGCCGCGAAAGGCGGCGGGCGCTACCTCGCCGAGGGGCTGCTGTTCCACATGCCCGGGCGCTGGCAGCTCCTGTTCGACGTCGAGACCCGCGGCACCACGGAGCGGCTCGCATCCGACGTCGTGCTCGAATGACGCCCGGGGGCGTGGTCCTCGTCGTCGGCGCGGCGCTCGCGGCCGGCACCGCGTCCGCGCAGGCCCTCGTCGCCTTCACCCCACAGGAAACGGCGCTCGTCCTCCGGCACGGGCCGTGGCCGCAGCCGCCGGTGCGTGACCCGAGCAATCGCGCCTCCCGCAACCCGGCGGCGATCGCGCTCGGGCAGCAGCTCTTCTTCGATCCTCGGCTGTCGCAGAACGGCGCGGTCGCCTGCGCGACCTGCCACGTGCCGGCGAAGGCGTGGACCGACGGCCGCAAACAGGCGGTGGGGCTCGCACCCGTCGACCGCAACGCGCCGAGCATCGTGAACGCCCCGCTGCTGCGCTGGTTCTCGTGGGACGGCGGCGCGGACAGCCTGTGGGCGCAAGCGCTCCGGGCGATGCTCGATCCGCGGGAGATGGGCGCGAGCGCACCGCTGGTGGCGAAGGTCGTGCGGTCCGATGCCGCGCTCGAATGCCGCTATCGGGCGGCGTTCGGCGCGGCCGCGTCCGACGACGAGCGGGTGCTCGTGGACGCGGCGAAGGCGATCGCGGCGTTCGTCGAGACCCGCACGTCGGGGCGCACGCCCTTCGACGAGTTCCGCGATGCGCTCGCGCGCGGCGACCGCACCGCGGCGGCGCGGTACCCGCTCGCCGCGCAGCGCGGCCTGAAGATCTTCGTCGGCACCGGGAACTGCAGCGTCTGCCACTTCGGCGCGAGCTTCACCAACAGCGAGTTCCACGACGTGGGCGTGCCGTTCATGCTCGCGCCGGGCCGCGTGGACGCCGGGCGGCACGGCGGGATCAAGCGCCTGCTCGACGACCGCTACAACCTGCTGGGGAAATACAGCGACGATCCGTCACGGGCCTCGGCGACGAAGACCCGGCACGTCGAGCTGCAGCATGCCAACTTCGGGCAGTTCAAGACGCCGAGCCTGCGCAACGTCGCGCTCACCGCGCCGTACATGCACGACGGGCGGCTCGCCACGCTGCGCGACGTCGTGCGCCACTACTCGGAGCTCGACCTCGAGCGCCTTCACACCCACGGCGAGCAGCTGCTGCGCCCGCTCAAGCTTTCCGATGCCGAAGCGGACGACTTGATCGCGTTCCTCGAAAGCCTGACCGACCCGGGCGCGACGGTGCCTCCGGGAGCTCCGCGGCCGGTGGCCGGCTGCAAGCCCTAACCCGCAGACCGGGAGACGGGCCTATGGCCCGAGGGTGGTCGGGTCAGGTTCAGGCATCCGCCTCCGACCGCGCACGACTGGCGCGGTGGACACCCGCGGCTCGACGAGGGGTGCGAGCTGCTGCGCGGCCGGCGCGCCCTCGACAGCCTGCGCCGAGTCCGACCGGAACCGCGAAAGCTGCTGCTGCCGCTCCTGCTCGGCACGCATCGCCTCCGCCCGCCGCAGCGTTCCGGGATTGGGCGAGTTCGTCTCCACCTGCTGCCGGTAGAAGAGCTCGTCCTGCCGCAGCCGCTGATCGCGCTGGACGGCGTCGAACTCGAGCCGCTGCTGGGGCGGGAGGTTGCCGGCGCGAAAGCTCTGGATCGACTGCTGGAGCTGCAGCGAGAAGGCGTCGGACTGCTGCTGGCGCTCGCGCAGCGCCCGGGCGGCGAGGTCGTTTGCGCCGGCGGCAGACGCGAGCGCTGCGAGGGTCAACCCGATCAGGAGCTGCTTGATGTCCACGAGGCCGTCCGAGCCCTCATAATGCCACGCTTGTTACGACCGCATTCGGGCGCCGGGGTTTCCCGGGCACGTGCGCTATCATCCATCCCCGACACCGATCGGAGCTGCCATGCGGATGACGCTTCACGCCTTCCCTTTGGCGCCACTGGCCGCCGCCGCGCTCGCGGCGGTCGTTGCCGGTTGCGCGTGGGACGTGAGCTCGGCGCAGCAGATGCCGATGCCGTGGGGTCAGCGGGTCGAAGTGAGCTGCACGGGCGGCAAGACGATGGCGATCGATTTCGTGCCGTCGCCCCGCGCGGCGCGCGTAACCTTCGACGGCCGCAGCGTCACGCTCCCGCAGGTGGACGCTGCAAGCGATGCCAAGTTCACCGACGGGCGCTTCACGCTCTACATCAACGACAGCCGCGTGGCGCTCGAGGAGACCGGCATGGTGCTGCGGGGACCGTGCGCGCCGCGGTAGCCGCCGCCCAGCTCACATGAAGCCGAAGCCGAGCTTGTAGGAGGCGAGCTTCGCCACCTCGAGCAGAACGTCCCGTGCCGACTCCTGGTGGGTCCACCAGCGCTCCGGCAGCGGCTCCGCGTCGCTCCCGATCACGAGGATCCGCGCCGACGGCAGGTGATCGCTGAAAATCTTGCGCGCCCGGTGGACGTGGTAAGGCGAGGTCACCACGAGCAGCGTACCGGCCTTGGGCCCGAGCACGCGCGCCGCCTCGCGCGCCTCGGCCACGGTGCTCTGCAGGTCCTTGCCGAGGAGCAGGATCGCGTCGTCGGGCACGCCGCGGTTCCGAAGGAGCGTGCGCGCAGCCTCGTCGAACCACGGCCAGCGGATCCGGTCGCGCTCGAGCGCGAGGTAGCGCGGCTCCCGCCACGGCACGGTGAGGTAGACGACTCGCGCGAACCCCTGTTGGTAGAGGCTTGCGCCGGTGATCGCCCGCGTGACCTCGTGGCCGAGCACGATGATCGCGTCGGCCTTCTGCGGCGCGTCGGACCGGGCGAGCCACCCGGACGCCTGGCGTAGCGCGAGCGTCGCCACGGCGGCGGCGGCGAGGACGGCGACGAGCAGTCCAAGGGCGCAGCGCTTGAGGCAGGTCATAATCCGCTCCCCATGAAGCCGTCGATTCTATGCGCGCCCTGAAGCGCTGGCTCGCGCGCCGGCGCTCGTCGGTCGAGGTGAGCGAGTCGGGCGGCGTGCGCCTGCTGCATCTCGGCGGCCACGCCATCCAGAGCGCGATCCGGCTCGCGTCGCCCGACCGACTGGAGCTCGCGTACACCCGCGCGATGATGGCGTTTCTGCTCTTCGCGCCGGCGCCGCGCGAGGTGCTGATGGTCGGTCTCGGCGGCGGCTCGATCGCGCGGTTCGCGCACGAGCGGCTGCCGCGGACGCGGGTGACGGTCGTGGAGATCAATCCGGAGGTGGTCGCCGCCGCGCGCAGCTTCTTCGGCCTGCCGCCGGACGAGGACCGGGTCAAGGTGCTGGTCGCCGACGGCGCCGCCTACGTGCCGGCACGCCCGGCGACGTACGACGTGCTGCTCCTCGACGCGTTCGAGGACGGTCGGTCGGTGCGCGCGCTCGCCACGCCGGAGTTCTACGACGCCTGCCGGGATGCCCTCCGACCCGGTGGCGTCCTGGTCGTGAACTTCATCGCCGACGAGCCGCGGTTCGGCACTTATCTGGCGCGGATCGAGCGCGCGTTCGGCGGGAAGGTCCTCTGCCTGCCGGCCGAGGACCGGGTGAACATGATCGTGCTCGGGCTCACGGGCCGGGCGACGCGCCTCGCGGTCGCGCCGCTGCGGCGCGCGGCGCGCGACCTGCGGCGGCGCTACGATCTGCCTTTCGACCGGTTTGTCCGCGACCTGGTCGCGCACAACCCGGGGACCGCGGCGCACCTCGCGCTCGAGCGCGACGCGGCCGGGGCGCCGCGCCGCCGGCGGCCTTGACGGCAGGCAACGAGCGATCGTGCGCCGGTGCGGAACCTGTTCCTGGCGGCGGCGGTTTGGCCGATGCTAGAGTCCGCGTCGCTCCGGCGGCGCGGAAACAACGACGAACGATGGCGGCGCGGCAGCCCGCGAGCCCGAAAGGAGAGGATGAGATGAGCGGGACGGATGCGCTCGTTCGGGCGCGCATCGACCTCGCGGCCGCGCTCCGCTGGGCCACCCGGCTGGGGCTCTCCGAGGGCGTGTGCAATCACTTCAGCCTCGTCGCCCCGGGGCTCCAGGACCGGTTCCTCATCAACCCGCAAGGCCTGCACTGGTCGGAGATCTCCCCCGCCGACCTGCTCCTCATCGACGGCAAGGGCAACGTCGTGGAAGGCCGCCACACCGTTGAACCGACGGCGTTTTTCATCCACGCCCGGGTGCACCGATCGAAGCGGACGCCGGCCTGCGTCCTGCACACCCACATGCCGTTCGCGACCTCGCTGACCCTGCTCGAGGGCGGCCGACTCGAGCCGGCGAGCCAGAACGCGCTCAAGTTCTACGGGCGGGTCGCGTACGACGAGGAATACAACGGCCTCGTCCTGGACAACGCCGAAGGCGACCGCATCGCGTCGCGGATGAACGGCGCCGACGTGCTGTTCCTCGCGAACCACGGCGTGATCGTCTGCGGCGACAGCGTCCCGTGGGCGTTCGACGACCTGTACTACCTCGAGCGCGCCTGCATGGTGCAGGTGCTCGCGCAGAGCACCGGGAAGCACCTCAAGCGCCTCTCGCACGGCGTCGCCTCGGCGACGGCGAAGCAGATGGCGAGCGAGCGGGAGCAGTCGGACCTGCACTTCGTCGCCCTGAAGCGCATCCTCGACAAGGAGGATCCCGGCTGGTCGACGCTCGACTAGCGAGGGTCGGCGTCAGCGCATCCGGGGGTGCCGAGCCTGACCAGGATCGCACCGACGAGCGCTTCGGGCGTCGCGTCGACGTCGACGTCGATCGCATCGGCCGGTTCCTCGAGGGCCGCGAACTGCGAGTCGAGGAGGGCGCGGTTCATGAAATGCCCGCCACGGCCCGCCAGTCGCGGACCGATCACCGCCTTGCTCCCGCGCAGGTAAACGAGCCGCGCGTCGGGTAGATCGCGCAGCAACGCCGTCCGGTAGCTCGCCTTGAGCGCCGAGCACGCGAGCACAACGCTCGTGCCGCGCCGCACGCGCTCCTGCAGCACCCCGTTCAGCCGCCCGAGCCAGGGCCAGCGATCGTCGTCGCCGAGCGGCTCGCCGGCGCGCATCTTCGCCACGCTGGCCGGCGGATGGTAGTCATCGGCGTCGACGAACTCGCAGCCGAGCGAGGCGGCGAGGCGGGCGCCGACGGTCGTCTTGCCGGCGCCGGCGACGCCCATGACGATCACGATCAAGCGCCCGCTCTCCTCAGGGATTCGGGCGCTCGGTTGCGTGCCCGCCGAAGGCGTTGCGCATGAGCGCGAGGAGCCGCGCCTGGAAGTCGTTCGCGCCCTGGGTTGCAAAGCGCATCGTCAGCGCGGCCGCGGTCACCGGCGCCGGCACGCCCAGCTCGACCGCTTCCTGGACGGCCCAGCGGCCCTCGCCAGAGTCCCGAACGACCGGGGCGATCGCCGCGAGGTCCGGTCGGCCGGCGAGCGCCTCGGCGGTCAGGTCGAGCAGCCACGAACGGATCACGCTGCCGTGGCGCCAGTGCTCGGCGACCGCGGGGACGTCGAGCGCGAACTCGCCCTTCGCGGCGAGCAGCGCGAAGCCCTCGGCATACGCCTGCATCATCCCGTACTCGATCGCGTTGTGGACCATTTTGGCGAAGTGGCCGCTGCCGGTGGGCCCGCAGCGCAGCCAGCCGCGGTCCGGGGCGGGCGCGAGGACCCGGGCGAACGGCGCGACCCGCTCGACGGCGTCGGGCGCGCCGCCGAGCATCAGCATGTAGCCGTTCGCGAGGCCCCAGACACCGCCGGAGACGCCGGCATCGACGAACGCGATGCCGCGATCGGCGAGCGCCGCGGCGCGCTTGACCGAGTCGCGGTAGTGCGCGTTGCCGCCGTCGACGACGAGATCGCCCGGGTCGAGACGCGCATAGAGCGCCTCCAGCGCTGCCTCGGTCGCGTCGCCGGCCGGGACCATGAGCCAGACGACGCGCGGCGGATCGAGCGCGGCGACGAGCGCCGGGATCGTCTCGAACACGCTCGCCTCCAGCTCGGCCGCGAGCGAGGTCCGCGCGTAGGCGTTGACGTCCTGCGCGACCACTTGAACTCCGCCCCGCGCCAGGCGGCGCGCCATGCCCGCGCCCATCCTCCCCAGACCGATCAGCCCGATCTTCATCGTGTACCTCCCGAAGGCCCGGATTCTACGGAGCCGGACGCGAGCTGCAGGCTACCCCGGCGCGCCGACCCAGAACTGGTACATCGCGGCGAACGCGTGCGGCTCGCCCGCCTCGAATCGCCCCCAGTTCTCCAGCGACACGGCCGTGGGGTCCTCCGGGAAGCGCTCCCGGTAGGCGCGCAGCACGCCCGGGTCCGCGAGCTCCAGGCCCAGGAACTCCAGGCCGAGCGCGCGGATCATGTCCGCGAGTCGCGCCGCGGTGAAGCGGTGCTCCTGGACGTGGAGCAGCAGATCGCGCGTCCCGGACGCGGAGTAGAGGTCCGCGGAGTGCACGAGCGGCTGGACCGGGCTCGCGTCGGGTTGCGCGAGGACGAGCTGCCGTGCGGCGCGAATGCCCTCGCGATCGGCGCCGAGACCCTGCCGGGCGATCAGCTCGCGGGCCGCCACGACGCTGCGCCGGCCGATCTCGCTGTAGAGCGCGAGTTTCATGACGCCGCCGGGCTTCAGGAGCGACGCGAGGACCCGCCCGCCGGCGAGCGGATCGCGCAAGTGATGCAGCACGCCGGCGCACTCGATCATGTCGAAGCGCTCCGGCAGCGTGCCGAGCTGCAGGATGTCGGCCTGGGCGAAGCGCAGGTTTGCGAGCCCGAGCTCGCGGCAGCGGCGCACCGCGTAGGCGAGGCTCGCACGGCTGAAATCGATCGCCAGAATCCGTCCGGCGGGGTTGCGCGCGGCGGTGATCGCCGCCTGGAACCCGCTGCCGCAGCCGGCGATGAGGATGTCGGGCGACTCGGAGACGGGGAACCGCGCTGGATCGAGATGCGGGAACAGCGTGCGCAACGCCCGCCGCAGCGGAAACGCCGACGCGAGCGACGCCGGCACGCGATGCCAGCGGGGGTACGGGTTCTCCTCGTACTGCGCCTGGACCGCGCGCGAGATCGGATCGGTGACCGCGGTCAGCACCGGGATCTCGGCGCGCAGCCGCGCTTCCTCGGCGGGCTCCGTGACCTGGCGTCGCCACAGCCGCTCGAAGGCCTCGCCCGCCGCGGCGGGCCGCGCAAGCGCGGGAATCCCCGCGAGCGGACGGTAGGCGGCGAGGAGCGCCAGCTCGGCCGCACTCGCGCCCCCCTTCCGGACGCGCTCGTCGAGTCGCGCGACCATCGCTGCCTCGTTGGCGTCCTCGGGCCAGACGTATTCGTTCAGGAAGCACTGCTGCGCGAGGGCGCAGGCGAGCTCGACGATCCGGGGTGAGGCGTTCAGCCCGCCGCCCGCCCAGACCTCGAGCGCGCGCCGCCGCAGCGCCCGGAGGAAAGTCTCGAGCTGGGGTTCGGGAACGAGCGAGTTCTCCATCAGCGCGAGGAGCATCGGATGCGCAACCGCCTGCAGCCCGTCGCCCGTGAACCACCGCGCGGCCGGCGCCGCATCGGCGGGCACGCCCCGGAGGACCGGCGCGAAGGCGGGGTCGAGCATGAGCAGGCTCGCCGCCGCCTCGGCGAGCGGACCGGCGTCGATCGCCGGGTGCAGCAGCACCTGGGTCAGCTCCTGTGCGGCCTGTGCATTCCACGCCACGAAGCGGGTCCGGGCGAACGCGTCGGCGAAACCCTGCCAGGCCGGAGGGAACTGCGGCCCGCAGCGCACGGCATTGCGGAACGCGTCGAAAGTCCCCTGGTCGTCGGCGACTTGGCGCAGGGCGAGTCCGAGGTTGAACCAGGCCGTCGCGTACCGCGGATCGACCTCGACCGCTTTGCGATAGGCCGCAATCGCGGCCGGGACGTCGCCGAGGGCGTTCAGCGCCGAGCCGAGATTGTTGTGCGCCACCGCGTTGCGCGGCGCGCGGGCAATCGAGCGCCGGAACCACTCGAGCGCGCTCTCGACCTCGCCCTTCTCGAGCAGGCAGTACCCGTAGTTGTTGGCAATGAAGGGATCGTCCGGCGCGCGCTCGAGCGCGGCGCGATAGGCTGCCGCGGCGTCGTCGAGCCGGCCGAGCTGCTGCCGCACCATGCCGAGGTAGCTGTGGGAGATGGCGTTCACCGGCTCGAGCGCGATCGCCGCCTCGAGCTCGCGCTCAGCCGCCGCCAGCTGCCCCGCCTGCGCGAGCATGAGCGCGTAGTTGTGCCGATACCTCGCCTGACCCTGCAACGCCGGCATCGAACGGGTGAGCAGCGCGAGCCCTTCCTGAGGCCGGCCGGTCTGAACCAGGCAGACGCCCAGGAAATGCGTGGCGACGGGGTGGTCCGGCGCGCGCGCGAGCACGCCGCGGTAGATCCCCTCCGCCACCGCCGGACGTCCGGCCTGCAGGTCCGCGGAGGCGCGGGCGAGCAGCGGCTGCAGATCGTCGGCGTTGGGGGTCAAGCGTCTCCGGGCGACGGGCGCGATGGGCGCGCCGATTCTACCCGGCTCGAAATCGCCCGCGCGGCGCGGCGCCGCGAGCGGCCGGGGCGCCTATGCCCGGCCGCCCTCGAGCCCGAGGAACCGCAGCGCGTTCTGCGACTGGATTGCTTCCAGCACCCCGGCGTCGAGGCCGGTCTGTGCGAGGCGGCCGACCGGGTCGGGCTCACCGAGGGCGAACGGGTAGTCGCTGCCGACGACGAGCTGCGAAGCGCCGAAGCTCGCAACGAGGAACCGGATCGCGGCGGCGTCGAAGACGAGCTCGTCGTAGAAGAACCGCCGCGCGTACACCGACGGCGCATCGGGCAGCGACTCCTTCGCCTTGGGAAACACGGTCCAGGCGTGCTCGAGGCGCGGGAGCAGGATCGACATCGCGCCCCCGCCGTGGCTGAACGCGATGCGCAGGCGCGGGTGCCGTGCGGCGATGCCGCCGGTGATCATCGAGGCCGCGGCGAGCGCGATGTCGCCCGGAAAGCAGACGGCCTGCTCGGGGAACGCGCCGACGATCCGATCCTGACCGGCAGGGCGCAGCGCGTGGACGAAGACCGCGGCGCCGAGGCGCTCCACGGCGGCGAAGAACGGCGCGAAGCGGGGATCCCCGATCGACGTGCCGTTGACGTGGCTCGCGATCTCCACGCCGGCGAACTTGAGCGTGCCGAGGACGTACTCGAGCTCGCGGATCGCGGCGTCGGGGTCCTGCAGCGGCACCGCGCCCAGGCCGACGAACCGGTCCGGCGCCCGGGCCACCATCGCGGCAAGCTCGTCGTTCAGGTAGCGGATCAGCACTTTGGCGTCCGCGAGCGGCAGCCAGTAGGAGAGCAGCTCCGGCATCGGCGAGAGCGCCTGGCGGGCGACGCGCATCGCGCCCATGTCCTCGATCCGGCGCGCCACGCTCCAGCAGCCGTCGGCGACGGTGCGGTAGACCTTGCCCGAGATCATCACGTGCTTGTGGCACGCGTGGGCGTCGGCCATCGACGGCCAGGGGACGTCGGTGCCGCGACCGGCGTACTCCGGGAAGCGCTCGGGAACGACGTGGGTGTGGATGTCGATGCAGGCGGTCACTGGGCTCCCTTCGCCGGCACCGTCCAGAGGTAGATCCAGTCGTTGCCGAGCCGGAGCGTGCGCTCGGGCTTCCACTCGGGGCCCATGTCGAAGTCGTGCGCCACGATCCGCGTGCCGGGCTTGAGGTCGCGCAGGAGCTTGGGCTTCAGCCGGAGGTTCATCTCCGGCAGCAGGTAGAGCGTGACGACGGTCGCCTCGGAGACGTCGGCCTCGAAGAGGTCGCCGAGCCTGAAGGTGACCAGGTGCTCGACGCCCCAGCGCTTCGCGTACCAGTTCGCGTCCGAGATCCGCTCCGGGTCGATGTCGATGCCGACCCCGCGCGCGCCGAACTTCAGCGCCGCGGTATTGACGATGCGGCCGTCGCCGCAGCCGAGGTCGTACACGACGTCGCCGGGCTTCACGCCCGCGATTCGCAGCATTTCCTCGACCACCTCCTGCTTCGTCGGCACGAACGGCGCCTCCGGTGCGCGCAGCGGCGCCGGCTGCTGGGCGCACGCGGTCGCGCCCGTGGCGAGCGCGGCGAAGCCGGCGAGGAGCAGGCGGCGGCGGTTCATCTACGATCGCTTGAGGGCGAGGCCCTGGTAACGCAGGTTGATCGCGAGCAGCACCGCGCCGATCGCGAGCACGCCGATGCCGACCCATGCGCCGGCGCGGACGTACGCGAGGCTCGAGTAGAAGAGATAGGCGCAGGTGGCGACGAAGATGATCGGCGTCACCGGGTACAACGGGACCTTGAACGGCCGCGGCGTGTGCGGGTCGCGCACGCGCAGCACGATCAGGCCGACGCCGACCAGCATGATGAAGAACCAGAACACCGGCATCGTGTAATCGACCATGGTCTCGATCTTGGCCGCGAACGCCCCGGCGACGACGAGCACGAGCGCCACCGCGGCCTGGACGATGAGCGCATTGCGCGGCGCGTCGGCGCGCGCGTCCCAGTGCCCGAGCCACGCGAATACCGGCCAGTCCCGACCGAGCGCGTAGTTCGAGCGCGCGCCGACGATGATCGTCGCGTTGATCGACGTGAGCGCGGCGACCGCGATCAGGAGGCTGATGATCCTGGATCCCGCTTCGCCGAACTGGAGGCGCAGCACGTCGGCGGCGACCGTCTGGCTCTTCGCCACGCCCGCGAGACCGAGGCTCCGGACGTAGGCGTAGTTGACGAGCAGGTAGAGCACCGTCAGCACGGCGAGCGACACGACGAGCGCCGGGACCATGTTGCGGCGGTTCTTCAGCTCGGCCGAGATGTAGGCGCCCTCGTTCCAGCCGCCGAACGTGAAGAGCACGAACAGGATCGCGAGCGGCGCACCAGCCATCCACGGCTTCGCCTCCGCCGGCACGACCGGCGCCGACGCCGGGGCAAGCAGGAGGACGCCGGTCACGATCACCGCGATCAGTCCGCCGACCTCGATGACCGCGAGCGCGTTCTGGGTGCCTTTCGTCTCGCGGATGCCGATGATGTTGATCGCCGTGAGGACGAGCACCGCCAGTGCGCCATAGAGCGCCGACGAGTGCGGGCCGAGGCGCAGCAGGTTCGACGCGTAATCACCGAACGTGTAGGCGAGCACCGCGATCGAGCCGGTGGTGATCACCGCGATCCGCGCCCAGGCGAACAGGAACGACAGGCCGTTCCCGAACGCGCGCCGGAGAAAGTAGTAGTCGCCGCCGGCGTTCGGGTACGCGGTCGCGAGCTCGGCGTAGCAGAGCGCGCCGATGAGCGAGATCGCGCCGCCGGCGACCCACAGCGCGTAGAAGACGAGCTCGTTCGCGCTGTTGCCGGCGACGAGCGATGGCAGCCGGAAGATGCCGGCGCCGAGGACGATGCCGACGATGATCGCGATCGCGTCGAACAGCCCAAGGACGGGCTGCGGACGTGCGGTGCTGGAGGATTCGACCTGCGCCATGTCGTTTACTCGCTGTGCGCGACGCAGGCGCCGCGGGTTGCTGCAATCACGGCCGCGGAGTGTAGCTTAAACGCGGGCAACCGCGAATTGACGCCGGTCGGCGCCGACGGCCGGCTGGTTGCGCCAGCCGCGGGTACACGCCGCCCGCGTGTTTATTCCGGATCCGCGCTGCCCGATGACGCCCGATACGCCCGATACAATTAGGCCCTTCCTTCCCCCGACGGCGCTCCCCCGGATGCTCAACCCCTTCAAGCAGCCCGAGCTCATCAAGGCGGAGCGCTTCATGTCGCTGCCGAAGAAATTCCGCGACCGGCGCCGCACTGCCTGGTCCGATCCGAACCGCCAGGGGGCCGAGGTCGAATGCTTCCTGGAGGGCCCGTCGTTCGATCGCGTCGGCAACCTCTGGTTCGTCGACATCCCCTTCGGGCGCGTGTTCCGGATCACGCCGCGGGGCGAGTGGGAGCTCGCGGTGCAATACGACGGCTGGCCGAACGGCCTCAAGATCCACAAGGACGGCCGGATCTTCATCACCGACTACAAGCGCGGGCTGCTCGTGCTCGACCCGCGCAGCGGCCGGATCGAGCCGCTCCTCGAGACCGCCCACAGCGAGGGCTTCAAGGGTCTGAACGACCTTCACTTCGCGTCCAACGGCGACCTCTACTTCACCGACCAGGGACAGAGCGGCATCGCCGATCCCACCGGGCGGGTGTACCGCCTGCGCGCGAGCGGCGCGCTCGACCGGCTCTGCGCGAACGTGCCCAGCCCGAACGGCATCACGCTCTCGACCACCGAGAAGCACTGCTACGTCGGCGTCACGCGCGCGCAGCAGGTCTGGCGCCTGCCGCTGATGGCGGACGGGTCGGTCTCCAAGGCCGGCGTGGCGATCCAGCTGTCCGGCGGCGTCGCCGGGCCGGACGGCGTCGAGATGGACGCCGAGAACGGCCTGCTCGTCTGCCAGCTCGGCGTCGGCGTCTGGCGGTTCGACGCGAACATGCTGCCGACCCACCTGGTGCATTCGGCCGACCCGCACCACCATCATCTCGCCAACATCGCGTTCGGCGGGCCGGACCGGAAGACGCTCTACATCACCGAGTCGCTCTCGGGCGACATCCTGCGCGCCGAGCTGCCGGTCGCCGGCAAGCAGCTCTACGCGCACCAGTAGGCTAGACCCGCTCCTCGAGCCCGAGCCGCTGCCGCCAGTCGGCGCGCCGGGTGAGCGCCGTCCGCACCGACAGGGCGAGGAGCACAAGGGCGAGCGCGAGCAGCGCCGCCGACACCGGCCGCGTGACGAAGATCGAATAGCTGCCGCCCGAGATCGCGAGCGCCTGCCGGAACGAGAGCTCGATCTGCGGAGCGAGCACCATGCCGAGCACCAGGGGCGCGGGCTCGTAGCCGGACTTGCGCATCACGTAGCCGAGGAGCCCCATGGCGATCATGATCCAGATGTCGACGACGCTCTGGCTCACCGCGTACACGCCGATGACGCAGAACGTGAGGATCAGCGGATACAGGTAGCGGTACGGGATGCGCAGCACCTGGATGAAGAGCCCCACGAGCGGGAGGTTGAGCAGCAGCAGCACGACGTTGCCGACGTACATGCTGGCGATGAATCCCCAGAAGATCTCCGGCCGCTCGGCGATCAGCAGCGGCCCGGGGATGACGCCGTGGACCATGATGGCGGCGAGCATCACTGCCGGGATCGGCCCCGAGGGGACGCCGAGCGCGAGCATCGGCACGAACGCGCCGCTCGCCGCCGCGTTGTTGGCGGACTCGGGCCCGGCCACGCCTTCCACCGCGCCCTTGCCGAAGCGCTCCGGCGTCCGCGACACCCGGCGTTCGATGCCGTAGGACACGAAGGACGAGATGATGTGCGCGGAGCCGGGGATGATGCCGATCAGGAAGCCGAGCACGCTGCCGCGCGCGATCGGCCAGGCGGAGGCCTTGAGCTCGGTGCGGGTCGGCACGAGCTCGGCGAGCTTCGGCTGCCGCACCGCAACCTCGCGCGCCTGCGCCGCGCTCAGGAGGATCTCCGAGATGCCGAAGAGGCCCACCGCGACCGGGACGATGCCGAGCCCGTCGCGGAGCTCGTTCACGCCGAGGCTGAAGCGCGCGTACCCGCTCATCACGTCCATGCCGATCATGCCGGCGAGCAGCCCGAGCGCCGCCATCGCGAGCATCTTCGGCATCGAGCCGCCGCTCATGTAGGCGAGCACGATCAGCCCGACGAGGAGGAGCGACGTGTACTCGGCGGGGCCGAAGCGGATCGCGAACTCCGCCAGCGGCGGCGCGAGCAGCATCAGCCCGACCACCGACAGCGTGCCGGCCACGAACGAGCCGATCGCGGCGATCGCCAGCGCCGCGCCGCCGCGCCCGCGCTGCGTCATCGCGTAGCCGTCGATGCAGGTCATCACCGACGCGGCCTCGCCCGGGATGCGCATCAGGATCGAGGTCGTCGACCCGCCGTACATCGCGCCGTAGTACACGCCGGCGAGCAGGATCAGCGCGGCGGTCGGATTCAGCCCGAACGTCCCGGGCAGGAGCAGGCTGATCCCGGCGAGGGGCCCGAGGCCGGGGAGCATTCCCACCAGCGTCCCGATGACGCAGCCCGCGAACGCGTAGGCGAGATACTGGGGCTGGAGCGCGATCTCGAAGCCGGTCGCGAGGCTGCCGAGCGTCTCGAGCATCGCGCGCTCAGAACCCGAGCACGCCGATCGGCAGGGGCACGCGCATCAGCCTCGCGAACACGTAGTAGGTGCCGAGCGGGACGATCAGCGCGAGGGCGAGCGTCGGGATCCAGGGCCGGCGCTCGAGCACGCGCAGGTAGTAGAGCAGGAGCACGGCGATCGTGACGCGGTAGCCGAGCCGCTCGAACGCCAGTGCCGCGAAGGCGAGGCCGGCGAGGATCGCGAGCGCCTTCGGCGCGTCGTCGAACCGCGCCCACTGGAAGGTGGGCGAATTGCCGCCCGACGCGGCGATGAGTGCGCCGAAGCACGCGAGCGCGACGCCGAGCGCGAAGGGCAGGTACCCGGGACCGGGCACGGCGACCGAGCCCATCGGGTACTGCCACGACTGCCAGGCGATCAGGAGGCCGGCGAGCGCGAGGACGGCGCCGGTGACGTGGTCGTCACGGACGCCGCCCCGCGCCGCAGGCGGCGTCCCGGGCGCAGCGCTGGGCGTTTGCTCCATGCGCGGAGGCGCCCGCGCCCGCGGCTACTTCTTCTCCTCGACCCGGCCGATGCCCTTCGACCGCCGCGGCGATCCGGGCGGCGTCGGCGTCCCAGAACTGCTTGAACTCGGTCTGGTCCTGGTACGCGATCACCGCGTTGACCTTGCTCATCTGGCCCTGGAACTCGGGGTCGTTCACCGCGGTCCGCGTCGCGTCGCGCAACGCCTTGACCGCCGGCTCGGGGGTGCCCTTCGGCACGAACAGGCCGAGCCACAGGTAGTACTCGAGGTCGTAGCCGAGCTCCTTCAGCGTCGGCACGTCGGGCAGCAGCGGATGGCGCTGGGCGCCGGTCCCGGCGAGGACGCGGAACTTGCCGGCCTTCATCTGCCCCGCGAGCGCGGCCGGACCGCCGGTCGTGAAGTCGACGTGCCCGCCGAGCAGCGCCTGGACCGCCGGCCCGCCGCCCGTCGTCGGGACGTGACGCGCCTTCACGCCGGCGCCCTGGAGCAGCATCTCCGTCGGCACGTGGAGCGCGCCGTACGGGCCCGACGAGGAGTAGGAGTAGCCGAGCGGCTTCGCCTTCATCGCGTCGAGCATGCTCCTTCAGCGTCTTCCACGGGCTGTCGGCGAGGACCGCCACGTAGATCGGATCCGCCGACAGGCGCGCGATCGGCACGAGCTGGTCGAGCGTGTACGACGGCGTGCGCCCGAAGAGCTTGTCCGCCTCCGGGAATCGACGAGACGCTGACGAGCGCCATCAGCACCGTGTAGCCGTCGGGCTTCGCGTTCGCGACGGTCGCGTAGCCGACGGCGCCGGCGCCGCCCGGCTTGTTGGCTGATCACGACCGGCTGCTTCAAGACCTTCTCCATCGCGGCCGCGAGCGGGCGTCCCTGGACGTCCGCGACGCCGCCGGGCGGGAACGGGTTCACGAAGGTGACGGTCCGGTCCGGGTAGGACTGGGCGGCGACGGTCGCCCGCCGCGCACGCGGCGAGCGCGGCGAGGGCGATGGCACGAAATCTCATGGCGATCCTCCTCGTGGTCGGTGAAGCGATGCCTGCGCGGGGCATCGTTGTTCGGGTCCTCGCGGGATTCTACCGGAGGCTGCCCTGCGGCCGAACGCGCCGCGCGCGTCAGGCGTTCACCACCGGGCGCCGTCGTGGCTGGCCGGTCGACCCGAGGTCCTGCGCAACCGCCCGCAGCAGCTGCTTGAGCCACTGTATCGGAGGCTCGGCCGCGCTCCGCGGGTGGAAAGCCATGACCACATCGAAGCCCGCCAGCGGAACCGGCGGTGGGAAGGCGCGCAGGCCGCGCCGATCGGCCAAACCGTCGGCGACGCGGCGCGGGATCGTCATGACCAGGTCGGTGCGCGCGACGATCGCCGGCCCGACCAGGGAGTGAGGGAGCGTCAGCGCCACGCGCCGCGAGCGGCCGAGCCCTTCGAGCGCGTGGTCGACTACACCGGGCACCATGCCCTGGAGCGAGATCAGCGCGTGGTCGGCGGCCAGGAACTCGTCGAGCGTCACGCGGCGGGACAGCCGCGGATGATCGGCCCGTGCGATGCACACGAACGACTCGTGGAACAGCGTCTCGAGGCTGCGGATGCCGCGCATCGTCCACCGGTCGCCGACGATCAGGTCGAGCTCACGCGTCGCGAGCCCGGTGTCCTGCGAGCCGTCACAGGGCAGCATTTCGAGCGTGGCGCGTGGCGCCGCGAGCCGCAGGCGCTCCGCGAGCGGCGTGAGCAGCACGAGCGCGGCGTAGTCATTGGCGCCGATGCGGAAGCGACGTTCCGTAGTGGCTGGGTCGAACTCGGCCGCCGCGCTCAACGCCTGACCGATGTCCTCGAGGATGCGCGCGAGCCTCGGCCGCAGCTCTTCGGCGAGCGGCGTCGGGAGCATCCGATTGCCGTTGCGCACCAGCAACGGGTCGCGGAGCGCGTCCCGCAGCCGGGAAAGGGCCGCGCTCGTTGCCGGCTGGCTCAGGTCGAGGCGCCGCGCCGCGCCCGACACGCTGCGGGCGGCGAGCAGCGCATCGAGCACGCGCAGCAGGTTGAGATCGAAGGACTCGAGGCTCACCCGCTCATGGTGGCGTGGCGCGCCGCGCCTGCGCATCTGTGGCATGGATAGATGATATCCGCGGAATCCGATTGGCGGATGAGCGGGCCCGGGGTATGTCTTCCATCAACTCGCCAGGAGGAACCCATGAAAGTCGGAATTCTCGGGTCGGGGGACGTCGCCAAGGCGCTGGGTGCCGGCTTCCTCAAGCATGGCCACGACGTGACGCTGGGCACGCGTGAGCCGGCCAGGCTCGCCGAGTGGAGAGCGCAAAACCCGGGCGGCAAGCTCGACAGCGTTGCCGGCGCCGCCAGGTTCGGCGAGCTCGTGGTGCTCGCGGTGAAGGGAGCGGTGGCGGTGGAAGCGCTGCGCGCGGCGGGGGCGGTCAACCTCAAGGGCAAGACGCTGATCGACGCCACCAACCCGCTCGCGGATGCGCCACCCTCGAACGGGGTGCTGAAGTACTTCACCACTCTCGATGAATCGCTCATGGAACGGTTGCAGCGCGAGTTTCCCGACGTGCGCTTCGTCAAGGCCTTCAGCTCGGTGGGCAACGGGCGCATGGTCAACCCGCAGTTCGCGGGCGGCAGGCCGACCATGTTCATCTGCGGCAACGACGAGGCGGCGAAGCAGGTCGTGAGCCGCATCCTCGATCAATTCGGCTGGGAGACCGAGGACATGGGCAAGGCCGAGGCGGCCCGCGCCATCGAACCGCTGTGCATGCTCTGGTGCATCCCGGGCTTTCTTGCGCAATCAATGGACCCACGCCTTCAAGCTACTGAGGTAGCCAGGCAAGGAGGACACAAGATGTCAAACGAACCTCGGATCGCAGCCCTCGTCGCGGATGGCTTTCAGGAAGAGGAGTGCTTGGTCCCGCGCTTCGTCCTCGAACTCCTCGGGGCGCGGGTCGATATCGTCTCGCCGGCCAAGGCGCCGGTCGAGATCTACAGCTATTTCCGGAAGGTCGGCACCTACGATGTGGACTACTCCATCGCCGAAGTGCATCCCCGGGAATTCGATGGCATCCTGATTCCGGGTGGCGCGAAGAGCCCTGCGATCCTGAGTGGCGACGAGCGCACTAAGGCCTTTGTGCGGGCGATCGCAGAAGCGGGCAAGCTGGTCGCCTGCATCTGCCGGGGGGCATTGCTGCAGCCAACGCCGGCATCGGCGACCGCCGTGAGAACCGCTCTGATCACCGGCGCGAACCGCGGCATCGGGCTGGAGGTGGCTGCGGGACTCGCCGCCGCCGGCCAGCGGGTGGTCTTGGGCGTGCGTTCGCTGGAGGACGGGAAGCCGCGGCGGCGACGCTCGCCTGCAAGGGCGCCGAGGCGCGGCCCTCCGCCTGGACGTCGCCGATCCCGCCGCGGTCGCGGCGGCGCTCGCCGCGCTCGGACGGGACCGGATCGAGATCGACGTGCTCGTGAAAACGCCGCGTCCAGCCGCCGGTCGATGTCCCTGGCGGCTCGTGCCGGTGAGCGCCATCGTCACGTCGAGCTCGTTGCGGAGGATGTCGATCGCCTTGGCCACGCCCGCCTGGCCGCCGGCGCCGAGCCCGAAGACGTAGGCGCGGCCGATCAGGCAGGAGCGCGCGCCGAGAGCGAGGGCGCGCACGACGTCGGCACCGGTCCGGATGCCGCCGTCGAACAGGATCTCGACCTCGGCGCCGACCGCATCGGCGACCCGCGGCAGCGCGGAGATCGAAGACGGCGCGCCGTCGAGCTGCCGGCCGCCGTGATTGGACACCACGATCGCCGTGGCGCCGGTCTTCGCCGCGGTCTTCGCGTCCTCGACGTCGAGAATCCCCTTGAGGATGAGCTTGCCGGGCCAGCGGCTCCGGACCCACTCGACGTCCTTCCAGCTCAGGGTGGGGTCGAACTGGCTCGCCGTCCACTGCGCGAGCGACGCGACGCCCTCCATGCCGCGGACGTGTCCGGCGAGATTGCCGAAGGTCTTGCGCCGGCCCTTGAGGATGCTGAGCGCCCACGCCGGCTTGGTGCCGATGTCGAGGACGTTGCCGAGCCGGATCTGGGGCGGGACGGTCATCCCGTTCTTGACGTCGCGGTGACGCTGCCCGAGGACCTGCAGATCGACGGTCAGCACGAGCGCGCTGCACTTCGCGGCGACCGCGCGCTCGATCAGCGCCGCGATGAAGCCGCGATCGCGCATGACGTAGAGCTGGAACCAGAACGGCTGGCCGGTCGCCTGCGCGACGTCCTCGATCGAGCAGATCGACATGGTGCTGAGGCAGAACGGGATGCCGGCGGCGTGCGCGGCGCGCGCCGCCAGGATCTCCCCGTCGCCATGCTGCATGCCGCACAGCCCGATCGGGGCGAGCGCGAACGGCAGCGATGCCGGCGCGCCGAGGATCGTCGTGCCGAGCTCGCGCGCCGACACATCGACGAGCACCCGCTGCCGCAGCTTGACCCGCTCGAGGTCGTCGCGGTTCGCCCGCAGCGTCTCCTCCGAATAGGAGCCCGAGTCGGCGTAGTCGAAGAAGGCGCGCGGGACCTTGCGGCGGGCAAGCGCGCGCAGATCCTCGATGCAGGCAATGCCCTTCATCGCCGGCCTGGCCTTGCCGCCGCGCGCGCGATCAGCCCCACCCCGCCACGACCACCTTCCCGATCGTTGTTCCTGACTCGAGCTTCGCGTGCGCGAGGCGCAGGTTCGCGGCGTTGATCGGGCGGAGCGTCTCGCGCAGTGTGCCGCGAATCCGGCCGGAATCGATCAGCTCCGCGACGCGCGTGAGCAGCCGATGCTGCTCGACCATGTCGCGGGTCTTGAACCGCGGGCGCGTGAACATCAGCTCCCAGCACACGGTCGCGCTCTTCGCGCGCACGGCGTCCTGCACGAGCGGGCCCTTGGACCCCACGATCATGCACACCGCGCCCTGCGGGGCGACCAGATCGCCCATCTGTTCCCAGTAGCGGTCGGTGTCGTTGAAGTTGGCGATATAGTCGACGAACTTGAGCCCTAGCGCTTCGAGCTGCGGGCGCAGCGGTCGCGAGTGGTCGACGACGTGGTCGGCGCCGAGGTCCTTCACCCACGCCACCGTCTCGGGGCGCGAGGCGGTCGCGATCACCGTTAGGCCGGCGATCTTCGCGATCTGGATGCCGACCGAGCCCACGCCGCCGGCGCCGCCGATGATGAGGAGGGTCGCGCCCCGCTGTGCGCCGTCCGGATCGATCTTCATCCGATCGAAATAGCACTCCCAGGCGGTGATCGCGGTCAGCGGAATGGCCGCCGCCTGCGCGAAGTCCAGCGTCCGCGGCTTGCGGGCGACGATGCGCTCGTCGACGAGCTGCAGCTCGCTGTTCGAGCCCTGGCGCGTCACATCTCCGGCGTAATAGACCTCGTCGCCGGGCTTGAAGAGCGTCACCTCGGGACCGACGGCGGCAACGGTCCCGGCCGCGTCCCACCCCAGCACGCGCGGCTGTGGTTCCACCTTGGGGCTGGGCGCACGCTGCTTCGTGTCCACGGGGTTGACCGACACCGCCGCGACGCGGACGAGCAGGTCGTGCCCGGTCGGCACCGGGTCGGGCAGCGTCACGTCGACGAGCGACTCCGGGTCGGCAATCGGCAGATAGCGAGTGAGGGCGACGGCTTTCACGTGGGGTCCCCTGGATCGGAATGGCGCGGTCGATACGCTACGCGAAGCGGGACCGCGGCGCCATCGCCGCGGCGGGCGCCGCGGTCGGCGTGCGAGCCGGGCGGCGGTGCGCGCCGCCCGGGGCGATCGGACTACTGGACCTTGATCCCCGCTTCCTTGATCAGCTTCTCGTACTTCGCGGTCTCGCTCTTGATGAACGAGCCGAACTGCTCCGGCGAGCTGCTGACCGCGTCCACCCCGAGATCGGCGAACTTCTTCTTGACCTCCGGGTCGGCGAGCGCCTTGACGAGATCGCCGTGGAACTTGTCGATGATCGGCTTGGGCGTTCCGGTCGGCATGAGCACGCCCCACCAGTTCACCGCCACCAGGCCCGGGACCGCGGACTCCGCGCAGGTCGGCAGGTCCGGCACGAGCGGGCTGCGCTCGGGCCCCGTGGAGCACAGCGCGCGGAGCTTGCCGGCGCGGATGTGCTGCATCGCCGGCAGCGCGTCGGAGAAGATGAACTGGATCTGCTCGCCGAGCAGGTCCTGGACCGCGAGCACGCCGCCTTTGTAGGGAACTTCGACGACGTTGACCTTGGTGAGGTTCTTCAGCATCTCGCTGCTGAGGTGCGAGACGCTGCCCGGGCCGCTGGTGCCGTAGTTGAGCTTGCCGGGATTAGCGCGCGCATAGGCGACGATCTCTCCGAGCGACTTGAACTGCGAGTTGGCGTTGACCACCAGGATGTTGGGGCCGGTCGAGATCATGGAGACCGGAACAAAGTCCTTGTCGACGCTGTACGGCACTTTGGAGAGCAGCGGGTTGACGGCGGTCGGGCCGAGGTTGCCGATCACGAACGAGTAGCCGTCGGGCGCCAGGCGGGCGGCGTACTCCATGCCGATCGCCCCAGCGGCGCCGCCCTTGCTCTCGACCAGGACCTGCTGCGACCAGAGCTCGGACAGTTTCAGGCCGAGCACCCGCGCCATCAGATCCGAGCTGCCGCCCGGCGGATAGGTCACGATGAGCCGCACCGGCTTGACGGGGTAGGTCTGCGCCGCGGCGGTCGCGGCAAACAGCGCGGCGAGCGCGGTCAGCGCGACCGCAAGGATTCGGTTCGGCACCATCGGCTCCTCCTGTTGCGAACGGTCGGCCGCCCGGCGGGCGCGTCTTGTTCGGCCGCGCTCCCCCGAGCCGCAGGCCATCGTAGCCCCCGGGGGCGCGCCGTGCAAGCGTGCAACTTAGCGGGCGATCAGTTTCCGTCCGGTCGCGCAATCGGCCGGGATGCGCGAAGATAGCCCCCAAGGAGGACTTCGACATGCGACTCTCGCCCGCCACGCTCGTCGCCGCGGCGCTCGCGCTGGCCGTTCCGGCGGCCGCGGCGCAGGAGTATCCCGCCCGGGAGATCCGCTCGCTCTGCAACTTCGCGGCCGGGTCGGGGGCGGATGTCATCGTGCGCTACTACAGCGACCGGCTGAGCAAGCTCGCCGGGAAGCCCGTCATCGTCGAAAACCGGGTCGGCGCCCAGGGAGCGATCGCCACCGAAGCCCTCGCCAAGTCGCGCCCTGATGGCCACACCATCATGATCACGCCGGCGAGCTCGACCATCGCTGCGGCGCCGCATCTCTTCAAGCAGCTGCCCTTCGACCCGGCCAAGGACTTCACCGCGGTGACCACGATCGCGTCGCTGTCCTTCGTGATCGCCGTGGACGCGGCCCGGCCGATCAGGTCGATCCCGGAGCTGATCGCGCACCTGAAGAGCCGGCCGGACGACGGGTTCTACGGCACGAGCAACAACACCGGCGTGATCGCCGCCGAGCTGCTGAAGGAGCGCGCCGGCCTCAAGACCGCATACGTGCCTTTCAAGACCAACGCCCAGGCGCTGACGAGCCTGCTGCAGGGCGAGCTCGACTTCCTCCCCTACGACGCAACCTGGGCCGTGGGGCAGCAGCGCGCCGGGAAGCTGCGCATCCTCGCGGTCACGTCGGCCAAGCGCTCGATCGCGCTGCCGGACACGCCGACGCTCGTCGAACTCGGCTACGGCGATCTCGACGTCACGCCGTGGTGGGGCGTCGTCGTCGCCGCCGGCACCCCGAAGCCGATCGTGGACAAGCTCGCTGGGTGGTTCAACGAGATCACCGCGAGCGAGGACACGAAGCAGTTCCTCGAGCGCGCCGCGTTCGACCCCTTCCCGGGGACGCCGGAGTCGATGGCGGCGTTGCTCAAGAGCGACGGGGAGCGGTGGGGGCGGTACGTGAGGACGGCGAAGATCGAGCCGCAGTAGGCGCGTGGCGGGCGCGGTGATCGAGCGCATCCCCGAGCTGGTGAACGCGGACCCGGCGATCGTGCGCTGGGGCCGCGGCCTGAACGAGTCGTTCATGGTCGAGGTCGGCGGCACCCAGTACGTGCTCACGGTGCGCGACGGGCGGATCGACCCGGTCGCGACGGGGCCCTTCGTCATGCGGCCCTGGCGCTTCGCGATCCGCGCGGAGCGGGCGGCATGGGAGAAATTCTGGGCCAAGGTCCCGGCGCCCGGCTGGCACGATCTGTTCGCGCTGCTCCGGCGCGGGGAGGTCGTCTTCGAGGGCGATCAGCGGGTGCTGGTCGCGTACCTCATGTACCTCAAGCTCGTGCTCGCGGCGCCGCGGCGGCTCGCCCGATGACGGCGCGCCTCGAGGCGGTCACCGGCCGCTACGCCCACCTCGAGCTCGGGGGCAAGCCGCATCGCATCTACTTCGAGGAGGCGGGAGAGGGGATTCCGCTGCTCTGCCTGCATACCGCGGGGTCGGACGGCCGCCAGTACCGCGCGGTCCTGAACGACCCGGCGATCACGCGCAGCTACCGGGTCATCGTCTTCGACATGCCCTGGCACGGGAAATCCTCGCCGCCCGCGGGCTGGGAGAAGGACGACTACCGTCTCACCGCCGCGGCCTACGTGGACCTGATCATGACGTTCGTCCGCGCGCTCGGGCTGGTGCGGCCAGTGGTGATGGGCTGCTCGATCGGCGGACGGATCGTGCTTCACCTCGCGCTCGAGCATGCGCGGAGCCTGCGCGCGCTGATCGGACTGCAATCGGCCGCGTACGTCGAGCGCTACTACGACGCGGCGTGGCTGAACCACCCGGAAGTGCACGGCGGGCAGGCGTGCGGGGCCATCGCCTACGGCCTGATGTCACCGGTGAGCCCGGAGGCGCACCGCTGGGAGACCGTCTGGCACTACATGCAGGGCGGGCCCGGGATCTTCACTGGCGACCTCTTCTTCTTCCAGGGCGTGGGCGAAGTGCGCGACCGCCTCGGCGCGATCGATACGAGCGTGTGCCCGCTCTACATGCTCACCGGGGAGTACGACTACTCGGCGTCCCCCAAAGACACCGAGCTGGCGGCGGGGCGGATCCGCGGCGCGAAAGTGACGATCATGAAGGGGCTCGGCCACTTCCCGATGAGCGAGGACCCGGAGACGTTCCTCGGCTACCTCCGCCCGGTCCTCGACGAGATCCGCGCCACGACGAAGTAGCCGAACCGCGCGCCGACGGGCACGCAAACAAGAAGGGGGAGGCGCGGGCCTCCCCCTCACGCGTTGCCTGCGTTTCAGCTTTCCTTGCTGCAATCGCGCCGGACGATGCCTTTCTCCTGCGCGTACTGCGCCGCCGAGCTCTCCACCATCGGGCGCACGAGGGACTGGTCGGACGGGATCCAGTCGGTGATGACTTTCCACTCGTTTCCGTCCCACTGCTGGAACTTCACCGCGCCGCCGCCCTCGTGGTCCATGCACGACACCTTCAGCGGCTGCATGAAGCCGCTCGCGCCGAGCTCCTTCAGGCGCTTCTCGTCGATGTTGAGGTTCTCGAGGCCCCAGCGGATCTGCTCGCCAGTCATCGGCTGGCCCTTGCCGAACTTCTCCTGGGCGGTGCGCACCGCCTCGGTGGTCAGCATCGCCCAGAGCACGCCGCGGTTGTAGTAGATCGTCCCGAACCGCGACTTGTCCTCGAGCTCGCCCTGCCCCTTGGTATAGACCGACTTCTGGATCTCCTTGAGCACGGGGAAGTTGGAGCCCGGCGCGTTGAAGCCGGCCGCGATGAAGCCCTTGGCCGCAGTGCCGGCCGGGATCACGTCCTCCTCCGCCCCCGACCACCACACCCCCAGCACCTTCTCGCGCGGGAAGCCGATCTTCGCCGCCGCCTTCAGCGCCGTCGGGTTCATCACCCCCCAGCCCCGCAGGATCACCCAGTCGGGCTTGAACTGCCGGATCTGCAGCCACTGCGACTGCTGCTCGTTGCCCGGGTGCGGCACCGCGATGTGCACCACCTCGAAACCGTACTTCCGCGCCTGGATGTCGAGGATCGGAATGGTCTCCTTGCCGTACGCCGAGTCGTGGTAGAGGTTCGCGATCCGCTTGTTCTTCAGCTTGTCCATCCCGCCTTCGCGCATGCCGATGAACTTGATCTTGGCGGTGTTCTGCGACCAGTAGTTGGTGATGAGCGGGAAGACGTACGGGAAGACGCGTCCGTCGCTCGCGTCGGTGCGGCCGTAGCCGATCGAGACGATCGGGATCTTGTCCTGCGTGCCCTTGTCGATGAGCGAGTAGGTGATGCCGGTCGACATCGGGTGGATCATGGTCGCGCCGGTGGGGCCTTTCTTCTTCGAGCGCTCGTAGCACTCGACGCCGCGGGCGTTGTTGTACTCGGTCTCGCACTTCTCCCAGCTGACCTTCACGCCGTTGATGCCGCCGTCGCGGGCGTTCAGCAGCTTGAAGTAGTCGATCATGCCGGCGGTGATCCCCGACCCGCCGGCGGCGTAGGGCCCCACCCAGTAGGCGTTGATCGGAACGAACTGCTCTTTTGCCTGCGCGAGCGCACCGGCCGAGAAGCCGGCCGCGGCGATCGCCGCCGCTGCGAACGCAATCCTAGTGCCTGTCATGGGGCTTCCTCCTCCTGGGTGATGTCCTGTGGGACGAATTCATTATATGCCCCACCCCGAGCGGTGGGCACCGCTGCGGCGCAGCGTCGCCGGGGCGGGCCGGGATCGCGGGATGCCGCCCCCGCAGGCGCGGGCCCCGTCCCCGCGGAGTGGGAGGGTCCCCATCCTTCGGGCGCCGGCGTGATTCGACGGCCCGGACGTTGGTGCGTAGAATTTCCCCAGGCCCGGACGAAAAACGGCCAATCGCCGTCGACTACTCGAGGAGGATCCCCATGCGAAGAATGCTGACCACCCTTGCCGGCATCGCCGCGGCGCTCGTCGCCGCCGCCCCGGCGCACGCGCAGGGCACCGTGAAGATCGGGCTGATCATGCCGTACTCCGGCCAGTTCGCGGACGTCGCGGCGCAGATGGACAACGCCATCAAGCTCTACGTGAAGCAGAAGGGCGACACCGTCGCCGGCAAGAAGGTCGAGTTCATCCGCAAGGACACGGGCGGCATCGCGCCGGACGTCGCCAAGCGCCTGGCGCAGGAGCTCGTCGTGCGCGACAACGTGGACATCCTCGCCGGGTTCGTGCTGACGCCGAACGCGCTCGCCGCGGGCGACGTCTCGGCGGAGGCGAAGAAGTTCATGGTGGTCATGAACGCGGCGACCTCCATCATCACGACGAAGTCGCCGTACATGGCGCGCGTTTCGGTCACCCTGCCGCAGCTGACCGAGACGTTCGGCACCTGGGCCTACAAGAACGGCATCCGCAAGGCCTACACGATGGTCTCCGACTACGGCCCGGGCCACGACGCCGAGCAGAGCTTCCAGCGGGGTTTCAAGGACGCGGGCGGCGAGATCGTCGGGTCGGTCCGGTTCCCGGTCGCGAACCCCGATTTCGCGGCCTTCGTGCAGCGCGCCAAGGACCTGAACCCGGAGGCGATCTTCATCTTCGTGCCCGGCGGCGTGCAGCCGTCGGCGATCGGCAAGGCGCTCGCCGAGCGCGGCATCGATCCGAAGAAGACCAAGGTCCTCGGGATGGGCGAGCTGACCGAAGACGAGGCGCGCAAGACCATGGGCGACGCCTCGCTCGGCATCCTGACCGTCTATCACTACGACCACAACCACCAGTCGGCGCTGAACCGTGACTTCGTGAAGGCATTCAACGCGGAGTACGGCGGGCGCAACCCGAACATCTACTCCATCGGCGGCTATGACGGCATGCACCTCATCTACGAGGTGCTGAAGAAGACCGGTGGCAACACCGATGCCGAGGCGATGATCGCCGCCGCCAAGGGGATGGCCTGGGAGAGCCCGCGCGGCCCGATCTCGATCGACCCGGAAACGCGCGACATCGTGCAGACGGTCTACATCCGCCGCGTGGACAAGGTCGGCAACCAGCTGCTCAACGTCGAGTTCGACAAGATCGACAACGTCAAGGACCCGTTCAAGGCGCGGATGAAGAAGTAGGCGCGCTGGGCGCGCCGCGGCAGGGGAGGGCGGACCGGGATGATCGGCCCGTTCGCGGGGGTCTTGTTCGACGGCTTCGCGTACGGGATGCTGCTGTTCATCCTGTCGGTGGGGCTGTCGGTGACGCTGGGGATGATGAACTTCATCAACCTGGCGCACTGCAGCTTCGCCATGCTCGGCGGCTACATCACCGTGACGCTGATGGACCGACTGGGGTGGCCGTTCTTCGCCACCCTGCCGGCCGCGTTCCTCGCCGCGACGGGGGCGAGCGTGGTGCTCGAGCGCGCGCTCTTCCGGCGCGTGTACCGGGCGAGTGAGCTCGACCAGTGCCTGCTCACGATCGGCATCGTCTTCATGTCCGTGGCCGGGGCGGCGTACGTCTGGGGAACGGTGCAGCAGCCGGTGCAGCTCCCCGACTATCTGCAGGGCTCGATCACGTTCATGGGCGTCAGCTTTGCCGTCTACCGGCTGTTCCTCATCGGCGCGGCGCTCGCGATCACGATCGTGCTCGTCGCCGGGCTGGAGTGGACGCGCTTCGGCGCGCAGGTGCGCGCGGCGGTGGACAACCAGCGCATGGCGCGGGGGCTCGGCATCAACGTGGACGGCGTGTTCGCTGTGACCTTCGCGCTGGGCAGCGGGCTCGCCGGCCTCGGCGGGGCGCTCGCGATCGCGATGGTCGGCCTCGATCCGGCGTTCGCGTTCACCTATCTCGTCTACGTCCTGATCGTGGTCTCGGTGGGCGGGCTCGCCTCGATCGGCGGCTCGTTCGCCGCCGCGGCGCTGCTCGGCATCAGCGACATGGCCGGCAAGTACTACGTTCCCGAGCTCGGCGCCTTTCTCATCTATCTCGTCATGGTCGGCCTGCTGATGTGGCGGCCCGCGGGCCTGTTCGGGAAGCGCTGAAGTGGCCGCCGCGACGCCTGCTGCGGTGGCCGGCCCGCATGCCTACCTGCAGGACCAGATCCGGTGGCGGTGGATCGAGATCGCGTTCTGGCTCGCGACGCTCGCGCCGTTTCTCCTGTTCCCCACGTACCTCCAGCTCGCGAGCCAGATCGCGATCACCGCGCTGTTCGCACTGTCGCTCGACCTGATCCTCGGCTACGCCGGGATCGTGTCGCTCGGCCATGCCGCGTTCTTCGGGCTGGGCGCCTATACCGCCGGCATCATCTCGAAGTACGGGTGGGGCGAGCCGCTATCGCTGCTCGTGATCGCCGCGGCGGTCGCGGCGGTGGTCGGGTACGCGATGAGCTTCATCATCGCGCGCTTCCGCCACTTGGCACTGATCATGATCACGCTCGGCCTGGGCCTGCTGCTGCACGAGGTGGCCAACAGCGCGTCCTGGCTGACCGGCGGCGCCGACGGGCTTCAGGGCGTGAAGATCTGGCCGCTGCTCGAGACCTTCAGGTTCGACCTGTACGGCCGCACCGCCTACGCGTATTCGCTCGTCGCGCTGTTCCTCGGCTTTCTCCTCGCGCGGCGGCTGATCCATTCGCCGTTCGGCCTCGCACTGCGCGGCATCCGCGAGAACGCGGTCCGCATGCCCGCCATCGGCGCGCCGAGCCGGGCGCACATCCGCAAGATCTACACCATCTCCGCGGCGCTGGCCGGGGTGGCTGGCGCGCTGCTGGCGCAGACGACCTCGACCGTCTCGCTGGAGGTGCTCTCCTTCCAGCGCTCGGCGGACGTGCTGGTCATCCTGATTCTCGGCGGGGCCGGCCGGCTCTACGGCGGCATCCTGGGTGCGATCATCTACATGGTCGCGCGCGATCTCTTCTCCGGGGTGAACCCGCAGTACTGGTACTTCTGGATCGGGCTGCTGCTGGTCGCCGTCGTGGTGTTCCTGCCGAACGGCATCCTGGGGGGACTCGCCAAGCTCGCCTCGCCCTGGCGGCGCAGGCCGTCGTGACGGCGCCGGCGCTCTCGACCCGCGGCCTCGAGAAGAGCTTCGGCTCCCTCGTCGTCGCGGCCGACATCAACCTCGCCTTGCCGCACGGCGTGCGCTACGCGCTGATCGGCCCGAACGGCGCCGGCAAGACCACGCTGATCAATCTCATGACCGGCATGCTGCGGCCGGACGCGGGACAGATTTTCCTCGACGCGCAGGCGATCACCGCGCTCGGGCCTGCGGAACGGGTGAAGCGCGGCCTGGTCCGCACCTTCCAGATCAACACGCTCTTCCCCCACCTGAGCGCGCTGGAGGCGGTGACGCTCGCGGTCTGCGAGCGGCGGGGCGACGCCGGTACGTGGTGGCGGCGGCTGCCGGCCTACCGCGACGCGATCGACGAGGCTTACGCCATTCTGGCGTCGCTCCATCTCGGCGACGACTGCTACCGGTTGACGCGCGAGCTCGCCTACGGCCAGCAGCGGCTGCTCGAGATCGCGCTCGCCCTCGCGACCCGGCCCCGGGTCCTGCTGCTCGACGAGCCGGCGGCCGGGGTGCCGCGCGACGAGAGCCCGGCGCTCTTCGCCGCGATCTCGGGCCTGTCGGCGGACATCACGGTGCTCTTCATCGAGCACGACATGAGCATCGTGTTCCGGTTCGCGACCCGCATCATCGTGATGGTCGGCGGGCGCGTGCTGGTCGAAGGCACGCCTGCGGAGATCGCCGCGGACCCGCGCGTCCGCGAGGTCTACCTCGGCGAGCAGCGCCATGGCTGAGCGGCTCCTCGCGCTCGCGAACGTCCGCGCCGGGTACGGCGACGCGGTCGTGCTGGACGACGTCTCGCTCGAAGTGCCGGAGGGGCAGAGCCTCGCCGTTCTCGGCCGCAACGGCGTCGGCAAGAGCACGCTGCTGCTCACCATCATGGGTTTCACCAGCGTCGCGCGCGGCACGATCACCTGGCGCGGCGAGGACCTCACGCGCGTTGCGCCGCATCTGCGGGCCCGGCGGGGCCTCGGGTGGGTGGCACAGGAGCGCGAGATCTTTCCGTCCCTGTCGGTCGCGGAGAACCTGACCGTCACCGCGCGCTCCGGGCGCTGGGACCTCAAGGCCGTGTACGAGCTCTTTCCGCGGCTCGCCGAGCGCCGCGCGGCCATGGGCAACCAGCTCTCGGGCGGGGAGCAGCAGATGCTGGCGATCGCGCGCGCGCTCATGACCAATCCGCGGCTCCTGCTCCTCGACGAGCCGCTCGAGGGCCTCGCGCCGATCATCGTCGAGGAGCTCACCCGCGCGATCCGGCGCATGACCGCCGCCGAGGGGACCACGATCATCCTGGTGGAGCAGCACACCGAGGTCGCGCTCTCGCTCACCGAGGACGCGGTGGTCATCGAGCGCGGGAGCATCGTTCACCGGGCGCGGTCCCGCGACCTGCTGCGGGACGCCGCGACGCTGGAGCGCCTCGTCGGCCTGCGCGTCTCGAGCGCCGGCTCGAGTGTGTAACATGGGGCTCGTCGCACCCGGAGTACCATTCCCGCCATGAACGCTCCCATCCGCACCGAAGACGCCTTCCACAAGCTCATCCATGAGCATCACATGTACGGGCTGTGGGAAATCGCCAGCCAGATGACGCCGCATCCGCGCCCGGACGCGATCCCGCATCTGTGGAAGTGGTCGCTGCTCGAGCGGGTCGTGGCGGAGTCCGCGATCGCGGTTCCCGTCGGCGACGAGCGGCGCGCCATGCAGCTCTTCAACCCCGGCCTGAACGGGCAGTGGGCCACGACCAGCACGCTGATCGCCGCGGTGCAGGTCCTGCTGCCCGGCGAGATCGCGCGGTCGCATCGCCACTCGCCGAGCGCGATCCGCTTCATCATGCAGGGCAACGGCGCCTACACCGCGGTCGAGGGCGAGAAGGTGATCATGCGCGAAGGCGACCTCGTGCTGACGCCGAACTGGCAGTGGCACGACCACGGCAACGAGACCGGCGAGACGGTGGTGTGGATGGACGGCCTCGACGTGCCGCTCACGAAGGCGCTGAACAGCATCTTCTTCGAGATGGCCCGCGATCGCCAGGTCCCGGCGACCAAGCCCGTGAACGGCTCCAAGGCGATGTACGGCCACGGGCGCCTGTCGCCGACCTGGACGAAGGAGGCGCCGAAGTTCTCGCCGCTGATGCTGTACTCGTGGGACCAGACGCTGGCGGCCCTGCACGCGCTCCGCGATCACGAGGGCTCCCCGTACGACGGGGTCGCGCTCGAATACACGCATCCTCAGACCGGCGGCCCGGTGCTGCCGACGATCGGGTGCCGCGCTCAGCTGATCCGCGCGGGCGAGCGACTGAAGGCCCGGCGCGTCGCCGGCAGCGCGGTGTTCTGCGTCGCCGAGGGCAAGGGCCGGACCATTATCGACGGCAAGGCATTCGACTGGAGCAAGGGCGACATCCTGGCGCTGCCGTCGTGGGCGCTCCACGAGCACGCCAACACCGGCAGCGGGGACGCGATCCTGTTCTCAATCAACGACCGACCGGTGTTCGAGGCGCTCGGCTTCGACCGCGAGGAAGCGCTGCTGGAGAACGGCGGGCACCAGACCTAGGCGCCGCGCTCCCTCGGTCATGCGGGCGATCCGCCGTTCCAGGCGAGCAGGTTGAGGAACTCGCGGCGCGTCTTCGGGCCGTAGGTCAGGAAGTGCGGCTCGGGCTGCTCGCGGTAGGCGAGCCGCTCGCGCGCGATCCGGTCGCGGCCCGTGTACTTGCGCACCTCGGCGGCGCCGATCGCATACACCTTCGCCGCATTGAGCCCGAAGACCTTCGCCCGCAGCGCCGGAGTGATCTCCGGGTAGCCGTGCTTCGCGCGCAGCTCGGGCGCGATCTGGAACGTCCGGAACGCCTGGATCTGGTCCTGGGGCGAGCCGTACCAGATCGAGTCGGTGCCCCAGAGCACGTTGTTCTCGCCGGCATGCTTGAAGAGCTTGCCGAGCGCGTGCGCCGCCTGCTCCGGCTCGCGCATGAGGAACCGCCAGGTGCTGCCGAGCTCGGCGTAGACGTTGCTGTTCGGCGCGACGCCGTTCTCGACGAGCGAGCGGATCAGCGTGTCGATGCCGTCGCGTCCGGCGCCCTCGGCGTACGGGCCTTCCGGCACGCCGGTGACGAACCCCGAGTGGTAGATGAGGAAGCTCACGTCCGGAAAGCGCTTCGCGACCACGCCGATGTCGCTGCACTGGCTGTGCTCGTACGACTGCCGGCCGAACGGCAGTCCCTTGTGGATGCAGATCACTTTCACGCCGAGCGCGCGCGCCTTCTCGATGAAGCGGATCCCGACGTCGTCCGACAGGAAGTAACCCTTCCCGCCGGGGCCGAACTGCGTGTAGGTCTTCCAGGCGCTCACCTTCCAGCGCTGCGCGAGCTCGTCCATCGACTCGAGGTCGCCGGCCTGGTTCGGGTTCACGCGGCCGTGGAGCAGCAGGCGGTGGCCGCCCTGCAGGCGATCGACGATGCGCCGGACCGCGTCCGCGGCCTGGATCGTCACCGGCTCGGCATCGGGCCGGGACGGGACGAACGACAGCACCATCATGTCGGTGTCGCTGTCCAGGAACACGTCCTTCACGAACTCCTCCGGGCCGAGGCAACGGAGATGACTGCGCGGGCCGGGCTCCTTGGCGAGCGCGCAGTCGGCCTTCGGCGACCACTTGAAGGCGTCGGGCGGAGCGTTCTTCACCCACGCCCCGGTCGGATCGACGAAGTGGCCCTGGACGTCGAAGACGAATTCGCCCTTGCCGCCGACCCGCCCCTGCGCGAGCTGCGGCTCGAGCGCTGCCTCGGGCTCGAGGTCGAACCAGCCGCCGCGCTTGCCGGCCGCGGCGTTGGCGGCGTTGAACGCGAGCAGGGTGCTCGCCGCCCCGCAGGCGGAGACGAGAAAGTCCCGGCGGCTCAGGCGCAGGCGCTTGGCGTTGCGGGTCGCGGCTTCGTGGGCGAGGCGATTGGCGGCGGCGTTGGCGGGCGACAGCGCGACCGGCACGAACTCGCCGTTCGAGGTCGTGTCGAGCTTGATCGGCAGCCGCGTGCCTTCGGGGTCGATCCGGGGCTTGGTCATGGGGGTGATCTCCAGCGGGGGCCGACCATTCTAGACCCGCGGGGTGGGGACTCGTCCCACCGGGCCCGCTTGCGGACCGTCGACGTTCACGTGGCCGGCTGTCGCGAAGCTTGCTAGCATCCTCGCCGACGGCCTGGTATCCGGCGCGAAGACCGGTGGCGAGCCGCATCCGGCGACCGGAGGAGTTCAATGTACACCGCCACCGCGGGGATCGTGCTCCCCACGACCATCATCGGCTCGCTGCCGCGGCCGAGCTGGTACACCGAGAATCTGGGCCGGCGGAACTTCCGCGAGGCGATGGTCGATCGCTTCTATCGCGAGCAGTACCTCGACGCGGCGTCGTCGTTCCTGCGCGAGCAGGAGACCGCCGGGCTCGACATCCTCACCGACGGCGACTGCCGCTTCGACGCCGACGTCGGGGGCCACAACTGGTTCTCGTACCCGGCGATCCGGATGGACGGATTCTCCGGCGCCACGGCGTACCGGACCCAGGGCGGCCGCGCCGGCATGCCGCACAAGCGCGGCCACATCCTCCACGACATCCTCGAGGCGCGGATCATGCCCGACCTGGTCGGTCCGGTCGGCCGCGGGACGCTGCAGTACACCGCGATCTGGAAAGCCGCGCAGCGCCTCACCCCGCGGCCGGTGAAGTTCGGCACGATCACCGCGGAGCTGGTCGCGATGGCGGTCCGCGACCTCCACTACAAGGACCTGCGCAAGGCGATCATGGCGATCAGCGACGCGCTCCACGACGAGCTCGTCGAGCTGGTCGACGCCGGCTGCAAGGTGATCCAGATGGAGGAGACGCAGATCCACCTGCTCGCCGCCAAGGGGCTGGTCGACAAGGTGCTGAACCCCGACTTCATGGTCGAGGTGTTCAACAACACGGTGCGGGGCCTGCGCGGCAAGGCCGAGATCTGGTGCCACACCTGCTGGGGCAACCCGGCGGGGCAGCGCATCTTCAGCACCCAGCCGAGCTACGCGCCGGCGCTCGCGCCGCTCAGCCGGCTCGACGCCGACGTCGTCACCTTCGAGAACTGCAGCACCGGCGGCATGGACCTCGAGGCGATCGGCCGCGGCATCAAGGACCAGAAGGTCTGCATCGGGGTGGTGGACCACCACACGCTCCAGGTCGAGACGCCCGAACAGGTCGCGGACATGATCCGCCGCGCGCTGAAGCACGTTCCCGCGGAACGGCTCATCCTGTCGTCCGACTGCGGCATGGGGCGCGAGGGCATGAGCCGGCGCCACGCGTTCCACAAGATGGTGTCGATCGTGCTCGGGACGAACATCGTGCGCCGCGAGCTGGGGCTTCCCGAGGCCGCCTGCCTCGCCGCCGACGAGCGCTATTCCATGGTTGAGGACCACTGATCACCACAGGAGGAGAGATCATGAAGCTCAAGATACTGGCCGCCACCGCCGTCCTGGCCGCGCTCGCGCTACCCGCGGCCGCGCGCGACTACAAGATGACCATCGGCTCCAGCCATCCGCCGGTCCTGCCCTGGACGATCCCGCTCCGGGACCTCGTCGTCCCGGAGTCGAACAAGCGGCTCCAGGCCATGGGCTCGCCCGACCGGATCATCTGGACCGAGGCCTACGCCGGCGCGCTGTACGACTTCAACAACACGCTCGAGGGCGTGGGGGACGGCCTCGCCGACATCGGCTGGGTCGGTTCGCTCTGGGAGCCGGCGAAGCAGCCGCTGCAGAACGTGGCGTACTACTTCTCGTTCGTCAGCGGCGACGTCCACGCGATGACGGCGATTCAGGAACAGCTCATCGAGCAGGTGCCGGCGTTTGCCGCCGAGTGGACCAAGAACAACACCGTCTTCCTCGGCGCCCAGGCCGCGGACAGCTACCACCTCGTCACGAAGTTCCCGGTCACCAAGATCGAGGACCTCAGGGGCAAGAAGCTGATCGCGCCGGGGGCGATCGCGAGCCGCGTGCAGGGGCTCGGCGTGACCCACCTCGACGCCGGACTCCCGGTCTTCTACAACATGCTGCAGACCGGGGTCGCCGACGGCGCGGTGATCCTGATCACGGGCGTGATTCCCTTCAAGCTGCACGAGGTCGCGCCCTACATCACCAGGGTCGATCTCGGCGCGGTCTTCTCGGGCGCGCTGGCGATGAACCGGAAGACGTGGGACTCGCTGCCGCCGCACATGAAGGATCTCTTCCGCGGGCTTGGCCGCGACTACGCCAAGATGTGCGCGGACCTCGTCGCGCAGCGCGAGGCCGCGACCTGGGACGCCCTCGCGAAGAACCCGAACGTGAAGCTGTCGGAGTTGCCGCAAGCCGAGCGCGAGAAGTGGGCGAAGGCGCTGCCCGACATCGCCGGCGACTGGGTGAAGCGCAACGGCGAGCCCGGGCGCGTGGTCCTGAAGACGTACATGGAAGAGGCGCGCAAGCGCGGCGCGAAGCCGCTGCGCGACTGGGACAAGGGCCTCTGACCCGCAGCCGGGACGGCACCCGGCGATGACCACGGCGGCCACGGTGCCGGCGCGGCCGCCAGGCGGGGCCTTCGCGCGCTTCGCGCGGGGCCTCGCCGCGCTCGAGCTCGGCATGAACAGCGCCGGCACGCTGTGGATCTTCGGCCTGATGTTCCTCATCTGCGCCGACGTCGCCGGGCGGTACCTCTTCAACGCCCCGATCCAGGGCGCCGCGGAGATGGTCGGCTACTCGATCGTCACCGCGGTGTTCCTGCAGATGGCGAGCACGCTGCACGCCGGGCGGTTCACCCGCGTGGAGCTCCTCATCGAGCCCCTGGAGGCGCGCCGGCCGGCGGCGGCGCAGACCTTCAACACCGTCTTCAACCTGATCGGCGCGGCAGTCTTTGCCCTGATCGTGTGGGGCACGTGGCCGAAGCTCGAATACGCCTGGAAGACGGACGAGATCACCGGCATCCCCGGGGTCTTCGTGTTCCGGATCTGGCCCTTCCTCGCCGTCATCGTTTTCGGCGCGGCGGTGACCGCGGTCGAGTTCGCGCTGCGGGCGGTCGCGTCGCTGCAGCGCGCCGCCGACGCCTGGCGCCGCCCGGCGCCCGGCAGCCGCTCCGGCTGGCCGCCGGTCGGAATCGCGCTCGCCTTCCTCCTCGCCGTCGCCGCACCGCTATGGCTCCTGGACCTCAGCAATCTCCAGCTCGGCGTGTTCGGCGTCGTCTGCCTCGCGTTCCTGATCCTCACCGGCCTGCCGATCGGGATCGTGATGATCGTGATCGGCTTCGCCGGCATCTGGCTGATCCGCGGCGACCCGTCGCTCGGCGATCCGCACCCTGTCGCAGAGCTCGACCGAGTACCTGAACAACTACTTCTTCGGCGTCGTGCCGCTGTACGTGCTCATGGGACTGCTCGTCAGCGTTTCCGACGTGGGCAAGGACACGTTCGTCGTCGCGCGCTGGCTGCTGCGGCGGGTGCGCGGCGGGCTCGGCATCGCGACCGTCGCGGCGAACGCCATGTTCGCGGCGGTGACCGGCTCCTCCATCGCCTCGGCGGCGGTGTTCACCAAGATCGCGACGCCCGAGATGCTGCGTCACGGCTACACGCCGCGCTTCTCCGTGGGCGTGGTCGCCGGATCGTCGGTGCTCGGCATGCTGATCCCGCCGAGCCTGCTGTTCATCGTCTACGGCTTTCTCGCCGAGGAATCGGTGGGGCATCTCTTCCTCGCCGGGATCGTGCCGGGCCTGATCCTCGCGACCGCGATGTCGCTGATGATCGTGCTGCTCGCGACGCTGGTGGCCGGCCTTCGTCGGCGGCACGCGCGGCCGATCGAGCGGCGAGGCGCCCGAGAGCGTGCGCAGCGCGGCGCTCAAGATCGCGCCGATCCTGGCGCTGATCGGGATCGTGCTCGGCGGGATCTACGGCGGCATCTTCACCCCGACCGAATCCGGCGCCGCGGGCGCGCTCGGCGCGCTGGTGATCGCGCTCGCTGCGCCGCAAGCTCACCTGGCGTGTCCTGTGGGACACGATGGTCGATACCGGCTACGTCACGGTCGCGATCCTGTTCCTGATCCTCGGCGCGCGGATCTTCTCGCAGATGCTCGCCATGTCCAACCTGCCGCAGCAGCTGAGCGTGCTCGCGGCCGGCGCGGGTCTCGGCCTGTTCGGCTTCGTCCTGCTGTACGTCGCGCTCGTCATCGTGCTCGGCTGCTTCATCGATTCGGTGTCGATCATGGTCATCACGCTGCCGTTCGCGATCCCGGTCGTCAAGGCGCTCGGCGGCGACCCGATCTGGTTCGGCGTCGTCGCGGTCGTGGCGATCGAGATCGGGCTGCTCACGCCGCCGTTCGGGATCTCGGTGTATGTCGTCAAGTCCACGCTCGACGACCAGCGCGTCACGCTCCACGAGATCTTCGCCGGCGCGTTTCCGTTCGTCATCGTGATGGCGCTGGTCACGCTGCTGCTGGTCTTCGTGCCGGGACTGAGCCTGGTCTTCAAGTAGGCGCGCCGTGGGAATGCTCGTCGTCATGCGCTACGCGACGAGCCTGTACGCGGACCTCGCCGATCACACCTACGTCGAGTGCGGCACGGGCGGGACGGCCTGGGGCTGTTGGGGCGGCGAGTCGGGCGGCACGGTGCTGCGACGAAGCACCGGCAGCACGCGACGCGCCGACGCCATCGCCGCGCCCGACGAACGCGCCGGCGTCAAGTGCTACCTCATCAACGGCGTGTGCCACCAGGCGGCCAACCGCGTGCTGCTCCCGGCCGGCATCACGGCGCGCGGGGCCCGAGGCTACGACGTTTCGGAAGCGCTCTTCGGCACGTACGGGCGGCCGCGCGGTCCCTTGGGCCGGTGTCGAGCGCCGTTCCGCCGGCACACCGGTGTCACCGGCGATCTGCCGGCGTGCGCCGCGGACGCGGCGGCAGCGCCGAAGTCCGCTCCGCGGCGCGCCGTCGGCGGCGGAGCGCCGCGCCGAGGGGAGGTATCTGCGCGTCGTGCTCGCCGCGTACGGCAAGGCCGAGCGCCGCCTGAAGTCCGCCGGAGGCCTCAGCGGTCCCGACCTGGAGGACTTCCTGGTCGAGCTCTTCATGCACAAGGTCCGGTACAGCCTCGGCCCGAGGCTCGACCGCTCCCTCGCCCGCAAGCTCCGGGAGATCCGCGCGTCCACGGAGCGGTCGCGGATGAAGCTCGAGGAGTGGTTCGCGCGGAAAGAGCTGACGGCGCGGGCGTTCGTCGCGGCTTTCAACGCCGAAACGATCCTGTTCCAGGACGCGGTCGCCGGCGCGCTCAAGGCCGGCGAGTACCGGGCGCTCTTCGGGTTGCGGCGCGGCGAGACGGTGGTCCTCGCCGACCCGCGCATCGTCCGGCGGGCGTTCCGGGGCAGGTAGCGCCGCCGCAGGCGACGCGCAACCGGTGCGCGCTCCTTGACACCCGGGAGGGCCGGTGCTTCACTGACCGACTGTGCTGGCGTCGCTCTCCGCGTCGCATCTCGCATACCCAGAAGGAGGATCCATGGACCACAGACCCAGTCGTAGGGAGTTCCTGAACAGTCTCGGCGTGACGGTCGGCGCCGCTGCGGCCGCGAGTGCGGGCGGGCTGCTGCTGCCTGCCAGCGCGCAGGCCCAGTCCAAGGGGGCGCCCCGGGGCACCATCCCGGATACCCCGTACAAGACCGGCTGCATGACCTTCTTCACTGGCCCCGCGGCGGTGCTCGGCGAGCCAATCTACAAGGGGCACATCCTCGCCGCCGAGGAGATCAACGCCCAGGGCGGGCTTCTCGGCAAGCGCAAGATCGAGACCCTCCGGGCGGACGAGGCGGCGGGCACCGACGCCAACGTCAAGGAACTGCGCCGGATGAAGCTCTCGGAGAAGATCGACTGCTTCTGCGGCATAACCTCGAGCGGGAACACCCCGGCGCTCGGCCCGGTCGCCGAGGAGCTGAAGTGTCTGACGATCTTCACCGACGGCTGCACCGACTTCCTGTTCGAGAAGGCGGTCCCGAACCCGCACTACGTGTTCCGGCTGACCAACATCCAGTCGGCCGACGGCGTGATGGCGGCGATCGCCGCGGCGCAGGCGTGGCCGGGGGCGAAGAAGATCGCGCACATCCACCCCGACTACTCCTACGGCCGCAACGCCTTCGACCACTTCAACATCGCGATGAAGAAGCTGTCGGGCAACATCGAGATCGTGTCGGAAGCGTGGCCGAAGCTCGGCACCACCGAGTTCACGGCCCACATCACGCGCACCATCTCGGCCAAGCCCGATCTGCTGTTCTGCTCGGTCTGGGGCGGGGACTACGTGGCGTTCTACAAGCAGGCGCTGCGCTACGACCTGTTCAAGCAGATGAAGTTCGCGACCACGCTCGCGTTCGGCGTCGCGCCGCACGCGCTCGGCAAGGATCACCCCGAGGGCGTCGTGGCCGGGGTGCACGCGAACTATCACTTCCTCTATCCGGCGGGCGACCGCTGGCCGCTCAACGCCCGGTTCGTGAAGGCGTACTACGACCGCTGGAAGGAGTACCCGAACTTCGAGGCCGAGGGCGGCTATACCGCGCTGTACATGCTGAAGGTGGCGATCGAGAAGGCGAACCAGCTGGTCGGCGGCTGGCCGAGCGACGACGCGATCATCGCCATGCTCGAGGGCCTGATGTACGCGGGTCCGTCCGGCTACAACTACATCCGGCCGGACAACCACCAGGGCTACAAGGACGCGATCACGGGGTTCAGCGTGAACCGCGCCGAGTTCCCGTTCCCGGTGCCCGATGCGGCGCGCATCATCACCGTGCCGATCCGCAACATCACCGCGCCGCCGGGCTGGCCGAAGGGCGAGCCGACGGCCACTTACAATTGGATCGACAAGACCTGGCCGCAGGTCTGACGTAGCGACCCCCCGGGGGACGGCGCGGTGCGCCGCCCCCCGGTTGCCTTCCAGCGCTAAGCGCAAACCTCGCCTCGATGCCGCGTCGCGTCCGCGCCGGCTTCATCCTTGGAGCCGGGCTGGGGTTCCTTGGCCTCGCGCACGCCGGGCACGAGTTCCCGTTCTATCCGTCGTTCTTCCCGCAGGAAATCACGGTCGAGGTGCTCGACGCCCAGACCGCCGCGCAGCGGCTCGCCGCCGGAACGCTGCACGCCTACGCGGGGAGCGACCTGGCGACGCCGGTCGACCCCGCGAAGATCGGCGCGATCACGGCGCTCGACGGCTACGTCGTGGCGACGCTGGACCGCGGCGCCGATCCCGCCGCGCGCTGCGCGAAGGCGCGCGCGCTGAAGGGCGCACTCGGCGACGGCTACACCTGGCATCCGTACGCCGTGACGCCGTTCCACGCCGACTATCTGCACCACGCGGACCGCGCAGAGACGGCGCGCAGCGCTGCCGCGCAGCCGGAGCCCCTGCGACTCCGCGCCCAGGGCGCGGCGGCTGGCCGCCTGCTGCGCGCACCGGCCTCCGAGGGCGGTCCGGCCGACGGCGAGCTGGAGGTCGTCGAGGTCTCCGCGCTCGCGGCGCGAGCGGCCGCGCAGTACAACGGGTGGCTGGGCCCACCGTGGCTCCGGCACGGCTGGTTCCACGCCTATCTGCTGCTCGCGCCGTCGGTGACCGAGCCCGGCGCGCGTGCCCGCATCGACGACGCGGTTCGGCGTCTCACGCGCGGCGACTACCGGAACCTTCAGGAGCGCATCGAGCTCGAGCGTGGCCTGGTGGCGGCGCTGCAGAGCGGTTGCGCGCGCGCCGTCGCCGGCTACACCGTGCGGCGCGAACGCTACGGCGCGGACTACTCGCAGGGCGTGGAGAACGTCGGTTTCGACGCGCTCGACGGGCTGGCGTCGGGGATCTTCCCGCGCACCGTCAAGCTCCGGGACTTTCCGTGGAACGGCTGGCTCAACGTCGCGACCCCGTCGGCGCCTTCCGCGGCGTGGAACCCGGTGGTCGGCGGTTTCGGCGACCGGTTCGGGCGGCTCGTGTGGTGGGCGGTCGCGGACCCCGCGCTCCTCCCGTCGCCCCATGGCAGCGGGTGGATCGACAACCGGGTCACTCCCGAGGTCGGGAAGCCCGGGCAGTCCGTCGCTGTGCCGGAAAACGCCGTGCTCCCCGAGCCGGGGAGCGGGCGAATGGTGGCCGTGGGACGCGGCAAGACGGCCGCGTTGCGCATCGTCTACCGCGTGCGCAATTCCGCCTTCCACGACGGCACGACGATGACACCCGCGGACGCGCTCTACCCCTACGCGTTCGCCGCGGCGTGGGGCGCCGGCGCTGCGGCCGACCCGGGCGTGGCCGCGGCCACCCAGGTCGCGCGCGAGCGGCTGCGCGGCGTGCGTTTCGTGCGCGTGGACACGGAGACGCTCGCGTTCGGCGAGGACAAGCTCAAGTACGACGTCCCGGTGATCGAGGTGTATCTCGATCACCGCGGCGACGACCCGAGCGAGGCCGCGGCGGTCGCGCCGCCGTGGACGACGCTCCCGTGGCACCTGCTCGCCGTGCTCGAGGAGGGTGCGCGCCGCGGCCAGTTCGCGTTTTCCGCGACGGGCGCAGCGCGCGGCAGCCGCCCGGAGCTCGACCCGGTGCGGAATGCGGCGCTCGTCAAGCGGCTCGCGGAGGTTGCCCGCGAGCTCGAGGAGCGCGCCTACGTGCCGCCCGCGCTGGCCCGCTCGGTGACCGCCGACGAGGCGCGCGGCCGCTACCGCAAGCTCCGCGAGTTTTACGCGGCGCGCGGCCACTGGCTGGTCACCAACGGTCCCTACGTGCTCGAGCAATGGGACGGCGCGAAGGCGGTGCTGCGCGTGTTCCGCGATCCGACCTACCCGAAGGGGCTCGGGAGCTTCAATGCCTACGCCGTCCCGCTGAAGGGGTACGTGACGCGCATCGAGCGGCGCGGCTCGGTCGCCGAGGTGTATACCGAGGCGGAATGGCTCGAGCGCTTCGGGCGCGAGGTGCAGGTCGTGCGCGGCTCGTTCGCCAAGAAGCTCGCCGAGAAGCTCACGACCGCGGGTGATTCGCCCCCGCCGGTCTGCCACTACCTGCTGGTCGATGCGGACGGCGCGGTGGCGAAGGCGGGCGCAGTGCGCGCCGGCAGCACGGGCGTGTGCCGCCTCGAGCTCGCCCGGTCCGCCGGGCAGAAGCCCGCGCCGGGCGGCTACCGGCTGGTCGTCGCTGCCGTTCTCGAGGGCAGCGTCGTCGGCGCTCCGGTCAGGATCGAGCCGTGGAACTACTGATCGTCCAGACGCTGAACGCGCTCTTCTACGCCTCGATCCTGTTCCAGATCGCGTGCGGCCTCACGCTCGTCTACGGCGTGATGCGCATCGTCAACATGGCCCACGGCAACTTCTACGCCGTTGGCGCGTACGTGGCGGCGTGGACGATCGGCCTCGCGGCCGCGGCCAAGTTCCCGACCGCGATCCTGTTCTTCCTGCTGCTGTCCGGTGCCGGCGCGGTGGCGCTGCTCGGCGTGGTGCTCGAGCCGACGCTCCTCCGCCCGCTCTACAAGCGGGCGGAGGAGTACCAGCTCCTGATCACGTTCGGCCTGCTGCTCATCCTCGAGGACCTGATGCGGCTCGTCTGGGGCTCGCACCCCCTCACCGCGAACGAGCTGCCCGACGCGTTCGGCAGCTTCCGCGTCCTCGGCGCCACCTATCCCGGCTACAACCTGTTCGTCATCGCGGTCGGCATCGTCGCCGCGGCCGCGCTGTGGGTGTTCATCTACCGCACTCGCTTCGGCGTCATCCTGCGTGCGACCTCCCAGGACATGCGCATGGCGGCGGCCCTCGGCGTCGACGTGAAGCGCGTGTACGTGCTCGCGTTCGCCATCGGCTGCTTCATGGCGGGGCTCGGTGGCGCGGTGGTGATGCCGATCTCCGGCGCCGTGCTCGGCATGGGCGTCGACGCCCTCATCCTCGCCTTCGTCGTGGTGGTGATCGGCGGTCTCGGGTCGCTCGAGGGTGCGCTGGTCGGCTCGCTGATCGTCGGCGCGGTGCGTACCCTTGGCATCACCTACTTTGCCGAGATCGAGCTCGCGGTTCTGTACCTGATCGCCGCCATCGTGCTGTTCGTCAGGCCCACTGGGCTCTTCGGCCGCGCATGACCGCCAGCGCCGCTGCGACGCCGCGACTGCTGTCCGCCTGGCAGCTGTGGGGGTCCGCCGCCGCGGTGCTCGTGCTCGCGTGCCTGCCGTGGCTTCTCGATCCGTTCCAGACGCTGCAGGTCTCCTACGGGCTGATCTTCGGCATCGGCGCACTCGGCTTCAACCTGCTGCTCGGGTACACGGGGCTGCTGTCGTTCGGCCATGCCGCGTTCTTCGGTACGGGCGCGTACGCCGCCGCGCTGCTGCTAAAGTACCTCGGCGTCAAGTCGATGGAGCTGTACCTTCTCGGCGGCGTCGGGGCGTCGCTCCTGATCGGCGTGATCATGGGCGCGGTGTGCGTGCGCTACACGAAGATCTTCTTCTCCATCCTCGCGCTCGCCCTGTCGCAGGTATTGTGGAGCCTCGCGCTCAAGTTCTTCTGGGTCACCGGTGGCACGGACGGGCTGCGGGTCCCGACGCCGACGCTGCTCGGGGGGCTGCTTGCGCCGGCCGCAGACAAGACCGCGTTTCTCGCCTTTCAGTACTACTACTACGTGCTGGTCGTGTTCGTGGCGGCGGTAGCGGCGCTGTGGCTCGTCGTGCGCTCGCCGTTCGGCAAGGCGCTCCAGGCGATCCGCGACAACGAGGTGCGCGCCGAGTTCGTCGGGGTGCGGGTGCGCCGCTATCGTTTCATCGCGTTTGTCACCTCGGCCGGGTTCACCGGACTGGCGGGCGCGCTGTGGGTGCCGCTGAACGGTCTCACCACACCGGATGTGCTCTATTGGCCGTTCAGCGGGAAGATCGTGTTCATGGCCG
The DNA here is from genome assembly GCA_963827595.1 of uncultured beta proteobacterium. Lineage (GTDB taxonomy): Bacteria > Pseudomonadota > Gammaproteobacteria > Burkholderiales > SG8-39 > DATEDA01. The sequence goes on along the minus strand of CAWHBT010000006.1, from coordinate 18,141 downwards.
TGCTCGGCGGGTTCAAGACCTTTCTCGGCCCGGTCGTCGGCGCCTTCGCCTACAACTATCTGGAGACCTTCGCCGTCGGCTACACGATCTACTGGCAGCTGCTGCTCGGCGTGATCCTGGTGGTGCTGGTGCTGGCGATTCCAGACGGACTGGTCGGCACCGCGATCAAGCTTGTGCGCCGGCTGCGGCGGGCGGCGTGACATGACGCTCCTCGCCATCGACCGGGTCACCAAGGCCTTCGGCGACAACGTCGCCGTGGACGCGGTGTCGCTCACGATCGAGCGCGGCGGGGTGGTGGGATTAATCGGCTCGAACGGCGCGGGCAAGACGACCCTCGTCAATCTGGTGAGCGGGCTGTTCCGCGCCGACAGCGGGAGCGTGACCTTCGAAGGGCGCGACATCACGCAACTTTCGGTCAACGAGCGCATTCGCGCCGGCGTCGCCCGCAGCTTTCAGCTCGTCAACCTCTTCGACCAGATGAGCGTGCTCGACAACGTCGCGCTGACCGTCTTCGCGCGCGACGGGAAGACCGGGGAGATGCTGCGCCCGGCCGAGGGCGACGTCGCGGTGCACGACGAGGCGCTGGCCGTGCTGCGGCAGTTCGGACTGCACGCCAAGGCCGAGACGCTCGCGGCCGCGCTCGCCCAGGGCGAGCGCAAGCTCCTGGACGTCGCGGTTGCGTGCGCGCTGCGCCCGCGGCTCCTGTTCCTCGACGAGCCGACGAGCGGCGTGAGCACGCGGGAGAAGGCGCCGATCATGGACATCGTCACCTCGATCGTGCGCTCGGGCGCGATCACCGCGGTGATCATCGAGCACGACATGGACGTGGTGTTCCGCTACTCGGACCGCATCGTGGCCATGCACCAGGGCCGCATCCTTGCCGACGGCACGCCGGACGAGATCCGGGCCAACGACGAGGTCACCACCACGCTCCTCGGCGAGCACGTCCACCAGTGAGAGACCGGAGCACATGACGCAGGCGCTGCTCGAGGTCGCGGGGATCCACACCTACCGCGGGCGTGCGCACGTGCTCAACGGCGTGAGCCTGCGGGTGGCGGCCGGGGAAGCGGTGTGCCTGGTGGGCCGCAACGGCGCCGGCAAGACCACCACCATCGAGACCATCATGGGGCTCCTGCCGGCGCGCGCGGGCGCGATCCACTTCGGCGGGCCGGACATCACGCGATTGCCGACCCACAAGCGGGCGCGCGCCGGGATCGGCTACGCACCCGAGGACGCGGGCGTCTTCCCGGAGCTCACGGTGGCGGAGAACTTTCAGATCGGGGAGCTGCTGGCCGGAGGCGAGCGCACGCGAGGCGAGGCGCGCGCCGCCGTCGAGGCGCGCGTCTTCGAGCTGTTCCCCGAAGTGCGCCAGTTCATGGGCCGCCGGGGGCTGAACCTGAGCGGCGGTCAGAAGAAGATGGTCGCCATCGCGCGGGCGCTGGCGGTCGCCCCGTCGATCCTGCTGCTGGACGAGCCCTTCGAGGGGCTCGCCCCGGTGGTCGTCAGCCGCTTCATCGAGGCGGTGAAGAAGATCAAGGCGATGGGCGTCTCGCTCCTCATCGCCGAGTCGAACCTCGCGACCGCGACGCGCATCGCCGACCGGCTCTACGCCATCGACCGGGGAGAGATCATCTTCGAGGGCGACACGCGTGCGGCGCTCGCCAGCGCGGAGATCATGAAGACGCTGCGGGGGTGAGTTACCATTCTCCACAGCCGTCACTCGCAGCGAACACTGTAGAACATCCCGCGAAACGCACTGCACTGGAGGAGGTCCGCATGATCCCGTACACCCGTCCCGTGTCTCGTCGCGTCGCCGCTTTCCTGCTCGTCGCCGCCGCGATTCCCGTGGCCGCGCTTGCACAGGGCGATCTCCGGGCGCCGTTGCCCGCCCCGGTGAAGGTGAAGATCGGCATGCTGAACGTGCCTGCGCTCTCGCCGCTCTGGCTGCTGCCGGAGTACGCGGCGAAGTACAACATCCAGATGGAGGCGGTGATGTTCCAGCGGTTCGCCGACGCGCGCACCGCCCTCGCCACCGGCGACATCCAGATCACCGCGTTCGGGCCGCAGGACATCTCGCTCGCGCTCGGCCAGGGCACGAAGACCATGGTGGGCGTCGCCGGGGTGGGGTCGGGCAACGATTGCCTCATCGTGCGCAAGGGCGAAGACCTGAAGGACTGGAAGGCGGTCTCGGACAAGCGCGTCGGCGTCGGCGCGGGCTCCATCTCCTGGCTCAAGTTCGCCGCGACGGCGCAGGAGAACGGCCTCGAGTACGGCAAGCTGAAGATCGTGAACATCGTGGGCGGCGGCGGCAACTACCTCAAGGCGCTGCAGAACAAGGAGATCGACATGGCGGTCGTCTGGCAGCCGTTCTGTGCGCAGGCGATCCTGGACGGATTCGGCGCCTACCCGACGATCGATCACAACCGGTCCAGGGCGGTAGGCGGCCTGATCTCGGTGCTCGCCGTGAACCGCGGTTTCATGGACCAGAACCGCGACGCGGTGCAGCGGCTGGTGGTCGCGTACGTCGACGTGCTGGAGTACGCCAAGGCCAACCCCGAGCGATGGGCGAAGATCTACGCCGAGAAGGCCGGCTTGCCGGAGAACGTCGCCGCGGAGTCGATCCGCATCACGACGCTCGACGCAACGCTGCCGCTCGAGTCGATCAAGCGGATCTCGAAGTTTCTCTCCGACAACGGCGTGATCACGCGCGACGTGTCGGGCGAGGTGCCCCAGCACTACACGTACGAGTTCCTGTCCCGGGCGACCGGGAAGCCGGCGGCACAGCTCGGCATCGGCCAGTAAGTCGCCGGCGCAGGGGGAACGCCGGAGGGCGCGCGATGCGGGGGGGCTTCCGCGCACCCTGGTTCCTCATCCTGCCGGCGGCATTGATCCTCCTCTGGCACGTCGCCGTCGAGAGCCGCTGGGTCACCGAGGGGCTCATCCCGTCGCCGGCCCAGGTGCTGCGTTCCTGGCACACCTGGATCTTCGGCGCCGCGAAGATGAGCCTCTCGCCCTATTCGGGCACCTGGGTCGACAACGTGCTGTACTCGTCGCGGCGCGTGCTCCAGGGCTTCGGCCTCGCGGCGCTGGTTGCGATCCCGCTCGGGCTGATGATCGGCTGGAACCGGCTGGTCGCCCGCGTGGTGGACCCGACCATCCAGCTGCTTCGGCCGGTGCCGATCACGGCGTGGCTCCCGTTCGCGATCGCCGTGTTCGGCATCTACGACGCGAGCGCGCTGTTCCTCATCGGCCTGGGGGCGTTCTACCCGATCGTGGTCAACACGACGCACGGCGTGCGCGACACGAACCTGCTCCTGCTGCGCGCGGCGGGCATGATGGGCGCCGGCCCCGGCACCGTGCTCGCGAAGGTCGTGTTCCCGTCCGCCCTGCCGTCGATTTTCACCGGCTTGAGGCTGGGCGTGGGCGTCGCCTGGACCGCGGTGATCGTCGCCGAAATGATTGCGGTCAAGTCCGGCCTCGGCTACGTCCTGTGGGACGCCTACTACGTCGGCCGCATGGACATCTGCGTCGCGACGATGGTCTCGGTCGGATTCCTCGGGTTCGTCTCCGACCGCATCATCGTCTATGCCTCGCGCCTGGTGCTGCGGTGGCGCACGCTGGAGGCGCACGCGTGAGCCCGCCGGGCCGCCCCAAGGGCGAACCCCGAGCGCGCGGCGCGAGGGTAGTCCAATGAGCGCAGCTCCGGCTCGAGCCGCGGTCGAGCTGCGCGATGTCTGGAAGGAGTTCGTCAAGCGCGAGCGCCGGGTCGAGGCGCTCCAGGCGATCGACCTCACGATCGCGCCCAAGGCCTTCACTGCGATCCTCGGGCCGTCGGGGTGCGGCAAGTCCACCCTGCTCAACATGGTGGCCGGGTTCGAAGCGCCCACCCGCGGCGAAGTGATCGCGAACGGCGCGGCGGTGACGGCGCCTTCGCCGAAGCGCGCGGTCGTGTTCCAGGAACCGGCGCTCTTTCCGTGGTACACGGTCTACGACAACGTGGTGTTCGGCCCGAAGACGCAGGGACGCCCGCCCCGGGAGTACCGGCCGCGCGCCGACCAGATCCTGGAGCAGGTGGGCCTGCAGGGCTTCGCGTCGCACTATCCGGCCGAGCTCTCCGGCGGGATGAAGCAGCGCGTCGGCATCGCGCGGGTGCTGGTGATGGAGCCGGAGGTGCTGCTCATGGACGAGCCGTTCGGCAGTCTCGACGCCCAGACGCGGACGCTGATGCAGGAGCTGCTGCTCGCGGTCTGGGAGCGCCACCACCAGACGGTGCTCTTCATCACGCACGACATCGAGGAGGCGCTCCTGCTCGCGGACTCCGTCTGCGTGATGACCGCCCGCCCGGGCCGGGTGAAGAAACGCATCGCCGTCGAGCTCGCGCGGCCGCGCACGATCGACGTGACGACCTCACCGGTGTTCAACGACCTCAAGCGCGAGGTGCTGGCACTCATCCGCGAGGAAACCGTGCGCGCCGACGCCGAGCGGGCGCTCGCGTAGGACGCGTCGGTCGTTCACGCCCTGCCTCAGCTGCCGAGGTTCAGCACCACCCCCGAGACGTGGCTCGCGCGCGGCGACGCGAGGAACACCACGGTGTCGGCGACCTGCTCCGGCTCGATCACCCGACCGAAGGTGCCGTCGCGCAGCACGTCGTCCACGCGGGACTCGTCGCCGTACTTGTTCTTCGCGACGCTCTTCAGGATCGTGGTGATGCGGTCGGTCCGGGTCGCCGGCGGATGGATTCCCAGCACGCGCACGCCGAACTCCGGCGACTTCGACCCGAGGCCCTTGGTCAAGGCGGCGAGCCCGGCGTTGGCGGCGCCGCCGCAGATGTATTCCCACGTCGGCTTCTCGCCGGCCATGCCGATCACGTTCACGATGACACCGCGGCCGCGGGCGCGCATGTGCGCCAGCATCTCCCGCGTCAGGTTCACGTAGCCGAAGAGCTTGAGGTCCCAGGCGTGCCGCCAGCGCGCCTCGTCGATCTGATCGATTGCGCCGCCCGGGATGTCGCCGGCGTTGTTGACGAGGATGTCCGCGTCGGCACATTCGGCGGCGATGCGTCGCACCGCTTCGCCGTCCCGCAGGTCTCCCGGATGGAGGCGGACCTCGATCGGATGCACGGCCCGGATGGCGTCGCGCGCCGCCTCGAGCCGCGCGACGTCGCGCGCCACGAGATCCAGCCGGCAGCCTTCGGCCGCGAACGCCATCGCGCACGCCTGACCGATGCCCTTCGAGCCGCCGGTGATCAGTACGCGCTTGCCCTCGAGTGCGAGCTTCATCGCCGCCTCCTCACTTCCGGAACCCGAGGATTGCACCCGCCACCGCGCGCGGATCGCGCGACTCCCACCGCCCGGCTTCCACCGCCGCGAGGAAATCGGCGACCGCCCGGTTGAACGCCTCCGGCTCCTCCAGATTGATCGCGTGCCCGGTGCGCGGCATCACGACCAGGCCGGCCGCGGGGATCGACCGCTTCAGCAGCAGCGCCGCCTCGAGGCAGGGCTCGTCCTCGTCGCCGGTCATGACGAGCGTCGGCACCGCGATCTTCTTCATCCCGTCGACGAGCTGATAGAGCGACGGGCGCCGCTTCTGGACGCCGCGCAGCGTGTTCGCCGCGCCCCGCGGCGAGTGCTCGGCGAGCTGGTCGGCGAACTCGCGCCAGCCGCGCGGGTCCTTGTTCTGGTACTGCACGCGCGTCGGGCCGAGAGCGTACTTGGCGAAGGCGGCCACGCGATCGGTCTCGAAGCCTCGCGCCGCGGCTTCGCACTCGGCGCGGAACTCTTCCTCCTTGCCGGGCTGCGCGCCGTACCCGCAGCCGCCGATGACCAGCGACCGCGCGCGGTGCGAATGCGCGAGGCCCACGTGCAGCGTCGCGAACCCGCCCATCGACAGGCCGACGACGTGCGCGCGGTCGATCCCGAGATGGTCGAGGATCGCGATGACGTCGTCGCGCGCCCGCGCCTGCGAGTAGCGCTCCGGGTCCTCGGGCACGTCCGACGGGGGAAAGCCGCGGGCGTTGAAGGTGATGCACCGGTAGCGGCGCGGGAAGAACCGCAGCTGCGGCTCCCAGCTGCGATGGTCGCCGGCGAACTCGTGGACGAACACGACCGGCGCGCCGCTGCCGGTCTCTTCGTAGTACAGCTTCACGCCGTCGTCGGTCGTGGCATGGGGCATGGCGGTCTCCGCGGGCTGGAAGCCGGGGAAGGTACACGAACGCCGGCTCAGCCGGCAGCGGGGGCGACCGTCACACGCAGTGCCGACCGGCTCCCCGGTCTGCCGAACGTCAAGCGGCGCGAACGCCGGCGCCTATTGCTTCTTCGCTGCCTGCTTTGCCGCCGCCGGGGCGTCTGAGGCCAGTAGTAGTTCGCGGCGAAAGAGTACGGCGGGAACATGTGGCGCTTCGCGGGGACCACCTTGGCCGCGTACGCTCGCTGCGACTCGTACACCCGCTTGAACGTCGCGCTCTTGGCGGAGTGCTCCGCGGCCACTTCGTCCCAGGCCTTGAGCGAAGCGACCAGGATGTCGGGCGGCGTGCGCAGGATCTGCACGTTGTGCTTCTTGATCATCTCGTCGATCGCGTCGGCGTTCTGCTTCTGCCACTGGGTGATCCAGGTGATGAACGTATCCTTGATGGCGGAGTTCACCGCCTCCTGCTGGTGCGGCGTGAAGCTCTTCCACACGTCCAGGTTCAGGCCGAACTCGCCGATGGAGTTGTTCTCGTGCATCCCCGGGGTGTAGTGGTACCGGAAGACCCCCGGCAGGCCGAGGCGCAGGTCCTCGACGCCGCCGACCCACTCGGCGCAGTCGATCACGCCGCGCTGCGCGGCCGGGACGATCTCGCCGCCCGCCATGTTGACCACGCTCTGGCCGAGCTTGGCGTACACCTCCGCGTTCAGGCCGGTCTGCCGGCACTTCATGCCCTTGAAGTCCGCGACGCTCTTCAGCGGCTTCTTGAACCAGCCGAGCGCCTGCGGGCTGGACGGATGCGCGGGCCACACCGTGACGTTCAGCTTGAGGTCGTTCTGGTAGAACTCGCGCCACATCTCGAGCCCGCCACCCACGTACAGCCAGCCTAGGTAATCCATATGGTCCATGCCGAAGGGACCTCCCGGAGGCCCCGCGAACAGCGCGGCCGCCGGACTCTTGCCGACCCAGTAGTAGGCAATGGCGTGAAAGCCGTCGAGGACCTTCTTGTTGGTGGCGTCCAGCACCTCGAACGGCGGCACGATCTGCCCGGCGGCCAGCACCTCGATCTTCACCGATCCCTGGGTGAGCTTGTCGATGCGATCCGCGAGCATCCTGAGATGGTCCTGCAGGGTAATGCTCGCCGGCCAGGTCGACTGCACCTTGAGCGACTTGGTCTGGGCGTTGGCGCTGAGGCTGAATCCAGCGGCGAATGCGATGGCGACGGCAGCAGCGATCGTGCGTTTACCCATGGCGACTCCCCCTTTTGCTGGTTGGCAGACGAACCTACACCAAACCCGGGCGCGGCGCACGCGGCAACCCCGGTGCGCCGCTCGCCTTCCAGCCGCCCCAACGGATCCCCACTCCCCCTCGCCGCACCGCACGATGTTAGCGCAAGCATGGCAGGCGCCGCCCGTTTGGCTTGCCATGGATCCCCCGACGCCGCATCCTTAGGCCTTCGAAGACTAGGGGGGTCTATGCGATTCATTGGTCAAGCGCTGCGCGCTAGCGCCGTCGTCGCCGGCGTCCTCGCAGCCGGTGCCGCCCTCGGCCAGGGCGCCTATCCGAGCAAGCCGATCCGCCTGATCATCCCGTTCGCGCCCGGTGGCGCGTCCGATTTCGTCGGGCGCATCCTCCAGCCACGGTGGAGCGAGCTCCTCGGCCAGAACATCGTGGTCGAGAACCGCGCGGGCGCCTCGGGGAACATCGGCATGGACGCCGCGGCCAAGGCGGCGCCGGACGGCTACACGCTCTACCTCGGCAACGTCGGCACGACGGCCATCAATCCGAGCATCTACAAGACCTCGCTCAGCGTCGTGCCCACGCGCGATTTTGTGCCGATCACCCAGGTCGTGGACGTGCCCAGCGCGCTGGTCGCGCACCCGTCATTCCCGCCGAACAGCGCGAAGGAGCTGATCGCGTACGTCAAACCCCAGCCGGGCAAGTTCTTCTTCGCCTCGCCGGGCCCGGGCAGCGCGAACCGGCTGGAGATGGAGCGCTTCATGAAGGCGAGCGGCATCCAGATGACGCACGTGCCCTACAAGGGCGGCGCCGGGCCGGCGATCACGGGGCTGCTCGGCGGCGAGACCTCGGTGATGTTCGTGACGCTGTCGTCGGCGGCGAGCCAGGTGCGCGGCGGCAAGCTGAAGCTGCTGGCCGTGGCCGCGCCGCAGCGCGTGAGCGCGTTTCCGAATACGCCCACGCTCGCCGAGGAGGGCCTGTCGGAGATGACCAACGGCTCGTGGCAGGGCGTGTTCGCCCCGGCGGGCACCCCGCCCGAGGTCGTCGCGAAGCAGTACGCGACGCTGCTCCAGGTCATGGCGACGCCCGACGTGCAGAAGCGTCTCGCCGACAGCGGCGTCGACGTGGTCACGAGCAAGTCCCCGGAGGACTTCGCCGCATTCCTGCGCGCCGAGACCGAGCGCTGGGCGCAGGTGGTGAAGGACTCCGGCGCGACGGTGGACTGAACGAGGAGTGGACGGATCATGCCCATCACGATGTACCAGGCGAGCGCGCCGCGCTTCGTCAACCGCTGAAGAACCTCTCCGGGGTCCTCGACAAGGCGCAGGCGCACGCCGACGCGCGGAAGATCGACCCGAAGGTGCTGGCCGCCTACCGCCTCGCGCCCGACATGTTTCCCATGGCGCGGCAGGTCCAGGTCGCCTGCGACACCGCCAAGGGCGCGTGCGCGCGGCTGGCCGGGGTGGAGATCCCCAAGTACGAGGACACCGAGCAGACCTTCGTCGAGCTGAAGGAGCGCATCGCGAAGACCATCGAGTTCATCGGCACCCTCAAGCCGGCGCAGATCGACGGGAGCGAGGACAAGCAGATCACGCTCAAGCTCGGCGGGCAGGACCGGACGTTCACCGGCATGCAGTACCTGCTCGGGCACGCCCACCCGAACTTCTACTTCCACGTCACGACCGCCTACGACATCCTGCGCCACGCCGGCGTGGAGATCGGCAAGCGCGACTACATCGGCAATCCCTGAGATTCCGCGTCCGTCCGCCAGAGCGAGCCAAGGAGGAGCATCAATGCCACGCTTCGTTTCGATCACGCGTCGCGCCACGGCCACCGCTCTGGCGCTCGGCTGCGCGCTCCTCGCGGCCGGCGGACCGGCCGGTGCCGAGGAGATCGTCGTCTCGAACTACGGCGTCACCACCAACGGCATGCCCTTCGCCGTCGCGATGGAGAAGGGGTTCTTCAAGGAGTTCAACGCCAACGTCACCGGCATCCTGAGCTCGGACGGCGGCGGTACCACCATCCGCAACCTCCTCGGCGGCAAGCTCGCCTACGGCGAGGCCGCACCCTCGGCGATCGTCTCGGCGGTCCAGGGCGGCGCCGACCTCAAGATCATCAGCGGCAACGTGCACACGGTCGCGGAGTTCGTGTGGGTCGCGATGCCCGCCTCGCCGGTCAACTCGCTCAAGGATCTCAAGGGCAAGAAGCTGGGATACACCAACCCGCGCTCGACGAGCCAGGCGCTCGCCTTCCTGCTGATGGAGGCCGAGAAGCTCCAGGCCGCGGACGTCACGCTGACGCGCACCGGCGGCTTCGGCGCCGGCCTCACGCTGCTCGAGCTCGGCGGCGTCGACGTCGTGCCGGTCGCCGAGCCGCTCTGGTCGAAGAGCGCCGGCAAGTACAAGCTGATCGCCGCGGCGCCCGACGTCCTGCCGCACCTCAGCAACGTCCTGGGCGTGACCACCGGCGAGGCGGCGCGAACCAAGGGCGACTTCATCCGCGGCGTGATCCAGGCGCGGCGCAAGGCGGTCGCGTACATGCGGTCGAACCCGAAGGAGTCCGCGGAGATCATCGCTAAGGCGTACAACCTGGAGCCGGCGGTGGCCGAGCGCACGCTGCGCAACCTCCTCGACTCCGAGAAACGCGGCGGCGTCCCGTACTGGGGACCGGGCGATCTGCGGATCGACACGATGGACAACATGATTCGCGCCCAGAAGCTGGTCGGCGCGCTCCAGGGCGACGTCGACTGGTCGAAGCTCGTCGACGAGTCGTTCCTGCCCGACGACCTGAAGACCAAAAAGACGCGATGACCGCCGGCCGCGCCGGGGACGCCGGCCCGGCGCACGTCAGCTTGCGGGGCATCACCCGCGTCTATCCGGCGCACGCGGGGCAGCCCGAGATTCACGCGCTGGGGCCGATCGATCTCGAGCTGCGCCGCGGCGAGTTCTTCGCGGTGGTCGGCCCGTCTGGGTGCGGGAAATCGACGCTCCTCGACGTGATCGCCGGTCTCGCGCGGCCGTCCGCCGGCGAGGGGGTCTTCGAAGGCCGGCCGATCGACGGGGTCGTTCCGGACGGCGTCGGCGCCGTGTTCCAGGAAGACGCGAGCTTCCCGTGGCTGACGGTGTTCGACAACATCGCGTTCGGCCTGCGCCACGCCGGGCAGGACGAACCGGAGGTGCGGGCGCAAACGGCCTACGCGCTCGAGTTCATGGGGTTGAAGGAGTTCGCGCGGGCGTATCCGGCCCAGCTCTCGGGCGGCATGCGCCAGCGGGTCTGCATCGCGCGAACGCTGGTGCTCAAACCGCGGCTGATCCTGCTCGACGAGCCGTTCGGCGCCCTGGATCAGCAGACGCGCCTCCTGATGGGCGACGAGCTCCTCCGGCTCTGGCGCGAGACCCGGGCGACGATCCTGCTCATCACCCACGCCCTCGACGAAGCGACGATGCTGGCGGACCGGGTCGGCGTCATGTCGGCGCGGCCCGGGCGGTTCCTCGAGATCGTCACCACGCACTGGCCGCGGGAACGCGACAGCACAATCGTCTCGAACGAGGCGTTCGGCCGGCTGACGAGCCGGATCTGGGCGCTGCTGCGCGGCGAGTCGCTGCGCGCGCTCGGCCGCGAGCAGGCGGGAACCGAGCCCGCCGGGCCGCCCCAAGGGCAAGCCCCGAGCGCGCGAGCGCAAGGGTAGTGCAATGAGGTCTCCGGAGCTCCTGCGGGTGGCGCTGATCCTCCTCGCGGTGGGGGCGCTGGAGGTCCTGTGCCGGACGGGCGTCATTCCGAGCCTCACGGCGATCCCGCCGTCGGCGATGGTCGTCTCGCTCTACGAGATCCTGCGCTCGGGGCGGTTCGCGCCCGACATCGTCGCGACGTTGCGCAACGTCTCGATCTCGATCGCGGCGGCGATGGTCGTAGGCGTCCTGGTCGGCACCACGCTGCAGAGCTGGCCGGCGGTCCGGCAGATCTTCGATCCGCTGTTCGCCACCTACTACGCCATCCCGCTGTACGCGTTCTATCCGCTGCTGATCGTGATCTTCGGCCTGGGGGACCTGCCGCAGGTCGCGATCGGCTTCCTGCTCGCGGTGATGGCGGTGGTCATCAACACGCTGAACGGGCTGGACCGCGTCCCGAGCGTGCTGCTGAAGGCGGCCCGGGTGCACCGGTTGGGGTACGTCAAGACGGCGCTGCGGATCCGCCTCCCGTACGCGGCGCCCTACGTCTTCACCGGGTTCAAGATGGCGGTCGCGTACTCGTTCATCGGCGTGATCGGTGCCGAGTTCATCACCTCGAACCGCGGCATCGGCTACGAGATCTCGTTCGCGTACAACAATTTCGACAACGCGGTGATGTACGCGATGATCCTGTTCGTCCTGGCGCTCGTGATCACGATCAACATGTCGCTGTACGCGTGGGAACGGCGGCTGCTGGCGCGCCGCCGGCGGTAGGGGTCGGACGGCATGAAGGCGCGCGATCCGGTCCTGCTCATCCTGATCCTCGTCGCGGCGTGGCAGGCGCTCTACCTCGCCGTCGGGGACGTGGCGCTGCGGTCGCCGCTGCGGACCTTCGAGACCCTGGTCCAGATGTTCGGCAATCCCCGGTTTCTGCCCCACGTCTGGGAGACCCTCCGCGCCTTCGCCCAGGCGTTCGTCATCGCGACCGCGGTGGGGCTCCTGGTGGGGGTTTCGCTCGGTGCGAGCCGGCTCGCGGGCGAGGTGGCGGAGCCGATCCTGGTGGCGCTGTACTCGATCCCGAAGGTCACCCTGTATCCGATCATCCTGCTGGTCTTCGGCATCGGCATGCCCGCCAAGGTGGCGTTCGGCGCCATCCACGGCATCGTCCCGATCTCGATCTTCGCGATGAACGCGATCCGGAACATCAACCCCGTCTACCTGCGGACCGGCGCGCATCCTGCGGCTGTCGGCGGCCGAGACGGTGGGGAAGATCCTGCTGCGGGCGGCGCTGCCCGAGATCGTCACCGGGATCCGCGTCGGCTTCGCGCTCACGCTGATCGGGACGCTGCTCGGCGAGATGTTCGGCGCGCAGCGCGGGCTGGGCTTCCTGCTGATGCAGGCGATGAGCCTGCACAACATCGAGACGATCATGGCGCTCACGCTGCTGCTGGTGCTCTTCGCCGCGAGCGTGAGCGCCGCGCTCCTGGCGCTCGACCGGAAGCTGCACCAGCGCACCTGACCCGCCGCCCTTCGCCCACGAGGATTCGCCATGAAGATCACCAGCCTGCAGGTCTACATCTTGCGAGCGCCCGACACCGGACGTCCGCACTGGGTCAGCCACTTCATCGTGCCGAAGGCGAACGAGATCCTGGTGCGCATGAAGACCGACGCCGGGCTCGAGGGCATCGGCATCGCGACCAGCTACACCCCGATCCAGGCCGCGATCCAGGCGTTTCAGAGCGGCATCGGGGAGCTCGTGATCGGCGCCGATCCGCTGGCGCCCGAGCAGCTGTATCAGCGGCTCTTCGCGCTGACGTGGCAGCGGCTCGCGCACGAGAAGGGCTGGTCCCGCGAGGCCATCGTGCGGATCTCCGCGGCCGTGGACATCGCGGCGTGGGACATCGTCGGCAAGGCCGCCGGGCTCCCGCTCTACCGCCTGTTCGGGGGTTACCGCAGCGAGGTGCCCTGCTACGTCACCTGCGCCTACTACCGGGACGGAAAGGACCTCGCCGAGCTGCGCGACGAGATGGCGATGCTGAAGGCGCAAGGGCACACCGGGTTCAAGGCCAAGGCCGGCGGGGTCCCGCTGGCCGAGGACATCGAGCGGCTGGCGGTCGTGCGCGAGGTGATCGGGAACGACAAGGAGCTGATGATCGACGTGAACCGCGGCTGGGACCTCGCCACCGCGATCGAAGGTGCGCGGCTGCTGGAACCGCTGCGGCCGCGGTGGCTCGAGGAGCCGGTGCGCTGGGCCGACGACCGCCGCGAGCTGAAGCGCCTCGCGCAGCAGACGCGGATCCCGCTGTCGGCCGGCGAGAGCGAGCTGACGAGCTACGGCTGCCGGGCGCTGCTCGAGGAGGACGCGATCCAGATCCTGCAGTTCGACTGCACGATGATGGGCGGCTTCACCGAGGGCCGGAAGCTCGCCGCGCTGTGCGAGCTGAACCACGTCCAGGTCGCGCCGCACCACGACTGCTTCATCCACGCCCACATCGTCGCCGCCAGCCCGGCCGGCTGCATCGTCGAATCGTTCACCGATCCGGAGCGGGATCCCCTGCAGGCGGAGCTCTTCGCGGACCCGCCGCGGATCGCCGGCGGCCGGCTCACGCTGAAGGAGCAGCCGGGGCTGGGGCTCACTTTGTCGGAGGCGGCGCTGAAGAAGTTCGGCCAGCGAATCCTCTGACCGGCGCATGTCCGCCAGGACCCCGGACGTGGCGGTGGTCGGCGCCGGCAGCTTCGGCGCGTGGACCGCCTGGCACCTGCGCCAGGCGGGTCTCCGCGTGGTCCTCCTCGACCAGTACGGGCCCGGCAACGCGCGGTCGAGCTCGGGCGGCGAGTCGCGCATCATCCGCATGGGATACGGGGCGGACGAGGTGTACACGCGCTTCGCGCTACGGTCGCTCACGGCGTGGCAGCGGCTCGGTCACGCGACCGGCGAGACGCTCTTCCACGCGACCGGCGTGCTCTGGCTCGGCCGGGCCGGCGACCGGTACACCCACGACACGCTCGTGACGCTCGCGCGGCTGGGGGTACCGCACGAGCAGCTCGCCGCGGCCGACATCGGTGCGCGCTATCCGCAGTTCGTCCTCGACGAGGAGGTGTGGGGAATCCTCGAGCCGGAAAGCGGCGCGCTGATGGCTCGCCGGGCGGTCCAGACAGTGGTGCGGGAAGCCGTGCGTGCCGGAGTGGAGTATCGGACGGACGCGGTCGCTCAGCCTGACGTCCGCGGACGCCTGGCGGCCGTGAAGGCGAGCGACGGGTCCCAGATCCGCGCCGGGACGTTCGTGTTCGCCTGCGGCCCGTGGCTGCCCAAGCTCTTCCCCGGCTTGCTGGGCGTGCGAATCTTTCCCACGCGGCAGGAGGTCTTCTTCTTCGGCACGCCGGCCGGCGACGAACGGTTCGCACCGCCGCGGATGCCGACCTGGATCGACTTCGGCGCCGAGATCTACGGCCTGCCGGACCTTGAGCGCCGGGGTTTCAAGGTGGCACCCGACCGCCACGGCGGACCGATCGATCCCGACACCGACGAGCGCCTGATCGGCGCCGAGAGCGTGGCCCGGGTCCGGGCGTTCCTCGCGCGGCGGTTTCCGGCGCTGGCCGCCGCGCCCTTGCTCGAGACGCGGGTCTGCCAGTACGAGAACACCTCGAACGGCGACTTTCTAATCGACCGCCATCCCGACGCCGACAACGTCTGGCTCGTCGGCGGCGGCTCCGGCCACGGGTTCAAGCATGGCCCGGCGGTCGGCGAGTACATAGCGAAACGGATCGCGGGCGGCGCGCCGGAGGAATCGCGGTTCAGCCTGCAGACGAAACGGACCGTCCAGAGGCGCGCAGTCTACTAGCTTAGTTCCGCTTCCGACCCGTTGCAGCCCGTCGTGCGCTAGAGAAGCGGACGTTCGCGGACTTCGCTGACCGCCAGAACCGGTAAGACATCAGCCCGCCGGCGTCGACATAGCGCCGCTGCGAATACATGGCTGGGAGCCGACGGTGCGCGGCTCCGGCGTCAGGTGTGGCTGGTCCATCGGTCGGAGGTCGGACAGCATCGTCGGCACGAGTTCGGAGACGGTCGGATGAATGTGCATCGCGCGGCGGATCACCGTCCACGGCGCCTTTGCGTACATCAAGTCGAGAATCGAGTGGATGACCTCGTCGCCGCCCGTGCCGAGGATCGCGGCGCCTAGGATGGCGCCGGTCTCGGCGTCGACCGCGATCTTCATGAATCCCTGAGTCTCGCCCTTTTCGACCGCGCGCCCGACGCGCGTCATCGGCCGCTTGGCGGTGAGCGCCTTGCGTCCGCTCTTGCGAATCTCGGCCTCCGTCATCCCGGCTCGACCGAGCGGCGGATCGACGTACAGCGCGTACGCGGTGATCCGATCGCTCACGCGGCGCGGATCGTTCTCGAGCAAGTTCGCGATGACGATCTCACCGTCGTTGTACGAGGTGTGCGTGAACGCGCCCTTGCCGTTGCAATCGCCGAGCGCCCAGACTCCCGGGACGCTGGTGCGGAGCTGGTCGTCGACCACGACGTAGCCCCGATCATCGACGGCAACGCCCGCCTCGTCGAGGCCCAGATCGTCGGTATTCGGACGGCGGCCGACGGCGAGCAACACGTGCGTGCCGTGGACCTGCGGCGCACCGTCGGTGCAATCGACGCCGGCGGCGATCTCTTCGCCGCGCTTGGCGAAGGAGATGCACTTCGCGTTCACGCGCACCTCGACACCCTCGTGCTCGACGATCTCCCGGATCGCGGTCGACACGTCTTCGTCCTCGCGGCCGATGAGCCGCGGCCCCATCTCGATGATCGTGACCTCGGCGCCGAAGCGCCGGAACATCTGGCCGAACTCGAGACCGATGTAACTGCCGCCGACGACGATCAGGTGTTTCGGCAGAAAGTCCACCGACATCATCGAGCTATTGGTGAGGAAGTCGATCTCGTGAACGCCGGGCATGTCGGGAACGAGCGCTCGGCCGCCGACGTTGAGAAAGATCTTGTCGGCGCGCAGGCGCTCTCCCCCGACGCTCACCTCCTGCGCGGATTCGAAGCGGGCGTGGCCCTGATAGACGGTGCAGTTCTCCATGCTCCGCAGCCAGTCTTCGAGACCGGTGCGCGACTCCTTCGAGACCGCCTCTTTCCGGGCCATGACCCGCTTCATGTCGACACGCACCGAGCCGACGTCCACGCCATACTCGGCGGCGCGAGCGGCCACGCGCGCCGCGTACGCGCTCGCCACCATCGTCTTGGTCGGAATGCAGCCGGTATTGACGCACGTTCCGCCGAAGGCGTTGCGCTCGATGACGGCGACCTTCATGCCGGCTCCCGCGAGACGCGAGGTCACGTACGGGCCGGCTTGGCCGGTGCCGATGACGATCGCGTCGTAGGTAGTCACGACGGTAGTTCCGTGCCCGCCTGCTCCGCGACCATGTACGCGGCGTACCACTCCGGCCAGTTCGCGTCCCTCCCCTGGCCGATCCGGGCCTCGTACTTGCCATGGGCGGCCTCGGCACGCCGAAACGCTTCCGCCAGATCGTTCGCGGACGCGAAGCTCGTCACGCCGGAGTCGATGCGACCGGCCAGCCGCGTCGTGATCTCCTGGAACAGCCATCCGTTGCCGTCTGGATCGCGGAACGAGGCGAACGAGCGGTAGCTGCCACGCTCGGGATCCGGACCGCCGGTCCGACGCCGCCCAAATAGATAGGGCTCGTCCGTGCCAGCGTACACGCCGTCGCTGTGGAACAGCTCGCTCACCTCGACGCCGCGACCGCGGAGCTCGTCGCGGGCGGCCGCGATGTCGGAGACGATCAGGTACAGGCCCTGAGCGGAGCCAGGCGCCGCCGCCGTGACGTTCTTGCCGAAGATGACCGAGCACCCGGAGCCGGGCGGCGTGAACTGGATGACGCGGAAGTCGTCACCGCTGGCGAACTCGGCGTCGAGTCTCCACCCGAGCCTCCCGTAGAATTCCTTCGCGCGGTCGACGTCCGAGACGGGGATGACGACGATCTCGAACTTCATGTCGTTGCTGCGGACCTTCGTCGTGCTCATCGTGGCCTCCTGAGTTGTGTCAGCTCGTGTGCATTCGAACGATTGGAATGCGATGCACGGACGGAATTGACCCCACCGCAGAGCCGACGTATTGGACGATGTTATCGGTCACGCATCCCCCGGGGCCCCGCTCCTTCACCCGAGCGTGCGCAGGCGCTCGATCAGGAGGCGCACGAAGGCGGCCGTGTCGACGTCGACGGCGACACGGGCGTTGGGGTCGCGGCCGCTGCGGCCGCTCCGGTCGACGACCGTGCGCCCGCGCGAAAGCTCCGACGAGCAGTCCACCACGACGTTCACGTACTGCGCACGAGCTCGGCCACCGCGACCGCGTCGTGCGCGGATAGGCAATTCAATCGCGCGAGCCCGATTTTGGTCGTGTGGGTGGGGCGGGTCAAGCAATGGGCTGCTCCTCGCGCTTGTCGTCGGACTTCTGCGCGGGCGCCGACGCCAGGGTGGCCGGGCGCGGCCGGTTGGGCGGGCGCCGGCGCGAGCAAGCCCGGCGGCGCGCATCGGCGAGCGCCGAGGGTGGTGGCTACCAGGCAATGCGCTGGTCGAACTCGAAGGCCGGGGCGGGCTGGAGCAGCGGATCGGCGGCGGGATCGTGCTCGGCATCAGTGGCCTCCCACAGCGGCGGGCCGCGGGCAGGCGCGATGCGGGGTGGCGCGGTGGGCTCACCCAGATGGTCGAGGATGTCGCGCATGGTCGGGCCGGCGGTGATGAAGGCGATGATCCGCATCGCCCCGCCACAGTTGGGGCACACCAGCGGAAAAACTTCGTAGATGCGGGCGAGCAACAGCGCCCACGCGTAGCGGCCCGCGCGACGATGGGCCGGTTCGGCGGCGGGTTGCGCGTTGGATGCGGGCGGCGCGGTGGTCGCGGCCGGCGCGAGCGCGGTGACCGCACTGCGCAGCGGCGAGTTGGGGGCGAGGACGCCGAAGTAGCGGTGGGGCGCCGGTCGCCTCGTCAATGGCGGCTTACCGGAAGGTTCCGTGGCGGCCGCGAACGACGGGA
>CAWHBT010000005.1:0-309025 GCA_963827595.1 uncultured beta proteobacterium | reverse complement strand
CCCGCTTGCGCGGGCCCACCCTAACCGTGCGGTGCGTCCGTCAGTTCGTGAACAGCTGGCTGGCCGGGACGACGACGTAGCTGCCGCTGCCCGGCGTTAGCCAGCGCAGCCGAATCTCCGCCTGGCCCGAGGCCTCGTAATATTCAAGGGTGATCGAATATCGGACGCCTGCCACGAGATTGACGTTGCCGCTCGTATTGATGGTCGCGGAGTGCGCCGTCCAGTTGTTGATACTTTGCACCCCGTTGACCCACAGACGGACGCCGTCGTCGGAAACGGTCTGGAAGCGATACGTGCCGGTGGCCGGCGCCAAGATCGTGCCGCTCCAGCGCGCCGAGAAGTTGTTGCGGTTGACGCCATTGCCGGGTGAGCGGGAACTCCAGCCGAAGTTGATGTCCTCTACGCGTGTGAGCACCGCCGTCCCGCTCAGGGTGGTGTTGTTGTAGTAGCGGCCCGTCAGGCCGGTGCCCCCTCCAGCGTTGACGGGCGCCGCGCTTTCCTCGCGTCCGATCTGCTGCAGGTACGCAACGAGGTCGCCGAGGTTCGCGTCGCTGATCGTCACGCCTCGGTGCGCGCGCACCGCGTCGCCGAGCGTGGCCGCCGAACCGTCATGCAAATACGGCGCGGTCGCCCACACGTCGCGCAGCGTAGGGACGTCGATCCCGGTCAGGGCCCCGCCGAGACGGCTGCCGCTCGCCGGCTTGATCGTCCCGATATCGACCAACGTGTTCGCGCCGCTGTCGGTAAACGCGGTCCCGCTGTGGCACGAGCCGCAGTTCATATTGGTGAACACGATCTTGCCGGCGCTTGCCGCGCTCGTCAACGCGCCGCTCGCCGTGCGATACGGCGAGGCATCGAAGGTGGCGAGCGAGGCCACGTATGCCGCCAGCGCATCGAGGTCCGCGCTGCGCCCGGCCTTCGGATCTCCCAGCGGCTGGCTGCGCGTGCCGGCGTTGAAATCGGCATCCGACATCAAGCCCGTGCCCAGCGCCAGGGTGCGAATTTGCCCTTCGAAGTCCTGCAGCTCGTCGAAGTTGTTGCTCCAGTGCAGGTGTCCCTGGCCGGCCGCACGTCCGCGCAGATTGATGGTGTTGCGCAGGCCTTCACCCATGCTTGTCAGGTCCCACACGCGGCCGTCGCTGCCACCGTCGTTGTGGCAGGACGCGCAGCTGAGATACCGGTCACGCGCCAAGCGCGGGTCGCGGGCGTCGTAGAACAGCTGCTTGCCCTTTAACACCGTCGCACTCAGCTTCTCCGTGCCCACGGCCGACAGCGTGGCGAGCACAGGCACGTTTTTCGCACCCGTGTTCAGCAGCGGCGCCAGGTTGAACACACCGACCGTCCGGTCCATGAAGTTGTTGACGTACAGCCGCTGGCCGTCCGCGGACAACGCAAGCGCTTGCGGCGCGCGGCCGACGTCGAAGCGGAATAGCTCGTGGCCGCCGTGCGCGTTGACGATGGCGACCTCCTGGCTGGTCTCGAGGGCCACGAACAGGTAAATGCCGCGCTGGTCGAAGATCGCCGCGCTCGCCACGCCCGCGTTGTCGTGGTCGATGCGTGCCGCGTGATCCTCGACGCTCGCGGCGAGGGCGATGCGCGAGCTCACCGCGCGGACCGTGCTCTGGAAGTTGAGGCCCGTACCGTCGCGCAGCGCCCCGCGTTTGATGTTGTCCTGCTTGGACGGCACCCACGCTTGGGTCGCGTCCGGCGAGATCGCCGGCGCACCGAGGTAGTTGGGAATGCCGCGGCCCTGGTTCTCGAAATCGGGTTTGTCGCTGTGCCTCAGCACGATGGTTTTCGTCACGCTCAGGGCGCCGCCGTCGACGACGACGACCTCGCCGCCGTAGTTGACCGAGCCCACGGTCGTTTGCACGGTGGCGGTGCTCTCGCCGGGCAGGGGTGGAGTGATGAAGCGCGCGACATGGACGCTGCCGTCCGGGGCGATCGCGATGTGCCGCGGATTCGGCCCGATGTTCACGCTGCCGAGCTGCACGAAACTGACGGCGTCGAGCTTGACGAGCTGGCCGGTGGCGCCGAGCGCGACGAAAGCGTGTGCACCGTCCGGAGCGAACGCGAGGCCGTACGGTTGCGAAGCGCGCGGCAGGCCGATCGTGTTGGCGACGGCCAGCGAGTCGGGATTGATCACGCTGATCGTCGCGCTTTGCCGGTTCGTCACCCAGATGAGGCCATTCGGCGCTACCGCGACCGCGCGCGGCGCAGTTCCCACGGCGATCTCACGCACCTTGGCGTGGGTCACGGCGTCGAACGCGGTGACCGAATCGTTGTCCTGGTTCACCACCCACAACCTGGCGTTGCCGGTGGCACGCGGCTCGAAGGCAAGCGTGGAGGACGCGGTCGGCCGCACGCCGGCGGGCGGGAGGTAGACGGTCTGCACGGCGGTGCGGCTCACCGGGACGCCGCGATCGTCGTTGGCCGTGACAGTCACGTTGTAGATGCCGGGCGAGGCGAACGTGTGCGTGGTGGTGGGCACGTTCGACGACACCGTCGGCGTGCCGTCGCCGAAGTCCCAGCGGTAGATCACGTTGACGCCGCCGCTGGCGCTCGCGGTGTAGCTCGCCACACCGGTCACCGCGAGGACCGCCGGGAGCGGCGGCAGCGGGGCAAGGGCGAGCGGCGCGCCGCCGGTCACGGTCCAGGTGAAGTTCGCGGAGGTCACGTTGACACCGTCGCTCGCGGTCACGGTCACGCTGTAGGTGCCGACCGTGGTGGGTGTGCCGGTGATCAGGCCGGTCGCGGCGTTGAGCGTCAAGCCCGGGGGCAGCCCCAAGGCCGAATACCTCAGCGTGTCACCGTTGGGATCGGCAGCGACGAGCTGCACGCTGACGCTGCCGCCGAGGCCTGTGGACGGGGCGCCTGGATTGTCCAGCGTCGGAGTAATTTCGGGGTTCGGATCGCCGGCGACCCCGATTCTCAAGATCCTCCCGACCGACGGCACACCGGCGCTGTCGAGGACGAACAAGAGGTAGTGGCCCGGCGGGGCGAACGCCGCGCGGGTCGGCGCCTGCACCGAGAGCTGCGCGCCATTGGCATTGAACGTCAGGTCCTGGAAGCGCTGTTCCATGTTCCAGCTGTGCGTCACCGATCCGGTCTTGACGAGCGTCACGCGGCTGACCGCCGTGTCGGCCGCCAGGTCGACGCGGAAGGTCTTGCCGATATCGATGAACTGCGGGGCGTTGAGGATCGAAGGCCGCGCTGCTAGCGCGCCCGCGGCGGTGAACAGATACGGCGGATAGTAGATCTCAGCGTTGAGGTTGCTCAGAGGCCCGGGTGCACCGCCGCCGGCGACCAGCACGGTCGCATCCGGCAGCAGCAAGGCGGTGGAGTGATACAGGCGCGCCAGCGCGCCCTGGTAGCCGCGCGTCCAGGTGCCAGTCGCCGGATTCCAGATCTCCGCGATGTTGTTGACTCCGGTGAGTTCGTTCCACACTTGACTGCCGCCGGTGGCGAGCACCTTGCCGTCGGCCAGCAAGGTCCCGGTGACCAGCCGCCGCTGAGAGGACATCGATTGCGTCGGGGTGACGGTCGGGGAGGCACCGTTGATGTCGATCACGATCGCGCCGTTGGAGTTGCCGCCGAACTGCAGAATGCGACCGGGTGCGAACATCGCCGCGCTGGAGTCGCTGCCGGTATACGAGGAAGCGAACTGTCCCACCCGCGTGACCGAGCCGCTGCCGCCGGTGTCAACGTAGAACATCCGCCCGGCGCTGTCGAAGCCGAAGATGCGGCCGTCGGGGGCGACAAAGTTGCGCGGATACATGAAATCCAACGCACTGGTGTCCGCGCTCGAGAGCAACCGGAAGCTCCCATTGGTGTCGCGAATCTCGGGACGGTCGGTGCCACCGCTGCCGCCCTGGATATAGACCTCGCCGCTCAATAGCGCGGTGGACGACGAGTACCAGCGCGCCCGGTTCATGTTGTTGCCGCGCGCCAGCGCGTTCGCGCTGTAGTCGAACAGGTTGCTGTTGTTGTTGCCAGTGTTGGTCGTGCCAGTGCCGGTCCAATTGTCGCCGCCGGCGACGAACACCGATGATCCCTCCGGCAACACCAGTTGGGAGCTACAGAAGACGTCGGTGTTCGTCCCGTTGGGGAGCGTGAGGTGGCCGCCGCCGAGACCGACTGCAGAATCCCATACGTCGTAGATGAATACACCGGTCTGCCTGCCGGTGCCATCCGTGCCGTAGCTCAACACGCGACCGTCCGGCATCAGAACCATGTGGACGGCGATGAGCGGCCAGGTGCCGACGGCGGACCACGCACCTTTCAGATTCGCGTCCGGCGGGATCACGAGCGGTTCCGGGGCAGCCTGCGCAAAAGCAGGCGAGCCAAGCCGGAACCAGCTCTCGAACCCCGTGACGACCGCGACGACCAGCGCTGCAACAACAAGCGCGAAGCGAGATACGCTGCCGGATCCTCGCGAGCGAGCGCGTCCTCCCCGGACGGTCGCAAATGGGCGTAAACGAAGCTTGCGCAAGGCTTCCTCCCCTCAAGCGTTACCACTGCGCAACCGCCATGCAGTATAGGCACGGAAAAACCCGCCTAGCGAAAGTTAACAATATTTGATAGTTCGCGCGACCTGCCTACGGATATGTCGGCCGCCCGGAACGTCGCCTACAGCCGTTTTTGGCCCAGGAGCGGTCTTACAGTCAAGGCGCTGAAAGCGGTCATTCGACGGTGCTATCGACTCTAAACGCGTCGGTGAGCCTTACGAGCAGCGGACGTTCAACGGCCCGCGTAACCCGCCGCCGACGCGCGAAGCGCGGAGGGTACCCAACAGGCGAAGCTGTTGGGCGGTCCGGTTGACGCGGAAGTGAGGGCACTTAGCTATCAAAGCCGATGGCGGCCGCTCGGGCCGCCTTGCGCGGCAAAGAAAATGAGTGGAAAACTTACGCCGGGTCGAGGGTGATCTTCAACGTGACCGGGCGCCCCTGGTTGGTGGTGGTGTTGTATTTCCCCTCGAAACAACCTCCCTCTTTCTTCGTGAATTCGTAGACGATACCCTTGCACTGCATCCCGGGCTCGAACGGCATGGGGATCGCGAGCTTGTCGCCATCGATGCGGCCGGTGAAATCCGCGTTGTTCGCTCCGCATCGCGGCCCAAGGAACGTCACTTTCCCGAGGACAGTACCGTCCGGGAGCACTTTCTCGATAGAAAGCGATCCCGTGATGCTAGTCCCGATCCCGGTCGTTTCGCTGATCGCTTTGAGTACGAATTTCGAGGGCGATTGCACGGCGCCGAGCTGCGTCGCGGACGTTGGGTGCAGCACAATGTCGAGCAAGAGTTTTTGGAGCTCGATAATTGCAATACGTATACCGCCGCGCGTTTCCCACCATCTGTCAGGGTCAAACTCCGAGTAGCGTGAGAGTTGAATCGCGACACTCGTCGGATGGCCTTTCATGGATCGATCAAGCACTCGACGCAGACGTCGCGAGTGGTCGGTAGTCGCCACGATCACAATTGAACGGAACTGGTGCTGGTCACACCAGACCGGGAGCGCCTGACCCTCGCCCTCGGTTCCAGCGTCTGTCCTATGGATCCGCAGGATGTTCCGCACGCCAAGCATTTGAAGTTGGCGGATCTGACGGGCCGCCTCATCTTCGTAGGGGAGGCCCCGGCGGATGAACTCATGATCCTCCGCCCTCGGAGGGTCGGCAAAGACAGCGACTTGCGTCGCGATGCCGCTTTGAACAAGGTCGGCAGCTTCGAGCACCCCGGCGCCGCCCGCATCAAGGGCTATGACGATGATGTCGGCAGGCGCGACCGATTCTTTAGCCACAAGGGCCCATCCTGCGGCCCGCAAAATCGGTTCACGAACGCCGGGAACACCAACGATGACAGCCGCGACCAACGCGACCACTAGCACAACCCGGCCCCACCGTCGCCATCGAAGGCTCATGCTCGAATTCGGGTCCACATCGCGCCCGGGCACATAGAGAGCATCAGAAATCAAAGAAAGAGTTGCTCATCTTGCCATGCGCGTTCGGGGCGCGATCCCTTTGCTTCAAACATGCATCCTTGGCTCGGCCGAGCTGAGTTTTCTCTTATCGTCGACGCCCCGGGAATAGCCGTTTCCCTTTGCATTCGTTCACGCATTGTGACCCTTTGTCACAGTTAAGGAACGACGTGCCGTGTAAGCATGAGCCACGGCGAGGAGGCTTTCGCGATGACCGGGAAGCGCCAATGGCTCGGGCGGCAGGTGTGGGTGGTTGACGAGAACGGTAAGAGGCACAAGGGGACTCTGTGGTTTGCCGACGATACCGATGTTCTGATTCGGCGAGACGGTCGAGCCGGCCTCCTGACGTTCCCAAAGGAAACGGAAGGGACCCGTTGGGGGTTCGCGGAGGACGAGAACAAGATTTGACGGCGGGTTCTAGGGAACGATACATATTTTGGGTGCTGTGCATATAGCTCGTGAGGCTGGCCATACTGTGCCTCAAACCGCAGCAAGGGTGATCGGACGACAAGCGTGGGAGGAAGGAAGACCTCAATGACACTTCAAGGCATCGGAGTGACGCAGCCGGCCGGCCCCGGCCCGTTTCAGTTGCGGCTCAAATTTAACCGACATGCCTACTGCGCGATCGAATTGAAGAAGGGCGAGTCGTCCAAAAGCATCGCCAAAAGGTTCCGCGAGTTAGCAGCAGAGATAGAGCGCTTACAGAAAGGAGGGCGCTGAGCGGTTTTTCTTCCGCCAGGAACCCTCAATCGTTTGCTGTTTGTCAGCGTCCGCGTCGACTACGCTCAATGGTGAGCGTCCGTTAGTAACTCACCGAAGGCTGACGGTTCGAGTCCTTCTTCGCCTACTGAATTCTCTTGCGTGCCCGGGAAACCAACTAGTGCGATGAAGGAGCGCCGCAAGAGAAGCGCGGTGCGCGTCTTTCGTGTCGAGTCTGCTCAGCCCTACGGGTGGAGTGTTTCCCTCGACGGCTTCGCGAAGACGCATCTCTTTGTGGACCGCCGGCTTGCGTTGATGTACGCGCGCGAATGGGCGAAGGCCAATGTTCCGAGCGTGATCCAAGTCGCGGGTTCGGGTGGAGAGCTCGAGCGGCAAGAGATCTACGACGACGCAAGACTACGCAGGTTTCGGGTGCTCGTGCGGCGACGCGGTCGCGAGACAGGCTAGTCTGGCGTCACTGACGCGAGGAGCGACGGGTTCCAATCCCCTTACCACGTTTTTTGTCTTTGACTCCCTACTCCCGCTTCAGAGTAGCCGCTTTGCCCTCGTGACCTGCCCCCTTCAGCGCTACGCGCAGGGCTCGCAGCGGACATTGCGTGCGCCGGTGCGGGTTCGCCGTGCCAATCCACTAGCGCCGCAGGCGCAGCACGTTCCCCGGCCGCAGCCACCGCCGCTCGAACTCGCCCGAGGTCCCCGGCTCGGCCAGGAGGTGGCCGGAATACTCCTCGCAGCCCATCGTGCGCAGCAACTCGAGCTCGGCGTGGGTCTCGACCCCCTCGGCGATGGTATTGATGCGCAAGCTCCGCGCCATGTCGATCATCGCCTTCACGACGATCCGGTCGTCGGTGTTCCCGGTCATGCCGCGCACGAACGAGCGGTCGATCTTGATCCCGTCGATCGCGAAGCGGCGCAGCTGGCTCATCGATGAATAGCCGGTGCCGAAGTCGTCGATCACGACCCGCGCGCCGAGGTTGCGCAGCCCGCCGAGCACCGCGCGCGCCTCGTCCGGGCTGCGGGCGAGC
Source organism: uncultured beta proteobacterium (assembly GCA_963827595.1). Lineage (GTDB taxonomy): Bacteria > Pseudomonadota > Gammaproteobacteria > Burkholderiales > SG8-39 > DATEDA01. The sequence goes on along the minus strand of CAWHBT010000005.1, from coordinate 301,311 downwards.
GCGCCCTCGGTGAGCTCGAGCTCGAGCATCTTCGGGTCGAGGCCGCTCGCGTCGAGCGCGCCGCGCACCCGCCCGAGCAGCGCGCGATTGAACTGCTTCGGCGAGATGTTCACCGAGATCGCGAACGCCGGGCCGTGGAGCGCGTGCCAGGCCTGCGCCTGGTCGGCGGCGGTCTGCAGCACCCACTCGCCAATCGAGTGGATCAGGCCGGTCTCCTCGACCAGCGGCAGGAAGCGTCCGGCGGTAAGCATTCCGTGCTCCGGGTGCTGCCACCGCAGCAGCGCCTCGGCGCCGGTCAGCGTCTCGGCCGCCACGTCGGCGCGCGGCTGGTAGTACACCCTGAGCTCGCCGCGCTCCACCGCCCCCCGCAGCGCGGCCTCGAGCCGCAGCCGCTCGGTCGCGCGGATGTTCATCTCCGCCGAGAAAAACTGATAGTTCTTCCGCCCGCTCGACTTCGCCACGTACATCGCGGTGTCGGCGTGGCGCATGAGCGTCGTCGCCTCGGTGCCGTCGCCGGGATAGATCGCGATGCCGACGCTCGCCGACGTGTTGAGCGTGTGCCCCTCCAGGTCGTAGGGCTGCGACAGCGCGTCGATCAGCTTGCGGGCGACCTGGCCCGCGTCCTCGGCCACCTTCATGCCTTCGAGCACGACCACGAACTCGTCGCCCCCCAGGCGCGACAGCGTGTCGCCCTTCCGGAGCACCCCGCCGATGCGCTTCGCCACCTCGCGCAGGAGCAGGTCGCCGATCTCGTGGCCGAGAGTGTCGTTGATCCGCTTGAAGTGGTCGAGGTCGATGAACATCACCGCGAGCAGCCCGCCCTCGCGCTGCGCGCTCGCGATGCCGCGGGCGAGGCGGTCGGAGAGCAGCAGCCGGTTCGGCAGCCCGGTGAGCGGATCGCGCGTGGCGAGCTCGGCGATGCGCGCCTCGGCCTGCTTCCGCTCGGTGATGTCGAGGGCGGTGCCGCGGTAGCCGACGAACCGTGCCTCGCCGTCGACGATGGGCACCCCGCTCACCAGCTGCCACATGTGGCTCCCGGCGCGGGTGAGGATGCGCTGCTCGACGTTGCGGAACGCGGTGCGCGTCTGCATGGTTTCCGCGTACCAGTCGCGCAGGCGCTCCTGCTCGCCGGCCGGCATCAGCTCGTAGGGCCGACGGCCGTAGAGCTCCTCCGGGGCGTAGCCGAGCACCTGCTCGGCGCGGCGCGAAAGGTAGGTGTAGCGACCGTCGACGTCGAGCTCCCAGACGTACTCGCCGGCGGCCTCGGCGAAATCGCGGAAGCGCCGCTCGGACTCCCGCAGCTGCCGCTCGGCCATCTTCCGGTCGGTGATGTCCATCAGCGAGCTGACGACGCAGGGCTCGCCGCCGAGCTCGAGCACGTCGGCCGAGGCGAGGACGTCGGCGAGCTCGCCCGAGCGCTTGCGGAGCCGGCATTCCATGTTGCGGACCGCCATGCCGTTGCGGAGCAGCTGCACGAACTCGTCGCGGTCGGCCGGGTTCGCCCAGATGTTCACCTCGAGCGAGGTCTTCCCGACCGCGTCCTCGCGCGACCAGCCGGTCCACTTGGCCCAGGTGTCGTTCACCTCCAGGTACCGGCCGTCCTTCAGCCGGCTGATCACGACCGGCACCGGGCTCGACTGGAAGATCTTGGCGAACCGGGCCTCCGAGTCGCGCAGCCGCGCCTCGGCGCGCTTGCGCTCGGTGATGTCGATTCCGGTCGAGAGCACGACCGGCTCGCCGTCGAGCTCGATGAGATCGCCCGAGAGCAGCACGTCGGCGACCTCGCCCGAGCGCTTGCGCCAGCGGCACTCGTAGTTGCGCACCGCGGCCTGGGCGAGCAGGAGCTCGCGCAGGCGGCCGCGGGCGTCGAGGTCGACCCATAACCCGAGGTCGACGAAGTTCTTGCCGAGAATCGCCTCGCGCGCGTAGCCGAAGGTCCGGGTCCAGGCGTCGTTGACGTCGATCACCGTGCCGTCCTCGATCCCCGAGATCGCGATCGGCAGCGGGCTGCCACGGAACATCCGCTCGAGGCGCTCGCGCGAAGCGCGCAGCTCGACCAGCGCGCGGTTGCGCTCGGTGACGTCGGTGAGCGTCGAGATCACGCAGCGGGTGCCGGCGAGCTCGACCAGCTCCCCCGAGTAGAGCACCTGGCGCGGCTCGCCGCCCCGCGCCCGCACCTCGAGCTCGAAGTTCCGTACCGCGCCGCGCGCGGCGAGCAACGCCGTGATCCGCGGCCGATCGGCGCCGTGCACGAGCACATCCACCCGGTCCAGCGTCTGCCCGACGACCTCCTCGCGCGCGCGGCCGAACGCGCCGAGCCACGCCGCGTTCACCTCCAGGACCCGGTGATCGTCGAAGCGGCTGAGCAGCATCGGGTTGGGGCTCGCGCTGAAGATGCGCGCGAACAGCTCGCGTGACTCGCGCAGCTCGCGCTCGGCCTCGTGTCGGGCGGTGATGTCGCGGCCGATGCCGCGGTAGCCCCTGAACCGGCCCGCCTCGTCGATGACCGGCTCGCCGCTCGTTAGGATGTACCGCAACCGGCCGTCGGGCGCGCGGCGCACGACGAGGAAGTCGCGGAACGGCTCATGCTGCTCGACCAGGCGCCGATGCTCGGCCCACGCCGGCGTGTCGAGCCCTTCCACCGGCTGCTCCCAGCGCCGCCGGCCGAGGCACTCGGTCGGGTCGAACCGGGTCGCGAGCTGGAACCCCGGCGAGAGGTAGGTGAAGCGGAGCTCCGCGTCCTGCTCCCAGTACCAGTCGACCGACAGGTTGGTCAGGCTGCGGAAGCGCGCCTCGCTGCGGCGCAACCGCTCGGCGGCGTGGCGCCGCTCGGTGCTCAGCGCACAGAGGAGCAGCGTGGTCAGCGTGACCGACCCGAGCAGGCCGTGCATCGCCACCAGTCCGCCGGCAACCTCGCGCCCGGAGACGAACGGCCCGACATCGAGCCACTCGCCGGCGACGCACAGCGCCGTCAACGCGACGTTGAAGCTCGCGATCTCCCGCATCGGGTAGCGCACTGCCGGCCACACCGCGAGCGGGAAGAGGAGGAGCGCGGCCAGGAACCCGACGCTCTCGACCCCGAGGTTGCTCTCGAGCACGAGCGCGCCAGCGAACAGCACCGCGGCGATCAGCGCCGCATGCGCCAGCGCATGGGCGACGCGCAGGTCGGGCCGGGGCGCGTCCCGCCACGTGAACAGCAGCGGCGCGAACAGCAGCACCCCCTGGGCGTCGCCGGCCCACCACGCGAGACCGACGCGCAGGATCCGTTCCGGATCGACGAGGCCCGCCTGCGCGAGCGCCGCCGTGCCGATCGCCGCGGCGATGACGGGCGCGCCCAGGGCCGCGGGGAAGACGAGCTGCAGCACGTCCCGGACGCGAGCGAGCGCCGGGTCGAAGTCCCGGGTGCGGGTAAGGAGCCACGCGCCGGCGAGCGCGGCCAGCGTGTTGCCGAGCGCGATGGCCGCGGCGGGCAGGGGCGGCACGCCCTCGGTGAGCGCGACGAGGAGCGCCCCGACCGTTACGGCGGGGAAGAAGCGCAGTCCCATCAGCACGAGCCCGGCGAGCGCCACGCCGGACGCCGGCGAGACCAGCGTCACGCTGGGGTGAACGAAGGCGAACGCCAGCCCGAGCTTCGCCGCACCGAAGTAGACGGCGGCCAGGCCGATGTGCTTGGCGAGGTCGATGAGGACGGGTTTCATCGGCGATGCGCCGTCGGGGACTGCCCCGCCGCCCCCCGGGTCACGCGCCTTCATGGAGGTGCGGTGGCGCGACCTTCAGGACCTCGTCGAACGTCGTCACCCCGGTCGCGACCTTCACCGCGCCGCTGATGCGCAAGGATTTCATTCCCTCCTTGTAGGCCTGCTCACGGATCTTCCCGAGCTCGGGTTGCGAGCTGACGAGGCGCTTGATCGCGGGCGAGAGCAGCATCACTTCGTAGATGCCGGTTCGACCGCGGTACCCGGTCATGCGGCATTCGAGGCAGCCGACGGGCCGGTAGACGTGATGGGGCCGGCGCGACTTCCACGGCGTGACGAGCTCCTCCCAGGAGACGTCATCGGAGCGGCCATCGCCGAACGGCACCTTGTGCTTGCAATGCTTGCACAGGGTCCGCACGAGGCGCTGCGCCATGACCCCGAGCACGGTCGCGTTGAGGAGGTACGCCGGCACGCCGAGATCGAGCAGCCGCGTGATCGCGCTCGCCGAGTCGTTCGTGTGCAGGGTGGACAGCACGAGGTGGCCGGTGAGCGACGCCTGGATCGCCATCTCCGCGGTCTGGAGGTCGCGGATCTCGCCGACCATGATGATGTCGGGGTCCTGGCGCATGAGCGCCCGCACCCCCTCGGCGAAGGACAGGTCGATCGCCGTCTGCACCTGCATCTGGTTGAACGCGGGCTCGATCATCTCGATCGGGTCCTCGATCGTGCACACGTTCACCTCGGGCGTGGCGAGGGTCTTGAGCGTCGAGTAGAGCGTCGTGGTCTTGCCCGAGCCGGTCGGGCCGGTGACCAGGATGATGCCGTGCGGCCGGCCCGTCATCTCCGTCCAGCGGCCCTTGTCCTCCTCGGCGAAGCCGAGCTCGGTGAGATCCTTGACCAGCACCTCGGGATCGAAGATCCGCATCACCAGCTTCTCGCCGAAGGCCGTCGGCAGCGTCGACAGGCGGAGCTCGACCTCCTGGCCGTCGGCGGTACGCGTCTTGATGCGCCCGTCCTGCGGGCGCCGCTTCTCGACCACGTCCATCCGCCCCAGGATCTTGATCCGGCTCGTCATGGCCGCGATCACCGCGGCCGGCAGCTGGTAGACGTTGTGGAGCACCCCGTCGATGCGGAACCGCACCAGGCCGATCTCGCGCCGCGGCTCGATGTGGATGTCGCTCGCGCGCTGGTCGAAGGCATACTGCCAGAGCCAGTCGACGATGCTGACGATGTGCTGGTCGTTCGCGTCGAACTGGCGGTTCGTCTTGCCGAGCTCGACGAGCTGCTCGAAGTTCGAGAGGCTCGACCGCACTTCGGCCGCCCCGGTCGCCTTCTTGACCGAGCGCGCGAGGTTGTAGAACTCGACGATGTAGCGCTGGACGTCGAGCGGGTTTGCGAACACCCGCTCGATCTCGACGCGGTGGATCCGCTGGAGCTCGGGCTCCCATTCGCGGACGTAGGGCTCGGCGGTCGCGATCACCACCCGCTTCGGCGCGGCTTCGACCGCCAGGATCTTGAACCGCTCGGCGTAGGCACTCGACATGATCTCGGTGACCGACGCGAAGTTGATCTTGAGCGGATCGATGTGGAAGTACGCGAGCCCGACCTTCGGCGCGTACCACTCGGTGAGCGCCTCGAGCGTGAGGAGCTTGTGCGGCGGCGCCGCGGAGCGCCACTTCTGCTCCGCGACCGCCACCAGGGGGTGCTGGGCGCCGACCCGATACGCGCGCCGGTCGGCGATGAGGCGTTCCGCCTCCTCGCGCGGCACGAGGCCGTCGCCAATCAGCTCCTTGACGACCTCGGCCAGCGTGAGGCGGCGTTCTTCGTTGGCGACGGCGGCGACTGGCACCTGGGCGGACCCTGGGGGGACGCGCCAATATTGCCACGAAACCCTTGTTCCTCAATGGCTTCAGGCCACCGCGGCGTGACGCTTTTGACTTCGGCCGGGAACTCGGCCATCCTGCCACCTCCCCCTCCCCAGCGACCCCCATCAGGAGAATCCCCATGGCGATCAAGGTCGGCGACCGCCTGCCCGAGGGCCGGCTCACCGAATGCGTCGAGTTCGACGCCCAAGGCTGCCCCGTCAACCCCAAGGACCTCAGCGTCCAGGACCTGGTCAAGGGCAAGAAGATCGTGATCTTCGGCCTGCCGGGCGCGTTCACCCCGACCTGCTCGGCGAAGCACGTGCCGAGCTACATCGCGAACTTCGACGCGCTGAAGAAGAAGGGGGTGGACGAGATCTGGTGCATCTCGGTGAACGACGCCTTCGTGATGGCGGCCTGGATGCGCGACCAGAAGGCGGCCGGCAAGGTGCGGATGATGGCCGACGGCAGCGCCGAGTACACGAAGAAGCTCGGGCTCGAGCTCGACCTGATCGCCCGCAACATGGGGGTGCGCTCGAGCCGCTACTCGATGCTCGTCGAGGACGGCGTGGTCAAGAAGATCAACGTCGAGGCGCCGGGCAAGTTCGAGGTGTCGGGCGCGGAGGCGATGCTCGGCCAGCTCTGAGCAGGCGGGCAACCGCCTGCTATATTGCTGGGAGGGGAGGCAACGCTCGCAATAGGAGCCCTCCAATGCTGAAGGCCATCGCATTCCTCGTCGCAGCCGCGGTCGCCGGCAGCGCGTTCGGACAGCATATGTACCGGTACGTCGATCCCAGCGGCCACACCGTCTTCTCGGACCGGCCGCCGCCTACCGGAACGCCGTACACCGTGCAGGGGAGCGGTCTGATGCCCGCGATGCCGCAGACGGGCGTCCCGGCCACGCCGCCCCTCCCCAGCGTTCAGCCGCCCGCGACCCCTGCGCTGCCGAACGTTCCACAACCCGGAGCCGGGCCGAGCGTGATTCCGCAGTCGGCGGTCCCGGTCGACCCGTCCGCCGCGCGCGATCGCCGCGCGTTCGAGGCCCGCGACGAGCTCCAGACCGACCGCCGCGACATGCGGCTCAACGTCCCCGCCGACGAGGCCGCGCGCGAGGCTCGCGACATCCAGCGCAATGTGCCTGCAGGACGAGGCGGCCCGGAACCGTCGCGACATGCAGCTCAACGTCCCGGCCGGAGACGCCGCCAGCGACGTGCGGCGCAACGTTCCGAGCGGCGGGGTGGCGCAGGAGCGCCGCGACATGCAGCTCAACGTGCCGGCCGACGAGCAGGCGCGCGAGCGCGAGGCGGTCAAGCTGAACCAGTGACGGTCCGGCGCTAGCCCGGCGTCCAGATCCGTGAGCCCCCGCCGGCGAGGTCGAGCATCAGCTCGTTCAGCCGCTTGACGAAGGCCGCCGGGTCGTCGAGCTGACCGCCCTCGGCGAGGAGCGCCTGGTCGAACAGGAGCTCGGCCCACTCGGCGAATCGCTTCTCCTCGTACTTCAACCGCTGGACCATCGGATGGTCGGCGTTGACTTCCAGGATCGGCTTGAACCGCGGTACATCCTGCCCGACCGACCGCAGGATCCGCTGCAGATTGGCGCCGGGGTCCTGTGCGTCCGCGACGAGGCAGGCCGGTGACGACGTCAGCCGCGCCGTCACCCGAACGTCCTTCACCCGCTCTCCCAGCGCCCCCCGGATGCGCTCGACGAGCTCGCGATGGGCCTCGGCCAGCTTGCGGGACTCGTCGCGCTCGGCGTCGCTCGCGAGCGGTCCGAGATCGAGATCGCCTTTGGTGACCGAGGCGAGCGCCTTGCCCTCGAACTCCGGCAGATGGGCGACCACCCACTCGTCGACGCGGTCGAACATGAGCAGCACTTCGACGCCCTTCTTCAGGAACACCTCCAGGTGGGGGCTCGATTTCGCCGCGCGGAGCGAGTCGGCGGTCACGTAGTAGATCCGGTCCTGGCCGTCCTTCATGCGCGACACGTAGTCGGCGAGCCCGACGTCCTCCGCGTCGGTGTCGTTGTGGGTCGACGCAAAGCGCATCAGCTTCGCGACGCGTTCGCGGTTGCCGGCGTCCTCGCCGACGCCTTCCTTGAACACCCGTCCGAACTCCTTCCAGAAGGTCGCGTACTTCTGCGGCTCGCTGCCGGCGAGATCCTCCAGCAGCGCGAGCACGCGTCGCGCGGAGCCGGAGCGGATCGTCTCGACGTCGCGGCTCTCCTGCAGCATCTCGCGCGAGATGTTCAGCGGCAGGTCGCTGGAGTCGATCACGCCGCGCACGAAGCGCAGGTACCCGGGCAGCAGCTCGCCGGCGTCGTCCATGATGAACACGCGGCGCACGTACAGCTTGAGCCCCCGGCGCTCGCGCCGGTCCCAGAGGTCGAACGGGGCGCGCGCGGGGAGGTAGAGCAGCTGCGTGTACTCCTGGCGCCCCTCGACGCGGTTGTGGGTCCACGCGAGTGGCGGGTCGGGGTCGTGCGCGACGTGCTTGTAGAACTCCTGGTACTGCTCGTCGGTGATCTCGGCCTTCGGCCGCGCCCACAGCGCGCTCGCCTGGTTGACAGTCTCCTCAAGCCCGGTCGCGACCGTCGCCTTCGCCTCGTCCGACCACTGGAGTTTTTGCATCACGATCGGGATCGCGATGTGATCGGAGTACTTGCGGAGCAGGGCCTTGAGCCGGAAGTCGGAGAGGAAGTCGTCCTCGCCCTCCCGCAGGTGCAGGATCACGTCGGTGCCGCGGGTCCGCTTCTCGGTGGTCTCGACGGTGTACTCGCCCGTCCCGTCGGACTCCCAGCGCACTGCCTCGCCCGCCGGGAGCCCCGCCCGGCGCGTGATGAGCGTCACCCGGTCGGCGACGATGAACGACGAGTAGAAGCCGACCCCGAACTGGCCGATCAGGCGGGCGTCGCGCGCCTGGTCGCCGGTCAGCGAGGCGAGGAACTCGCGCGTGCCGGATTTCGCGATGGTGCCGATGTTCGCGACCACCTCGTCGCGCGACATGCCGACGCCGTTGTCCGAGACGGTGATCGTGCGCGCGTCCTTGTCGAACGCGACCCGGATCTTGAGATCGGGATCCGACTCGTGGAGCGCCGGATTCGAGATCGCCTCGAAGCGCAGCTTGTCGCACGCGTCGGACGCGTTCGAGACCAGCTCCCGCAGGAAGATCTCCTTGTTGCTGTACAGCGAGTGCACCATCAGGTGCAGGAGCTGCTTCACCTCGGCCTGGAAGCCGAGCGTCTGCCGGGCAGCGTCCGTCATGGGCTTTTTCCCCCGTTCCGTCGATCCGCGAGAAGAGATAGGGACGCACTTTGCCGAGATCAAGGCGCGCGCCGCAACATGGGCATCCGGGAGTTTACTGAGACGCTCTCAGGGATTTCGGTAGGCGGAGGGCCAGGTTCGCGGCCCCCCCTTGACAGAGCGATGTTCACCCCGTGAAATCCGCCCCATGCGGAACTTTTCTTTGCGGCCGAGTCCAACGCCCGCTTAGATACAATAGCCGTACGCGGCCGACCTCGGGGCGGCCGTTCACAAGAGGGTAGAGGGTACCGATGTCGCTGCTCCACCGGGCGTTCCTTGCCGCGCTCCTCGTCCTGCTCGCGCCGGCCGCGGCCGCGCAGCAGCTGCCCGAAGGGGTCGTCCGCGGCCCGTCGATGGGCGGCATCAACGAGTACAACCTGCCGAACGGGCTCAAGGTCCTGCTCCTTCCCGACCCCTCCCAGGACACTATCACCGTCAACGTCACCTACCTGGTCGGATCGCGTCACGAGAGCTACGGCGAGCGCGGGATGGCGCACCTGCTCGAGCACATGCTGTTCAAGGGCACGCCGCGCTACGCCAGCCCGAAGAGCGAGTTCCTGAAGCGCGGCGCGCGCTACAACGGCACGACGTCGTTCGACCGCACCAACTATTTCGAGACCTTCCCCGCGTCCGACGAGCTGCTCGCGTTCGTGCTCGACGTCGAGGCCGACCGGATGGTCAACGCCAGGGTCTCGCGGCAGGACCTCGAGAGCGAGATGACCGTCGTCCGCAACGAGTTCGAGTCCGGGCAGAACAGCCCGTTCGGTCTGCTGCGCGAGCGGATGAACGCCGCCGCCTACCTCTGGCACAACTACGGGCGCTCGGTGATCGGCACGCTGTCCGACATCGAGAACGTGCCCATCGAGCGGCTGCAGGCGTTCTACCGCCACTACTACCAGCCCGACAACGCGGTGCTCGTGGTGGCCGGAAAGTTCGACGAGACGCGCGCGCTCGCGGCGGTCGCGCGGACGCTCGGGGCCATCCCGAAGCCCGGTCGTCGGCTGCAGGTCACGTACACCGTCGAGCCGCCGCAGGACGGTGAGCGCACGGTGATCCTGAGGCGCGTCGGCGAGGTGCAGCTCGCCAACGCGATGTACCACGTCCCGTCGGGGTCTCACCCGGACTTCGTCGCCGTCGACTTCCTCACCCAGATCCTGACCGCGCAGCCCTCGGGCCGGCTCCACAAGGCGCTCGTCGCCACCGGCAAGGCCGCCTCGGTCTTCGGGGCGGAGCGCCAGACCCGCGAGGCCGGTTCGGTGTACTTCGGCGCGGCGGTGCGTCGCGACGCCCCGCTCGAGCCGGCGCGCGACGCGCTGCTCGCCACGCTGGAAGGCTTTGCCGCGAACCCGGTGACCGACGAGGAGGTCGAGCGCGCCCGCACCAAGCTCAAGGCCGACGTCGAGCAGCTCCTGACGAACTCGCGCTCGGTCGCGCTCACGCTGTCGGAGATGGTCGCGATCGGCGACTGGCGGCTGCTGTTCCTCTATCGGGACCGGCTCGACAAGGTGCAGGCGGGACGACGTGCAGCGCGTCGCCGCCGCCTACCTGAGGTCGTCGAACCGCACCCTCGGGCTGTTCCTCCCGACTTCGCAGCCCGAGCGGGTGGCGATTCCGGCCGCGCCTGACCTCGCCGCGCAGCTGCGGGACTTCGCGGGTGCGAACGAGGTCGCCGCGGGCGAGGCGTTCGATCCATCCGCGGAGAACATCGAGGGCCGGGTCATCCGCCGCCAGCTCCCCTCGGGCATGAAGCTCGCCCTCCTCCCGAAGAAAACCCGCGGCGGCACGGTGGTGGCGCAGCTCTCGCTGCGCTGGGGCGACGAGACGAGCAAGGCGGGCCGGAGCGCCGCCTGCTCGATGGCGAGCGCGATGCTCTCGCGCGGCACGCACAAGCGCACGCGCGAGCAGCTGCGGGATGAGCTCGACCGGCTGCGCGCGAGCGTCAGCGTCGCCGGCGACGGTGCCTCGATCCAGACCCTGCGCCAGAACCTGCCGGCCGCGCTCGCGCTCGCCGCCGAGATGCTGCGCGACCCGGCCTTCCCGGAGAGCGAGTTCGAGCAGGCGAAGCGGCAGGCGCTGATGAGCGTCGATTCGCAGCGCACCGACCCGCAGTCGCTCGCGGGCCTCTCGATCGGACGCCACCTTCATCCCTACCCGTCCGAGCACTGGGAATACACGCCGACGCTCGAGGAACGCGCCGACCGCCTCAGGTCCGTGAGCCTGGACGAGGTGCGCCGCTGCTACCGCGACCTCGTCGGCGCGTCGCACAGCGAGCTGGCAGTGGTCGGCGACTTCGATCCCGAGGAGGTGGCCCGCCTCGCCGCGGCGCTCTTCGGCGACTGGAAGAGCCCGACGCGTTACCAGCGCATCCCGGCGCGCTACTTCGACGTGCAGCCGATGGACCACGTCATCGAGACGCCGGACAAGGCGAACGCGGTCTTCCGCGCCGGCCTCAACCTCAAGGTCCGCGACGACCACGCCGACTACCCGGCGCTCGTCCTCGGCAACTATCTCTTCGGCGGCTCGTCGGACGCGCGCCTCGCGCGGCGCGTCCGGGAGAAGGACGGCCTCTCGTACAGCGTCGGCTCGTGGCTGAGCGCCAGCTCGCAGGACGAGGCTGGCGAGTTCGGCGTCTACGCCATCTATGCGCCGCAGAACCGGGCGCGCGTGGAGGCGGCGATCACCGAGGAGCTCCGCCGGGCGCTCGACGAGGGATTCGACGCGCAGGAGGTCGAGGACGGCCGGCGGAGCCTGCTCCACGCCCGCAAGATGGCGCGGAACTCGGACGCCGGCCTCGCCGGTCGGCTCGCCGGCTACAGCGCCATCGACCGCACGCTCGCCTGGGATATCGCATTCGAGAAGCGGATCGCGGAGCTCACACCGGCCCAGGTGCGTGACGCGCTCCGCCGGCACGTCCAGCTCGGCAAGCTCTCGGTGGTCAAGGCGGGCGACTTCAAGCCCGCCGCCGCGAAGGCCTCCGCGGTGCAGCAGTAGCCCGCTTACGCGAGCGGGTCGTACCGGATCGCGAGCACGTCGACCGCCTCGGCGCCCGCTGGCGTCATCACCGTCACGGCATCCCCTTCGCGCGCCTTGAGCAGCGCCTTGGCGATCGGCGAGATCCACGACACCCGCCCGCGGGCCGGATCGACCTCGTCGATCCCGACGATGCTGACCGTCCGCTCGCGCCCGGACCGGTCGGCATAGGTGACCGTCGCACCGAAGAACGCCTGGTCGTGATCCTGGCCGGCGTTGTCGACGACCTCCGCGATCTCGAGGCGGCGTGACAGGAACCGGATCCGCCGGTCGACCTCGCGCAGCCGCCGCTTGCCGTAGATGTAATCGGCGTTCTCCGAGCGGTCGCCGTTCGACGCCGCCCACGCGATCGTCTCGACGAGCTTCGGCCGTTCGACCTCCCAGAGGTGGGCGAGCTCGTCCCTGAGGCGCCGGTGGCCGGCCGGCGTGATGTAGTTCTTGACGATCGGCTGGTCGAGCGCCTGCTCGGGCTCGAGGTCGTCCTCCTCGAGCGCGTCGGGTTCCTTGGTGAATGCCTTGCTCATGCCCGGGCAACGCCTGCCGGGATGATAACGCTAGCGCGGGGCGACCTCACGCAGGGTGAGCAGCGGCAAGAGCGCCAGCGTCTGGAGGCACACGATCGTGCCGAACGCGGCGCCGTACGCGGCCAGCGGATAGCGCCCGGCCTCCGGTGCCCAGAGGCTGACGATGGCCCCCATCCCCCACTGCGCGGCGAACGCGGAGACGAATACGAGCACGTTGACGCCGGTGTTGACCCGGCCGGCAAGCGCACGATCGTAGCGCTGGGTGAGGATCGCGTACGAGAGCGTCGCGATCGGCGCGATGAACGCGTAGAGACACCACGTCGCCACCGTCGCTACAGTGAGCCCGAGGGCGAAGGTGCCCATCAGGATCGCGCTCGCGATCGCGCCCAGCTTGAAAATGGCGAGCGGGGCCACGCCGCGCTTCGCGAGCGCGTCGCTCACGGTCCCGGTCGACGCGAACCCGACGGTGGTCAGGACGGCCATCGCGAACAGCACGCCGGCGACGGTCGGACGGTCGAAGCCGGCGACGTCGCGCAGCCACGGCGCCACCCAGAGCCCCTGGGTGGCGAGGAACGCGGCGTGGCCGGTCATGCTGACGCCGGCAACGCGCCAGAACACGGGATCGCGGTAGATCGTGCCGAAGCCCGCGACGAGCTCGCGCACGCTCGGCCGCGTGGGCCCCGCATCCCGCTCGGGCACCACGAAGAAGATCACCATCGCGGTCGCGAACGTCGCCGCGGCGAGGCCGTCGAAGACGCCGCGCCAGTCGGTGAGCCGCAGCAGCGCCTCGACCGGCGCCGAGGCCGAGAGCGCGCCGAGGCCGCCGGCCGCGAGAAGCCAGCCGCTCAGGGTGGCGAAGCGCGACATCGGGAACCAGAGCGTGAACGCCTTCATGCTCGCCATCAGGCAACCGGACACCCCGAGCCCGATCAACGCCCGGCCGGCGATCAACCCTGCGAGCGTCTCGCTCGCGCCGAAGACGAGCGCACCGCACGCCGCGACGACCAGCAGCCCGGCGTTCACGCGGCGCGGGCCGAAGCGGTCGAGGAGGACACCGAGCGGCAGCTGGAACGCCGCGAACGCGAGGAAGTACGCGCTGGTGAGGAGACCCAGGCGGTTCGCGTCGACGCCGACGTCGCGCACGAGATCGGGCCAGATGACGGCGTTGACGGTGCGGAAGAAGTACGAGAAGTAGTAGCCGCAGGCGAACGGCACGAACACGCGCGCGAGGAGCCGTAGCGGCAGAGCGGGTTCCGGCTGGGTCATCGGGGCGGGGGCGCGCCGGATCTTACCCGGGCTGTAACAGATTGTTTCCGGTGTAACGGTGTGTTGGGCCGGTGGAACCCGCGCGCCGGCCGGCCGGACCAACGCCCTGGTAGAGCGACTCGGAGGTTCGTATCATGCCGATCAAGAAACGGGCGTCAGTTCTCGCCGTTGCCGGAGCCTTGGCCGCGGCCGCCACGTTCGGCTACCTGGGCGCGGAGTATTCGCCGATGGCCGGAGCTCACGCCGCCGCGCCGGCGACGAGCGTCACGGAGCCCGGGCGGCGCCTTCCGGACTTCAGCGAGCTGGTCGAGAGCCAGGGGCCCGCGGTCGTGAACATCAGCACGACGACGCAGCGGACCGCAGCCGGCCCGCGCGCGGCTCCGCTCAAGCCCGGAGATCCGATGTACGAGTACTTCCGCCGGTTCCAGATCCCGATGCCCGACGCCCAGCCGACGCCGCGCCAGGGCGTGGGCTCCGGCTTCATCATCACGCCCGACGGCACCATCCTGACCAACGCGCACGTCGTCGCCGACGCCTCCGAGGTCACGGTCCGACTCGCCGACAAGCGGGAGCTCAAGGCCAAGGTCATCGGTTTCGATCGCCGGACCGACGTGGCGGTGGTCAAGGTCGAGGCGACCGGCCTCCCGACCGTGAAGATCGGCGATCCGTCCCGGCTCAAGGTCGGCGAGTGGGTCGCGGCGATCGGCTCGCCGTTCGGCCTCGAGAACACCGTGACTGCCGGCATCGTGAGCGCCAAGCACCGCGCGCTGCCGTCGGAGAACTACGTCCCGTTCATCCAGACCGACGTCGCCGTCAACCCCGGCAACTCCGGCGGGCCGTTGTTCAACATGTCGGGCGAGGTCGTCGGGATCAACTCCCAGATCTACAGCCGCACCGGCGGGTACATGGGCCTCTCGTTTGCGATCCCGATCGACACCGCGATGAAGATCAAGGACGACCTCATTGCGTACGGCAAGGTCAACCGCGGCCGCATCGGCGTCACGATCCAGGGCGTGACCAAGGACCTCGCCGATTCGTTCGGCCTGGCGAAGCCCCAGGGCGCGCTGGTGAGCGCGGTCGAGCCGGGCAGCCCGGCGGAGAAGGCGGGGCTGAAGGCGGGCGACGTCATCCTCTCGGTGGCCGGCAAGTCGGTCGACCAGTCGAACGAGCTGCCGCGCATCGTCGGCGAGACCAAGCCCGGCACCGCGCTCCCCATGAAGGTGTGGCGGGAGGGCGCGACCCGCGACGTGCGGGTCACCGTGGGGGACATGCCGGCCGAGAAGGTCGCGGCGGCAACGCCCGCGGCGGACGTGAAGCCCGGGAAGCTCGGCGTGGTCGTCCGCCCGCTCTCGCCCGAGGAACGGAAGACCCGGGGCATCGACGGCGGCGTCGTGGTCGACCAGGTCGACGGGCCGGCGGCCAAGGCCGGAATCCAGGCTGGCGACGTCATCCTCGCCTTCGGGAATGAGAAGGTCGAGAACGCCGAGCAGCTCCGCAGGCTGGTCGACAAGTCGACGGGCAGCGTCGCCGTGCTCGTGAGGCGCGACGAGGCGACGATCTACGTGCCGGTGAAGATCGGCTAGGTCTACCCCTACCCCGCGAGGGGCCGCGTTGGCGGCCGGGGTTTCAAGCTCCCTCTGACTCGGCCTTCTCTCCCCCTTTGAGGCCGGGTTTCTTCGGCGCCCGTACCGTTCACGTACGGGCGTTTTTTTTGCGGAGGGCGCGCAACCAGGCGAGGGCTACGATGGCAGCTTCCGCACGTTGAACGCCTTCACCGGCCGATGGAAGCCCTTGAGCGTGAGTTCACCCACTGGCTCTATCTCGGCTCGCTCTTCCACCGCGGTGTGCACCTTGCCATCGATCAGAATCTGACCGTTCAATGCGTGGTCGCACAACCGGCAGGCAAGATTTGCAACGGTCCCGGTCGCCGAGTATTGGAACAGTCCTTCGAAGCCGATGCATCCGAGTGTTGCGTAGCCGTGGGCAATGCCGACTCCAAAGCCGAGTTCATGACCGCGCCTGCGCCACTTCGCCGCCAGCTTGGCGACCTCGTCACGCATCTGAACCGCCATTTGTACCGCCCGCACCGACGGATCGGGGCAGGGCAGCGGATCGTTGAACAGGATCAGGAGACCGTCGCCGAAAAAGCGTTCGACCGTGGCCTCGAATTTGTGGATCAGGGTGCCGAGGGTGGCGTGGTACTCGCGCAGGACCGTCATCACCTCCTCGGGTTCGGCCGTCTCAGCAAAGG
Organism: uncultured beta proteobacterium; assembly: GCA_963827595.1. Taxonomy (GTDB): domain Bacteria; phylum Pseudomonadota; class Gammaproteobacteria; order Burkholderiales; family SG8-39; genus DATEDA01. The sequence continues at coordinate 285,384 of CAWHBT010000005.1, read as the reverse complement.
AAGTAAAGCCGCGCAGGTCGCAGAAAACCACACTGACCTCGCTGCGATGACTCTCGAGCAGCCGCTCATCCCCCGAGGAGACCACAAGCTCCGCGATTTGCGGCGAGAGGAACCTTTTCAGGCGCCCAACGCGCTCGATTTCAGTCACCTGCTCGGCCACTCGCTGCTCAAGAGTACGATTCCATGTCGCGAGGTCGGCCGCCTGCGCCTGCACCTGATCGTGGAGCGCCTTTGTGCGCAGAGCCGATCGCACCCTGGCAACGAGCGCGGACTGGTCGACGGGCTTGGTCAAATACTCGTCCGCACCGGCGTCGAGCCCCGCCACGACGTCCTTGGTGTCGGTCTTGGCTGTCAACAAGATGATAGGCATGAACGGGAGAGTGGCATCGTTCTTGAGTTGACGGCATACCTCGATGCCGTCGAGCTTGGGCATCATTACGTCCAGCAGAATCAGGTCGGGCACGTGGCGCTTCGCCGCTGTCAGCGCCTCCTCACCATCGGCAGCCTGCAGTATCTCGTAGCCATGCGCTTGCAACCGGGTCAGCAGAATGTCGCGATTGGTTTCGTTGTCATCGACGATGAGGATGCGCGGAGGATTGCTCATGCTGACCCAACCCAGACGCTAGGACAAGATTCTCGGACCTTGCCCAGCACCTCGCGCGGGCTATAAGGCTTCGCGACATAGTCGTCGCAGCCGGCTGCACGCGCCCTCGCCTCTTCGTCGCTGAGGGCATATGAAGTGATGACGATGATCGGGATTGCTCGCAATAATGGATCCGCTTTCAAGCGGCGCGTCGCCTCATACCCATCGAGCAGTGGCAACTGGATGTCCATCAAGATCAGGTCCGGCCGCTCCGCTCGCCGCCACGGCAAGTGCCTGCTCGCCGTTTTCGGCCTCGATCAGCTCAAATCCAGCGCTGGTCAGCAAATCGCGCAGAATCCTGCGGTTGTCCTCCTGATCCTCGACCACCAGGATGCGCTTCTTCATGACTGCCCGCCTGCCCTTCGACGGTGATCGGAAGGGTGAATGAGAATGTCGATCCCTCGCCCGGCACCGATTGGACCCAGATCCGGCCCCCGTGCACCTCGATGATCCGCTTGGCGATCGACAACCCGAGCCCTGTCCCGCCCTTCCTTCGCGTCGATGAGCTATCGGCCTGCTGGAACTCCTCGAAAATCTTGCTCTGATCAGCCGGAGAAATACCCGGCCCGGTATCGCGCACCGCTATCGTGAACCACCCATTGGCTGCAGAGGCCGTGATCACCACTTCGCCTGCGTCGGTAAACTTGATTGCATTGCCGACGAGATTCAGCAGAACCTGCGCGATGCGGCGCGCGTCGCCGTGTCCGCGCGGCAGCCTCGCCTGCACCTCCGCCTTCAGTGTGAGCTGCTTCTCGGCCGCCAGCGGCTCGACGGCATTGACCACGCTGTCCACGACCTCGCTGACCGAATAATCCGTGAGCGACAGCGTGAGTTGCCCCGCCTCGATCTTCGACAAGTCGAGCACGTCGTTGATGAGCCCGAGAAGGTGACGGCCATTGCTTTGAATGCGCTCGAGCACCCCGCGCATCCGATCCGGCAGTTCGCCATAGATGTTGTCGATGAGCAGTTCGGTATAGCCAAGGATGGCGTTCATCGGCGTACGCAGTTCGTGGCTCATGTTGGCGAGGAACTGCGACTTGTGCTTGCTCTCGATCTCGAGCTGCCGGCTCTTTTCGCTCGATCTCGCTGAAGAGGCGCGCGTTCTGGATCGCCAGCACCGATTGGGCAGCGAAGGTCTTGACGAGATCGACGGTCGCTTGCGGAAAGACTCCCGGCTCCTTGCGGCGAACGACCAGAAAGCCCACGAAATGATCCGGCCTCAATCAGCGGCGCGACCAGGAGCGCCCGGTAGCCACCGCGCAGGAGGATCTCGCTGATTGGACGACGGGTCATTGCGCAAGTCCGGAACTTGAAGCGGTTCGCGCTGCGCGATTGCAGAACTGATGACTGGATAGTTGAGATCGATCGTGTTGCTCCATTAGGGCCGTTATGGTCGCCTGGTCCGTGCCGTAGTTCGCGCGCAGACGAAACGCCTGCGCGGCGTCGTCGAAGACATACATCGATCCCGCCTCCGTGCCCGAGAGCTGCACTGCCTTGGCGACAATCGTCGTCAGCACGTTTTCGAGGTCGAGGGTCGAATTGACTGCCTGGCTGACTTCGCCCAGGGCACGAAGCTCGCTGACCGATCGGGCAAGCTCTTGCGTACGGCTTTCGATCTTCTTTTCCAAATCGGCGTAGGAGTCCCGTAGCCTTCGGGCCATGTCGTTGAACTGATCGGCAAGCTCCTCGATCTCGTCACCGGTGTTGATCGAAATCCGCTGATCGAGGTCGCCGTGGCCGATTCGCGCCGCTCCGGCGCGCAATGCCTGGATCGGCACCACCATCTTGCGCGCGAGGAACATGCCGGCAAGAAATGCCAGGCCAAGAGCCGCGAGAAGAAGCCATCCCGTGCGTGCGATTGTTGCGTAGAGTGGTGCGTAAGCCTCGTCGGTTGGCAACTCGGCGAACACCAGCCAGCCGAGTGGGGCGACTGGGGCATACGCGGTCAGCACCCGCTGGCCTTGGATGTCCTTCGCCACTTGCACGGTTTCCACCGCCGCTCCCGAGAAGCTCGCGCGTGCCGCCTGCACTTGGGTGAGATGCGAGAGGTCAGTGGTTCTTAACACCAGGCTGATGTCGGGATGAGCGATGAGGCGGCCCCGCGAATCGACGACGTAGGCCTTGCCACGCTGGCCGACCTTGATCTGGGACACCACGTCCCAGATGAACTTGAGGTTCACCTCCGCGACGCTGACCCCGGCATCGCGGCCACCGGCCAACCCAAGCGTCATGTAGGGTTCGGAATCCCTCCGGAAATACACCGGGCCGTAGTAGGTCTTCCGCGACACAGCTTCGATGAATCTTGGATCCCCGGAGAAATCGATTCCGCTTCCCAGCACGTCCGGGGCCAGCCGCGAGACACGTATTTGCTCGCGGCCTGAGGGGTCGAGTTGCGCAAGCTCGGTGATTGCCGGCACTTGGCGAAACAGCCGCCAAGCGTCGGTCCGCCGCTGCTGAAACGTGCCCGCGGTCCAGGGCAATTGCACCGTCCAGCCGAGCTGAGACTCGATCTCCTTGACGAACTGGCCGATCTTGGCTGCTGCCGCCTCGGCCTGCTCGTGCTGGATGCGGATGAGCGAAGCTTTGTGCTCTTGGGAGAAGAACCAGATCTGGAACGCGCCGTTGGCGATCAGCGCCATGCAGACCACGGCGACGAACAGCGCGACATATTTCGCGAACAGCCGACCGCGAAGTTCAATAAATGGAATGCGTGCGGACGCGATCAGCCGTCGCCCCGAGGCAGGCAACCACGCCGCCGCGGTGCCTCTAGGAGCAAGTTTCGCCGGCTCAGTCAATCGTTTCCGTAGCAATAGCCCTCAGCGAGTCTGGCACTGCGAGGCCGAGCGCCTTCGCGGTTTTGAGATTGATGACCAACTCGAACTTGGTGGGCTGCATGACCGGCAGGTCTTCGATCTTGGCGCCCTTGAGAAGGCGGCCGACGTAGATGCCCGTCTGGTGATAGGCGGCCGTTATGCTTGGTCCGTAGCTCATCAGCCCGCCGACCGCCGCGAACTCGCGCCATTGGTAGATCGCCGGAATCTTAAGGCGTGCCACGCGCTCGACCACGTACGCGCGCCGGCTGTTGAAGAGAGGGTCGGCGGTGACGAGGAGTGCACCAATCCCTTTCTGGCCGAGCGTCTCGAAGGCGGTATCGAGATCGGGCTCGAGGCCGGCCTTTGCGAAGAAAACTTCCCGGTTGAGGCTCTTCGCCGCTTCTGCCACGGCCCCCATCTGGACGTCGACATTGGGACGGTTCGGATTGACGAGCACGCCGATCGTGCCGGTCGGCTTGATCTGGTGCAGCAGCTCCAGCCGTTTTGGGTCGAGCTCGGAGGTCAGGCCGGCTGTCCCAGTCACGTTTCCCCCCGGCCGGTTGAGACTGGCGACGAGCCCGCTCTTGACCGGATCCGAGATGGTCGTGAAAACGATCGGTATGTCCGCAGTCGCCTTCTTTGCCGCCAGGACGGAAACAGGACCGCCGGCCGCGACGATCACCTTCACGTTGCGGCGGACCAGCTCGTCGGCGAGCCCCGGCAGCCGACTGTAGTCATTGGCCGCCTCGCGGTACTCGATCGTGACGTTCTCGCCCTCGACGTAGCCGGTCTCCATCAGGCCACGACGGAATGCCTTCAACGTCTCGGCTTGCGGTCCCGCGGAGGCGCTGTTGAGGACCCCGACGACCGGCATCGCCGGTTGCTGCGCGCCTAGCGGCAAAGGCCAGGTCGCCGCAGCGCCGACGATGAGCGAAACAAGCGTGCGCCGCCTCATTCGATCACCTCATCGGCGCGGGCGAGCAGCAACGGCAGGATATGGCATCTACCGTGGGACACTCACCAAGTAACTCAGCTCCGTTGAGAGGGTCACAAATTTGGGCTCTCCTAGCTCAGGCTTTCCTGGCAAGTCCTTCAGCAACTCGCCGCTCGCGGCGAGGGCGAGCAGTTTGGGCGGGATCCTGAGCCCGAGTTCTCTTCGGCCTCTCGATTGATGACCAGCTCGAACTCGGTCGGCAGTACGACTGGCAGATCGGCGACCTTGGCGCCGTTGAGAATACGGCCCACGTAGACGCCCGCTTGGAGATAAGCGGCCGCTATTTTTGGTCCGAAGCTCATCAGGCCGCCGGCCGCCGTGAACCCGCGCCATTGGTAGATCGCTGGAACCTCAAGGTGTGCCGCGAGCTCGACCACTTCCGTGCGGTGGCTGTTGAAGAGAGGGTCGGCACAGACCAGCAGTGCCTCAACCTTCTTCTTGAGCGCCTTCTTCGCGTCTTCGATATCTTGGTCGGACCCGGCCTTGTGGCGGACAACCTGTCCGCTCGACCTTCTTCGCCGCGGCTCGTCTACATTCGCCTTCTGTTCCGGAATTGCGACGGTTCGGATTGAAGAGAACGCCGATCGACCCGGGCAGCTTGCGCTCGCGCAGCAGCTCGTGCAGCAGCGTCAGCCTTGCAACGTCGAGCTCGGAGGTCAGCCCCCAGGTCCCGGTCAGGTTTCCTTCCGGCCGGTCGAGATTCTTGACAGTACGAGGTCCTTATCGTCCTTCGCCCTCGGATCGTCGATGGTCGTGAAAACGACCGGTATGGTCTTGGTCGGCCTGGCCTCGGTCACCTCCTTTGCCCACTTGGCGGAAACGGGACCGCCGGCCGCGACGATCACGTCCACCTTACTGTCGACTAGCTTGTTGGCGAACTCGTCCAGCTTCTGTACTTATTTCTCGCCGAACCGTATTCGATCGTTACGTTCTGTCCCTCGACGTAATCTTGCCTCCTCAAGGCGCGATCGAATGCGGCCAACTCCTCGACTCGCGACTCCGCGGAGGCGCTGTCGAGGATCCCGATTTCTTCATCATGATCATCCCTCCTTCTGTGTGCCGATACTGCGGCAAAACGGACGCCGGGCGGCGGCCCTTGCCCGAGCGACTGTGTCAACCCTTGGGATTACCCCATCCTCGCCGGCGACCAAACACACAGTCTCCGGACACCTACGCGCGAGCAGTATCCTAGCCTAAGGACGCTCCGCGCGAGCATTTCAGCCCCCCGACGACCGTGTGGACGGTAATCGCATTCCTGTCTCACGTAAAGCAAGGCGGCGGGCTAGACCGTTTAGACGTGGCCCTTGGTAGAGGCCTGAGATACGTGGGTTCATCGACTGGGCATTTCCTCAGTAAACAACGGCACCGGTCGCGGGCCGATCCCACTTGCGGAGCCAAGAAAGACAACGGGTTAGCGGTGAGCTCGCCCTTTTCCTCGGCGGCGCCGGTCCTTCACCCGGCGGGACGATCGAGGTCTGCCTGGCTACATCGTCCCCGCGGGTTGCTAAAGGTGCTGGCAAGGGGTCCGCTTGGCGTGCGACGAACGACGAATCCCGCGATAACCCCTGTGAATCCTTCACATGCTCGGAGGTACTTCTGGCCACCCCGGCAGGCCTCCCACGCCTAGGCTGAAACTGCTTAGGGACATTGGGGTATTGACCATGACCGAACGACCTACTCTCGAGCAGCAGCCGGCGCGCGGAGGCCCGGTGGCGTTGAAGGTTCTGATCGTCGACGCGCACCCGCTCATGCGTGCCGGCCTCGCCAACGTGCTCGCCGGGCTGAGCCAGCGAGTCGACGTTCTGCAAGCCGACAGCCTTGAGGGGGCGCTCGCGGCGCTCGACGCGCACGCCGACACGGCGCTGGTCCTCCTCGACCTGATCATGCCGGACGGCGACGGCACGAGCGTGCTCGAGCGCGTCCGCGAGTCACACCCCGAGATTCCGATCGTCGTGGTGTCCGGCACAACCGACCACGCGACCGTCACCGCTGCCATCCGCAGCGGCGCGAGCGGATTCATCTCCAAGCGCTCGGCGCCCCCGGTGCTGCTCGGCGCGCTCCGCCTGGTGCTCGCCGGCGAAGTGTACGTCCCGCCGGAGGTGCTCCGGACGCAGCTCATGACGCCGCCTGGGGCAACCTCACCCGGCGCGCCGTCCAAGGAGCGCCCTCGCGGGGGCAAGGATCTCGACCTCACGAAGCGCCAGCTCGACGTCCTCGCCCTCCTGGTGCAGGGCAAGCCGAACAAGGTGATCTGCCGCGAGCTCGGGCTCGCCGAGGGCACCGTCAAAGCCCACACGGCCGCGATCTTCCGCGCGCTCCGCGTCTCGAACCGCACCGAGGCGGGGTTCGCGGTCAGCTCACCTGGGACTCCAGATTCCGCGCCGGCGTCGGATCGCCGACGCGCCGAGCCTCACCCCTTCGCGCGCGCGCCGCCTCCTCGCCGCGGCCTGAGGACCCGACCCGCTGGCGCCGCCCCGCCGAAGCGCGGCGGTCGGCCCGGGCATCCGGGCTAGAATCGGCCGACCTCTCGGGGGAGCCGCGGTCATGTCCCAGCCCAAGTATCTGCGCTTCGACACGCTGAGCCTGCACGCGGGCCAGCAGCCGGATCCGCAGTTCGGTGCGCGCGCGACGCCGATCTACCAGACGACGTCCTACGTCTTCAAGGACACCGACCAGGCCGCCTCGCTCTTCAACATGGAGCGCGCGGGTCACCTCTACTCGCGGATCTCCAATCCGACCAACGCGGTGCTGGAGGAGCGCATCGCCGCCCTCGAAGGCGGCGTCGGCGCGATCGCGACCGCGAGCGGCCAGGCCGCGATGCACCTCGCGATCGCCACGCTCATGGGGGCGGGCTCGCACATCGTCGCCAGCCATTCGCTCTACGGGGGCTCGCACAACCTGCTCGCCTACACCCTCCCCCGCTTCGGCGTCGAGACGACGTTCGTCAGCCCGCGCGATCTCGCCGCGTGGCGCGGCGCGATCCGGCCCAACACCCGCCTCCTCTTCGCCGAGACGCTCGGCAACCCCGGCCTGGACGTGCTCGACATCCCGGCGGTTGCCGCGATCGCGCACGGCGCGCAGCTGCCGCTCCTCGTCGATTCGACCTTCACGACGCCCTACCTGATGCGTCCGTTCGACCTCGGCGCGGATCTCCTCTTCCACTCCGCGACCAAGTTCCTCAGCGGTCACGGGATCGTCATCGGGGGGCTGCTCGTCGACAGCGGCGCCTTCGACTGGGACGCTTCGGGCAAGTTCCCAACCCTCACCGAGCCGTACGCGGGCTTCCACGGCATGGACTTCACCGAGGAGTCCACGGTCGCGGCGTTCCTGTTGCGCGCACGGCGCGAGGGCCTGCGCGACTTCGGTGCGTGCATGAGCCCGACGACGGCGTTCCACATCCTGCAGGGCATCGAGACCCTGCCGCTGCGGATGCAGCGCCACGTCGAGAACACCCGCAAGGTGGTCGGGTTCCTGTCGCGGCAAACGGCAGTCGAGTCGATCGGCTATCCGGAGCTCGAATCGCATCCCGACCACGCGCTCGCCGGGAAGCTGCTGCCGCGCGGCTGCGGCGCCGTGTTCACGTTCTCGGTCAAGGGGGGGCGAGCGGCGGGCCGCAAGTTCATCGAGAGCCTGCGCGTCTTCTCGCACCTCGCCAACGTCGGCGACGCGAAGTCGCTGGTGATCCATCCGGCGACGACAACCCACTTCCGGATGGACGACGCCGCACTCGCCGCCGCCGGGATCGGACCGGGAACGATCCGGCTCTCGATCGGTCTCGAGGACCCCGATGACCTGATCGAGGATCTCGCCGGCGCGCTGCGCGCTTCGCAGAAGGCGTAGGCGCGGCGATGAAGCTGGCTGTCGACGGCAAGGAGGCCTACGCCTACACCGCGGGGCGCACGCTCGACGCGAAGCTGCCGAGCGTCGTGTTCATCCATGGCGCCGCGAACGATCACAGCGCGTTCCTGCTCCAGAGCCGCTATTTCGCGTACCACGGCTGCAACGCGCTGGCCGTCGATCTCCCGGGCCATGGCCGCTCCGGGGGCGCACCGCTCACCGCGATCGGCGCGATGGCGGATTGGCTGGCGTCACTGCTGAGCGCCGCGGGGATCCACAGCGCCGCGCTGGTCGGCCACAGCATGGGCTCGCTCGTCGCGCTCGAGTGCGCCGCGCGCCATCCGGCTCGCGCGCGTGCCCTCGCCCTCATCGGCACCTCCGCGCCGATGGTGGTCAGCGACGCGCTGCTGGGCGCCGCGCGCGAGGACAGTCACGCGGCGCTCGACATGCTCAACATCTGGGGCCATTCGGCGGCCGCCCACCTCGGCGGCAACGCTGTCCCTGGCATGTGGATGGCGGGCACGAACGTCCGACTGCTCGAACGCGCCAAGCCGCAGGTGCTCTACGCCGATCTCAAGGCGTGCCGCGAGTACGCGGACGGCCATGCATCGGCGGCGAAAGTGCGCTGCCCGACGCTCTTCATCCTGGGACGCCGCGACATCCTCACCCCGTCGCGGAGCGCGAACGACCTGCGCGCCGCCATCCCGGAGGCCCGGACCGTCGTATTTGAGGGAACAGGTCACGCCCTCATGGCCGAACGCCCGGATGGAGTGCTCGACGCCCTCATCGGCGTCGTCGGTGCGCCGAAAAGCTAACGAACGTCGCGACCCCCGCATTGACAGCCTTTTGGGCCGGCCCCTAGGCTAGCCTCGTGCCGAACGAGGTCCCATTCAGCCCGCCCATGACCGAACCGCAACGCCTCGGCAAGTACGAGCTCGTCGAGGTCCTCGGGAAGGGCGCCATGGGGGTCGTCTACAAGGCGTTCGACCCCGACATCCATCGCACCGTCGCGATCAAGACGGTCCGCAAGGAGCTGATCGAGGACGACGATCACACCGGCATGATGATGGCGCGCTTCAAGAACGAGGCGCGCGCCGCCGGCCGCCTCTCCCACCCCGGCGTCGTCGCCGTGTACGACTACGGCGAGTCGAGACTCGGTCACCTACATCGCGATGGAGTTCGTCCAGGGCAACAGCCTGCGCGAGTACTTCAACCGCGGGACGCGGTTCGCGGAGCGCGACGTCGTGAGCATCATGGCGCAGCTGCTCGACGCGCTCCACCATGCCCACGAGCAGGGCGTCTGGCACCGCGACATCAAGCCGGCCAACCTCATCATCATGAACAACGGCCGCATCAAGGTCGCCGACTTCGGCATTGCCCGGATCGAAACCTCGCAGCTCACGCTCACGGGCGTCGTCATGGGGTCGCCCGGCTACATGGCCCCGGAGCAGTACACCAGCGGGACGGTCGACTGGCGCGCCGATCTCTTCGCCGCGGGCGTGGTGATGTACCAGCTGCTCACCGGGACGCACGCGTTCTCCGGCACCACGGAGCAGGTCGCGTACAAGATCTGCCACGAGCACCCGCCGTCCCCTTCCGAGGCTGATCCCGGGCGCGGCTGGGAGCGCTACGACGCGGTGATCGCCCGGGCACTTGCCAAGCAACCCGCCAAGCGCTTCGCGACCGCCGACGCGTTCCGCGCCGCGATCCTCGAGGCCTATGCAGCGCCGGTGAGCCCGACGGTGTCCGAGGAGACGATCATCAGCGAGCCCACGGTCCCGGCGGCATTCGAGGCGCGCGAGCGGTCGCCGGATTCGTCGGGCCCTTCCGGCGCCCGGCCGGGTGACGAGCCGCAGCAGGACACGGTGGTGCTGGCCACGCGGCCGGTGGCGGAGGGCACCGCGACCCGACGGAAGTGGCCGATCGCCGTGGCGGCGGTCGCGTTGCTGGCGCTCGCGATCGGCGCCGGGATGCTGCTCCGGGGGACGCCGGATGCTCCGTCAGTGTCTCCCGCGAAAGCCCGTGTCGCGGCGAAGCGCCCCGCGCCGCCACCGGTCGACGTCGAGCACCCCAAGACCGAAACCCCGGTCGCCGAGTCGCCGACGGCGGCGACGGCGAAGCCCGAGCCGCCGCGCAAGGCAACGGCCGCGAGTCCACCGAAACCCACCGCGAGCGAGCCCGAACGGAGGGCCGCGGCGGCCTCGACCCCGCCGAAGCCGGCGGCCAAGGAGCCGGAGCGGAAAGGGTCTGCGGTCTCGGCTGCGCCGAAGCCCGCTGCCAAGGAGCCCGAGCGAAAGGTCGCTGCAACCTCCTCCACGCCGAAGCCGGCCGCCAAGGAGCCCGAGCGGAAGGTGGCCGCGGCCTCGACCCCGCCTAAGCCGGCCGCCAAAGAGCCCGAGCGGAAGGTGGCCGCGGCCTCGACCCCCCCGAAGCCGGCCGCCAAAGAGCCGGAGCGAAAGGTGGCTGCGGCCTCGCCCCCGCCGAAGCCAGCGAGCGCGCCGCCGCCGCAGGGCGGCGGATTCTGGAGCGACCAGCAGGTCACGCTCCGGGTCCAGAGCAAGTTGCAGTTCAACCGCAGTATGTGGAGCTCGAACAGCGGCATCGTCGTCGCGGTGCGCGACGGCGTCGTCACGCTGCGGGGAACCGTGCCGGTACAGCAGGACATCGCCGAAGCCGGGCGCATCGCGGCGGCCGTGGTCGGCGTCAAGGCGGTTCGCAACGAGCTGAAGGTCGGGCCGGTTCAGTAGGCCGTCAACGCCATCAATCCGCCAGCCTCAGCAGCACCGGCTGGTGGTCGGAGGCCTGCGTCGCGCCCTCCACGACGACGTCCTCGACCCGCGGCGCGAGATCCTCGGTGACGAAAATGAAGTCGCACGCAAACGGCTCGCCCGGCCACTGTGCCTTGTCGTAGAGCCCGAGCGTCGGCGCGTGAGCCGTGTCGCCATGCCGGACGCGCCACGCGTCGCGGTACGCCGGGCTGCCCACGATCGGCGCCTGCAGGCGCGCGTAGAGCGGGTCCTCTGGCCTCAGGTTGAAGTCCGCGGTGAGGATGCCCGAGCGCGGCCGCGGCCGCGCCTCGAACGGGCCGCCCGCTTTCGCGGGAAACGCCGGGTCGTCCGCGTGCGCCGCCGCCTCGGCCTGGAGCTCGCGTAGCCGCTCGACCTGGGCTGCGCGCTGTCGTTCCGAGTAGTACTCGAGATGGGTGGTCGTCACGCGTAGCGGTCCGCGCGCGCCGGCGATCACGACTTCCAGCGCGACGCGCTGCATCGTCGGGCCCCCGGGATCGGGGGGCCACGGCAGGAGATGCCGGAAGACCTGGAGTACCGGACAACGTGTGAGGATGAGGGTGCCGAACTGCCGTCGCGACGCCCTCGCCGAGCGCGTCGACGGCGATCCCCTCGACCGCCGCGTACCCGGGCAGCTCCGCTGCGAGCTCCGCGAAGAGGTCCGCACCGCCACTGCCGGCGAGTCCCGGAAAGCTCCGCGCCACCTCCTGGAAGCAGAGCACGTCGGGGCTCCCCAGCTCGCGACAGACCCCGACGATCCGCTTCGGGTCGACCCGGCCGTCGACGCCGCGCGCCCACTGGATGTTCCAAGTGATGAGGTTCATGACCCGAATCGTCGAAAGGGCGCGTCGTTTCGGCCCAGATGTGAACTGCGTCCGGTGACGAGTGCCGTTTCCCCGGCGCCGGCGCACAACTTGCTTCGTAAGCCTCGACGCCGCAGATCCCGGAACTTGCGCCGCGTCGGCACTCGCGTCCACCACGAATCACAGCGCGGCAGCGCCCAGGAGGAGACATCCGGCAACGGATAGGAGTCCTTCATGGACGAGCTGTACGCGATTTTTCTGTCATGGGCGGTCACGCTCACCGGCTACCCGATGCCCGACCGCATGCCGGCGGTCGAAATGGTCCCGCGCAGCTATCTTCAGCACGCGGCCTGCAAGGGCCACCAGTGCAAGGTGATGGGCTGGTTTCCGCCGGGCGAAACGATCTACCTCGACGAACGCCTCGATCCGGAGCACGATTTGCTCGCCAGCTCGATAGTGGTGCACGAGATGGTCCATTACCTGCAGCGTCTCTCCGGCAAGTATCCCGCCCCGTATTCGTGCGCGGATTCCTTGGCGATGGAGCGGGAGGCGTATCAGGCGCAACGCGACTTCCTGCTGCGATATGGCGTCTACCAGCCGGTAGGTCTCAGCATGCATCACGTGGGCTGCGAAGCCGCCACGCAGTAAGCCCGGCCGGCCGCGAACCGGCTGCCGCTCGCCCGGCGACGATTCAGGGCGACCGGTCGCATTCGCCCCACCGCGTCGCCTCGATCCGTTGGGCGAAAGTCATGTTCTTGCCGCCCATCTTGACCTCCAGCGTACCGACGATACGACCCGGACTTACATCCAGTCGCGCTACCCCGGTCGCCACCTGCGGGTTGTCGCAGACGAGAAGATAGCGGATTGCGTCACCGTCGCGGCTCGCGTCACCCAGCCGGCAGCCATCGAGCGACGAGTGCTGCAGGACCGGGAAGACGGACGCGAGCGGGTCACCGCGCAGGCAACGACGCTCCCGGGTCGTGGCGTACCGTAGGTTCTCCTCGAGATGGGGCATCACCGTCTGCGCGGTGATCTCGTAGGCCCCTGGCTGTAACGCTTCGCCCGCTGCCCAGGCCGCCGCACCGAGCAGCGAGGTGACGATCGCGAGCGCCGCGCGCCGGCAGCGTGAGCCCCGACCAGAGCCGGCGAGGTAAGGCATGGATGGGGCGAACCCGGCCCGCAGCTCGTCCTAGTTCGCTGGCATCCTGGACGAATGGTGATCGACGATCATCCAGTTCCCAGCGCGCTTCCGATAGACGAAGGTGTACCGCGCCGGAATGCTCTGTGTCTGGCCATCCTTCAGATACGAAAAGGTGTAGTAGCCGCTGTTGATCGCCATGTCGCCATAAACCCGGATCACCTGCTCGCCGAAAACCACCTTGTGTCCGGGAAGCGCCTTGTACGCCCGCTCGAAGTAGCCGCGAAGCTCCGGTTTCCCGACGGCCAGCTTGGGGGACAGGGTTCCCCACAGTACGGCCCCGTCGTCGTACAAGGCAAGGATCGCGTCCGGATTGTCGTCGACGAAGATCGCCGTCCATTTCGCCACGGCCCCGGCAATTTCCTTGTTCGCCTGAGCTTTCTGGGTCGCCGGGGCCTTCTGAGCCGGCTGGGCCGTCTGGGCCGCGACCGGGGGCGCCGTCAAGAGCATCGCCACGAGCAACAAGCTACCGAGCATCTCAGTCAGCCTGAAAGAACGTAAGAACATCATCGTCTCCTCCTTTTGGTGGTGGTTGCGTCGGGTGTTGCTTCTGTTTCCTCGGTCATTGCTGTCGTTCCACCGCAGCGAGGACAGCGAGCGCATCGTGCGTCGCCGCGACGTCGTGAACGCGCACGATTCTGGCGCCGCGTTGCACGGCGAGAAAGGCAGCGGTCACACTTGCCGGGAGCCGATCGTCGGGCGATTCGCCAGTGATGCGCCCGAGGCTCGACTTGCGGGACAGACCGACCAGCACCGGGTAGCCGAGCGCCACGATCGCGTCGAGGTGCGCCAGCAGCGCGCGGTTGTGCGCGGTGGTCTTGCCGAAGCTGAAGCCGGGGTCGACGACGATGCTCTCCGGAGCGACGCCGGCCGCGACGCACGTGGCCGCCCGCGCCGCGAGGAAGTCGCGAACTTCGGCGACGACGTCGCCGTACACCGGGCTCGCCTCCATCGTCCGCGGCTCACCCTGCATGTGCACGAGGCACACCGCCGCGTCCGACCGGGCGACGACCTCGACGGCGCCGGGCGCCGCGAGCGCCGTGATGTCGTTGATCATCGTCGCGCCGCGCTTCAGCGCTTCGCGCATCACCTCGGGCTTGGTGGTGTCCACGGAGATCGGCACCCGGAGGTCAGCGAGCCCCTCGAGCACCGGCAGGATGCGGCCGAGCTCCTCGTCGGCGGACACCGGAGCTGCCCCGGGGCGGCTTGACTCGCCGCCGACGTCGACGAGGTCGGCGCCCTCGTCGACCAGCCGGTGCGCGTGTGCCACCGCCGCGCCCGCGTCGGCGTGCCGCCCGCCGTCGAAGAACGAATCGGGAGTGACGTTGACGATCCCCATGACGAGCGGTCGATCGAGCGAGAGCTCATAGTGGCTGCAGCGCAGAATGGCGGTCATCGTGCTGGAGCTCAGCGGCTGATGCGCACGAAGCGCAGGTGTTCCTCGATGAGCGGCGCGTCCTTCGCAGCACCCGCTGGGCGGCACGATCGTGCGCACGCTGTAAATGCCGCCGGGCACGTCGGCGCTCATGGTGAAGATGTAGCGCTTCGATCCATACTTCCCGATGCGGCCTTTGAGCGGATCGTCGACATACGGCGCCACCGTGATCTCTTGGGCAGCGAGCTCTCGGCCTGCGAACGGCACGCTGATCTTTGTGACCGTTGCCGAGCGTGCGAGCGCCATGCGGATCGCCTTGCGAAAATAACCCGGCTTACCCCCCGTCAGGCGCTCCATCTCGCGGATGTCGCGCTCGAGGAAGTACAGCAGCACCGGATTGCCCTCGGGCCGTGTCACGTCGGGGTAGGCGATCTTCCGCTCCCGGGTAAAGAACGCCACCGAGACGCGCTTTGCACCGTCCGTGGATCGAACCCAGAGCTGGACCGTGTCGTCGAACCCGGGTTCGGCCGAACCGGTCTTCTTGAACTCGTACGACAGCGTCGCTGCGGGCGCTACGTTCTTGAGGTGATCGGTCTGGAAGAGCAGCGTCTCCGCCTCGGAGATCCGGTCCTGCGCGCCCGCCCCCGGCGTTGCGAACGCGGCGGCGAGGAACGCGTACCGCGCGAGCGCACGCGCGAGATGACGCACGGCGGCCTACTTCCCGGGCCGCGCGCCAGGGCGACCGAGCGACGGATCGGGCGCCACCGCCATGATCCGGCCCTCATCGTCGAGCTGCGGCACCCCGTAAGCGGCGAGGATCGCCTGGATGCGGGGCCGGTTCGCCTCGATCAGCCGATCGACCCGGTCCTTCCACTCGCGTTCGCCGAACCGCACCCCCATGGCGATGCGAAAGTCGAACTGAATCTCCCGGTCCGGCTTGAACGGCACGACCACCAGCTCGGGGGACGTCGCATTCCGCGCGAAGTAGCCGGCGATCGGCCCCCATACGAATGCCACATCGATCGTCCCGGCGACCAGGTCCTTCTCGACGATCTCGCCGGGATAGCGCTCCGGATCCCCGGACTGGCGTTGATAGGAGACAACCTGGTCGAACAGGCGGTGCTTCAACAGCCAGTCGGAGGGCGGCGTCTGACCGACGACGCCGAGCTTGAGCGATTTCAGCTTCGCCGGTTCGAGCTTGAGCAGGTCCTCGGGGACCTTGACTCCGTCGAGCCCCTTCCCCTTCGGATAGACCAGCGTGTACGTCGAGCGATAGTAGGGCTTCGTCGTCGCCGCCAGCTCGAAGCCGTCCGGGACGCCGATCACGAGGTCGCATTTGAAGCGGTTGGAGTCGGGTTCGCGCCCGCGCAGCGTGTTGCGGATGAATCCCATCCGCTGCGGGAACCACGTGTACTCGAGCTTCCAGCCCAGCTCGCGCGCCAGGAGCTCGGCGATCTTGTTCTCGAATCCATCGCCGTTCCGATTCGAGAACGGGAGGTTGTTCGGATCCTCGCAAACCCGCAGCACCCGGTCCTCGCCGACCTGCGCGGAGGCAGCGAGCGGCAGCAGCAGGAGAGCGACCGCCATGACCGGCGCGGGCGGAAGCGACCTCACTTCAGCTCCTCGAGGCGGCCGGGCTGGATCGTCGCCATCCGAGCGCCCCTTCAGGTACGCGTAGAGCCCGTCGATGTTTTCGCTGACCATCTTGCTGCCGTCGAAGTTGGGCATGCCCTTCTCGGGGTTCCCTTTCAGCACCGCCCGCTTGAACTCCTCCTTGGAGAGCCGCCTCAGGCCCTCCAGCAGAGACGGCCCGACCATCCCCTCCTGCCGGGCGCCATGACAGCGCTCGCAGGCGAGCGCGCGCCAGGTGCGCCAGCCCTCGAGCGTCACCTTGTCGACCTTGTTCCCATCGGCGACCTTGTAGGGTTTCGCATCGGCCGCGACGGCCGGGCCCAACGCAAGCATCGCGAGCACGAATGCCGTCCCGGCGGTGATATGCCTCTTCTTCATTGCTGGTGGCCCTTCAGAGATCAAAAAGGCTGACACCCGAAAAGGGTGTCAGCCTCTTAACGCTTGAAGCCGGATTTCGGCTTACGGCAGGGAGAACACGGTGAGCACGCCACCGAGCTCGGTGTATTTGCTCAGCTCCTTGTAGCCGCCGACCGCGCCGAGACCGTCGGTGTCCTTTTCGTCGAGACCCGCGGCGAGACCGATGCCTGCCCAGCCGCCGATGCCCGAGAGCACGCCGATGTACTGCTTGCCCTTGAACTCCCAGGTGTTCACGTTGCCGATGATGCCGGAGGGCGTCTTGAACTTGTACAGCTCCTTGGTGATGTCGGCCGAATCGACGCACTTCAGGTAGCCCTCGAGCGTGCCGTAGCACGCGAGGCCGCCCGCGGTGACGAGCACACCGCTCCACACCGAGAACTTCTCCGGCTTCGACTTCACGATCTTGCCGGTGCCGGCATCCCAGACGATGAAGTTCCCCATGCCGCCGTGGCTCTTCGGCGCCGGGAACATCGAGAGCGTCGCCCCCACGTACGGCTGGCCGGCCGTGTACTCGACCTTGAACGGCTCGTAGTCCATGCACACGTGGTTGGTCGGCACGTAGAAGAGCTTGTTGGCCGGGTTGTACGCCGCCGGCTGCTGGTCCTTGGTGCCGAGCGCCGCCGGGCAAATTCCCTTGGTGTTCTTGTCCTGGCCCCTCGCCCGCGTGCTGAACTCCTTCACGACCTGCGGACGGCCGGTCTTCATGTCGACGTGCGTCGCCCAGTTCACCGTCGGGTCGTACTTCTCGGCGACCAGCAGCTCGCCGGTGTTCCGGTCGAGCGTGTAGCCGAACCCGTTGCGGTCGAAGTGCACCACGACGTTGCGCGGCTTGCCCTTCACGCTGATGCCGTCGGCGAGGATCATCTCGTTGACGCCGTCGAAGTCCCACTCGTCGTGCGGCGTCATCTGGTACACCCACCTCGCCTGGCCGGTGTCGACGTCGCGCGCGAAGATGGTCATCGACCACTTGTTGTCGCCCGGCCGTTGCGCCGGGTTCCAGGTGCTCGGGTTGCCCGAGCCGTAGTACATCAGGTTCGACTGCGGGTCGTAGCTGTACCAGCCCCAGGTCGTGCCGCCGCCGATCTTCCACTGATCGCCCTGCCAGCTCTTGAGCGAGGAGTCCTTGCCGACCGGCGCCATCTTGCCGTCGGTCCAGGTCATCGTTTTCGCCGGGTCGATGAGCATCTCGGCGTCGGGCCCGGTGCTGAAGGCCTTCCAGACCTGCTTGCCGCTCTTGATGTCGTAGGCGGCGACGTAGCCGCGCACGCCGAACTCGCCCCCGGAGATGCCGGTGATCACCTTGTCCTTGAAGATGTGCGGCGCGTTGGTGTTCGTTTCGCCCTTCTTCGGATCGCCGTTCTTGACCTTCCACAGCTCCTTGCCGGTCTTCGCGTCGAGCGCGACGAGGTTCGTGTCGGCCTGCTGCAGGAAGATCTTGCCGTCGGCGAAGGCGACGCCGCGGTTCACCGTGTCGCAGCACATCACCGGGATCACCGCCGGATCCTGCTTCGGCTCGTACTTCCATCTGATCTGCTGATCCTCGAGGGCGATGGCGAACACCTTGTTGGGGAACGGGCTGTGGACGTACAGCGTGTCGCCGATCACCAGCGGGCCGCCCTCGTGGCCGCGCAGGACCCCGGTCGAGAACGTCCACGCGACGCGCAGGTTCTTGGCGTTGTCCTTGCTGATCCCCTTGAGCGCGCTGTAGCGCTGGTTCTGCATGTTGCCCGCCTGCATCGCCCAGTTCTTCGCGTCCCCGGTGAGCTTGATGACTTCCGGATTGGCGAGCGCGGAGCCGGGGAGCAGAACGAGGCCGAGGAGAACGCCCCACCCGGACGTGCTTGTTGGTGTCATTTCACTTCCTCCTTTGCGTGTTGAACCCGCACACCACAACACCGGCTTGTTGTTACGTGTCTCGTGCCGCAACGGACCACCGGCGGGCGCGCAAGCGCGCCCCCGCCTCTTGTCAACCACTCTATACCCCCGGTTGCGAAAATGCATCACTCCGGGGCGCACCAAACCGGAACCCCCGCGGAGTGTTCCAAAAACGAACAATCACCGACCGGGCTGTGTCAAAACTGGGAGCCGCGTGGCAAGCGGAGTGATCCCGCAGTGCACCTGAGCTCGCGCTAGACTACCCCGCCTTCTCCGACCGATTCACAGGAGGACGAGCCATGGAGCGCCGGCAACACAAGACCTATTCGGAGACCGAGATCAAGGAGCGGCTCCAGAACGAGCTTCCCCACTGGTACTTCGAGGACGGCTGGATTCGCCGCAAGTATCGGACCGAAGGCTGGAAAGGCACGCTGATGGTGGTCAACACGGTGGGACATCTCGCCGAAGCGGCCTGGCATCACCCGGACCTGACGGTGTCGTACGCGTTCGTCATCGTCAAGCTGCAGAGCCACGACGCCAAAGGGATCACCGACCGCGACTTCGAGCTGGCGCGGAAGATCGAGGCGGTCGTGCATTGGCAGCCAGCCAAGGAAGGCGGCGCCCTCACCGGCACGCCGGCCGATGATCAGCGGTTCCGCTACCTCAAATACGACGCTTGAGGACGCTGCTCCGGCCGCTCTGCTGCGCCGCAGTAGCGTGCTGCGGGCCGGCTGCTGTCGGCGACACGTCTTCGGCAACGTTTACAAGCTTACAACGCCGCCCTGCCAGCGAGGCCAAGTCGCTCCGAACCAACCGCGGGACGCCCATGATCAGACGCTTTCTGCTCTGTGCCGCCCTTGCCGCCGGCGTCGTCGCCGCTGACCGCGGCGCGCGCGCGAACGACGTGCCCGATCCCGAAACGGCGATCTGGGCCAAGGTCAAGCGCTCGCTGTTCGAGAATCGGCAGGTGTCCACCGACGCGCACGGCATCATCGAGCTCATCACCCCGCCGCGCGCGGAAGACGCGGCCGTCGTGCCGATCGCGATCCGCACCAAGCTCGCACAAGCGCCCGACCGCTACATCCGCCGGGTCTACCTGATCGTCGACAACAACCCGTCGCCGATCGCGGCGATCTTCGAGCTGACCCCCGCGAGCGGGCGCGCCGATCTGGAGACGCGCATCCGCATCGAGGAATATTCCTACGTGCGCGCCGTGGCCGAGCTCTCCGACGGCAAGCTCGTCGCCGCTGCGCGCTACGTCAAGGCGTCAGGTGGCTGCTCGGCTCCGGCCGGGAAGGATCCGGCGGCGGCAGCATCGCGCCTTGGCCGCATGCGCCTAGCGGTGGAAAACAACGTGAGCTACAACCAGCCGGCGCTGGCGCAGCTCATGATCAGCCACCCGAACGACTCCGGGCTGGTGATGAACCAGGTCACGCGCCTCTACACCCCGGCCTACTTCGTGCGCTCGATCAAGGTGACCTACGCCGGCCAGCCGGTCCTCACCGCCGAAGTCGATTTCTCGGTCAGCGAGAACCCGAACTTCCGGTTCTATTTCGTACCCACCGGCGACGGGGAGCTGAAGGCCGAGGCCGTCGACACGAGAGATCGCAAGTTCGAAACCACGCTGACAATCAAGCGCGGCGCGCGCCCGGACTGAGAAGGTCGGGGACAGCCGCTAACGAGGCACGCCGCAGCGCTTCATCGCGTCGGTCTGGACCTGCGTGTAGCGCTTCGCCGTGTCGCGCGTCTGCGGCGGATCGCGGAACAGGCCGCCACGCTCGCCGGCGAGTCCCTGAAAGCGCGCCGCGGTCGCGGCCTCGACGAAATCCTCGTAGCGGAACTTCTCCGCGATCTGGTCGATCACACAGGCGCACTTGTAGAGGAACTCCTGCTTGCCGCCGTTGCGTTGCATGCATTCGAGGACGTACTCGACGCGGTCTACGGTGGGATAGCCCTTGGCGCCGGCATCCTGTGCCAGAACGGCGACCGGGAACGCGATCGCCAGCGCGAGGGCAAGCGCGATCCGCTGGGTTGACGACATGCGTCCTCCTTCGTTCTGCAGCGAGTCCGGGCGACGTTCGATGCTAGCACGCACGCGCAGCGTCGCGGGTCGGTCGCGCCGACCGCGGCGCGGCGCGCGCGTCCTCGCTGCGGCGCTCCTCGCGTGGGTCACCGGCTGCTTCGGGACCCCGTTTCCGGAGCCGGTCAGCCTCGGGCACGGCGTCTACGCATTCCTGGGCGCGCGGGAAGAGCCGAGCCGCGCTAACCGCGGGCATGTCGCGAATCAGGGCTTCATCGCCGCCGCCGAAGGCGTGATCGTCGTCGACAGCGGCACGAACGCGGCGTTCGGCGAGCACATGCTGCAGGCGATCCGGGCGCGCACGAACAAGCCGGTGGCGATCGTGATCCTCACCCAACCCGTCGACGAGGCGATTTTCGGGGCGACGGTGCTGCAGCGCCACGGCGGCCCGATCCTCGCGCACGAGGCGGCGGCGAAGCTCATGGCGGAGCGCTGCGAGACGTGCCTCAAGAACCTGACGCGCACGCTCGGCGAAGACGCCATGGGCGGAACGCGCGTGCCCCGTCCGGACCGCGTGTTCAAGGGCTCGCAGCGGCTCGCCGTCGCCGGCCGCAACCTGGAGCTACTGGACTACAGCGGCGCCGCCGCGCCGGGCAGCATCGCGGTATGGGACCGCGAGTCGGGAATCCTCTTCGCGGGGGGCCTGGCAAGCTTCGAGCGCATTCCCGAGATCCGGGACGGCGCCCTGGACGACTGGATCAACGCCCTGCGGGATCTCGCCAGGGGCCCGGCGCGCGCGATCATTCCGGCGCACGGGCCGATCGGCAACCGCGCGAACCTGGAGAGCCTCGCCGCGTACCTGAGCGCACTCGATCGCCGGACGGCGCAGGCCTATGCCGCGCGGCTGAGCCTCGTCGACGCGCCGCGGGTCGTTGCGGTCCCCGAGTACAAGGGCTGGGCACTCTACGAATCGGTGCACCCGCGCAACGTCCACCACGCCTACCTCGCGCGCGAGCGGCGCGAGCTCGCAAGGCCCTGAGGCAAGCGCGGCCACTCGCAGGTGCCCGATTGGCGGGGGGCTGACGGGGCACGCGGGAACGGCCCACTGCCGTCCCGCGGTCAGACTTCCCTCCCCGACCGCGTGGCATCATAATGGTCTTGACGCGAGCCGGAGCCCACCGCTGTAAACCAAAGGCTTCGCGCGAGTCCCAAAGGAGGAAGGCATGCTCCAGCCGACCGGCTCTCACGCGCGCTTTATCTATTCCATCATTCGCGGCACCTCGCGGGACGAGGGGTCCGGCGCGCCGGATTATGTCAAGCGCTCCTGGCTCCGCTGTCTCGACGAGTACGGGTTGGATCCGGACTCGAACGCCGAGCCCGTCGTAGTGTCGCGCCAGGAGCTCCTGGCCCGCAAACAGCTGAGTGGCGAGCTCGTTTCGTTCGCCGATGCCGAGATGGCCAACCTCTACCAGCAGCTCGCCGGCTCGGGGTATTCGATCATTCTCACCGACCACGACGGCGTCCTGCTTTCGTACTACGGCGATCCGAGCTTCAGACACGCCGCGTCGCGCACCGGACTCCTGCCGGGGGCGGTGTGGAGCGAACGGCACGGCGGCACCAACGGGATGGGCACGTGCCTGCTCGAGCACGCCCCGGTCATCATCCACCGCGATCACCACTTCCTCGCCCGCAACACCGGGCTGACCTGCTGCGCGGCGCCGGTCTTCGATCATCGCGGCGAGCTCATCGCGGTGCTGGACGCCTCCGGCGAGTCGGACCGCGCGCAGCAGCACACCCTGGTGCTGGTGAACATGTCGGCGCAGATGATCGAGAACCGCCTGTTCCTGCACCGGTTCCGCGACGCCTTCGTGGTGCGCTTTCACAGCCGGCCGGAGCTCGTCGGAACGTGGAGCGAAGGGATCATCGCGCTCGATCTCGCCGGCGCGATCTCCGCGGTGGACCGCAACGCGCTTTTTCAGCTCGGCTGCAAGAGCGCGGGCGATCTCATCAACGCCCCGCTCGAGCGCGTCTTCAACATCTCGCTGCCGGCGTTGATCGATCGCAGCCACCGGAAGTCGTTCCACCCGCTGCCGATCTACGAGGCGCGACACGGCGGCCGCTTTTTCGCGGTCGCCCAGGAACCTGAGTCCACCCAGCGGGGACCAGACCTCAGGCGCATCGCGCGGCGCGACGAGTCCGCCGTTTCGGCCGCAGGCCGCAGCGCCCTGGATGAGCTCGACCTCGGCGATCCGTCGATGGCGCGCAACATCGAGGCCGTCAAACGGGTCGTCTCCCGGGATGTCCCGATCCTCCTGGTCGGCGAGACGGGGACCGGCAAGGAGCTCTTCGCCCGCGCCTTGCATGCCGCGAGCGAGCGGGCCGACAAGCCTTTCGTGGCGGTCAACTGCGCGTCGATTCCCGAGGCGTTGCTCCAAACCACGCTGTTCGGCTCCGGGCCGGGTGCCCTCGCCGGTGCCAGCCTCGAAGGGAGCAGCGGCAAGATCGTGCAGGCTCACGGCGGCACGCTGTTCCTGGACGAGATCGGCACCCTGTCGCTCGCGCTTCAAGCCCAGCTGCTCCACGTGCTGGAGGAGCGTGAAGTCGTCGCGCCCGGCGTCGGGACGCCGGTCAAGGTGGACGTCCGGTTCGTGAGCGCGAGTCACTCGCCCCTGGACGACAAGATCCGGCACGGCGAGTTGCGCGAGGATCTGTTCTATCGACTGCAGGGACTCATGCTGACGCTGCCGCGGCTGTGCGAACGCAAGGACCGGCGGGCGCTGATTCGCCACATCTTCGCCCAGGAGGCGGCCGCCACGCCCGCGGTTGCGCTGAGCGACGAGCTGATCGACGCGCTCTGCGCGCACCCGTGGCCGGGGAACATCCGACAACTGCGCAACGTGCTCAGAGCCATGATCGCGCTCCGCGCCGGCGATCGGCTCGGGGTCGCGGACCTGCCGTCCGACTACGGTCTGGGCGTGGGGCCCGCCGAACCTGCCGCGCCGTCACCCGAGACGGACTCGCTCAATCCGCTCGGACGGGCGGAGCGCGAGGCGTTGCTGCGGGAGCTGGAGCGCGAGCAGGGCAACATCAGCCACGTCGCGCGCAAGCTCGGCGTCAGCCGCAACACGCTCTATCGGAAGATGCTCCGGCTGCGCATCAAGTGGCCGATCAGGAAGCCGGTGCATTGAGCCGACGCTTGAATCGCTCGTTTCGCGCGCTACGGGCGTCGGGTATGCTCGATCCATGGGACGCCCTGCCCGACCGCGCCTCGCCTGGGGCCTGACCGGATCCGGCCACTATCTGCGCGAGTGCCTCGCGCTCGCGCGCGAGCTTCCGCACGTCGATCTCTACCTCTCGAAGGCCGCCGCCGAAGTGCTGCACATGTACGGCATCGGTCTCGACGGACTGCGCAAGCGATTCCGGATCTTCCGCGACACCACCGCCAGCGCGGCGCCGGTGGGACTGTTCTACCACCGCCACTATCACACCGTGGTCGTGGCGCCGGCGACGTCGAACACGGTGGCGAAGTGCGTGTTCGGCATCTCCGACACCCTGGTCACGAACATCTTCGCGCAGGCCGGCAAGTGCCGCATTCCGGCGATCGTCTTCGCCTGCGACACCGCGCCGCAGATCGAGACTGAGGCGCCGCGCGAATGGGTGACCGTCTACCCCCGCCCGGTCGACCTCGAGAACACCGAGCGCCTCAAGCGCTTCCCGCTCGTGCAGGTCGTCGAGAGCTTCGAAACCCTGCGGGCCGCCCTCGACCGACGGCTGGGCGAGCTCGACACGGCCGCGCCCGAACGGGTGCTCGCAGCGACGGCGCCGCGGTGACGCAGGCGAAGCCCGAGCACATTCTCTTCCTCACCGGGAAGCTCGCCGAAAGGAGCCTGGTGCGGGTGCTCGAGTCGATGGCGGACGCTTCCTTCACGTGGCGGGTCCACGAGCTGGGACTCAGCGTGGCGGGCCTGATGACCGCGGACATGATCGAGCGGCGCCTGCCGACCGCGATGGGTGCCGACCGCATTCTCGTCCCGGGCCGCTGCCGCGGCGACCTCGAACCCGCGAGCGGGCGCCTTGGCGTTCCGGTGGTGCGCGGTCCGGAGGAGCTCGCGGACCTGCCGCAATTCTTCGGCCGGAAGGCGAGGCGTGCGGATCTCTCCCGCTACGACACGCTGATCTTCGCCGAGATCGTCGATGCGCCACAGCTCACGCTTGCGGCAATCGAGGCGCGCGCCCGCGCGCTGGCCGCCGACGGTGCCGACGTGATCGACCTCGGGTGCCTGCCGGCCACGCCGTTTCCGCACCTCGAGGAGGCAATCGCGCACCTGAAGTCGATCGGCTTCAAGGTCAGCGCGGACTCGCTCGAGCCCGAGGAGCTGCTGCGCGCCGGTCGGGCCGGGGCCGACTACCTTCTCAGCCTGCGCGAAGACACGCTGTGGATCGCGGACGAGGTGGCCGCGACGCCGGTGTTGATTCCGCGCGAATCGCAGGACCTCGACTCCCTCGAGCGCGCGATCGATGCACTGGCAGGCCGCGGACGCAGCTACCTCGCCGATGTGATTCTCGACCCGATCCATTTCGGATTCACCGATTCGATCGTGCGCTACCACGCGCTCCGGCGCTCGCGCCCGGAGGCGCCGATCATGATGGGCATCGGCAACGTGACCGAGCTGACCCACGCCGACACGATCGGCATGAACGCGCTCCTCTTCGGCATCGCTTCCGAACTCCGTCTCGCCGCGGTGCTCGTCGTCCAGGTGAGCGATCACGCGCGGTCGGTCGTGCGCGAGGCCGACCGGGCGCGCCGCATCATGTACGCGGCGCGCAGCGAGAGCGCGCTGCCCAAGGACTTTTCGTCGGCGTTGCTCGCCCTGCACGAGAAACACCCGTTCCCGCACTCGCGCGCCGAGATCGCCGAGCTCGCGGCGGCGGTGCGCGATCCCAACTTTCGCGTCATGCCGGCCGACGACGGTCTGCACGTGTTCAATCGCGACGGCCACCATTGCGCTCGGCGATCCCTTCGCGCTTTGGCCGCTGCTCGGGCTCGAGGATGATGCCGCGCACGCGTTTTACATGGGCGTCGAGCTGGCCCGCGCGCAGATCGCCTGGCAGCTGGGCAAGCGCTACGCCCAGGACGAGGAGCTGCGCTGGGGGGCGGCGGTGCCGGACCGACCCGCAGACCTGGCACAGCAGAAAGCCGCAGGCACGACGCTCACGCACCGCGGCCGGCGCGCGCCAGCGGGTCGCCGGAGCGACCGGTGATCTGGGAAACCATCGTCACCACGCGCTCGAACGAAGGCCGCGTGCACATTGCGCCGATGGGGATCCGCGAGTCGGAGGACGGCGGCGTGATCCTCGCCCCGTTCCGGCCCTCGACGACGCTGGAGAACGTGCTCGCGACGCGGGTCGCGGTCCTGAACCTCACGGACGATGTGCGCGTCTTCGCCGGCTGCCTCACCGGCCGGCACGAGTGGCCCACGCGCGCGTGCGAGCGCATCGCGTGCGTGCGGCTCGACGGCGCGCTCGCGCATCGCGAGCTGGCGCTCGCGCGGATCGAGGGCGACGAGCAGCGCCCGCGCCTGCATTGCGACGTCGTGTTGACCGCGACCCACCGGCCGTTCCGCGGCTTCAACCGCGCCCAGGCGGCGGTGGTCGAGGCGGCGATCCTGGTGAGTCGCCTGCATCTCCTGTCGCGGGAGAAGATCGACAGCGAGATGAAGTATCTCGCGATCGCAATCGAGAAGACCGCCGGCCCGTACGAGCGCGAGGCGTGGTCGTGGCTGGTCGAGCGGATCGCTGCCTTCCAGCGCGAGGCGGCGCGATGACGCGCTTCCTCGCCAGCGTCCGCGACGAGCACGAGGCGGCCGAGGCCCTGGCCGGCGGCGCCGATATCATCGATTTCAAGGATCCGGCGAGCGGTGCGCTCGGCGCGGCTGCCCCGGAGGCGATCGGGCGCGGGATCGCGAAGCTCGCTGGCCGCGCCTTGACGAGCGCAACGGCGGGCGACTGGCCGCTCGAGCCGCGGGCCTTGGTGGAGGCCGGGCGCAGAATCGGGGGGATCGGCGTGGACTACGTGAAGCTCGGCCTCCTCCCCGGCGCTGCGCTGCCCGAGTGCATCGAGGAACTGCGGGCGGTCGCCCGCGAGCATCGCCTCGTCGCCGTGTTCTTTGCCGACCGCGGCGTGCCGTTCGCAGCGCTGGAGCGACTGCGCGCGGCCGGATTCGCCGGCGCGATGCTCGACACTTACGACAAGGGCAAGGGGGGGCTCCGCCGGCACCTCAGTGATGCGGAGCTCGCTCGCTTCGTCCGCGCCGCGCGCCAGGCGGAGCTGATGACGGGGCTGGCGGGCTCGCTCACGCTGGGAGATATCCCGCCACTTGCGCGCGTCGGCGCGGATCTCCTCGGCTTCCGCGGCGCACTGTGCCGAGCAGGGAGGACTTCGGGGCTCTCGGCCGAGCGGCTACGCAGCGTTCGCATGGCGCTCGACCGCGCGTCGACCCGCGCCGCTTGACGCTGCACCGCTGGTAACGCCGCTTCAGGCGTCGAGCGCTCGCAAGGCGGCGTCGGAGCCGGAGACAACCCGCCAGGTGAAGCTCGCCGCGGCGACGAACTCGGGGAACCGGGGATCGACGATCCCCGCCGCCGCGAGCGCGATCGCTTCGCTGCCCATCTCCTCGGGCACCGGACAGGACTTGACGACCAGGAGGCGCGCCGCGCCGACCTCCGCCGCGAGCCATGCCGCGAGGCTGTCGGAGGTGACTTCCCATTCTGCGGGGACCCCGGGTGCCGCGAGCGTCATGCGCTCGGGGGCCCAGATCGGCGTGAGGTTGCGCTGCCATGCCGACTCGAACTCCTGCAGGGTCTCGGACACGACGCCGCCGGGCGCGAATGCGGCGAGCATGACGGCGGACATGTGCATCGCGAGCACCGCCATGCGATGCGCCGCCTGGTCGCTGAACGCATGGCGGCGCTGCGCGCGACGGACGGTGTCGGCGAACTCGCCGCCGCCGGCTACCACGATCAGGCGCCGCGGCTGCCGCGCTGCGAGGCCGCGCATGAGCGCGGCCGCGGCACCGGATTCGGCCAGGCTGCCGCCGATCTTGACGACCTCCGGCGCGCTCATTGGACTACCTTGTCGCTGCGCGCCAAGGATTCGCGCTTGGGGCGGCCCGGCGCGCTCATTGGACTACCTTGTCGCTGCGCGCCAAGGATTCGCGCTTGGGGCGGCCCGGCGCGCTCACCGCATCCGCCGCCGCAGCTCGGCGACCGCGACCGCGGGCCCGCAGGTGTTCACCGCGAGACGCTCGGCGGCCGGCACGTCGAGCAGCGCCGCGAAGTCGAGGTACGGACGGTCCATGACGGACGCCAGCCGCGCGGCGAGAAAATGACCCACGCCGAGCCCGACCACCGGCGCATGCGGGCCGATCAGTCCGCGCGACAGGTTGCGGTCGCAGGCGCGACGAATTCGCTCGGCCTGAACGTGCGAGAGCCAGCGGGCCAGGCGCTCCCACTCCGCTGCCGGCGCAGCGTCGAGGTCGCAGCCGATGATGCGCGCGAGCCGCCGCATGCTGGCTTCGCGCGAACGCGCGCCACCGTCGGCAGTTGCCGCCTGGTCGAACTGCGGGTCGAGCTCGGCGGTGATCCGATACACGTCCCCGGTGGTCGCGAAGTGCTCGGCCATCGGGCTTACCCATGCGCCGCCGAAAGGCACTGCGCTCGCAATCGCCGCGAGCGGCGTTCGCACCACGCCGGTGTAGACCAGCTCCTCGTGCGCGAGCCGGCCGTGGTCGTCGCGCCCCTGTGCCTGCACTCGTCCATCCGCGATCAGCGTGACGTCGGTCGTCGTGCTGCCGATGTCGAGCACCAATGCCTCCGGTACGAGCGCCGCCGTAAGGGCGGCGGTTGCTCGCCAGTTCGCGGACGCGACTTCGGCCCAGCTCGCCTTGGCCGTCCCGCCATCGACGAAACGGTCGCCGGCGAAGACGAGCGAGCCGGATGCGTCGATCACCTCGAGAAACCCGTCGATGATCGCCGCCACGCCGGACGCCCGATCGGGAAAGAGGTCCACGACCTCGCCCGTCATCGTCAACGCATGCCGGGCGCGCGCCGAATCGCCACCCGCGAGCTCGCGCAGCGCGCGCTCGAGATGCTCGAGCCCGAGCCACAGCGGGCACGGCGCCTGGGAGACGCGCACGAGGCCGCCGACGTCGTGAACCACCGCGAGCTTCACGTGCGCGCCGCCGAGATCCCAGCCGAAGATCATGCGCCGCCCGCGAGCGTGGCGAGATCGATATCCACTTTCGCCGGGCGCGGCCGCGGCAGCGCGGGCGGCCGCTCGCGATCGAGCAGCCCGAGCACCAGTGCCGCGGGGTTGCATTCCAGCGCCGTGCCCAGGCCGGCGTACGAAGTGGTGAGTCGCGGGTTGACCTCGACGACGATCGGGCCGGGCTCGCCGAGCACCAGGTCGATGCCGAAATGCCCCCACAGTCCGGGGACGGCCTGCGCCACGCGTCCGGCGAGGCGGGCGAAGCGGCCATCGTCGTCGGCGAGATCGTTGACGACGGTCCCGAGGAATACGAAAGCGTCGTCGCGCAGCACGATGCGTTGCCGATTGATGGTCAGCATCCAACCCGCGCCGTCGCGAGCCAGCGCGCACAGGCTCGCCGCCTCGCCCGGCACGTAGGGCTGCAGCACGTACCGCTCGGGCTCGGCCTGCGTCTCGATCCACAGCGCGGCGGCAGCGAAATCGTCGCACAGGCGCGTGTCCTGACAGCCGCAACCGTCGTCCGGCTTGACGACCCATCCTCCGGGCACCGGCGGCGCTGCATCGCCGAGTCTGACGGTTGGAACGACGGCGATGTTCGCGGCGGCGAGGGCCTGCGCAGTCCGGTGCTTGCTCGCGGTGAGCTGCACCGCCTCGGGGCGGCTGTTGAGGAGAATCCGGCCCGCCGCGAGGGCCGCGCTCGACACCGTTTCGAGCGCACCGTCGGTCTCGGGAGCGATCGGCCACACCGCGTCGCTCGCCTCGACCAGGCCGGCGAAGAGCCGGCGCCACTCGCTCCGATCGCGCACCGTGTAGCGCTCGGCGGGAAGGTCGCCGAGATCGACGCGGCAGTCACACAGCGTCATGACGCGGACATCCGCGATCACCGCGAGATCGGCGACCAGCGCCCGCAGCATCAGCTCGCCTTCGGCGCGGAGCCGATCCGGCAGTGGTGCGTCGATGAAGCCGCCGCCGGTGATATGCTCGTACGCGAAGATGATCACGGCTCGAGAACCTTGAAAGAAGGCTTGCAGCTCCCGCGAATTACGAAGGCTCCCGTGCCGATGCTCGTCGTCCCCGTTCTCGACCTCATGGCCGGGCGAGTGGTGCACGCGCGCCGCGGCGACCGCTCCGCCTATCAGCCGCTGCGATCAACGCTCACGCCGTCGAGCCTGCCGATCGAAGTTGTCGGCGCGCTCCTTTCGTTCGCGCCGTTCGCCACGATCTACGTCGCCGATCTCGACGCGATCCAGCGGCGCGGGGACCACCGCGAGACCGTGGACCGCATCCAGGACGAGTTCCCCGCGCTCGAGCTCTGGCTCGATGCCGGATTCGGCACGCCGGCGGACCTCGAGAGATGGACGCGGGAGCGCCGCACTGCGGTGATCGGGTCGGAGAGCGTCGCGTCGCTCGAGGCGTTCACCGCCCTACGCGCCGCGGCACCCGACGTCATCCTCTCGCTCGACACGCGCGGTGGGCAAAGGCTGGGGCCCGCTTCCCTGTTCGATACGCCGCGGCTCTGGCCCGAGCGCGTGATCGTGATGACCCTCGACCGCGTCGGTGCGGGACAGGGGCCAGCGCTCGAACGCTTGCAGCAGGCGCTTGCCCAGGCACCCGGCAAGCGCGTCATCGCCGCCGGGGGCGTGCGCCATGCCCACGACCTCGATCGACTCGAGGCCATGGGCGTGCACGCCGTGCTCGTTGCGAGCGCCATCCACGACGGCTCGGTGGATCGCGCCGCGCTCGCCCGCACTCGTCCCGGCTGAGCGTCTGCCGCAGGCAGACGAGGCTACTTCGGGGAGAAGGGGTGCTTCACCGAGTTGCGCTTCTCCACGACCTCCTTCGGCGACGGGAAGCCAGCGACCGCGCGCTGGATCGACTCCTTCACCGCCTTGTAGTTGTAGTCGTAGATCTTCTGATCATCCGCGGCTTCCCAGTGGATGAACACGCCGACGCAGATGAACACGTCGTTGGCTTCGTCGGCGGGGATGGTGTTGTCGGCGACGCAGTCGGCGACCGCGCGGGCGACCGCAGCCTGCGCCGGACCGAACATCTGCACCGCCTGCTTCGCACCCTTGATCGTGACCTTGTTGAACAGCACCGTGTTCGGCTTGGCCTGCAGGTTCGGGGCGATCACCGCCAGGAGCGACGTGAACCCGTCCTTGTTGTTGGTGAGCGCGTTGGCAAACGCCGTTTCCGCCGCGCTGCCGCGCGGTCCCATGATGAGGTCGATGTGCGCGACCTCGTTGCCGTCTCCGACCAGCGATTCGCCGACCAGCAGCTTGGTGATTTTTGCCATGACCAGCTACTCCTTTCGTGGTTGACTGCCGTTCACTCGGTGGGAAGAACTCCCACTCTCTCATCCGCGCCGCGGCGCTCGCCGCGACGCGCATAACTCTCGACCTGGGGTTCGCACAGGAAGCTGAACAACAGGCTCGCCACCGTGAGGTCCGCGCTCGTTCCCGGGTTGATGCCGCGCGCCTTCAGCTCACCGTCCCACTTCAGCAACGCGCCGGCAAGCGCGGCGGGATCCTCGGCCTCCGCCGCGGCACGATCGTACTCGCTTGCGGCGTCGCGCACGATCCCGGCCTGCTCCCGGCCGAGTTTGCGCGCGATATGCGAATCGGGATACCGGGCGAGGAACGCGAGATAGACCGCAGTCGCCGTCCACCGCCAGTCCCAGCCGCGCCCGCGGGCCAGCGCGATCCGCGCGAGTCCCGTCTCGATCACGTCGGCGTACCCATTGGCGTATTGACGGGCGATCATGTCGCGCTCCGCAGCCTCGCGCATCGCATCGAGGAGGCTTACTTGCGCCGGTCCGTGCACGTCGTGCCGGGCACTCGTGCCCAGGCCGCCCGGTCTGGCGACGCGGATGGCCTCGAATGCGAGCTCGGCATCGGCGACGGTCAAGCTCGCGAGGACTTCCCCCAGGCGACGGGCGAGCGCCCCCGGGCTGCGCGGCAGCCGCTGGAGCGCGGCCGCGTGAAGGATCGGCGCGGCGAGGAGCACGACCCCCAGATTGGTATTCGTCGCGACCACGCGGCGCGTCGCTGCGACCGCGCGGTGAATCCGCTCGCCCACCGCGCCGGCCCGGCCCGAGATGGCCGGGGCCGCGGCTTCCGCGCTGCGGACGAAGTCCAGCGCCTGCATCCCATGCCCGGGGGCATGCAGGCCGACGTTGCCGGGTTTGAGCGCCGTGATGTCGAGCACGCAAGCGTCGACGAAGGCGCTCGCGATCCCGCCTGCGTCGCCGGAGGGCCGCTCGGTCCCGCTCATCGGGCTACCTTGTCGCTGCGCGCCAAGGATTCGCGCTTGGGGCGGCCCGGCGCGTTCATTGGACTACCCTCGCGCTCTGCGCTCGGGATTCGCCCTTGGGACGGCCCGGCGGGCTCATGACGCCGCCCGGCTCGCGGGAGCGAGCCGTCGCTGCACGAAATCCTCGGCCAGGCGCGCGGCGATATCCACCCGGGCGACCGACTGCAGGCCCTGCCACGCGGGGATGCCATTCACCTCGATGACGACCGGCGCGCCATCGCTCGCCCGCATGAGATCGACGCCGGCATAGTCCAGGCCGATCGTGCGGACCGCGCGCTCGGCCAGCTCGCAAAGGTCATCGTCGAGCGGCGCCGCTTCGCAGCGCGCCCCCTGGGCCACGTTGTGGACCCAGTCGCGACCGCGTCGCACCATCGCGGCGACCGCCTTGCCGCCGATCACGAAGACCCGATAGTCGCGCGCGTCCCCGCCTTCGCTCTCGACGAAGCGCTGCAGGTAGTAGACGCCGCTGTAGTCCTCGCCCGCCGGGAGACTGTCCCCCAAGCCGAGCCGCTGCAACCCCCGACCCTGAGAGCCGAACAGCGGCTTCAGCACCAGACGCTGCCCACGCGCGGTCTCCCGCATGAGCGCGGCACGCGCACTGGCACTGTGCTCGGAAACCCAGGTGGCCGGCGTTGCGATCCCGGCCCGGCGGAGCAGCATCGAGGTCATCGACTTGTCGACCGTGCGCTCGATTGCGCGGGCGCTGTTGTAGACCGGGACCGCCCACTCGGCCAGCGCATGCAGGAGCGCCAGCCGGAAGGTGACCTGCTCGAAGGTCCCCGCGGCGATCTCGCGCACGAACACCCCGTCGGGAAGCTCACCCTTGAAGCCTGGCAGGACGATGCCGTGGCGATTTGCCCTGAGATCGACGCGGCAGTCGGCGAGCGCGACGAAGCGGGTGTCGACGCCGAGCGCCGCGAACCCGCGCGCGAGCCTGCGCCCGTGCCAACCCGGCGCGGAAGTCATGATCGCGATGCGCGCCTTCATACCCCGAACGACTCCGCGAGCCGTGCGAAATCGCGCTTGCCGCCGCGAAAGCTCCGCCCCGAAGCGAGATTGCAGACGATCACCTCGGCCGGGGCGAACAGCATCGGATCGATCTTGTAGAAGTCGAACTGGTAATCCTTGAACACCTGCGCGAACGGCCGCCCGTAGTCGCGCGAGGCCGAGGCGGGCAGCGTTTGCGCGAGGCGCTCGACGTCGGCGTCCGCGGCGTCAACGTAGAGCGTCACCCGCCCCCCGAACAGGATTGCATCGTTGGTGCGCCCCATCGCGGCCAGGAAATCTGCCGCCGGCGGCGGCAACGGTGCAGCGCCCGTGCCGTCGACGATGCGATCGAGCGCGAAGCCGAGCGCGTGCGCCTTGTGCATCGCGACCTCGAGTGCCCGGGCCACGATCTGTACCGTGCCCGCGAGGCTCTTCGTCGGCGTCAGGACGATCGGTGATGCGCTCCGGGGCGAGCGCGCAACCACGCGCGATCTTGTCGATGATCGGCTCCGGCGGCACGCGATCCACTTCGAGCACGAAGACGGCACGATCGAAACGATCGGCGTAGCCGAGTTCGTCGAAGAGCGGCTCGCGGCGCGCGATTGCGCGGCCGGGTCCGGAGGCGAGCGCGCGAAACGCGCCCTTGCCTTCGCCATGCGCGAGGCTCCAGCCCGCGTACTGGCTCGCGAGGCAGGCGATCACCGGATCGGCGCTGTGCACCTGGACCTCGGTGAGTCCGCCGAGCTCGCCATCGCCGGAGACGAGCTGCACCGACCCCAGCCCCCCCATGCAGATCTCCGCGATGCGACGCCCTGCCTCAAGGCCGCCGCGTACGGCGATCCCCGCGTCGACGATGGTGGCGCCGCGCTCGCTCGCCACGACGCCGAGGCGAAGCCGGGACGCCGCGGCGATGAGCTCAGCGACTCGCGGAGCGGCGAGCGCGTTCACGCTCACCTTTGCGGCCGCCTCCCGGATCGCTGTGCTCATGGCCATGCCTCACGCGACCGCGCGCCGCTCCGCGACGCGCCAGCGCTCGAGCAGCGCGCGCACCGTCCGGCCGCGCGCGTCCACCTCGCGCTCCGCGAACTCGACGGTCACTCCTTCCGCGACAACGGACAGCACCGGAGCCCCGGCGGCGATCGTGTTTCCTTGGCCGGGCAGATCCCGGCACCAGGCCGGGAACGTGGCATTGGGAGGGACGCTGATCGGGTGCGGCGCATAGATGACGCCAAGGGCGCGACACGTGCTGCGCTGCGCGGGGCGCCGTTCGCCGAGCTCGGGCACCGGACGCTCGAAACTCAGCTTGTGCCAGTGCACCAATCCCTCGGGAAAGTCGTCGTCGTACAGCTCGAACGTCGCCGTCGGCCGCGGGTTCACCTCGAGCGCGATCATCTCCTCGCCGTCGAGGAGGAAGTCGAGCCCCGCGAGGCCGCGCAAACCGGTGACGCGCACGAGCCGGTCGAGGCGCAACTGCACCTCCCTGCGAAGTCCTGGCGCAAGGCTCGCCCCCGCGACCGCGCCCGCATAGCAGAACACCGCCTCGCCGAGCGCCTCGATGCGCAGGCGGTTGAAGCCGAGCAGACGGGCGCGGTCACCGTCGGCGAGAAAGGTCACCGACATGGGTTGGCCGCGGACCTCGCGCTGGAAGTACACCCGCGGGCCGCCGGGGGCGTGGTCGGCACGACGAATGTGCCCGCCGCCGGCACCGCCCACTTCCTTTCGCAACCATCCACGCCGGTCATCGGGCGGTTCGCGCTGCGTGACTGGAACGGGCCATCCCGTGGCCCTCAGGAGCGCGATGCCGAGCTCGGGATCCTTGCATGCCGAGACGATCCCCGCGTCATTCGCGTACAGCCGCCCATAGGCCGCGACGCGCGACCACAGCTCGGGCGCCTGCTCGAGGCCGCTGCCGATCACGACCTCGAGCTCGCCCCCGCGCGCCTCCGCGGCGAGCGCAGCCAACAGCCGCTCGGGATCGATCGCGACGCGGTCATCGGCCGCAATGCACGCGACTTCCGCGACCGCCCGCGTGTCGCGGTCGGCGAACACGTCGAGCACGACGACGCGTTCGCCACCCTTCGCGGCGGACTGCGCGAGCGCACGGCCGGACATCCCGATGACCACGAGCTTGGGTGACATGACTCGCGGACTCAGCGGCTCGCCTTCGCGAGCTCGCGCGCCTTGGCGAACGCGTGGCGGAAGTCGACGTGGAGCGCCTTCTCCGACGCACACATGCTCTGGAACAGCCCGCGCTCGAGCTGATACTTGATGTTCCCGATCGCGAGCGCGCCGATCGCGACCGCCTTGCCCGACGCGGCGGCGCCAAGCTCCACGCCGTCATCCATCGGTCCGACGCCGGCGATCCCCGCCGGCGGCACCGCGTTCACGTCTGCGGCGACCAGCAGGACGCGGGCGTTCGCGAGCAACCCTGCCGGGAGGACTTCAGCGCCGGCCTTGGCGGCGGCGATGATCACCTCTGCCGCGCCGACCAGCTTCGCCGCCGAACCCGCATCGACCAGCGCGGGCTGAATGTCGAACCCGTAGCGCGCCCGGATTCGATCGCACGCGGCCTGCGCCCGACTGAGGCTCGTGTGGCTCGCCAGCTCGACGCTCGCGCCCTCCTGCGCTGCGAGGGCCGCCGCGGCGGTACCCACGGGCCCGGTGCCGCCGAGCACCAGCACGCGCCGGCGGGCGAGCTCGGCATCGTGCTTGCCGCGGAGGTGCTTCTCCACGGCGGCGACCACGGCCGCCGCAGTGGTGAAGGCCCCGCTCGGATCGGCGAACACTGAAACCTCGAACGGCGGCACCATCGCCTTCCGCGCCGCATCGAGCATGTCGAGGGCCAAGTCAAGATCGCGGCCGCCGATAAAGATGCCGGTGCGCCGGACGCGCTTCGGCCCGCGCGAGAAGATCGCATCCTGGGTGAGCGCTGCCACGTCGGCGAGCGTCACACCGGTGTAGGGAACGACGGCGTCGTAGCCCGCGTCATAGGCCATGTTCACGTCGAACGGGCTCGCCTGCGCCGCGGGCGTGAGGAAATGCAGGATCAGGGCGTTTTCCACGTCGCTCGCTTCAGCCGTTCCGAGTCGCTCGGGCGACCTTCGGGGCGGCGCTCGCCGCCGGCTCCTGCGTGAACGGCCGCTCGAGCTCGTGGCCGTGATTTCGCGCGCGCGCGACGACGAGTTCGAGCCGGCGCAGATGGGCGAAGCGGCTGCGGGCCTCCACGAGCAGCGCATGCGCCCGCACCTCGGAATCCACGATGCCGAACCCCGTCGGCCCCCACGAGGACTGGCCAACGCCCGGCACCCCGTTCGCTTCCAGCCATGCCAGCACCTCGGCGACGGCGGGGCTGCCGAAGCGCCCGCCCTGCGCCGCGGCGAAGTAGTCGCCGACCGTCCGCTGGATTTCGCCGATGCTGTCGCCGAAGCTCGCGAAATCCTGCTCGGCGATCGCCGGCATCACACGCAGCAGCACGAGATGCGCGAGCCGCGCCGCGCGGTCCTGGGGGAAGGCGCGCAGGCTGCGGAAGGCCGCAAGCTCCGCCTCGCCGGAGAAACCGCGTCCGCCGTGATCGAGGACGAGGAGCACTCGCCACGCCGGGGGAAAGGGCATCCTCGCGATCACCGGCGGATGGCCGCCGGCGCCCCCGCGCCCACCGTCGACGAGGAAGCCGCCTTGCTCGAACGCGCCGATGCCGATTCCGGAGCGTGCGCCGCGGTGCGCGAGCCCGGTGATCGCGGCCACCGGCACGGGAATATCGAACAGCGCGCTGAACGCCGTGCCGACGGCCAATGCGAGCTGGGTCCCCGAGCCCAGGCCGACGTGCTCCGGAATCGCCCGCAGCACCTCGACCGCGCACCCGGTGCCGGGATCGTACTCATCGACGAGCTGGCGCACGTATTCAAGCGCCCGGTTTGCACTCGGGCCGCTCGCCTCGAGTCCCTCCGCGTGACGCAGCTCGATCACGGTCGAGAGCTCGTCGAGCGTGAGGCCGATGCTGCCGAAGCGGCGGCCGAGGCTGCCGCTGACGTCGATGAAGCCGAGGTGCAGCCGGGCCGGCGCTGCGACTCGCACTGTCTCCGCGCCGGCGGCCGATGGTGGTCTCTGCAGCATCGAAGCGTCTCGTCGATCGACAGCGGGTAATGGATTAGTGTGCCACGAACTCACCGCTCCGCAAGCCCGCTGGGGACGCGATGCTACGACTCTAGGACATGCTGTTCCGATAGTAGAACACTGCCCTCGGTCGGCGACGCAGCGCGAGCGCGTGGCGCGGAACAAGGGTCGTCTGGGTGCGCCTCGAGTCCGGTGCGTGCTCAGCCGACGAGGAGCAGCACCTCGCCGCGATTCGTCTCTACCGAGTCCCCGCTCCATCGGCGGTAGCGCCCGACGAGCTGGTCGCGGGTGACGGCGAGGCCCCGCTCGCGCAGGTACCCGAGGAGCAGGCGCAGCGCTACCGGGCGGTAGGTGCAGGCATAGCCGAACGTCGGCAGCAGCTCGGCGGGGTGACACGAGACGATCGAGCCGCGCTTCATGCCCGCACCCGTCCGCCACCCCAGTCGCCCGAGCACGACGACCGTGCCGGCCAGCATGTTAACGCCGGTGAAATCGCCGCTATTCCCGCCGATCGCGATGAGCCCGCGCCGCATCCCGCCGCCGATCTCGTTGCCCGCGTCGCCATGCACGATGATCTCGCCGCCGCGCATCCCCACGGGGCTGCCGCGTGGGGCGGCTCCGACCAGATGGCCGGCATTGCCCTTCACGACGATGCGCCCGCCGCGCATCTCGCCGCCCACCCAGTCACCGGCATCGCCCGTCACGAGGATCTCGCCGCCGCTCATCCCGGCACCGACGTGCATGCCGGCGTTGCCGTCGACCACGATGCGGCCCCGGGTCATGCCGGCGCCGATGAGCTTCACCCGCCCCGCGTCGCCGACGATGCGAAGCTCCCCGTCGGGCTGCCCGCCGACGCGGAAGAACTCCCCGAGCGAAGCCTGCTGGTTCCCGTAGAACACCTGGACCGCGGCGACCCGGGCGGCGGCCATTCCCTCGAAGCGCTCCGGCACGAGCGCTTCCGCCTCCAGCGGCACCTCCGGGTCGGTATGCAGGGTGAGCGTCAGGCTCATTGGGCTACCTTGTCGCTTCGCGCCAAGGATTCGCGCTTGGGGCGGCCCGGCGCGCTCATGTCGTAGCGGGGCGCGGAACTCGCACCGAAGAGTTCACGACGCCCGCGGTTCGCCCGCGAGTAGGCGATGCAGCGGGATCTTGTACTGTCCCAGGTTGCCGCCGTAGTTCCCGGCCGAGATCTGCCGGAGCCCCGGCCGTGGGGCTGCGGCCAGCCCGCGCCGCATGGCTTCTTCCACAGCGGCGAGGTCGAGGCCGTCGATGACGATCTCGAGCACGCACCCGACCTCCTCGGGAACCTGGGACCCCTCGGCGACCGCCCGCAGGGTCGGACAATAGGCGTCGTTGGTGGACGCGATGACAGACTTGTAGCGCGAGCCCACCTTGCTCCCGCTCCGCACGACGCCGTCGGGAAACGGCAGGATCACCCCCGGGACCGCGCGCATGGCAGCCACCGCCGCCTCGGCCGCGGCCAGCGTCGGCGCCACGTCTTCACCCAGCAGCAGAAGGTTGCCGCCCCCGACCGCGGGCTGCACCCCGAAGCGGTCCTCCACGACGAACTCCCCGTCCATGACCGGCACCCGCCAGAACCGCCGCCCGTCCAGGACCTTGCTCGCCTGGAAGCCATCGCCGAAATAGCGCAGCGACCCGCCCACCGCGACCGTGCTCTCGCCGACCAGGCCGTTGTAGCAGGCGGTCGTGGGACAGGTCATCACGCATTGCCCGACCCGCTCGACGAGCCGCTTGCCGAGGCCGTCGGCGCTGGTCGCGAACAGGAGCACCGCCATCCCCGGCCGCCCATCCGGGGTCTCGGCAGCCGGCACCTCGCGCTCGATGCCAGCCTCGCACTTGCAGCCGATCACCGATGTCGCGAAGCCGGTCATCGAGCGCGCCGCGGCGAGCGCCCATTTCCCGTTTTCCGCGGTGACCAGGATCCGCGCTCCCCACATGGCGAACGCTTCCGCGAAGGTATCGACGATGGCGACGCCGTCGATCTGCATTTCAGATCCTCATACCGGTGGCAGCATCGGGTCCGCGCTGGTCCGTCGTGGGGGCGGCCGCGCGCTGCCCGTGGGTCGGGACGATCTCGTGCTTCTCGAGGTAGGAATCGTCGACGCCGTAGTTGTCGAAGCGGATGGTGTAGTAGTCCTCGAAGAACGGACGGATGACCTCCACGACCTGCGGATCGTAGTCGGGGGCCACGTGCAGCACGCGCCCCGCGTGGTCGCGCCTCACCTCGTGATCCTCGATGATCACCTGCCCGTCCTTGATGACATAGCGCGGTGCGCCGAACATCCGCTCCTTGTCCGCGTGCTCCTCGTAGAGCGTGAGGTCGGCATCCGCGCCCGGCCCCAGGTGTCCCTTGTTCGCGAGCCCCAGCAGCCGCGCGGGGCCGGCGCGGGTGATGATCGCGATCTCGCCGAGGCTGTATTCGCGGTCGAGGCCGTCGGCGAGCGCCGTCCGGGCGAGCGCCTTCGGGTTGATCTTGGCCATCTCCTCCTTGCGGAACTCGCGGTCCATCAACAGGCGGATCAGCCGCGGATAGCTCGTGAACGAGCCGCCGTTCGGATGATCGGTGGAGAAGACCATCCGCCACGGATCCTTCGCGAGCAGGAACAGCTCCAACCCGATCGCCCATTGCAGCGCGTGGGTGTAGACCCGGTCCTGGTAGGTGAAGGGAACGATGCCGCACCCCGACTCGTGCTCGGTGTCGGCATTCACCCATTTCTTGACCCCGCCGAGGCGCGAGATCATGTAGGCGAGCGGCGCGTCGGCCGTCATGCTGGTGGACCTGCCGAACATCACCTGGCCGACGTCGGCGCTGATGTTCGGGTGGGTGTTGAGGTACTCGGCGATCTCGCTCGCCTTCGAGGTCGGGTTCTGGCTCGATTTGCCGCGCGGCTCGCCATAGCTGTGGAACTGGATGTGGGCGATGTGCGCGCGATGGCCCTCGGCAATGCGCATCGTGTCCAGCGTGGTGAGGTAGTTGCCCGAATGCCCGAGGTTGTTGCAGTGAATGTGCGCGGGGTGCGGCAACCCCAGCTCGTCCACTGCCTCGATGAGCGCACCGATCACCTGCTGCGGCGTCAGCTCGAAGGACTCGATTTTCTCGTCCAGCCGGGTGATGTTGGCGTTGCGGCGGCCCTTCCAGGCTTCGTCGCTCCCGGGGTTCACGAGCTTGGCGGCGTACGCCTTGGAGGCGGAGAGCCACCACGCGAGCGCGTTGCGGAGCTCCTCGCGCCGCCCCTGCTCCAGCAGCTTGTAGAGCAGCACGTTGTTGCCCATCAGCACGTAGAACCCCTTGTCGATGATGGGCGTGTCGTGGAACTCCTCCAGGGTATGGCGCGCGCCGATGGGCGGCACGGCCGCCTCCATGGCGGTGGTGTAGCCGAGCAGCGCGTAGCGGTAGCCGGTCGTGAAGGTCGAAGGGACGGTGCCGCCGACCCCGGAGCGGGTGAAGGCGGTACGCGGATGCACGTCGCTCCGGTGGTCCTCCGGCTGCAGCTTGCGTGCGAGGTTCACCTTCGGGCCGGCGATGTGGCAATGGATGTCCACCCCGCCGGGCATGACGACGAGCCCGCGCGCGTCGATCCGCCGCGCATCGGGCGGCACATCGCTCACGATCCGGCCGTCGGCAACGCAGACGTCGCGGATCTCGCCGTCCACGCCGTTCGCCGGGTCATAGACCCGGCCATTCGCGATGCGCAGCACGGTGATCGCCGGGGCTCGCGCCCTCAAGCGGCGCGGGCGGCGGGAACGCGGTTCCCGCCGAGCAATTCGTGCACCCGCTCCCTGATGCGGGAAAGCACTGCTTCGTCGCTGGGGTAGGGCGACGGCAGCGCGGTCCGCAGGGTGATGGAGACGTCATCCATCCGGTACACGGTGCCGGCGACGCTGATGCCGTAGGTCGCGGTGGTGATCGCGACCCGCGCGTGGGTGCTGGTGTGGGTGGGCTTCGGGTCGAGCACGATCACCGGGATGCTGCGCAAGTGCTCGATCGCTGCCTGCGGAAAGTTGGCGCCCGGATCGGCGGCAATGATCAGCGCGGCGTCCGCCTCGCGCCGCGCCAACAGGTCCACGGTCGTGAACTCGCCGGGATTGAAGCGCGGATAGCCACGGCTCAGGTTCACGCCGAACGGAAATCCGGTCTGCCACGACACCACGTTGTCCGCGCCGGTGACGTTGCCGTGGCCACGCACGGGCTTGGCGACGAAATGGGTGTGCTCGTTGAGATCGGTGGTCAGGGCGAGCAGCGCGCCGGAATTGAAATGCCGCCCGCGCGTCATGGTGAGCCCCATGCCGAAGAAGAGGACGCCGTACCGGCAACGCTTCATCCGGCTCGCCAGGTCCTCGAGCGTCGCGAGCGGCACCCCGGTCACCCGCTCGATCGCGGGATCGACGCGCCTCCCCTTCACCAGCGCCCGCAGCGCCCACAGCAACTCGAAATCGCGCTGCGGCTTCACCTGTACGAAGATGTCCGCGACCGCCGCGCTCGGGGTGCGACGCACGTCCACGAGCACCACGGTGCGGTCCTTTCTGCCGTTGGGCACGTACATCCCTTTGGCGGTCACCGCATAGCGCGTGAACAGACGCGGATGCGATTCGGCGGGATTGCCGCCCCAGAACACCAGCAGGTCGGCGCGGTTGCGGATCTCGCCCAGGGTCGCCGTGCTCTCCCCCACCGCCTGGAAAGCGATCCCGGAAGGTCCATGGCACACCGAGGTGGTGGTATCCAGATTGCCGCCGATCATGTCGGCGATCGCCACCGCCTCCCGCTGCGCCTCGCAGGTGGTATCGGAAAGCCCGTAGATCAGGGGGAAGCGCGCCTTCGACAGAATCTGCGCCGCTTCTTCGATCGCCTCCTGGGTGCTCGCTTCGCGCCCGCCGATGAGCGCGAACGGACGCTGTTCGACGCCGTGCCCCTTGAACCAGGCGCGCCCGAGGACGCAGGCGTTCTCGGCCTTGGTGATCCGGTTCGCGGCGACGTCCACCGTGAGATGCATGTCGTCGCACACGCAGCCGCAGAACGTGCACGTGGCATCCCTGACGATTCGGGTGTTCTCGCTCATGGCGCGCTCCTTCCGATCTTCACTCGGGAGCCACCGGACCGCCCCCGTCGCCGGCGGCGACCGGCTCGACCTGGACCTCGATGTTCTTGGAAATCGGCATGCCGCTGCCGGCCGTGTCGCTCGCCATCAGGCGGCTGGAGAGCGGTCCATACGCAATGAACAGCAACCCGGACGGCAGGTCCTTGGGCGAGCGTGCCTTGCAGCGCACGATCGCCTCGCCGCTCGCGCTGCGCAGCCGGACGCGGTCGTTGTCTTTTAGGCCCAGCCGCGCCATGTCGTCTGCGTTCATCTCCACCGTCGACGCGACCTCCACGTACTCCCCCTCGAGCTTACCCCCGCAAAGCGACGTGCCCTGCCGCGACGACCGGCCCCCGATGAGCGTCATGAGCTCAGGCATCGGAGCATCTCAGCCACGCGGGTGAACTTCTCTCGCGGTTTGCCCTCGGGCTGCCCGTTCGCCACTTCCGCCGCGTCGATCTTGAGCCAGTCTTGCACGCCAACCGCCCGCACGCCACGCCCCGCGAGGAGCGTCCGCAGGCCGTCGGCCCCCGGTTTCGGTTCCGGGGCAAGCCGCGGCAGGTCGGCGACGAGCGCCTTGACGGTAGACACGCTGTCGGCGCGGTTGGTGCCGATGATTCCGGTCGGGCCGCGCTTGATCCAGCCTGCTGCGTACAGTCCGGGGAGCTCGGCACCGGCGCCGTCGACGATCCTTCCTTCGTGGGTGGGGAACACGCCGCGCCGGGCGTCGAAGGGCACCCCGGGGATCGGTACGCCGGAATAGCCGATGCTGCGGAACAGCAGTCCGCACTGCAGCGCCTCGGTTTCGCGCGTTTCCCCGGCCACCTGCTTGAAGGGTTCGCCCTCGAGCCGGTTGCGCGCCAGGACCACCCGTTCGAGCCGGCCGGCACCCTCGAGCGCCACCGGACTTCTCAGGAAGTGAAAGAACAGGCGGCGGGGCTTGCCGGCCGGCGGCGGCGATGCGAACTGGCGCAGCAACTCGACGTTCTTCGCCGCCACGTAGTTGGCCTTCGCCTCGATCTCGGCGCGGCTCGCGGCGTTGAGCTCCAGATCCTGCGGCGCAACGATCGCCTCGCAATGGGCGAGGTCGCCGAGCTCCTTCAGCTCCTTGTTGGTGAACTTGGCCTGCGCCGGGCCTCGCCGGC
Organism: uncultured beta proteobacterium; assembly: GCA_963827595.1. GTDB lineage: Bacteria > Pseudomonadota > Gammaproteobacteria > Burkholderiales > SG8-39 > DATEDA01. Next base: position 242,072 of record CAWHBT010000005.1, on the reverse strand, counting down.
CGACCACGTGGATCTCCCGCACCCGGCTCGCGGCCAATGCGTCCAGCGCGTGCCTGGCGATATCGGTGGTCCTGAGCTCGTCCGCCGATTTGGCGAGGATGCGGCAGACGTCGGCCGCGACGTTGCCCTGACCGATGACGGCGACCGCTTCCTGCGACAGGTCGAAGCTGCGGTCCCGATAGTCCGGATGCCCGTTGTACCAGGCGACCAGCTCGGTCGCGGTGTGGCTGCCCGGAAGATTTTCGCCCGGGATGCCGAGCTGCCGGTCGGTCTCCGCACCGCAGGCGAACAGCACCGCATGGTAGTGGACCCGCAACTCGTCTACCGACACGTCGCGCCCGACCGCGACGTTGCCGAGCAGGGTGAAGTGCGGCAAGCGCATGAGCGCGCTGTACACCAGGATCGGTTCCTTGAGCTTGGGATGGTCGGGCGCAACGCCGTAGCGCACCAGCCCGTAGGGGGCCGGCAGGCGCTCGATCATGTCCACCCGGACTGCGACACCACTCTTCAGTAACGCCTCGGCGGCGTAGAAACCGCTCGGGCCGCTGCCGACCACCGCCACGCGAAGCGGATTGGCTTCGGTTCCCAGCGCGTGCATGCGCGGGCCGCGCTCCGGCGTCAGTAGCCGAGCGCCGCCTTGCGCTCCTCCGCCCCTGCCAGGGGTTCCTGCTTGTCGCTGATGACCGGCAGCGCCTGGGAGCGCTCGGCGTTGACCTCGATCCAATGCCGCTGGTCCTCGGGGATGTCGTCATCGGCGTAGATCGCGTGCACCGGACAGAGCGGAATGCACGCGCTGCACTGGATGCAGACCGTGTTGTCGATGTACAGCATCCGGTCGTCGCTGTGGAAACACTCGACCGGACAGACCGTGACGCAGTCGGTGAAGCGGCAGCCTTGGCAGTTGTCGGTGACGATCGTCGTCATGGGCGTCGCAGAGAGCCTAAATCATTCTGCGCGGCAGGTGAAGCGTGCGAACTCTGGAACACTGTCCCGCATTCGGCACAAGTGAACGAACGTCTTCTGCCGCCGGATCACCGCCGCCGCCGGGTCTCGTAGCCCACCTCGCAGTCGCCATGCGCTTCCAGCTTGACGATCTGCAGGTGAACGCCGTCGACCTGCGGGAACCCGAGGCACATCTCGACGATGCGCCCGCCCAGCGTCTCGATCAGCTTGACGTGACCCTCCGCGACGATGTCGAGGATGCCCTGCCGCAGCCGGTCGTAGTCGAGCACGTCCTCGAGCCGGTCGCTCCAGGCGAACGGCGGCCGGAGGTAGACGCACAGGTTCAGGCGCAGCGGCTGGGTCCGTCCCTCCTCTGCGCAATGGGCGCCGATCCGCGCCGGAACCACGAAATCCTTGAGGAAGACGGCGCGGACGTCGCGCAGCTCCTCCTCCCGCCACACCAGCGGATGGATGAGCATCACCCGGTCGTTCATGTCCATCGCCATCCCCTTCAGCGCAAATGGTGGTTGCGTTCCTGGATGTTGTCGACCAGCCGGCGCACGCCGCGCAGCCACGCCTCGTCGGTGTTGCCGCGGATGTCGACCGACTTCGCGTACACCGTGTCGCCCGTGGCCACGTTGCGCACCTCGACGTTGATGTTGAGGATCAGGTTGCTCACCTTCTGCACCCAGCACAGCGCGATGCGCTCGGCGCCGAGCGCCTTGCCGATGTCGATCTCGCAGCCGTTGCACTGGCGCAGCTCGTACGAAGCCCTGAGCTTCTCGATCAGCGGTGCGGCTGGCGCCTGATCGAGCACCCGGTACATGCCGCGCGCCTGCAGCTCCTTCGCCAGCTCGGCGGTGATCAACCTAAGACGCCGATCGTCGTCCCGCTGCATCTGCTCGCTCGCGAACGAGCGCATCCCGTCGATCAGCTCGAAGTCCATGAGCGCGAGCGACCGCAGCGGCGCCCCTGCGGCCGAGCACGCGATCCCGACGAGCGCGAGCGGCGCGACGAGTCGTGCGAGTCTGCGTCCCACATCTGCTCTCGGCGTCACGGGCGCGGAATGCTGCCACAGAAAACCTCCGCACGGGAGCGAGCGTGCTCGACCCATGGCCGCGGCGCCCTGCTTGTCCCGCCCCGGGCGTTGTCTTAGGATGGCCAATGGACGCGACAAAGTAACCCAATGACCACGCCCACCACGGTAATGCTGGTCGACGACCACAGCGTCGTGCGCATGGGCTTCAGACTGCTGCTCGAAGGATCCCCGGACATCCGGGTCGTGGCCGAAGCCGAGAGCGGCGAGGACGCGATCCGTCGCTTCGACGAGGCCAGGCCGGAGGTCGTGGTGATGGACATCTCGATGCCCGGCATCGGCGGCCTCGAGGCGATCCGCCGCATCCTTGCCAGGGAGCCCGCCGCGCGGATCCTCGTCCTGTCGGCGCACGAGGACGCGATGCATGCCCGGCGCGTCCTCAAGGCCGGCGCGGTGGGCTACCTCACCAAGCGCAGCGCTGCCGAGGCCCTGATCCAGGCGATCCGTCAGGTCAACCAGGGGAAGACCTTCCTCGAGCCGGAAATCGCCCAGGAGCTCGCGATCCAGCAGCTCTCGGGCGCGAACGATCCCCTCGACACCTTGAGCGAAAAGGAGTTCCAGGTGTTTCTCGCGCTGGCGCAGGGGCAGTCGGTGCAGGAGATCGCCGAAGTGCTGTCGCTCAGCCCGCGAACCGTCGGCACCCATCTCTACAACATCAAGCAGAAGCTCGGCGCGTCCAACTCGGCGGAGCTGGCTCTCATCGCGATCCGCGCCGGCCTTCTGACGCCGTGACTCGGCGCCGCCGGTCTGGACCGGCGACCGGTCAGGCCTCCAGCGGCGCCGCGCGCACCGCACCCGCGAGCGGCAGCACGGCGCGCACGACGACGCCTTCCCCGGGCGCACCGGAGATCTCGAAGCTGCCGCCAAACGCCTGCACGCGCTCGCGCATGCCGACCAGCCCGAACCGCGCGCTGTCGTGCCCACCGCTCGGTTCGAGACCTCGGCCGTCGTCCTGAACGCGCACTACGACGGCGTCACCCGCGCCGATCGGCTCGCGCGACACGCCGATCTGGGCGCGGGTCGCCCCGGCGTGCCGGACCACGTTCGTCAGGGTCTCCTGCACGATGCGGTAGACGGTGATGTTGACCGCTTCGCCGAGGTTCTCGAGTTCGCCGGAGAGGACGAGCTCCCAGCGCACTTCCGGGTGTCGCTGCGACCAGCTCGCCACGGCGTCGCGCAGCGTCTCGGCAAGCCCCAGATGATCGAGCCCGCTCGGCCGCAGCCTGCGGATGATGCCGTGGGCGACGTCGTAGATGCGGGCGGCCACCGACACGATGGTCCGCGCATTTTCGCGGATCTCGGGGGCCGAGTCGCCCGCGCGGGTCGCGATCGCGGTGCCGATCGTCTTGATCGCGGTGACCCCCTGCCCGAGCTCGTCGTGCAGCTCGCGCGCGATGGCGCGCCGCTCCTCCTCGAGCTGGGACTGGACGAGCGCGGTGAACTTGCGGTTCTGCTCGAGCGCGAGCTCGGCCGCCTGCATGCGCCGGTGCTCGGCGAGGCTCTCCTCGAGCGCCTGCGCCATGCGGTTGAAGCCGTCGCTGATCGAGGTGAACTCCGCCAGCCGGAACGCCGGCAACCGGACATCAAGCCGGCCGCGCGCCATCTCCGCGAGCCCGTGGAGGATCTTCGGGAGCGGCCTGAACGAGCGATCGAGGAGCCAGAACACTGCGACGTTGGTGAAGACCAGGAACGCGAGCGCGAGCCAGGCGACCCCCGTCAGGTCCTCCCACGCTTCGAGGATGGAGCGCGACGGGTCCGGGGTGACCTCGATCGCTCCGGCCGGCAGTTCCAGGCGCGCCTTCTGGATCTCGGGTTGAACCAGCCGCACGAACCACTCGGGCGCCGCGCGCCCGGCGCGGTAGATCGAAGGCGGCGACTGGTAGAGCAGCGCGCCCGCCTGGTCGTAGAAGCGGATCTCGTTCGCGCGCACCCGGCCGATGCGTCGGAGGAGGGCAAGGAGCGCGTCGTTGCGCTCGGCTGGTCCGGCCTCGAGATACGCGCCCGCGACGACCGTTTCGATGAGCTGCACCGCAACGCGGGTCGTCGACTCGATCTCTTCGCGGATCGAGCTGCGCGTGTCATTCACGATGATCCCTGCCATCGCGAGCGTGAACGCCACGATCACGAGTGTCAGCACGAGGTTGATGCGAACGCGCAGACTCACCGGGTCTGTGCCCTCAAATGCGCTGGCGCAGCTCGTCGGTAGCGCGCCGCAGGGCTTCCGCCATGTCCCGGCCCGAGGCGGAATGGCCGCCGCGGTCGACGAGCCGCAGCTCGGCGCGCGGTAACCGGCGAGCCAGCTCGAACGCGGCGCGCGGTGGGCAGACCATGTCGAGTCTGCCCTGGACGATCACCGCCGGAACCTCCGCGAGGCCCTCGAGGCCCGACACCAACTCCCCCGGTCGCAGAAAACAACCGTGCACGAGGTAGTGGAGCTGAACGCGTGCCCGAGCCAGGAGGGCGGCGGGAGCATCGGCCATGCCGGGTGCGGGCCCCGCAACACCCAGGCTCATGACCGCTTCTTCGTAGCCAACCCAGCGCTTTGCGGCGGCGAGGGCGTCGCCGTCATCCTCGCGGTTCACCAGGCCATGATAGCGCGCGAGCAGGGTGTCACCCTCGCCTTGCGCAAGTGCCTCCCACGCCTCCGGCACGAAACTGCGCAGTCCGTCGAGATACCAGTCGATCTCCGCGGAGCTCGCGAGGAAGACGCCACGCAATACCATTGCTCCAACGCGGTCCGGGTGGGCCGCGGCATAAGCGAGCGCGAGCGTGCTCCCCCAGGAGCCGCCGAAGAGCAGCGCGCGGTCGAGCCCGAGATGGCGTCGCAGCGCCTCGATGTCACCGACCAGGTGCCGGGTCGTGTTCTCCTCCGTACTGCCGAGCGGAGTCGACCGTCCGCAGCCGCGCTGGTCGAAGAGCACGATCCGGTAGCACCGCGGATCGAAGAATCGGCGATGGATCGGACGCGTATGGCTCCCGGGACCGCCGTGGAGGAACAGCGCCGGGACGCCGTGGGGATTCCCGCATTGCTCGAAGTGGATCGTGTGCCGGGTGCCGACCCGGAGCTCGCCCTCCGCAAACGGCTCCAGCGCCGGATACAGAACGTCGTCTGGCCCTTCGGCGGGCCGGACCACGCGGTCGTCACCGCCTCCGGTCATCGTGCGGAGCCCATCTCAACCCCTTGAAAACGAATCACCTTTCCGGGCCCTGAAGACTCATGAAAATCATGAGTCCCATTTGGTGATTTGCCGATGGGTGTCGGGGGCCCATTTCCCGAGAATACGCTGAGCCTGAGAGACGGCCGCCGTGGGCCCGATCAGGGCTGACGCTATCGTCCGACAGGCTGAGGAATCGTAGGCGTCGCCCACCGATCCCTCAATAAAGAAGGAGATGCTAGATGTGGACCAAGCCTGAGTACACCGAGATGCGTTTCGGCTTCGAGGTGACGATGTACATCGCCAACCGCTAACCGCGGTGGGCTCCCGACGAAGGCCCCCACAAGGGGCTTTCGTCTTTTGCAGGCCCTGCAATGACCGGCGATGCGAATCAGAGTCCTCGGCTCCGCGGCCGGCGGCGGCTTTCCGCAGTGGAACTGTAACTGTCCGAACTGCGACGGCGTACGGAAGGGCACGATCCGGGCGCGGCCGCGTACGCAATCCTCGATCGCGGTCTCGGCCGACGGGACCGATTGGGTGCTGTTCAACGCCTCGCCCGATCTGGCGGCGCAGTTTCGCGCGTTCCCCCAGCTGCAGCCGGCGCGCGCGATCCGTGACACCGCGGTTCGCGCGATCGTCCTGATCGACGCGCAGATCGACCACACTACCGGGCTGCTGATGCTGCGGGAGGGCGCGCCGCTAGAGATCCATTGCACCGACATGGTCCGGGAAGACCTCACGTCCGGCAATCCCCTCTTCCGCATCCTCGATCACTACTGCGGAGTGCGCTGGCATCCGATCCCGGCCGATGCGGACAGCGCGTTCGCCGTGTCCGGCGCGGCGGCGCTGTCGTTCACCGCGGTGCCGCTCAAAAGCAAGGCACCGCCCTACTCCCCGCACCGCCACGATCCGCACCCGGGCGACAACATCGGCGTGCGGGTCATCGATCGGGCGAGCGGCAAGGCGCTCTTCTACGCGCCCGGCGTAGGCGAGATCGAGCCGCACGTCGCGCCGTTCCTGGCCGCCGCCGATTGCCTGCTGATCGACGGCACGTTCTGGACCGAGGACGAGCTCGTCCGCCTCGGCATCTCGGAAAAGCGGGCGCGGGACATGGGGCACCTGCCGCAGAGCGGACCCGGGGGAATGATCGACGTGTTGCAGCCGCTGAAAGCCGGGCGGAAGATCCTCATCCACATCAACAACACCAACCCGATCCTGGACGAGGACTCCGCCGAGCGGCGTGCGCTCGACGCCGCCGCGATCGAGGTCGCGTACGACGGAATGGAGATCGAGCTCTGACGGGCGACGCGATGGGTGCTGCCGAGAAGCTGCCGTGGAGCAGGGACGAGTTCGAGGCCGCACTGCGGGCCAAGGGCGTCCGCTACCACATTCACCATCCGTTCCACGTGGCGATGAACAGCGGCGGGTGCACCAGGGAACAGGTGCAGGGCTGGGTCCTCAATCGTTTCTACTATCAGGTCAGCATCCCGATCAAGGACGCGGCCGTCCTCGCCAACATGCCGGACCGCGAGCACCGCCGGCAATGGATCAAGCGCATTCTCGATCACGACGGCGTGGCGGGCGACGAGGGCGGAATCGAGGCGTGGCTGCGCCTCGGCGAGGCGGTGGGTCTGAAACGCGAGGAGGTCGCGTCGCTCCGGCACGTCCTCCCGGGCGTGCGCTTCGCCGTCGACGCGTACGTCAACTTCGCGCGCCGTGCGCCCTGGCAGGAAGCGGTCTGTGCGTCGCTCACCGAGCTCTTCGCGCCGCAGATCCACAAAGCGCGGCTGGCGAGCTGGCCGGAGCACTACCCGTGGATCGACGCCGCCGGGTACGCGTACTTCCGCAAGCGTCTGTCCGAAGCGCGACGCGACGTCGAGCACGGCCTGCAGGTGACGCTGGATCATTTTCGCACGCGGGGCGAGCAGGAGCGCGCGCTCGACATCCTGCAGTTCAAGCTCGACGTGCTGTGGACGATGCTGGATGCGATGCAGCTCGCCTACGGCACCGGCAGCCGCAAGGTCTGACCCGATGGCGCTCGATGACGCTACGGTTTTCGAGCTCGCACGGCGCTTCCGTTTCCAGTGGGAGCCCGCGCAGGCTGCCTTCGTGCTGCTCTACCCGGAGGGCATGGTGAAGCTGGGACAGAGCGCGGGCGAAATCCTGAAGCGCGTCGACGGCGCGTTGGCCGTGTCCGAGATCGTCGCCGACCTCCAGCGGACGTTCCCCGGTGTGGACTTGCGGCAGGACGTGACGGATTTTCTGGAACATGCCCGTGAGAAAGGCTGGATCAATGCCAGGCACCCCTAACCCGCCGCTCTGGCTGCTTGCGGAGGTGACCTACCGCTGTCCGCTCCACTGCGTTTACTGCTCCAACCCGGTGGACTACGCGAGCTACGGGACGGAGCTTTCCACCGACGACTGGCTGCGCGTGCTGCGCGAGGGCCGCGAGCTCGGCGCAACCCAGCTGGGTTTCTCTGGTGGCGAGCCGCTGGTGCGCGACGACCTGGAGGTGCTCGTCGCCGAGGCGCGACGGTTGGGGTACTACTCGAACCTCATCACCTCGGGCGTCGGGTTGAACGAGCGGCGGATCGCGGCGTTCAAGGAAGGCGGACTCGACCACATCCAGCTGTCGTTCCAGGATTCGACGCGAGAGATCAACGATTTCCTGTCCAGCACCCGCACCTTCGAGCTCAAGCGGCGGGTCGCGAAGCTCATCAAGCAGTACGACTTTCCGATGGTGTTCAACGTCGTGCTGCACCGGCTCAACATCGACCATGTCGGCGAGCTCCTCGACCTGGCGGTCGAGCTCGAAGCCGAGTACGTCGAGCTCGCGAACACCCAGTACTACGGCTGGGCCTACGTCAACCGCGACCAGCTCCTGCCGAGCCGCGATCAGCTGCAGCGCGCGGAGGAGGTCGTCAACCGGTTCCGCGAGCGCGTCGGCAACCGGATGAAGATCTACTTCGTCGTTCCCGATTACCACGAGATCCGGCCGAAGGCCTGCATGAACGGCTGGGGTGCGGTGTTTCTCTGCCTGACGGCCGACGGCCTCGCGCTGCCCTGCCACGAGGCGCGCATGCTGCCCGGACTCGAGTTCCCGAGCGTCCGCGACCGGAGTCTCCGCTGGATCTGGTACGACTCGCCCGCCTTCAACAGCTACCGCGGCGACGAGTGGATGAAGGAGCCCTGCCGCAGCTGCCCCGAGAAGGTGAAGGACTACGGCGGCTGCCGCTGCCAGGCCTATATGCTCACAGGGGATCCGACCAACGCCGATCCGGTATGCGACAAGTCGCCGCATCACGCGCTCGTCACACAAGCGGTCGAACGTGCGCAGCAGGCGCGCGCCCCGGTCGAGACGAAGCCGGTGCTCTTCTTCCGCGACGACCGGAACTCGCGAGCGCTGTCGCGCGAACGCCGGCGAGAGCCGGTCGGATGAACGTTCTCCCGGGCTAGGCGCAGGGGCGTTGTGGATGAATCGCCGTCGGTTTCTCGGTGCAGGCCTCGCGTCGGCTGCGGCAGCGTGCGGCGTCCGGCCGACGCGAAGCGCGATCGCGCCGCCGCCGACCGCGCTCGCCGGTGACGGCGTCGTGGCGCTCGCCGCCGTGTCGCGCCTCGTCGTCGAGCGTCAGGATCCGCTCGCCGGCCGATGCCGCTACGTGGCGGACCTCGGCTCACGCGAGGTCGCGCAGCCGATCCTCGTCGCGCGCCGCGGCGAGATCTTCGACGCCGCGATCGAGAACGCGCTCCCGCAGCCCACTACCGTCCATTTCCACGGACTGACGCTCCCGGAAGCGCAGGACGGGGCGGGCTTCGATCCGATCGCGCCGGGCGCGCGCAAGCGCGTGCGCTTCGAGGTGAAGAACCGGTCCGGCCTGTACTGGTTTCATCCCCATCCGCACGGCTTCACCGCCGAGCAGGTCTACGGTGGTCTCACCGGATTGCTGGTCGTGACGGACGAGGACGACGACGCGATCGATGCGGCGCTCGGCCTCGCGCCCGGCAACCGGCTCGCGCTCGCCGTCGCGGACGTCCGCGTCGGCGGCGGCGGCGTGCGACCCTATGCGCCGACCGCCGAGGACTGCCTGAACGGCTGGTTCGGCAACCGTGCGCTCGTCAACGGCGAGCTCGACGCGCAGCGGGTCGTGGCGCCGGGCTGGGTGCGGCTCCAGATCCTGAACGCCTGCAACGCGCGCGGGCTGCTGCTCGCGTTTCGCGATGGCGACAGTCTGGTTCCGTTCAGTCTGCTCGGCACCGACGGCGGCCTGCTGGATGCGCCCAGGGAGATCGAGCGGGCGTTCCTCTACACCGGGGAGCGGGTGGACGTCGCCATCAATCTCGCCGGCCGGCGCGCGGTCGCGGCGGTGAGCCTCGAGTTCGACCCGCGTCACCACGCGCATGGGACGGCCCCGCGCCACCACCACCCGGCGCGCGAGCGCTACGCACCGCTCGCGGCCTCGACCGTTTGCGAAGCCGCGCCCCGTGCGGACTCGGCAGACCGATTGCCCGATGGTGCCGAGCTGACCCTTTTTGCGGTGCGCGTCGAGGGCGCGGCTGGGCGGCCCGCACCGCCTCCCGTCGCGGCTTTCGGCGCTCGCCGACGCGACGGCCGACCCGCGGGACGCCACGCGGCGAATGCGCCTCGACTTCGACGAGCGCGTCGGCTTCGTGATCGACCAGACGCCCTACCGCCCCGACGAGATCGCCTTCAATGTGCGGCGCGGCACGCGCGAGGTATGGGAGATCCGGAACAGCCCGATCTCCATGCCGCATCCGATGCACCTCCACGGGTTCGGCTTCCGGGTGCTGCGCAGGCAAGGCACCTACGGCGGGGCGCGCCGGCTCGCGACCGAGAGCGGCGCGCGCTTCCCGACCGACCTCGGCGTGAAAGACACCGTCGTCCTGTGGCCGAACGAGACGATCTGGCTCGAAGTGGACTTCGCGCTGCCGAAGGAAGCGGCGTTCGGCGGCGCTCAGCGCTACATGTTCCACTGCCACAACCTCGAGCACGAGGATGGCATGATGATGCGCAACTTCGCGGTGACCTGATGGAGGACATTCGAATGACGAACCGTACACCGGCAGGGGCGCTCGCCCTCGCGGCCCTCTTGGCGTGCATCGCAGCAGCTCCGGCCTGGGCCGGGCTGGCGCTGGTCGGCAACGAGAATGGCGGCACGATCTCGCTGATCGACACGGCGAAGGACGAAGTCGTCGGCGAGATCAAGACCGGGGGCAAACCGCGCGGCACGGCGATCCACGTGGCGCGCAAGCTCGCCTATGTCTCGGATCAGCCGAACAATGCCCTGCTGGTCATCGATCTCGACAAGCGCGCCCTGGTGAAGAAGATCGACCTGGGCGAGTCGCCCGAAGGCGTCTACATCTCGCCCGACGGCAAGCTCGTCACCGCGGCGGTCGAGCTGACGAACAGCGTCGCGTTCATCGACACCGCGACCGACGCGGTGGCGTTCAGGGTCAAGATCAAGGGCGAAAACCCCGAGCACGCGGTGTTCTCGCCCGACGGGCGGTTCGTCTACGTGAGCGCGGAGGAGGACGACAAGCTCGAGGTGATCGACGTGGCGGCGCGCAAGCTCGTCGCGCAGCTCAAGGTCGGGACCCGGCCACGCGGCATCGCGTTCACGCCGGACGGGGCCAAGGCGTACGTCGCCTGCGAGCGGGCCGACACCGTCTACGTGCTCGACGCGCGCCAGCACAAGATCATCGGCACGATCAAGGCCGGGTCGCGCTCCAACGGCCTCACGATGCATCCGGACGGCAAGCGCGTCTATCTCACGAACGGCGGCGACGGCAACGTGATGGTGATCGACACGGCGACCGACAAGGTCACCGCGACGATCCAGGTCGGCAAGCGGCCCTGGAACATGGCCCTGACCCGCGACGGCGCGAAGCTGTACGTCGCGAACGGCCGATCGAACAGCGTGTCGGTCATCGACACGGCGAAGAATGTCCGCATCAAGGACATCCCGGTCGGTGACACGCCTTGGGGCGTCACCATCTTCGAGTGATCGGCGATGAGAGCGGCGCGTTGCCGCCGCTCAGCGCACGGCCCGGTCGAGGTTGCGCGCCCGATCGAGCCCCTTCGCCGCGCGGAGCCCGATCGCGTTGCGCAACACCGTCCCGTCCAGATCGGCCTCGGTGAGATCCGCCCCGGTCAGGTCGGCGCCGGTGAGGTCGGCCTGGGACAGGTCGACCCGGAACAGATTGGCGTCGCGGAGATTCGCGCCCGCGAGATTCGGCGAAGGCCAGCAGCGAGCGGTTCAGATCGGCGCGCTCGAAGTTCGCGCCGGCGAGGTCGGCGGAGGAGAAGTCCGTCCGCATCTGGCCCATCGGCTGGTTGCGCATGTCCACGCCCAGGCGCGCATCGCTGAAGTTCGCCCCTCTCAGGTTGATGCGCGAGAGCCGCGCGATCACCCGCGCCCGCGAGAGGTTCGCCCCCTCGAACGTCGGGCGCTCGGCCGGATTCAGCTCCATCGCCGGGTAGACGACCGGAGCGAACAGGCTCGCCTTCGAGAGGTCGGCGCGAGCGAAGTTCGCGCGCATCAGCCAGGCCGCGTCGAGGTTCGCTCCTGCAAGATTCGCGTCGGCGAGGTTCGCTCCCACGAGCTTCGTGCCGAACAGGTTGGCGCCGGCGAGCTTCGCGCGCTTGAAGTCCACGCCGCTCAGGTCGAGATCGGAGAGGTCCTTGCCCGCGAGATCGGCAGGCTTCGGCGCCGCGCGCTCGATCGCAGCCCGCACGTCCGCCGCCGTCATCTTCGCGGGCTGCGCCGCGACGGTACCGGCCGCAACGAGCGCCCCCAGCAGCGCGCCCGTTGCCAGCCGCTTCATCGCGGCAGCCCGCTACCGCCCGAGCCGGAAGACGACCGGCACCAGCACTGCGATCTCGCGGTCGCGCAGCCCCTCGGGCGGCGCCGGCAAAAGCCCGGCCTTCGACGCCATGGCGAGCGCCTGCCGATCGAGCACCTCGTAGCCGCTCGACGTATGCACCTCGGCGTCGAGCAGGCGGCCGGAGGGCGCGACGCGCAACCGCATCGTCACGGCCCCCTGCCAGCCCTGCATCTGCGCGATCCGCGGGTACTCCTTGTGGCGTGCCAGGGCCTGGGAGATCGCCTGCCCATAGTCGGACAGCAGGTTCGACGAGGGCACGTGCGGCAACGGGGCTTGAAGCGCCACCGCTGGCTGCGGCGGCGCAGCTGGCGCGGCGAGTGACGGCTCCGGTGCGGCCGGCGCCGCTCGACTCGGTTCGTCATAGACGTCCCTCGCTGGTGCCGGCGCGGGCGGCTCGACTTCCCGGGCGAGCGGCCGGGGCTCGTGTTTCCGCAGCGCGGGCTGGCTGCGCCTGTCCCGCAATGGCGCCGGCGCCGCAAGACTGTCGGGTTCGGGCGAGGCTGCGGTCGGTACGGGGAGCTGGGGCAGCGCGACCTGCAGGACCGCCGGCGGCTCGAACAGTGCCACGCGCGGGGCGGGCACTGAAACCACGAGCGCGGCCGCGTGCGCGGCAAGCGACACGATCAGGGCTGCGCCGAATCGGCGCTCGAGCGGGCCGGGAACGTGGAGCGCATCCACCGGCTCACGACCCCCGCGTGCCAAAGGAATACCGCACCCCGATCCAGGCGCCGATGGGTGCTGCCGGCGACAGGAAAACCTCGCTGACGGTGTTGGTGGCGTCGAACGTGTTGCCCGGCCCGTTGAAAAAGTTCAGCCCGAGCACGCCGGTCGTCTCGTACTTCCGGTTGAAGAGGTTGTCGATCGTGCCGAAGAGCTCCCAGCCGCGGGCGAAGTTCCAGCGGGCGTCGGCGCTGAACACCGCGTAGCCCGGGATCTTCCCGCTCAGGTCGAGGTTGTTCTCGTTGCCGCGCACGTACAGGCTGTCCTGCGCAAACATCCCGAGGCCCACGGTAAGGCCGCCGCCGAAGAAGTATGCGGCGCGCAGCTTGAGCATGTTCCGCGGGATCCCGGGAATCCGGTCACCGGACTGTACCTGGATGTCGCCGATCGCGTCGGCCGAGCTGTTGTTGGGGCTGAACTCGGTGAACGGGGTCCGGAACTGGGCGTTGATGTACGAGTAGCTCGCGCCGAAGCTCCACGGGCCCACCGTGCCGGCGAGGCCGAGCTCGACCCCCTGGCGGCGCGTCGTACCGACGTTGCGGAAGAAGCCGGTGTTGGGCGCGCTCGCGGACGAGCTGACGAACAGGATGTCGCTATCGAGCGTGGTCTGATAGGCGGTGGCGTGCCACCGCACACCCGGCGCGAGCTGTCCGCGGACGCCCACCTCCAGCGTTTTTGCGATGACCGGATCGAGCGGTGGGTCGGCGAGAAACGCGTTCGGGAGCGAGCACGGCGCCGCGGGGTCAGCGCAGGTGAGCTCGACCGGGGTCGGAATCCGCATGCCCTCGTTGTAGCTCGCATACGCGGTAAACGCCGGCGTCGGCTTGACGGTCACGCCGACCGCGGGGTTGAAGCGGTTGAAGTTGTGCTTGCCGTCGAGGTCCGGGTTGGTCCCCGACTGGTCCTGGATCTTGACCTCGGCCCAGTTGTAGCGACCGGCGAGCGTGATGTCGAGCCACGGTTTGGGCGACAGCGTGTCGGTGACGTAGAGGCCCCAGTACTGATTGGTCGTTCGTGCCTGGATCTCGGGGACGAAGGGTCCGACCGGGATGTTGGCACGATTCGCGGCGAAGTTCGCCTCCTGGTCGTTCTGGTTGAAGGTGGTCCGGCCCGCGTCGAGGCTTGCGCCGACCGTGACCTGGTTCGGCATCGCACCGACGTTGCCGAGATAGCTGTACTGCAGCCCGAAACCCCAGCCCTGGGTGTCCAGGTCGATGGCCACGTTCTCGCCCTGCGTGTTGCCGGGGGCAATCGGCTGCGCGGGATCGAAGTCATCGTTGACGTTGGTGCTGAAGTTCTTGCTGCGGAAGTTGCGGGAGTACAGGGTGCCCTGCAGGACCGATTGCCCGGAGAGGACGTGCTTGCCGACGAGCGTAAGCGCGGCGACCTGGTTCTTGAAGGTGTCCGGGAACGTGTACGCCTGGGAGCGCTCCTGCTGGAGAAAGGAGAGCGGAATCGCCTGCGCGCCGTTCAGGGTGTTGTCCGCGCCGGTGAAGCTCAGGTCCACGCTGGTGTCGCGATCCCGAAAGCTGAGTTTGCCGAACCCCTGCCAGATGTGGGTGCTCGTGTAGTCGCGCCAGCCACGCTCGTAAAACGCATTGCCGGCCGCGTAGTAGCCGATCCGGTCGGTGTGACCGCCGTACTCGATCGCCCCGGCCGCGCGCCGAAAAGAGCCGCCGGAGCCCTGTAGCGACGAGTCCCGGATAGTCGAAACCGTTCTTGGTCGTGACCGAGAGCGCGCCGCCCAGGGTGTTGAGACCGAACACCGGGTTGGAGCCCGGAATCAGGGTGATGTTCGCGATCGCCGGGTTGGGGATCAGGTCCCAGTTCACGCCATCGCCGAAGGGTTCGTTGATGCGCACGCCGTCCTGGAAGACCGAGAGCCCGGGCGACGTGCCGAGCAGCGGTGAAGCCGTGAAGCCGCGGAAGATGATGTCCGGCTGATAGGGATTCCCCTGCGACTGATTGATGTTCACGCTGTCGAAGCTCCGCTGCATGAGCTCCTGGAGCGTCGAGGTGGCGGGGTTGCGCAGATCCTCGGCATCGCCGGTCTGCACGTTCGCGGGCACGCTGTCCCGTGGGACGCCCAAGCCCGGGATGGGCGTGGGCGCCACGACTTCGACCGCCGGCGCGGCGACCGGCTTGCGATCCGGCTCGGTGACCTGTGCTGCCACGCAGCCGCATACGAGCGTGAGGCTACCCCCCAAGAGCCGAGCCGGTGCCGTTCTCCGCGGTTTCATTTTCTCTCCCATGATCCCTGGGGAAACGCTACCGTCCGGCGCCCGCGAACCACCGGGAAAAACTCCCGTCCCGTCCAGGACGTATTCCGGGCGCAGGTTCCGACTGTCACGCTCCTCGAACATCACCGCGTGACAGTGCTCAAGAACCGGCGCAATGGGGGCAGCCGGCGGGCGCGTTAGAATCCACCGCGCGTCCAGCGAGCGCCATGAACGCCCCCTTTGCATCCTCGCGCGCCGAGGTTCCCGTGTCGCGCACGCGCGCCGCCAGAGACGTGGTGGTGGTTGGCGTGGTTACGCTGCTCGCTTTCCTCCTCGCCTCGCATTTCGACCTTCAGGAGCAGATCGCTCGCGTCACGCTGCCATTCGAACGGTTCCAGGCGGACGAGCTCATGCCGACGCTGCTCGCGCTCGCGCTCGCGCTTGTCTGGTTCGCCTGGAGGCGCTGGTACCAGGCCACCCACGCCGAACGCGAGCTCGCCGACGCGCTCGCCGAGAACCGCCGGTTGTCGCAGAAGTACCTGCTCGCCCAGGAAGAGGAGCGGCGCAGCGTCGCCCGCGAGCTGCACGACGAGCTTGGCCAGTGCCTCAATGCGATCAAGCTCGACGCCACTGCGATCCGCGACCACCCCGGCCGGAGCGCCGCGGGAAGTCGTGGAGGGCGCGCTCGCGATCATCGAGGTTTCGACGCGGATGTCCGACGTGACGCGCGGCCTGATGGAGCGGCTGCGGCCGGTCGCGCTCGACGAGCTCGGGCTCGCCGACGCGCTGCGCCACCTGGTGAGCCAATGGCAGCGGCGGAATCCGGACGTCAGCTGCACTCTCGAGCTGCGCGGCCGGCTCGACGCGCTGGGTGAGCAGCTCAACATCTCGTTGTACCGGGTCGTCCAGGAATGTCTGACGAACGTCAGCCGCCACGCCCGCGCCTCAGCCGTCGAGGTTCACGTCGAAGGCGTTGCCCCCACGCACGACGAAGTGCGAGTCCGCATACGAGATGACGGCGTAGGAATGCCGGCGGAGGTAGGCAAGCGCAGAGGATTGGGACTCGCGGGGCTGCGCGAGCGCGTCAGCGCGCTGGGCGGACGCTTCGAGGTCGCCGATTGCGCGCCTCACGGCGTCGAAGTCCACACCCACATCCCGGTCGCGTCAGGGATCCGCGCATGACGGTGCGCGTGCTGCTGGTCGACGACCATGCGGTGGTGCGCGAGGGCTACCGGCGGCTGCTCGAGCGCACCTCGGACATCGAGGTGGTCGCGGAGGCCGCAAACGGCGAGGTGGCCTATCGCCTGTTCTGCGAGACCGCGCCGGACGTGGTGATCATGGACATCACGCTGCCCGGTATCAGCGGTGTGGAGGCCACGCGCCGCATTCTCAGCCGGGAGCCCGCGGCGCGGATCCTGGTGTTCAGCGTGCACGAGGACATCGTGTTCGCCTCGCGAGCGCTACAGGGCGGGGCGCGGGGCTACATCACCAAGTCGAGCGCACCCGAGCTGCTGTTGGAAGCGGTGCGGACGGTCGCGGCGGGACGGCCGTACCTGAGCCACGACATCGCGCACAAGCTCGCCACCCATCGACTGCCGGGGCAGGCGGTGCCCTTCGCCGACCTCTCGCCGCGCGAGTTCGAGGTGTTTCGCCTGCTCGCCGAGGGCAAGTCGCTCGCCGACATCGCCCGCATTCTGTCGCTCAGTCAGAAAACGATCGCGAACTATCAGTCCCTCGTCAAGCAGAAGCTGGAAGCCGACACCTCGGCGCAGATGGTCTGGATTGCGCTCCAGCACGGCCTGCTGGAGTAACGCAACGCGGGCGGCACCGCCCCGCGACTGCCGTCACCTGCTGCGCAGGAGGTCTGCAACGGCCAAGTGCTTCTCCTCGGTGGCAATCGCGAGCGCGGTCTTGCCGCGCTCGTCGGTCGCGGCCACGTCCGCGCCGCGGGCGAGCAACAGCCTGACGGTGTCGGCGTGGCCGTACGCCGCGGCCCACATCAACGCGGTCGCGCCGTTGGCGTAGCGCTGGTTCACGTCCACGCCGTAGTCGAGCAACGCCTCGACGCAGGCCGTAGCGCCCTGCCCTGCGGCGTAGACCATCGCGGTCTTTTGCACCCGGTCGGCGGGCGTCACGTCGGCTTTGGCCGCGAGCAGCAGTTTCAGGATCTCGGTATGGCCGCCGAACGCGGCGCTCATGAGCGGCGACACCTTCGACAGGTTGGCCTGATTGACATCGGCGCCGCGCTCGAGCAGGAGTTGCACGAGCGTCACGCTGCCGTTGCGCGCCGCCAGGTTGAGTGGCGTGTCGCCGAGGCGATTGCGCGAATTGGGGTTCGCGCCCTGGTCGAGGAGCGCGCCCACCGACGCGTCGCTGCCCGTCCGCGCCGCCTGCAGCAGGTCGAAGTTGATGTTGCGGTGCTGCGCTGCGACACCCCCGGCGCCTGACAGGAGGAGGCCGATGAACGCAAGCGCTCGAAGGGTCATGGAGTTGCGATGCACACTTTCGTAGCCTATGATGAGTGCGGTCGAACGATAACAAAATCCACGCTAGGGGAAAATCGAAGTGCGCTGTCTCGGGCGCCCTGCCCGGGGCGATGTCTCATGCCCTCCCCCGCGTGCAAGCTCGGTCGGACCGTTCCGCAACCAAAGGAGGCACGCATGAACAAGAAGCCACGCCACATCGTTAGGGGGCTGGCGCTCGTCGCCGTGGTCGGGTTGGCTTTGAGCGCAAGTGCCCAGGAAGTGAAGCCGAAGCCGCCGACGACGGGCGGCGGCGTCCCGAAGCCGGTCAACGTGTCGCAGGACATGCTGACCAAGGCCGGGGGTCAGAGCACCAACTGGTTGCACACGAACGGCAGCTACGACCAGGCGCGCTTCTACCCCGGCACCCAGATCAACGCGGAGACCGTGAAGAATCTGCGGGTGAGCTTCGTCGTCCAGACCGAGGTCGTCGAATCGATGGAGACGGCGCCGATCGTCGTCAACGGCATCATGTATCTGACGACCTCGTACAACCACGTGTACGCGGTCGACGCGACGACGGGAAAGGAGTTCTGGCATTACAAGCACAAGATGGGGCCGGTCACCACCTTCTGCTGCGGCCCGAACAACCGCGGGGTGGCGATCTCGGGCGGCAAGGTGTTCATGGGCACGCTCGACGCGAAGCTCGTGGCGCTCGACGCCAGGACCGGGGCGCTGCTGTGGGAGACGCAGATCGCCGATCCGGAGAAGGGCTACAGCGAGACGATGGCGCCCACGGTCGTCGACAACAGGGTGCTGATCGGCACCAACGGCGGCGAGTACGGCGTCCGCGGCTTCGTCAAGGCATTCGATGCCGACAGCGGCAAGCTGATCTGGACCTTCTACACGATCCCCGAGAAGGGCCATGAGGGCGTCTGGGCCGTGAACGACGCGACCGGGCGCAACATGAAGCGCGACATCGCGGCGGAAAAGGCGGCGCTCGCGAAGGACAGCTCGTTCTGGCAGACGCTGGGCGGCGGGGTCTGGATGAACCCGGCGGTCGACCTCAAGGCGCGGACGGTCTGGTTCGTCGTCGGCAACCCCTCGCCCGATCTCTACGGCGCCGAACGGCCCGGCGACAACCTGTACACCAACTCGATCGTCGCAATCGATCTGGACAAGGGCACCTACAAGTGCCACTTCCAGTACATCGCGCACGACGTGTGGGATCTCGACGCGGTGAGCCCGCCGATTCTGGTCAACGTGAACGACAAGGCCGGCAAGACGATCCCGGGCGTCATCCACGGCGGCAAGACCGGCCACGTCTACGTGCACGACCGCAAGGACTGCTCGCTCATCCGCTTCTCCGAGGCGATGATCCCGCAGGAGAACATGTGGGTGCTGCCGACGGCGGATGGGGCGCGCATGCTGCCGGGCGCGAACGGCGGAGTCGAATGGTCGCCGATGGCGGTCAACGCCAAGCTGCGCCTCGCCTACGCCCTCAACCTGCATCAGCCGATGACCTACCACGTCGAGGCGGCAAAGTATCCGGGCGGCTCGCGGCTGTGGCTCGGCGGCGCGTTCAAGGTGATCCCGGGCGAGAAGCAGTGGGGTCGCGTCGCGGCGGTCAACATCGACACCGGGAAGATCGCGTGGAAGTACGACACCGAACAGCCGCTGATCGGCGGCGGGCTCGCCACGGCCGGCAACCTGTTCTTCTTCGGCGAGGGCAACGGTCTGTTCAAGGCGCTCGACGCGGCCAGCGGCAAGCTGCTGTGGCAGTTCCAGTGCGGTGCTGGAGCGAACGCGATGCCGGTCTCGTACATGGTCGGCAAGAAACAGTATGTCGCGATGGGCTGCGGCGGCAACACCCAGCTCGACTTCAAGCGCGGCAACTCGGTGTTCGTGTTCGCGCTGCCCTGATCGCGCGCGAACCGGGTGATCACGAGGCCGCCCGCGGGCGGCCTCGTTTTTGGGTGAGCTTCGAGGTGACCTCAGTGCGGCTCGGATTCACGGCGCTCGTCGCCCTCACGGCCTTCGCCGCCGCCGGGCACGCCCAGGATGTCGACGCGGGGCGCAAGAAGGCCGAGACCTGCGTCGCCTGCCACGGGCCGAACGGCAACTCGACGCAGTCGCAGTTCCCGATCCTCGCCGGGCAGACGGCGCGCTATACGTACCTGCAGCTCGGGGACTTCAAGGAAGGCCGGCGCAAGGAGCCGCAGATGGACCCGTTCGTGCAGAACCTTTCGCGCGCGGACATGCTCGACCTCGCCGCGTTCTTCGCCGCCCAGAAGCTCCGCCCGGTGTCGTTCAAGCCCGACCCGGCGAAGGCCGCCCGCGGCCTGAAGAAATCCGAGGAGGTGCTCTGCACGATGTGCCATCTCGGCGGGTTCATGGGCCAGAACGAGATCCCTCGCGTCGCCGGCCAGCACTACGAGTACACGGTGAAGCAGCTGAAGGATTTCAAGGCGCGCAAGCGCACCAACGACGCGGGCAACATGACTGCGGTCGCGAGGACCCTGTCCGACCAGGACATCGACGACCTCGGGCACTACCTCGCCGGGCTCTACTGAGCCGTTAGCGTGCGGCGCGAGCGCCGCCCGGCCACATTCGCCGCAGGATCCGATCGCGGTTGATGAGCCCGTGCTTGAGCGCCGCGAGCACGTGCAGCACGATCAGCGCGATGAAGATCACCGCGAGGGTCTTGTGCGTCGTGTTGAAGAAATCGTAGATCCGCCGGTCGTCGACGCCCCACGGCTTGAGCTCGACGAGGTTGAAGTACTTGATGCCGAACCGGCTGAAATTCGATGCGATGTAGCCCGCGAGCGGCAGCCCGACCATGCACACGTAGAGGAGCGCGTGATTCACGCGCGCCGCAATCCGCTCCCAGCGCGGCATCGAGTCGGGCAGCGGCGGCGGCCGGTGGGTCAGCCGCCAGTAGACCCGGAACAGGATCAGCGCGGCGAGCGTGAGCCCGACCGACTTGTGGAAGTTGACCCACACCGTGCGCGCCGGGGTGCTGCGCGGCACCTCGCCGAGATACAGCCCCAGCGCGATCTGGAACAGGATCCCGACGACCAGGATCCAGTGCAGTGCGATGGCGACGCGATCGTAGCGCTCCGGCACGGCTCAGGGGGCGAAGAACGCCCGGAACGCGGCGACCGCGCGATCGATTCCGGCCGCCGAGACGTCGAGATGGGTGGCGAGCCGCGTCCGCGGGCCGATGAGCGCCAGCACGCCTTCGCGCTCGAGATGGGCCTTCAGCGCCGCGGTACGCTCGGCGGGGATGCGGACAAACACCATGTTGGTCTGCGGCGGCTCGACGTCCAGCCCGCGGATGCCCGCAAGCCCCGCCGCAAGACGCTCGGCGTTCGCGTGGTCCTCGGCAAGCCGCTCGACATGGTGCTCGAGGGCGTAGAGCCCGGCCGCGGCGATGATCCCGGCCTGGCGCATCGCACCGCCCAGGATCTTGCGCGCCCGCTGCGCGCGGGCGATCACCGGCTTGGTGCCCACCAGCATCGTTCCGGCCGGCGCGCCGAGCCCCTTGGACAGGCATACCGAGACCGAGTCGAACCCGCGGCAGAGCTCCGATACGGGCATCCCGAGCTTCACGGCGGCGTTGAAGATGCGCGCCCCGTCGAGATGCGTCGCGAGCCCGCGAGCACGGGCGAGCGCGAGCGCCGACTCGAGGTAGGCGCGTCCGAGCACGCGGCCGCCAATCGTGTTCTCGAGCGCGAGCAGACGCGTGCGCGCGAAGTGGGGATCGTCGGGCTTGATCGCCGCCTCGACCTCCGCGAGGTCGAGTGAGCCGTCGGGGCGGTTCGCGAGCGGCTGCGGCTGGATGCTGCCGAGCACCGCGCCGCCGCCGGCCTCGTAGCGATAGGTATGCGCCTCCTGGCCGACGATGTACTCCTCGCCCCGCTGGCAGTGGCTCATCAGGGCGGCGAGATTCGACTGCGTGCCGCTCGGGAAGAACAGCGCGGCCTCGAGGCCGAAGAGCGCGGCGGTCCGCTCCTGCAGCGCGAGCACCGTCGGGTCGTCGCCGAAGACGTCGTCGCCGACCTCCGCCGCCGCCATGGCGGCGCGCATCCCCGGCCCTGGCCGGGTCACCGTGTCGCTGCGGAGATCGATCATGAGGCGACGGCGCGCCGCTCCCCTCAACGAAGCGCCTGCAGCAGGTTGTTGAAGTCGTCGGTCCACACCGACACCTTCGACGGGACCTCGATCGCCTGCGCCAGCTCCTTCAGTTGCGGCCGCTCGAAAAGCTCCAGATCCGAGGTGACCAGCACGAAGTCGGTCGAGTCATAGACCTGGTACTCGCTCTCCTCCGGGACGTGGCGCACTACCCGCGCATGCAGGCCGAGCGAGTCGGCGAGCCGCTGCACCACCGGCGCCAGGTCGAGGTAGCGGTTGGTGACGTTGAACACGACCACGCCCCCCGGCCGGACGTGCCGGACGTACAGCTCGAGCGCCTCGCGGGTGATAAGGTGCATCGGCACCGAGTCGCTGGAGAACGCATCCGCCGCGAGCAGATCGAATTCCTGCGGCGGCTCGCGTTCCAGCGCGAGCCGCCCGTCGCCGAGCACGAGCTCGACCTTGGCGTCGCTGTCGCGCAGGTACGAGAACTCGCTGTGCGCGAGCTCGATGACCTGGGGGTTGATCTCATAGAAGCGGTAGGTGTCGCCCGGCCGTCCCCAGGCGGCCATCGTGCCCGTGCCCAGGCCCAGAATGCCGACGCGCATGCCCGGGCGGCGGAGCGCCTCCAGCGCGAGCACGATCCCCGCCTTCGGTCCGAAGTACGCGATCGGCCGGCGGCGCTTGTCGGCGTCGACGAACTGCTCGCCGTGGTTGATCGTCCCGTGGATCAGCTTGCGCACCGTGCCTTCCTCACGCGCCTCGTCGCGGGTGCGGAGCGACGAATAGAAGTTCCGCGTCAGGACGCGCGTGTCCGCGACCACCGTCCGCACGTGGTCCACGGCTGCCCAGCCGACGAACGCGACCGCTGCCGCGCCGGCAGCGAGCCCGAGCCGCCCCGCGGGCGCGAGGCGCAGGGCGAGCACCACCGCTGCAGCCGCAAGGCCGATCGCCAGCTCGAAGTCGCCCGGCAGGATCCGGGGCGCGAGGATCGACACCAACAGCGACCCGAGCGCGCCGCCGAGGGCGATCAAGAGGTAGAACTCGGTGAGCCGCGCCGGCTGCGGCTTCATGAGCACGAGCTCGCCGTGGCACAGCATGCAGAGAATGAACAGGCCGGCCGCGTGCACCGGAATCGACAGCTCGATGTCGTGCGTGAGGTTGAAGTCGCGCAGGATCCACGCCATCGCGGCGAGCGCCACGGCGGCCAGGGGAAGGAAGAAGCGCCGCTGATACCAGCCGCGCCCGTCGAAGCACAGGATGAAGGAGAGCAGGTAGAGCGCGAGCGGCAATATCCAGAGGAACGGGACCGAGGCGACGTTCTGCGTGAGGTGATTCGTGACTGCGAGCAGCAGGAACGACGCGACCGCGGGCAGGACGACCCACTGGATCCGCTGCGCGACCGCGGGCGCTGGGCCCGCGCTCCGAGTCGCGGCGGCGCACTGCCCGTAGCGAGCGCCGAGCGGAGCGTGTAGAGCGCGGCCGCGGCGCACAGCACGGCGAAGAGCGCGTAGCTCCAGGACCAGACCAGCGCCTGGACCCTGGTCGCGACCAGGGGCTCGACCACCACCGGGTAGGCGAGCAGCGCGGCGAGCGAGGCGAGGTTCGAGAGCGCGAACAGGCGGTACGGGCGAGTCGAAGCGGCGCGCGTACCATGCCTGCACGAGCGGGCTGGTGGTCGCCAGCAGGAAGTAGGGCAAGCCCGACGGTCGCGACGAGCAGCCCGAGGATGCGCCAGCTCGGGTCCTCGGCGCCGGCGGGCTTCCAGCCCGCGTCGGCGACGATCGGCAGCACGGCGAGGCTCGCGGCGAGCAGCACGACGTGCACCGCGAGCTGCGGGCGCGGCGGCAGGTACCGCACGACCGCGTGGGCATAGGCGTAGCCCGCGAGCAGCAGGAACTGGAAGAAGAACACGCACGTCGTCCACACCGCCGCCGAGCCGCCGAACCACGGCAGGATCTGCTTGGCGATGACCGGCTGGACCAGGAACAGCAGGAACGCGCTCAGGAAGATGGTCGCGGCGTACAGCGGCATCAGACCCAGCCCCCGGCGGCGATCCGCTCGGCCCACAGGACCCCGACCACGGTCTTCGCGTCGCTGATCCGGCCCTCGCGCACCCACTCGACCGCAGTCGCGACCGGGACCGGAAAGGTCGCCAGGAACTCGCCGTCGTCGAGCGCCCGCCCCTCGTGCCGGAGGCCGCGCGCGAGCCACAGCTCGATGCGCTCGGTGGAGTAGGCGCAGACCGGATGGATCGTCGTCACGTAGCGCCAGTCGGTCGCGGTGTATCCGGTCTCCTCGCGCAGCTCCCGTCGCGCCGTCTCAAGCGTCGGTTCTCCGCCGCTGATCTTCCCCGCGGGCAGCTCGATCAGCTCGCGGCCGAGGGGATAGCGGTACTGGCGCTCCATGAGCAGCTCGCCCGACGCGAGGAACGGGATGATCGCGACCGCGCCCGGGTGCTCGATGTACTCGCGCACTGCCTGCGCGCCGTTCGGCAGCCGCACGACGTCGCGCCGCACGTGGAGCAGCACGCCGTCGTAGACCCGCTCGCCGCCGAGCCGCGTCTCGCTGAGATCCGGATGGTCGTGTTCGTGGAAGATTTCAGCCATGGGCATTCCTCGCGCCGGCGCACCGGCGTCCTCACTGCGCGAGCGGATAGACGGTCCGGATGGCGGCGAGACAAAGCGTCAGGAGCGGGCCGGGGAGGATCCCCAGCGCGAGGATGGCCAGGCCGTTGGCCGACAGCGCCACCCGCATGTCCAGCCCCGGTTCGATCGGCGCGGCGCTCTGCGGTTCGTCGAAATACATGACCTTGACCACGCGCAGGTAATAAAACGCCCCGATCAGCGACATCAGCACCGCGAACACGGCCAGCCAGATCTGGCCCGCCTTGATCACCGCGTCGAGCACGACGAGCTTCGCGTAGAACCCCACTGTCGGCGGGACCCCCGCGAGCGAGAACATCACAAGGAGCATCATGAAGGCGTACCACGGCGAGCGCTGATTGAGCCCCTTGTAGTCGACGATGTTGTCGGCCTCGAACCCGGCCCGCGACATCAGCACCACCACGCCGAATGCGCCGAGGCTCATCAGCACGTAGACGACCGAGTAGAACATCGCGGCGCTGTACGCGTCCGGCGCGGAGAGGCGGTTGCCCCCGACGACGCCCGCGAGGAGCCCCAGCAGCATGAAGCCCATGTGCGCGATCGTCGAGTAGGCGAGCATGCGCTTGATGTTGGACTGCGCGATCGCCGCCAGGTTGCCGAGCGCGAGCGAGAGCACCGCGAGGATCGTCAGCATCTGCTGCCAGTCCACCGCCAGGTCGAGCAGCCCGTTGACGAGGAGCCGCATCGCCATCGCGAACGCCGCGAGCTTCGGCGCGGTCCCGATGAACAGGGTCACCGCACTCGGGGCCCCGTCGTACACGTCCGGAATCCACATGTGGAACGGCACGACCCCGACCTTGAACGAGAGCCCGGCGACCACGAACACGAGCCCGAACACGAGCACCGCCTGGTTGGCCTTGCCCGCCGCGATCAGCCGCGCCATCGCCTCGATGTTCAGGGTCCCGGTGGCGCCGTAGAGCATCGACATGCCGTACAGCAGCAGCCCCGAGGCGAGCGCGCCGAGCACGAAGTACTTCATCGCCGCCTCGGTCGACACCGCCGAGTCCCGGTTGAGGGCGACCATGGAGTACAGGCAGAGCGACATCAGCTCCAGCCCCAGGTAGAGCACGAGGAGGTGGTTCGCCGAGATCATCACCATCATGCCGAGCGTCGCAAACAGCGCCAGCACGAAGTACTCGCCGCGGAGCATGCCGCGCGCGGCGAGGTACTGCCGCGAGTAGACGAAGCACATCGCCACGACAAGGTAGGTGACGAGCTTGAGGACGTGCGCCATCAGGTCGCCGACGAACATGTCACCCAGGGGATACACCGTGCGGCCGGTGACCTCGACGATCCCGAAGGTGAGGATCGCGCAGCCGGCCAGCGTGAGCTGTGCGAGCGCGTATGCAACCGCTGCGCGGCGCGCCTCGGGCAGGAACAGGTCGACGACCAGGATCAGGCACGCCGCCGTGGCGAGCCAGATCTCGGGGTACACCGGCAGCAGCTCGTAGGCGAGGCTCATCGCTTTCCGGCCGCGACGTGCTTCAGCAGGTCGTCGACCGAGGCATGCATGACCTCGGTGAACGCTTTCGGGTAGACCCCGAGCCCGAGCACCGCGAGCGCGAGCAGGCCGAGCACGAGGAACTCGCGCGCGTCGATGTCGCGCAGCTTGGCGACGTGCGGGTTGGCGACCGCGCCGTAGATCACGCGCTTGTACATCCAGAGCGTGTAGGCCGCGCCGAACACGAGCGTGGTCGCGGCAAGCACCGCGATCCAGAAGTTGAACTTCATCGCCCCCATGATGACCAGGAACTCGCCGACGAAGCCGCTGGTCGCGGGCAGGCCGCTGTTCGCCAGCGCGAACAGCATCATGAACGCGGCGAACCTCGGCATCGTGTTGACGACGCCGCCGTAGTCGCCGATCAGGCGCGAGTGCATCCGGTCGTACATCACCCCGACGCAGAGGAACAGCGCCGCCGAGACGAAGCCGTGCGAGATCATCTGCACCAGCGCGCCCTCGACGCCGTAGGCGTTGAAGATGAAGAACCCGAGCGTCACGAAGCCCATGTGCGAGATCGACGAGTACGCGATCAGCTTCTTCATGTCCTGCTGCACCAGCGTGACGAGCGCGATGTACACGATCGCCACCAGCGACAGCGCGATCATGAACCCCGCGAGCGCCGCGCTCGCGTCGGGCAGGATCGGCAGCGAAAACCGGACGAACCCGTACGCGCCGAGCTTCAGCAGGATGGCCGCGAGGACCGCCGACCCGCCGGTAGGCGCCTCGACGTGGGCGTCCGGCAGCCAGGTGTGCACCGGCCACATCGGCACCTTGACCGAGAACGCCGCGAACAGCGCGATGAAGAGCAGGAGCTGCGCGGTGCGCGAGAGCGGCACCGCGTGCCAGTCGAGGATCGCGAAGCTGCCGCCCGCCGCGTTGTAGAGATAGATGAACCCGACCAGCATCAGCAGCGAGCCGAGCAGCGTGTACAGGAAGAACTTGAGCGCCGCGTACACCCGGTTGGGCCCGCCCCACACGCCGATGATCAGGTACATCGGCACCAGGGTCGCCTCGAAGAACACGTAGAAGAGCGCCCCGTCGAGCGCCGCGAACGTGCCGTTCAGCAGGCCGGACATGATCAGGAAAGCGGCCATGTATTGCGAGACGCGCGACTGGATGACCTCCCAGCCGGCGATCACGACCAGCACGGTGATGAAACTGTTCAGGAGGATGAACAGCACCGAGATGCCGTCGACGCCGAGGTGGTAGTCGATATTGAACCGCTCGATCCACGGCAGCTGCTCGACGAACTGCATCGCGCTCGTCGTGACGTCGAACCCGGTGTAGAGCGGGATCGTCACGGCGAACCCGACCACCGCTCCGGTCAGCGCGAGTAGGCGTGCGCTGCGCGCGTGCTCGTCGCGGCCGGTCGCCATGACGGCGACCCCGGCGAGGATCGGGATCCAGATCGCGAGGCTCAGCCAGGGCAAGGTCAGCGGCTCGGTCACGACGGGAACCAGATCCGGTAGAGCCACAGGCTGAGCAACGCGAACAGCCCGAAGATCATCACGAACGCGTAGGTGTAGATGAACCCGGATTGGGCGAGCCGCACGATCCGCGCGACCAGGCCGACCAGGCGGGCCGACCCGTTCACCATGAGGCCGTCGATCAGCGTGACGTCGCCGACCTTCCACAGGCCGGTGCCGACCTTCACCGTGCCGTCGGCGAGCACCCGCTGGTTGAAGTCGTCGAAGCCGTATTTGTTCTCGAGGATGCGGGTGAGGATCCCGGCGCGTTCGCGGATCACGCCCGGCAGGTCGGGCCGGAGAATGTAGAGGTAGTAGGCGAGTCCGATCCCGGCCATCACCAGCCAGAACGGCACCGTGAAGAACGCGTGCGTGACCATGGCCATCACGCCGTGGAACTCGCGCGCCAGCTCGGCGAGGCCGCCATGCTCGGTCGCGACATAGATCGCGCCGGCGAAATAGTCCCCGTAGGCGATCCAGCCGATCAGCCAGCCCGCACACACCGAAGGAATGGCGAGGAGGACGAGCGGGACGGTGACCACCAGCGGCGACTCGTGCGGCGGGCCGCCGTGCCCGTGCCCGTCGTCGCCGTGGCCGTGCGTGTCGAACCGCTCCTTGCCGTGGAACGCGAGGAAGATCAACCGGAAAGTGTAGAACGCGGTCACGAACGCGGTGGCGAGGACGCACAGGTACGCGAAGCCAGCGCCCGGCACCGTGGCGAGCCGCGTCACCTCGATGATCGCGTCCTTCGAGAAAAATCCGGAGAACGGCGGGACCGCGGCGTTCGCCAGGCCACCGATCAGCACCGTCAGATAGGTGATCGGCATGTACTTCCGCAACCCCCCCATGCGCCGCATGTCCTGCTCGTGATGCAGGGCGATGATCACCGAGCCGGCGCCCAGGAACAGCGCCGCCTTGAAGAACGCGTGGGTGTAGAGGTGGAACATCGCCACCGGGTAGGCCGACGCGCCGAGCGCCACCGTCATGTAGCCGAGATGGGACAGGGTTGAGTAGGCGACGACCCGCTTGATGTCGTAGTTGACGATGGCGATCAGCGCCATGAAGAACGCGGTGATGCCGCCGATCACGATCACCACCGACCGCGCCGCGTCCGAGAACTCGAACAGCGGCGACATCCGCGCCACCATGAAGATCCCGGCCGTGACCATGGTCGCGGCGTGGATCAGCGCCGAGATCGGGGTCGGGCCCTCCATCGAGTCGGGCAGCCAGACGTGCAGCGGGAACTGCGCGCTCTTGCCCATGGCGCCGATGAACAGGCAGATGCAGATGACCGAGATCAGGAGCCACGGCGTGCCGGGAATGACCTCCAGGGTGTCGGCCGTCAGCTGCGGCGCCTGAGCGAAGACCTCCGCGTAGTCGAGGGTGCCGGTGTACGCGAGGATGAGGGCGATGCCGAGCAGGAAGCCGAAGTCGCCGATGCGATTGACGATGAACGCCTTCAGGTTCGCGTAGATCGCCGTCGGCCGGGTGTACCAGAAGCCGATCAGGAGGTACGACACCACGCCCACCGCCTCCCAGCCGAAGAACAGCTGCAGGAAGTTGTTCGCCATCACCAGCATCAGCATCGCGAAGGTGAAGAGCGAGATGTAGGCGAAGAACCGCTGGTAGCCCGGGTCGTCGGCCATGTAGCCGATGGTGTAGATGTGCACCATCCAGGACACGAACGTGACCACCACCATCATCAGCGTGGTCAGGCGGTCGATCAGGAACCCGATCTCGAACCGCGTCCCGCCCGAGGTCAGCCAGGTGTAGACGGTGCCGTTGTAGGTGTTGCCGTTCAGGACGTCGACGAAGACCACGCACGAGGCGAGGAACGAGATCCCCACGCCGACGATCGTCACCCAGTGGGCACCGGCCCGGCCGATCGCCCGGCCGAACAGGCCGGCGACGATCGCGCCGACGAGCGGCGCGAGCGGGACGATCAAATAGACGAGTTCCATCCGCGTCATGGCCCGCCGCTACCCCTTCAGGTGGTCGAGGTCGGCGACGTTGATCGTCCGCAGGTTGCGGAACAGCACCACCAGGATCGCGAGCCCGATGGCCGACTCGGCGGCGGCGACGGTCAGGATGAAGAACACGAAGACCTGGCCGGCCATGTCGCCGAGGAAGTGCGAGAACGCGACGAAGTTCAGGTTGACGGCGAGCAGCATCAGCTCGATCGCCATCAGCAGGATGATGACGTTCTTGCGGTTCAGGAAGATCCCGACGATGCTGATCGCGAACAGCGCCGCGCCCAGCACGAGGAAATGCGACAGCGTGAGCAAGAAAACGACTCCCCTATTCATTCCCGGGACCCGCGGGCCGGGGTGGTGCCCACCCCGTGCCCGGCCCACTCGGGTTATTCCTTCTTCTCGGCCGGCATCGAGACCAGCCGCACCCGCTCGCCGCGCCGCACCGCCACCTGGCGCGCGGGATCCTGGTACTTCGTGTCCTTGCGCTTGCGCATCGTGAGCGCGATCGCGGCGATGATCGCGACCAGCAGCACGATGGCGGCGAGCTCGAACGGGTACGCGTAGTCGGTGTAGAGGATCCGGCCGAGCGCCCTGGTGTTGCTGTATCCGGCGCCGGGCTCGGGCGGCGGCGGATAGTGCGCCGGGTCGAACTTGAGCCATACGAGGGTTCCCATCTCGAGCACGATCAGCAGTCCGACGACGACGCCGAGCGGGAGATGGCTCCAGAACCCCTCGCGCAGGCGATCGAGGTTGATGTCGAGCATCATCACGACGAACAGGAACAGCACCATCACTGCACCCACGTAGACGAGCACCAGGGTGATCGCCAGAAACTCCGCGCGCAGCAGCAGCCAGATATCGGCCGAGGTGAAGAACGCGAGCACGAGGTACAGCGCCGCGTGCACCGGGTTGCGAGTGGTGATCGTCCGGGCGCCGGCGTAGAGCAGGACCACGGCGAGGAACCAGAAAAGGTAGTACTCCAGCATGGGCGCTATCGGTAAGCCGCGTCCGCCGCGCGCGCGCTTGCGATCTCGGTCTCGTACTTGTCGCCGACCGCGAGCAGCATCTCCTTGGTGTAGTAGAGGTCACCCCGCTGCTCGCCGTGGTACTCGAGGAGATGGGTCTCGACGATCGAGTCCACCGGGCACGACTCTTCGCACAGCCCGCAGAAGATGCACTTGGTCAAGTCGATGTCGTAGCGGGTGGTGCGGCGCGTGCCGTCTTCGCGTTCGGTCGTGTCGATCGTGATCGCGAGCGCCGGACACACCGCCTCGCAGAGCTTGCAGCCGATGCAGCGCTCCTCGCCGTTGGGGTAGCGCCGCAGCGCGTGCAGGCCGCGAAACCGCGGGCTGACCGGGGTCTTCTCCTCGGGGAACTGGATCGTGACCTTGCGCGCGAAGAAGTGCCGTCCGGTGAGCGCCATGCCCTTCGCCAGCTCGACGAGCAGGAACGTCCGGAAGAAGTCGCGGATCCGCTCGATCATGCGTGCGCGCCTCTCACTGCCACGGGTTCCACGGCGTCTGCATCCACGCCGCGATCACGACCAGCCAGACGATCGTCAGCGGGAGGAACACCTTCCAGCCGAGCCGCATGATCTGGTCGTAGCGGTAGCGTGGGAACGTCGCCCGGAACCAGAGGAAGGCGAGCAAGAGGCCCGCGATCTTGAGCACGAACCAGAAGATCCCCGGGATGGCGTTGAAGAACGGCCAGTCGAACGGCGGCAGCCAGCCGCCGAGGAACATCGTCGTCGCCAGCGCGGACACGAGGATCATGTTCATGTACTCGCCCAGAAAGAACAGCGCGAACGCCATCCCCGAGTACTCGACGTGGAAGCCGGCCACGATCTCCGACTCGCCTTCGGCCACGTCGAACGGCGCACGGTTGGTCTCCGCCACCGCCGAGATGAAGTAGACGAGGAACATCGGGAACAGCGGCAGCCAGTTCCACGACAGGAAGTTCAGCCCCCGGTCGGCGAAGCTGCCGCGCGCCTGCCCGTTGACGATGTCGCCCATGTTGAGGCTCTGCGACACCAGTAGCACGCACACCAGCGCGAAGCCCATCGCGATCTCGTAGGCGACCATCTGCGCCGCCGAGCGCATCGCGCCGAGGAACGCGTACTTCGAGTTCGATGCCCAGCCGGCGATGATCACGCCGTAGACGCCGATCGAGGTGATCGCCAGCACGTAGAGCAGCCCGGCGTCGATGTTCGCCAGCACCACGCCGGCGTCGAACGGGATCACCGCCCACGCCGCCATCGCGGGCATCAGCACCAGCATGGGGGCGAGGACGAACAGGAACTTGTTCGCCCCAGTGGGGATGATCAGCTCCTTGAACAGGAGCTTGAAAACGTCGGCGAACGGCTGCAGCAGCCCCGCCGGCCCGACGCGGTTCGGCCCGATCCGGACCTGCATGTAGCCGATCACCTTGCGCTCGGCGAGCGTCAGATAGGCGACGGCGAGGATCAGCGGCAGCGCGATGACCAGGATCAGGATCAGCGTCTTCACGAAGATCCAGATCGGCGGGCCCCACGTCGGCCCGAAGACCGTGGTGGAGTAGCCCGACAGCGTCTGGACGAGCTCCATCGTCACACCCGCTCGAGCGCGATCTCGCCGAACATGGCGCCCAGGCCGGCGGTCGACGCGTGCGCTGCGGCGACCCGCACCACCCCGTCGGGCACCCCCTCGTCGCGCGCGAGCTCGAGGATGGCTTCGCCGCCTTCCTGCTTCACCCGGACGCGGCTTTCCGTCGCGAGCCCGAGCCGCGCGATGAGCGCGCCATTGGCGAACGCCCGCGGCGGCGCGGCGTCGTTCGTCTGCTGCAGCGATCCGGCGCGGCGGACGACCGGATCGGCGGCATAGATCGGCACGTCGGCGACGCGCTCGAGACCTCCGCCCGCGTACGGGCCCGGCTCGATCGCCAGGCCTTCGACCGCGTTCGAGAGCCGTCCCGCGACTTCGTCCGCCCGACACGCCTGGTCGCGCACCTGCTCGCTGCGGTCGTAGTCGAAGCCCGGCAGTCCCAGGAGATTGCCGAGCACGCGCAGCACCTTCCACGCCGGCCGGGCGCTGCCGCGGGGCTTCACCGCCGGGTTGAAGCTCTGCAGGCGTCCCTCGGCGTTGACGAAGCTGCCCGAGGTCTCGGTGAACGGCGCGATCGGCAGCAGGACATCGGCGTAGTCGAGCGCCCGGCCGCGGTACGCCGAGAGCATCACGACGAGCTCGGCCCCGTCCATCGCCCGCAGGGCCTGGCGCGGGTTCGCGGTGTCGAGCTCGGGCTCGACGCCGACGAGGAGATACGCCTTCCGCGGCGCGGCGAGCATCGCGGCGGCGTTGAGGCCGCCCGGTCCGGGGACGCAGTTCGCGAGGTAGCCGCCGACGCTGTTCGCCGCTTCGCCCAGGAACCCGAACCGCGCGCCCAGGATCGCCGCGAGCGCCTGGGCCGCCGCGTGCAGCTGGCCGGCGCGCGGGTGCTGCTGCGCGCTGTTGCCGAGCAAGACCCCGACGTTCCGCCCCGAGGCGAGGCTCTTGGCGATCGCGCGCGCCGGCTCGCCGACCGCTAGCCCGGCGAGCGCCCCGGGAACCGCGGCCCCCTTCTCTTCGGCGGCCGCCTTGATCACCTGCGCCAGCATCGACGGCAGCTCGCCGGGCCGTACGATGGCGCGGTTCTTCACCGCGGCCGCGAGGTCATCGTCGGCGACGTGGATCACGTTGAGCTGCTGGCCCCGCTTCGCCGCCCGGCGGACGCGGCTGGCGAGAAGCGGGTGGTCCTTCCGCAGGAAGGAGCCGACGACCAGCACCCGGTCGAGTTGCCCGAGCTCCGCGACCTGAAGCCCGAGCCAGGGCGCGCCCTTCAGCTTGCCGTCGGTCGAGAAGTCGCACTGTCGCAGACGGAAATCGATGTGCTCGGCGCCCAGGCCCCGCACGAGCTTCTGCGCGAGGTACATCTCCTCGAGAGTCGCGTGGGGCGACACGAGCGCGCCGATGGCGGAGTTCCCGTGGCTCGAGCGCACGCGCTGCAGGCCTTCGGCGACGACCTGGAGCGCCCGCTCCCAGTCGACGACGCGCCACTCGGCTCCCTGCTTGAGCATCGGCTCGACGAGGCGGTCGTCCGAGTTCAGGCCCTCGTAGGAGAACCGGTCCTTGTCGGACAGCCAGCATTCGTTGAGCGCCTCGTTCTCGAGCGGCACGACGCGCATCACGCGGTCGTTCTGCACCTGGACGATGAGGTTCGACCCCAGGCCATCGTGGGGGCTGATCGACTTGCGGCGCCCGAGTTCCCACGTCCGCGCGGTGTAGCGGAACGGCTTGGAGGTGAGCGCGCCGACCGGGCAGATGTCGATCATGTTGCCGGAGAGCTCCGAGTCGACCGCCTGCCCGACGAACGAGACGATCTCCGCGTGCTCGCTCCGGCCGACTAGCCCGAGCTCCATGGCCCCGGCGATCTCCTGCCCGAACCGGACGCAGCGCGTGCAGTGAATGCAGCGCGTCATCTCCTCCGCCGAGATGAGCGGCCCCATCGGCTTCGCCGTGACCACGCGCTTCGGCTCGGCGTAGCGCGAGGCGCTGCCGCCGTAGCCGACCGCGAGGTCCTGCAGCTGGCACTCGCCGCCCTGGTCGCAGATCGGGCAGTCGAGCGGATGGTTGATCAGCAGGAACTCCATCACCCCGGCCTGGGCCTGCTTGGCGTAATCGGACCGTGTGAAGACCTTCATGCCCTCGGCGACCGGCGTCGCGCAGGCGGGGAGCGGCTTCGGCGCTTTCTCCACCTGCACGAGGCACATGCGGCAGTTGGCCGCGATCGACAGCTTGGGGTGCCAGCAAAAGTGCGGGACGTAGATGCCGAGCTTGTTCGCGGCTTCCATCACCGTGGCGCCGGCCGGAACCTCGACCGGCCGGTCGTCGATCTGGAGCTTGACCGGCGCGCTCACTTGACTGCCCTCGCGCTGTGCGCTCGGGATTCGCGCTCGGGGCGGCCCAGCGCGCTCATGGGACTACCCTCGCGGCTCGCGCACGCTCGGGATTCGCCCTTGGGACGGCCCGGCGGGCTCATGCTGCCGCCCGTTCGATCGCGGGCTCGCCCACGAGGCACCGCTTGTGCCGGATGTGGTGCTCGAACTCGGCGCGGAAATGCTGGATGAAGCTCTTGACCGGTAGCGCCGCCGCGTCCCCGAGCGCGCAGATCGTCCGCCCCGCGATGTTGTCCGCCACCTGGTTCAGGAGGTCGAGGTCCTCGATGCGGCCGCGGCCGGTCTCGATCCGGTGCACCATGCGGTAGAGCCAGCCGGTGCCTTCGCGGCACGGCGTGCACTGACCGCAGGACTCCTCGAAGTAGAAATACGAGAGCCGCTCGAGGCAGCGCACCATGCAGCGCGTCTCGTCCATCACGATCACCGCCCCGGAACCGAGCATCGAGCCGGCCTTGGCGATCGAGTCGTAGTCCATGTCGGTCCGCAGCATCACGTCCGCAGGCAGCACCGGCATGGACGAGCCGCCCGGGACGACGGCCTTGAGCCGGCGACCCCCGCGCATGCCCCCCGCCATCTCCAGGAGCTTCGCGAACGGCAGGCCGAGCCGGACCTCGTAGTTCCCGGGGTGCGTCACGTCGCCAGTGACCGAGAAGATCTTGGTGCCGCCGTTGTTCGGCCGGCCGAGCTCGAGGTACTTGTCGCCGCCGTTCACGATGATCCACGGCACGGCAGCGAAGGTCTCGGTGTTGTTGATCGTCGTCGGCCGGCCGTACAGGCCGTAGCTCGCCGGGAACGGCGGCTTGAAGCGCGGCAGGCCCTTCTTGCCTTCGAGCGATTCGAGGAGCGCGGTCTCCTCGCCGCAGATGTACGCCCCCCACCCGTGATGCCCGTAGAGGTCGAAGTCGACGCCCGAGCCGAGGATGTTCTTGCCGAGATAGCCCGCCGCGTAGGCCTCCTTCAGCGCCTCCTCGCACCGCTCGTAGACGTCCCAGATCTCGCCATGGATGTAGTTGTAGCCGACCGTCGCGCCGGTCGCGTAACCGGCGATCGCCATGCCCTCGAAGACGATATGCGGGTTGTAGCGGAGGATGTCGCGATCCTTGAACGTCCCCGGCTCGCCCTCGTCCGAGTTGCAGAGCATGTACTTCTGGCCGGGCGCGGTCCGCGGCATGAAGCTCCACTTGAGCCCGGTCGGGAAGCCCGCGCCACCGCGCCCGCGGAGCGCCGACTTCTTCACCTCCGCGATGACCTGCTCGGGCGGGATCTTCGCGGCGAGGATCTTCCGCAGCGCCTGGTAGCCGCCCCGCGCCTCGTAGTCCTTCAGGCGCCAGTTCGTGCCGTCGATGCCTTTGAGGATGAGCGCGTCCGGACCGTAGACCGCAGGGTCGAAAGGCGGAAACGCAGACTTCACTCGGGTAGCTCCGCGAGGAACCGGTCGATCGCCTCGGGCGTCATGAAGCTCGCCATCCGCTTGTTGTTGACCAGCATCACCGGCGCGTCGCCGCACGCGCCGAAGCACTCGCCCTCCCGCAGCGTGAAGCGGCCGTCCGGCGTCGTCTCGTTCCAGCCGATGCCGAGCTTGCGCTGCAGGTGCTCGGCCGCAGCGGTCGCACCTTGCAGCGCGCACGGCAGGTTGGTGCAGAGGCACAGCTTGTACTTGCCCACCGGCCGCGTGTCGTACATGGTGTAGAAGCTGGCGACCTCCTCGACCGCGATCGGCGGCATGCCGAGGTAGCTCGCGACGAACGCCATCACTTCGGGCGTGAGGTAGCCCTTCTCGCCCTGCGCGATCGCGAGCGCCGCCATCACCGCCGACTGCCGCTGGTCGGCCGGGTATTTCGTGAGCTCCCGGTCGATGCTCTGGAGCGCGGCGGGGCTCAGCATCAGCGGTCAACCTCGCCGAACACGATGTCCAGGGTGCCGATGATCGCGACCACGTCGGCGATCATGTGCCCCTTCGAGAGCTCGTCCATCGCCGCGAGGTGCGCGAACCCCGGCGCCCGGATCTTCATCCGGTACGGCTTGTTCGCGCCGTCGGAAACGAAGTAGATCCCGAACTCCCCCTTCGGGTGCTCGACCACGGCGTAGGCCTCGCCGGCCGGCACGTGGATGCCCTCGGTGTAGAGCTTGAAGTGGTGGATCAGCTCCTCCATGTTGCTCTTCATCTCGACGCGCGACGGCGGCGCGACCTTGTGGTTGTCGGTGATCACCGGGCCGGGGTTCCGGCGCAGCCACTCGATGCACTGCCTGACGATCCGGTTCGACTGGCGCATCTCCTCGACGCGGACGAGGTAGCGGTCGTAGCAGTCGCCGTTGCGCCCGACCGGGATGTCGAAGTCCATCTGGTCGTAGACGGCGTACGGCTGCTTCTTGCGCAGGTCCCATTCGATCCCCGACCCGCGCACCATCGGCCCCGAGAACCCGAGCGCGAGCGCGCGCTCCGGCGTCACCACGCCGATCCCGACCGTGCGCTGCTTCCAGATCCGGTTGTCGGTGAGCAGCGTCTCGTAGTCGTCGACGTAGCCTGGAAACCGGTTGGTGAAGTCCTCGAGGAAGTCGAGCAGCGACCCCTGCCGGTTCTCGTTCAGTTTCCGCGACCTCCGCCGCGCCGCGGTAGGGGGAGGCGCGGTACTGCGGCATCGTGTCGGGCAGGTCGCGGTACACCCCGCCGGGCCGGTAGTAGGCCGCGTGCAGGCGCGCGCCCGACACCGCCTCGTAGCAGTCCATCAGGTCCTCGCGCTCGCGGAAGCAGTAGAGGAACACCGTCATCGCGCCGATGTCGAGCCCGTGCGCGCCGAGCCACAGCAGGTGGTTCAGGATCCGCGTGACCTCGTCGAACATCACGCGGATGTACTGCGCCCGGATCGGCACCTCCACCCCGAGCAGCCGCTCGACCGCCATGCAGTACGCGTGCTCGTTCGACAGCATCGACACGTAGTCGAGCCGGTCCATGTACGGCAGCGACTGGACGTAGGTCTTGTGCTCGGCGAGCTTCTCGGTCGCCCGGTGCAGCAGGCCGATGTGCGGGTCGGCCCGCATGATCACCTCGCCGTCGAGCTCGAGGACGAGGCGCAGCACGCCGTGCGCGGCCGGGTGCTGGGGGCCAAAGTTGAGGGTGTAGTTCCGGATCTCGGCCATGGCCGCGCTCAGTGCTTCGGCCCGAGGTCGCCGTACGGATCCTCGCGGATGATCCGTGGCGTCACTTCGCGCGGCTCGATCGTGACCGGCTGGTAGATCACGCGCTTCTGCTCCGGGTCGTAGCGCATCTCGACGTGCCCCGACAGCGGAAAGTCCTTGCGGAACGGGTGTCCGACGAAGCCGTAGTCGGTGAGGATCCGGCGCAGGTCCGCGTGCCCGTCGAACATGATCCCGAAGAGGTCGAACGCTTCGCGCTCGTACCAGTTCACCCCCGGCCAGACCTCGGTGAGCGACTCGACGACCGGGAAGGCGTCGTCCGGAGCGAAGGTCCGGACCCGGATGCGCCAGTTGTACGTCACCGACAGCAGATGCACCACCACCGCGAACCGTGGACCCTCCCATGCCCCGTCGCCGTAGGCCGAGTAGTCCACGCCGCAGAGATCCATGAGGCTCTCGAACCGGAGGGCGGGATCGTCGCGGAGCCGCCGCGCCGCGGCGAGCCAGTCGCCGGCCTTGACTACCACGGTGACCTCGCCGAGCGCGGTCGTGACAGTCGCCGGAATCCCCGTGAGCGCCGCCTCGAGCGCCGCCTGCAGTCGGTCGAGCTTCGCGGCCATCAGCGGGCGATGGTGTTGGTCCGGCGGATCTTGTTCTGCAGCTGCACCAGGCCGTACAGCAGCGCCTCGGCCGTCGGCGGACAGCCGGGGACATAGATGTCCACCGGGACGATCCGGTCGCAGCCGCGCACCACCGAGTAGGAGTAGTGGTAGTAGCCGCCGCCGTTCGCGCACGAGCCCATCGAAACGACCCAGCGCGGCTCGGGCATCTGGTCGTAGACCTTGCGCAGCGCCGGCGCCATCTTGTTGCAGAGCGTTCCGGCCACGATCATGACGTCGGACTGCCGCGGGCTCGGCCGGAACACGATGCCGAACCGGTCCAGGTCGTAGCGCGCGGCCCCGGCGTGCATCATCTCCACCGCGCAGCACGCCAGGCCGAACGTCATCGGCCACATCGACCCGGTGCGCGCCCAGTTGAAGAGCTTGTCGACCTGGGTGGTGACGAAGCCTTCCTGCAGAACGCCTTCGATTCCCATGGCCTATCGCCTCCGCCGCCGCGCCCGCGCCGCTACTCCCACTCGAGCGCTCCCTTGCGCCACTCGTAGACGAACCCGACCACCAGGATCGCGAGAAAGATCATCATCGACCAGAACCCGAAGGCGCCGAGGTCGTTGAGGGTCACCGCCCACGGAAACAGGAACGCGATCTCGAGATCGAACAGGATGAAGAGGATCGCGACGAGGTAGTAGCGGACGTCGAACTTCATGCGCGCATCCTCGAACGCCTCGAACCCGCACTCGTAGGGCGACAGCTTCTCGCTGTCGGGCTTCCGCGGCCCGAGCGCCCAGCCGAGTCCCAGCAGGAGGGCGCCGAAGACCAGGGCGACGATGATGAACAGCAGGATCGGAAAGTACTCGCCCAGCATGGACTCACGCGCGGGCGGCGCCGCGGCCGCCCCCTGCGGGTATGTCTGGTCCGAGGCTTGCACGCACGGCTCTTGACCCTTCTCTCAAAGCTGCCTGGTGCCGACGGGGAGACTCGAACTCCCACAGCCTTGCGGCCACCAGCCCCTCAAGCTGGCGTGTCTACCAATTTCACCACGTCGGCGCGCGGGGAATGCGCCGCGCGTCGACCGGCGCGGCGCAATCCGGATTTTACTTCGGAACGTCGTCCGCCTTCGAGCCCGGAACGGCGGGTGCCGGCGGCTTGGCCTTGTCCGCGGCCGGTGTCTCCGCCGCGGGCCGGTCCATCACGCTGCCGCCGGTCCTCGGCTTGGCGTTCGCGAGATACGCGAGCCCGAGGCTGGAGAGGAAGAACACGACCGCGAGGATGGCCGTCGCACGCGAGAGGAAGTTCGCCGAGCCGGTCGCGCCGAACAGGCTCCCGGACGCGCCGCCGCCGAACGCCGCGCCGACGTCGGCGCCCTTGCCGTGCTGGAGCAGCACCAGCCCGATGACGCCGAGCGCCGCCAGCACATGCACGATCAGAACGAGTGTCAGCCAAGCATCCACGTCATTTCCCCGCTCAGTTTCCCCTCAGTTTCCCGCGGGCACCGCCGCCCCGCGGATCGCGAGGAAGTCCTCCGCGATCAGCGACGCGCCGCCGATCAGTCCGCCGTCGACGTCGGGCATTGCGAACAGCTCCCGCGCGTTCCCCGGCTTCACGCTGCCGCCGTAGAGCAGCGCCAGCCGCGTGGCCACCGCCCGATCCGCCGCGCCGACCAGCCCGCGGATGAACGCGTGCACGGCCTGCGCCTGCTCCGGGGTCGCGGTGCGCCCCGTGCCAATCGCCCACACCGGCTCATACGCGATCACCGCATCGCCGAGGGCGCCGACTCCCGCAACGTCGATGACCGCCCGGAGCTGCCGTCCGACCACCTCTTCCGTCGCGCCCTGCTCGCGCTCACCGAGGGTTTCCCCTACGCAGAGGATGGGGATCAGCCCCACCCGTTGCGCGGCGGCGAACTTCGCGGCGACCTGCGCGTCGCGCTCGCCGAAGAGCGCGCGCCGCTCGGAGTGCCCCACGATCACGTAACGGCACCCGAGGTCTCGCAGCATCGCCCCGGACACCTCGCCGGTGAAGGCGCCCGAGTCGTGCTCGCTCAGGGTCTGCCCGCCCCAGGCGATCGCCGAACCCGCGAGTACGCTCGCCGCCTGCTGGAGGTAAGGGAACGGCACGCAGACCGCGATCTCCACACCGGCGTCGCCCGGCGCGCCGCCCTTGACCGCCTCCAGCAGACGCTGGTTG
Organism: uncultured beta proteobacterium; assembly: GCA_963827595.1. Taxonomy (GTDB): domain Bacteria; phylum Pseudomonadota; class Gammaproteobacteria; order Burkholderiales; family SG8-39; genus DATEDA01. The sequence goes on along the minus strand of CAWHBT010000005.1, from coordinate 201,927 downwards.
GCGGCCAGGCTGCCGTGCATCTTCCAGTTGCCCGCAACGAGCCGTGCGCGCATCGCCGCCCTGCCCGCAACAAAGCGTTGAATTTTAGCCGCGCAGGGGAAGCCCGGTCAATGAAAACCGTGGGTTAGTGCATCGAGGGCGCAAACGAGAACGGCCGCTCACGCGGCCGTCCAGCTCCCGACCCGGGCAGGCTAACCGAATCGCCCGGTAATGTAGTCCTCGGTCTGCTTCTTCTTCGGCTTGATGAAGATCGTGTCGGTGACGTCGAACTCGATCAGCTCGCCGAGGTACATGTAGGCGGTGTAGTCCGACACGCGCGCCGCCTGCTGCATGTTGTGGGTGACGATCAGGATCGTCACCTTGTGCTTGAGGTCCGCAATCAGCTCCTCGATGCTCGCGGTCGCGATCGGGTCGAGCGCCGAGGTCGGCTCGTCGAAGAGCAGGATCTCCGGATCGGTCGCGAGCGCCCGCGCGATGCACAGGCGCTGCTGCTGGCCGCCGGAGAGGTTGAAGGCGAGGTCGTCGAGGCGGTCCTTGGCCTCCTCCCAGAGTGCCGCGTTACGCAACGCCTGCTCGACCTTCTCCTCGAGCAGGCGCCGGTTGCGTTCGCCCCGCACCCGCAGTCCGTAGGCGACGTTCTCGAAGATCGACTTCGGGAACGGGTTCGGCTTCTGGAACACCATGCTGATCCGCATCCGGACCTCGATCGGATCGACCTCCTTGCCGAGCAGGTTGGTGTTGTCGGGGTAGAGGCGGATGTCGCCGTCGTAGCGGTTGCCGGGATACAAGTCGTGCATGCGGTTGAAGCAGCGCAGGAAGGTCGACTTGCCGCAGCCGGACGGACCGATCAGCGCCGTGACCTTCTTGTCGTGGACCGGCATGTTGAGGCTCTTCAGCGCTTGGAACTCGCTGTAGTAGAAGCTGAGGTTTCTGACCTCGGCCTTCATGGCGACGGCGGTCTCGGGCGCTGTCATCTTGTTCGTCCTCTCCCCTTGATCACCACTTGATCTTCTTCCGCAGGCGGTAACGCAGCCAGATCGCCAGCCCGTTCATCGCGAGCGTCATCAGCACCAGCACGAATCCCGCCGCCGCCGCGTTCTGATGGAACGCTGCCTCGGGACGCGAGGTCCAGTTGAACATCTGTATCGGCATCACCGTGAACGGCGAGAACAGCCATTCGAAGCTCACGAACGGCGGCGACGTGGTCACCGGCGCGGCGGGGAGAAAGGCGATGAAGGTCAGCGCCCCGATCGTGATGATCGGCGCCGTCTCGCCGATCGCACGCGCCATGCCGATGATCACGCCGGTGAGGATTCCCGCCGACGAATACGGAATGATGTGATGGCGCACGGTCTGCCACTGGGTGGCGCCCAGCGCGTAGGACCCCTCGCGGATCGACTGCGGGATCCCGCGGATCGCTTCGCGCGTCGCGACGATCACGACCGGCAGGATCAGGAGCGCAAGGGTGAGCCCCGCCGACAGGATGCTCTGCCCGAAGCCGAACTGGTAGACGAACAGCCCCAGCGCGAGGAGGCCGTACACGATCGACGGCACGCCGGCGAGGTTGGTGATGTTGATCTCGATGATGTCGGTGACCCAGTTCTTCCGCGCGTACTCCTCGAGGTAGATCCCCGCGGCGACGCCGAGCGGCACCGCGAAGAACGCGGTCACGACCATCACCAGCGTCGAGCCGATCCACGCCGACAGAATACCGGCCTGCGAAGGGTGGCGCGACGGGAAATTGGTGAAGAACTCGGGCCTCAGGCGCGGGATCCCGTCGATCGCCATGTCGACGAACAGCGTGGTGAAGGTCAGCACGCCGATCATGAGCGCGATGATGCCGATCACGCCGAAGATGAAGTCCCACCGCTTGTGCTTGGCGATGAGCTCCCGGATGGCCCGGACGTCCTGGGAGAGCGGCGGGGCGACGGCCGACATCAGTAGGCTTCCCGGAAGCGCTTCCGCAGTGCGTGGCCGAGGATGTTGAAGACGAGCGTCAGCAGCATCAGCGTGAGGCCGGCGGCGAAGATCGTCTGGTAGCCGATCGAGCCGTGCGGCAGATCGCCGAGCGCCACCTGGACGATGTAGGCGGTGATCGTGGCCGCCGGCTCGAGCGGGTTGAACGTCAGGTTGGGCTGCATCCCCGCGGCGACCGCAAGGATCATGGTCTCCCCGACCGCGCGCGAGATGCCGAGGATGTAGGCCGAAGCGATCCCGGAGAACGCGGCGGGCACGACCACTCTCACGGCCGTCTGGTAGCGGGTCGCGCCCATCGCATACGACCCTTCCCGCAGCGCCATCGGCACCGCCCGCATCGCGTCCTCGCTGATCGAGCTCACGTAGGGGATGATCATGATCCCCATGACCAGGCCGGCCGCGAGCAGGTTGAAGCCCGGCAGCTCGGGATAGATTGCCTGCAGGATCGGGGTGACGAAGAGCAGCGCGAAGTAGCCGTAGACGATCGTCGGGACCCCGCCGAGCAGCTCCAGGAACGGCTTGGCGATCTCGCGCACCTTGAACGGCGCGAACTCGGACAGATAGATCGCGATGATGGTGCCCAGGGGAATCGCGATCGATAGCGCCACGAGCGAGCTCGTGATCGTCCCCGAGAGCAGCACCATGATGCCGAAGTGGGCGTCGTCGAAGAGCGGGGTCCACTGGGTGTCGGTGAGGAAGTCCCACATCGACACGTGCTTGAAGAACTCCACCGACTCGCTGACCAGGACGTAGACGATGCCGACCGTGACGAACACCGAGACCGAGGCGGCAGCGAACAGGACGAACTCGATCGCCTTCTCGGTCGCGATGCGGCTGCGGCGCTGCGCGAGCCGGGCGCTGGTAAGCCCTACGGCGGGCACGGTGGCGGAGGTAGCGCCGCTCGGCGCGACGGCTGACATCGTTGTCGGGTTCCCGGAAGTTTAGCCGACCGGCCTCAAAGACGCCGACGGGGAGGGGGCTGCCCTCCCCGCGAATGACCCATTGTCGTCCTCAGAGCTTCGCTTCGCGCTTCAGCAGCTCTTCGATCGTGATGCCGACCTCGGCGGTGCCGCCGAAGACCGTGCCCTTCTTGCCCTTCTGGATGTGCTCCCACCCGGTCGTGTACGCGACGTCGGGCAGCGGCACGTATTTCACTTCCCGCGCGAGCTTCGAGCCGTGCTTCAGGTAGAACTCGACGAACTCCCTGACTTCGGGCTTGGCAAGCGACTTCGCGTTCACGTAGATGAAGATCGGGCGCGAGAGCGGGGAGTAGGCGCCCTTCAGCACCGCCTCCATGGACGGCTCGACCGGCTGGCCCTTCTCGTTCACGATCGGGACGGCCTTAAGCTTGTCCTTGTTCTCGATGTAGTACGCGTAGCCGAAGTAGCCCAGACCGTTCACGTCCCGCGAGACGCCCTGCACCAGGACGTTGTCGTCCTCGGAAGCGGTGAAGTCGCCGCGGCTCGACTTCGACTTGCCGACGATCGCCTCGGTGAAGTAATCAAAGGTGCCGGAGTCGGCGCCGGGTCCGAAGAGCTTCATCGGCGCATCGGGCCAGGCGGGATTCACCTGGTTCCAGCGCGTGACCTTGCCCTGCGCGCCCGGCTCCCACATCTTCTTGAGCTCGGCGATGGTCAGGGTCTTGATGAAGGAGTTCTTCGGGTTGATGACCACCGTGAGCGCGTCGAACGCGATCGGCAGCTCGAAGTACTCGATGCCGGCGGCCTTGCACTCTTCCATCTCCTTCTTGAGGATCGGGCGCGAGGCGTCCGAGATGTCGATCTCGTTGCGGCAGAACTTCTTGAAACCGCCGCCGGTCCCGGAGATGCCGACGGTGACCTTGATGGCGCCTTTCTTGGCCTTCTGGAACTCCTCGGCAACCGCCTCGGTGATCGGAAAGACGGTGCTCGAGCCGTCGATCTTGACGACCTGCGCCGTCGCCGCCGGGGCGGCGGCGAAGCCCCCCAGCACCGCGGCGACCGCCGCGTAGACCTTGAGCTGCTTCATGCGGACTCTCCTCGTGGGAACGGCACGCTTGAGCGTGATCCGGAGAGTCTAGGACCCGACTGTTACAGTCAGATTACGGGCCCGGGAGGCGTGGAATTCTTCGCGCGATGAAGGTCCTACGCCGCCGCCGCTCCGGCGTGCTCGACGCTCGCGGCGAGCTCCGCGGCGATCGCGACGACCTCCGCCTCGTCCTCGCCCTCGACCATGACGCGCAGCACGGGCTCCGTCCCCGACGCCCGGAGGAGCAGCCGGCCCCGACCACCGAGACGCTGCTCGGCGGCGGCGCGGGCATGCTCGATCGCCGGGTTCCGCTGCCAGTCGAAGCCACGCGCCAAGCGGACGTTGATGAGCTTCTGCGGGAACAGCCGGAGCTTGCCGGCCAGCTCCGCGAGGCCCTTCCCCTCCTCCCGGATCGCCGCGAGCACCTGCAGCGCCGACACGATGCCGTCGCCGGTGGTGTGGCGGTCGAGGCAGATGATGTGGCCGGAGTTCTCGCCGCCGAGATCCCACCCTCGCTGCTGCATCAGCTCCAGCACGTACCGGTCGCCCACCTTGGCGCGCGCGAAACCGATGCCGAGCCCGCCGAGCGCGCGCTCGAGCGCGAGGTTGGTCATCAGCGTGCCGACGACGCCGCCGACCCGGCCCGTCTTGGCGCGCCGGGAGGCGATGACATAGAGGAGCTGGTCGCCGTCGTAGGTCGCACCCGATCCGTCGGCCATGAGCACCCGGTCGCCGTCGCCGTCGAGCGCGATCCCGACGTCGGCGCGATGCTGGCGTACGGCGGCGACCAGCGACCCGGGATGCGTCGCCCCGACCTGGTCGTTGATGTTGAACCCGTCCGGCTCGTCCGCGATCGCCACCACGTCGGCGCCGAGCTCGTGGAACACGTGGGGCGCGACGTGGTAGCCCGCCCCGTGCGCGCAGTCGACGACGACCCGCAAGCCGCGCAGGTCGAGCGAGTTGGGGTAGGTGCTCTTGCAGAACTCGATGTACCGGCCGGCCGCATCGTCGACGCGGAACGCCTTGCCCAGCTCGGCCGGGCCGCGGCACACGAGCGGGCGCTCGAGCGCGGCTTCGATGGCCTCCTCGACCGCATCGGGGAGCTTCCCGCCGTCGGCGGAGAAGAACTTGATCCCGTTGTCCGGATACGGGTTGTGCGACGCGCTGATCACGATCCCGGCGGAGAGGCGCAGTGCGCGGGTGAGGTATGCGACCGCGGGCGTCGGCATCGGCCCGCACAGCATCACGTCGACGCCCGCGGCGGAGAAGCCCGCCTCGAGCGCGGCTTCGAGCATGTAGCCCGAGATCCGCGTGTCCTTGCCGATCAGCACGTTCGGACGCGCGTCGCCGGAGCGTCCGCGCGCCAGCACCTCGCCGGCCGCGAACCCGAGGCGCAGGACGAACTCGGGCGTGATCGGCGCCTCGCCCACGCGACCGCGCACCCCGTCCGTGCCGAAGTACTTTCTGCTCAATGGATTCCCCTCGCGCTCTGCGCTCGGGATTCGCCCTTGGGGCGGCCCGGCGGGCTCATGAGGCGCTTTCAACCGCCGCCAGCAAGGCGAGCGCGTCCCGCGTCGCTGCCACGTCGTGGACCCGCACCATTCTAGCGCCGCGCTGCACCGCGAGGAGCGCCGCGGCGAGGCTGGCCGCGAGCCGATCCTCGGCCGGCCGGCCGGTGATCCGTCCGAGGCTCGACTTGCGCGACCACCCGGCGAGCACGGGGAACCCGAGCGCGACGATGTCGTCGAGGCGCGCCAGCAGGGCCAGGTTGTGGTCGACGGTCTTGCCAAATCCGAAGCCCGGATCCAGCACGATGCGTTCGTGCGCGATGCCCGCCGCGGCGCAGGCCGCGGCGCGAGCTGCGAGAAAATCCCGCACTTCGGCGACGACGTCCGTGTACACCGGCTCCGCCTGCATCGTCCTCGGGCGCCCCTGCATGTGCATCAGGCATACCCCGGCAGCGGACGGCGCAAGCGTAGCGAGCGCTCCGGGGGAAGCGAGCGCGGTGATGTCGTTGATCATCGCCGCCCCGTGCGCGAGCGCGGCGCGCATCACTTCGAGCTTCGTGGTGTCGACCGAGATCGGTACGCCGACGTCGCGCAGCCCGTCGAGCACGGGCAGCACCCGCTGCAGTTCTTCCTCCGCGGGGACGGGATCGGCGCCCGGCCGGCTCGATTCACCGCCGACGTCGAGGAGATCCGCGCCCTCTTCCACCAGGCGCTGCGCGTGCTCGATGGCCGCGCGCGGGCGCGCGTGCCGGCCACCGTCGTAGAAGGAGTCGGGTGTCACGTTCACGACGCCCATGATGAGCGGCCGGGCGAGCGACAAAGCAAAACGGCCGCACCGGAGAGTGCGGCCGTTGGGCGATGCGGCGTGAGCAGTCAGCGGTGAGGAGGCCAAGCCGAGCGTCGCTCGCTCCGTCGCCGCTCGCCGCGGTAACCCGTCAGGCCGCCGCGGCCGGCGCGGGCGCGCCGGGGGCATCGGTCTTCGGCGGCTGCGGCGGCGTCTGCACCGGCTTCGGCGGCCGCGGCGGCAGGCCCGCCATGATGTCGTTGAGCTGGTCGGCGTCGAGCGTCTCGAGCTCGAGCAGCGCGCGCGCCATCGCCTCGACCTTGTCGCGGTTCGTCTCGAGCAGCCGCCGCGCCATGGTGTACTGCTCGTCGACGATGCGCCGGATCTCGGCGTCGACCTTCTGCAGCGTCGCCTCGGACACGTTCTTGTGCGTGGTGATCGAGCGGCCGAGGAAGATCTCGCCCTCGTTCTCGCCGTACACCATCGGCCCGAGAAGGTCCGACATGCCCCACTGCGTGACCATGCGCCGCGCGATCTCGGTCGCGCGCTCGAAGTCGTTGGCGGCCCCGGTGGTCATCTGGTTCATGAACACCTCTTCGGCGATCCGGCCGCCGAACAGCACCGCGATCATGTTGAGCAGCCGCTCGCGGTCCTGGCTGTAGCGGTCCTGCTCGGGCAGCTGCATCGTGACCCCGAGCGCGCGGCCGCGCGGGATGATGGTGACCTTGTGCACCGGGTCGGTCTTCGGCAAGAGCTTCGCCACGACCGCGTGACCGGACTCGTGGTACGCCGTGTTCTTGCGCTCCTCCTCGGGCATGACCATCGAGCGGCGCGCGGCACCCATGATGATCTTGTCCTTGGCGCTCTCGAAGTCGTCCATGTCGACGAGCCGCTTGCTGGCGCGCGCCGCAAAGAGCGCCGCCTCGTTCACGAGGTTCGCGAGGTCGGCGCCCGAGAAGCCGGGCGTCCCGCGCGCGAGGATGTCGGCCTTGACGTCCGGGGCGAGCGGGACTTTCCGCATGTGCACGAGCAGGATCTGCTCGCGGCCGCGGATGTCGGGTAGCGGCACCACCACCTGCCGGTCGAACCGGCCCGGCCGCAGCAGCGCCGGGTCGAGCACGTCCGGCCGGTTGGTCGCCGCGATGACGATGACGCCGGTCGTGCCTTCGAAGCCGTCCATCTCGACCAGCAGCTGGTTGAGCGTCTGCTCGCGCTCGTCGTTGCCGCCGCCGAGGCCGGCGCCGCGCTGACGGCCGACCGCGTCGATCTCGTCGATGAACACGATGCACGGCGCGTGCTTCTTCGCCTGGTCGAACATGTCGCGCACCCGCGCCGCGCCGACGCCGACGAACATCTCCACGAAGTCCGAGCCCGAGATCGAGAAGAACGGCACCTTGGCCTCGCCGGCGATCGCGCGCGCGAGCAGCGTCTTGCCGGTGCCGGGGCTGCCGACCATGAGCACGCCCTTCGGGATGCGGCCGCCGAGCTTCTGGAACTTCGACGGATCGCGCAGGAAGTCGACGAGCTCCGCCACGTCCTCCTTGGCCTCGTCGCAGCCGGCGACGTCGGCGAAGGTGACGGTGTTGTTCGACTCGTCGAGCATGCGGGCCCGCGACTTGCCGAAGCTGAACGCGCCGCCGCGCCCGCCGCCCTGCATCTGGCGCATGAAGAAGATCCACACCCCGATGAGGAGGAGCATCGGGAACCAGCTGACGAAGATGTTCATGAGGAGCGAGGGCTCCTCCTCGGGCTTCGCCTCGACCTTGACGCCGTACTTCAGCAGGTCGTTGATGAGCCAGATGTCGCCGGGCGAGTAGCTCGTGACGCGCTTGTCCTCGGTCGTCACCCCCTTGAGCATCCGGCCCTCGATGGTGACGCTCTTGATCTTGCCCGCCTTGACCTCCTCGACGAACACCGAGTAGGGCATCGGCGCCTGGGCGCTCGAGCGGGTATTGAACTGGTTGAAGACCGTCATCAGGACGAGTCCGATGACGAGCCAGATGACCAGGTTCTTGACGAGATTGTTCAACGCTGCTCCTCGACTGCTGCGGTCGCGCCGGGCGCGCGGAAGTTACGGATTTTACGCCCAAAGCCCGGGGGCGGGCACAAGGAAACCTGTCGCAAATTCCCGACGGTGAGCGGGGTTTCGAAGGATTCGCCGGCGCGAATCCGAGCCCGCGAACGCCCGAGGCGATGCAGCGCCTCGGGCTGGCTAGGGCCGTCAGGCCATTCTGCTCAGCGGCGCGGCCCTCGCGCCAGCAAGTACATTTCGCTCGAGCGACTCCGGGAGGCCTCCGGTTTCCGCGCGACGACCCGTTCGAAGCCGGTCCGGACCTGCCTGAGCAGCGCGGGAAACCCGACGCCCTGAAAGGTCTTGACCAGCAACGCCCCGCCGGGGTCCAGGTGCGCGGCCGCAAATTCCGCCGCGCGCCCGGCGAGCGCGATGCTCCGCGCCTGATCGGTCGCCGCCACCCCGGATAGGTTGGGCGAAAGATCCGAAAGAACAAGGTCGACGGGCCGCCCGCCCAGCACCCGCTCGAGCTCCCTGAGCACCGGGTCCGCGGTGAAGTCGCCGCGAAGGAAAGTCACGCCGGGAAGCGGGGCCATGTCCAGCACGTCGATGGCCACGACCTGGCCGCGGGCACCGGTCTTCTCCGCCGCCACCTGCGACCACCCGCCCGGCGCGGCTCCCAGATCGACGATGATCTGCCCGGCGGCGAACAACCGGTCCCGCGCGTCGATCTCGATGAGCTTGAACGCGGCCCGCGACCGGTACCCGAGCGCCTTGGCGCGCCGCACGTACGGGTCGGCGACGTGCCGCTGCATCCAGCTCCGGCTGGTCTTAGAGCGCGTCACCTGCCTAGAATGAGCCGCCAAAAGGAATCCAGGTGCCGAAAGAGCTTACGCCCGCCGAGCGCCAGGCGCTCAAAGGCCGCGCCCACCGGGTGCGCCCCGTCGTGCTCGTCGGCGCGGCGGGCCTGACGCCACCGGTGGTGGCCGAGGTCGACCGCGCGCTGCAGGCCCACGGGCTCATCAAGATCCGGGTCCTGGGCGAGGACCGTGACGCCCGCGAGCGGCTCTTGGGAGAGGTCTGCGCCGCGACCGACGCCTCGCCGGTCCAGCACGTCGGCAGGATCCTGGTCATCTATCGCGAGCAGCCCGAAAAGCCGGTGCCGAAGGCGCCGCCGGCCCGGGCCTCCGCACCGCGACGGCGCCCCCAGCGGCCGGCCCGGAAGCCCAGACCCGCACGTAGAGTCGAGTCACGGCGGGGGAAGTTTCGTCCGCGTTGAGCGTCGCGCCTTTTGCGACGCTCCAACGCGGGCAGTTATCCCGTCACGGACGTGACGGGATAACTAGTCGTAGCGGACGTTCACGATCTCGAACGCCCGGACGCCGCCCGGGGTCTGCACCTCGACCTGGTCGCCCGGATACTTGCCGATGAGCGCGCGGGCGATCGGCGACGTGATCGAGAGTTTCCCCTGTTTGATGTCGGCCTCGTCCTCGCCGACGATCTGGTAGGCGACGACGTCGCTGGAGGTCACGTCCTCGAGCTCGACCGTCGAACCGAACACGCATCGCCCGTCGGCGTCGATCAGCTTCGGATCGATCACCATGGCGTTGGCGAGCTTCGCCTCGACCTCCGAGATCCGGCCCTCGATGAACCCCTGCCGCTCCTTCGCCGCGGCGTACTCGGCGTTCTCCGACAGATCGCCGTGGGTGCGCGCATCCGCGATCGCAGTGATGATCGTCGGCCGGTCGACGGTCTTCAGGCGGTGCAGCTCGTCCTTGAGCCGTTTCACACCGGTCACGGTCAGCGGGATCTTCGCCATATCCGAAGCGCCATGAATGACTTAGGGGATCGGCCGGGGGTGCGCCCCCGGGGTTCGGCTTGCGCCAAAAGCGAACCCCCGGGTGGGCCGGGGGGTTCTAGGAGGGATGTTAAGCGGCCTCGAGCCGTCGGTGCAAGCCCTGCAGATCGTAGGGGACCAACGACTCCACGTGGCGGAGCCCTGCGCAGGCGGCCCGGGCACCGTCGATGGTGGTGTAGTAAGTGACCCGCTGCTGGACGGCGGTCGTGCGGATCGAGCGCGAATCCGCGATCGCGCTCCGCCGCTCGTCGACCGTGTTCACGATCAGGTCGAGCTCCCCGTTCTTGATCATGTCGACCACGTGGGGCCGGCCCTCGGTGACCTTGTTGACGGTCGCCACCGGCAGGCCCGCCTTCGCGATCGCCGCGGCCGTGCCGCGGGTCGCAACCAACGCGAAGCCGAGCTCGTGCAAGCCCCGCGCGACCTCCACCGCTGCCGGCTTGTCCGCGTCGCGGACACTGATGAAAGCCTTCCCGCCCTTGGGCAGCCGCACGCCCGCGGCGAGCTGGGACTTGACGAACGCCTCCCCGAACGAGGTGCCGACCCCCATCACCTCACCGGTCGACTTCATCTCCGGACCGAGGATCGTGTCGACGCCGGGGAACTTGATGAACGGGAACACCGCCTCCTTGACCGCGAAGTACGGCGGCACCACCTCGCGGCGCACGCCCTGGGCGTCGAGGGTCTTCCCGACCATGCACCGCGCGGCGATCTTGGCGAGCGCGAGCCCGGTCGCCTTCGACACGTAGGGCACCGTCCGCGAGGCGCGCGGATTGACCTCGAGGACGTGGACCGCGCCCCCCTGGATCGCGTACTGGACGTTCATCAGCCCGACGACGTTCAGCGCGTTCGCGAGCACGGTCGTCTGCCGGCGCAGCTCGTCCTGGATCGCCGGCGCCAGCGAGAACGGCGGCAGGGAACACGCCGAATCGCCGGAGTGCACGCCGGCCTGCTCGATGTGCTCCATGATTCCGCCGATGAGGACCCGGCGGCCGTCGCTCACCGCGTCGACGTCGACCTCGACGGCGTCGTTCAGGAACCGGTCGAGCAGCACCGGCGAGTCGTTCGAGACCTTCACCGCCTCCCGCATGTAGCGCTCGAGCTCGCGCTGCTCGTGCACGATCTCCATGGCGCGCCCGCCGAGCACGTAGCTCGGCCGCACGACCAGCGGGTAGCCGATCTCCTGGGCCGCCGCGAGCGCCTCCCGTTCGGTGCGCGCGGTGCGGTTCGGCGGTTGCCGCAGCCCGAGCGCGGTCAGCAGCTTCTGGAACCGCTCGCGGTCCTCGGCGACGTCGATCATGTCGGGCGAGGTGCCGATGATCGGGACGCCCGCGCGCTCCAGGTCGCGCGCGAGCTTGAGCGGTGTCTGCCCGCCGTACTGGACGATCACCCCGAGCGGCCGCTCCTTCGCGACGACCTCGAGCACGTCCTCGAGCGTGAGCGGCTCGAAGTACAGCCGGTCGGAGGTGTCGTAGTCGGTCGAGACGGTCTCCGGGTTGCAATTGACCATGATGGTCTCGAACCCGTCGTCGCGGAGCGCGAGGGCGGCGTGCACGCAGCAGTAGTCGAACTCGATCCCCTGCCCGATGCGGTTCGGCCCCCCGCCGAGGACGATGATCTTCCGGCGGTCGGTCGGGGCCGCCTCGCACTCCTCCTCGTAGGTCGAATACAGATAGGCGGTCTTGGTCGCGAACTCGGCGGCACAGGTGTCGACCCGCTTGAACACCGGGCGAACGCCGAGCGCGACACGCCGGGCGCGGACGGCGTCGGCGTCCGCGCCGAGCAGCCGTGCGAGCCGGCGATCGGAGAACCCGCAGCGCTTGAGCTCGAGGAGCTCTTCCTTCGCGAGCGCCGCGAGCGTCCGCCCCCCGAGCGCGCGCTCGCGCCGCACCAGGTCCTCGATCTCGGCCAGGAACCACGGATCGATCTGGGTCGCGCGCCGGACCTCGTCCACCGTCCAGCCGCACGCGGAACGCGTCGGCGACGTACCAGATGCGGTCGGGCCCCGGGTCGCCGAGCTCGGCGTCGATGAGCTCCGGGTCGGTCGTCTTCTCGTCCAGCCCGTCGGCGCCGACTTCCAGCCCCCGCAGCGCCTTTTGCAGCGACTCCTGGAAGGTGCGCCCGATCGCCATCACTTCGCCGACCGACTTCATCTGCGTGGTGAGCCGGGTGTTCGCCTGCGGGAACTTCTCGAACGCGAACCGCGGCACCTTGGTCACGACATAGTCGATCGTGGGCTCGAACGAGGCCGGGGCGCTTGTTCCATCGGGTCCGGCGGTGATGTCGTTTTGCAGCTCATCGAGGGTGTAGCCGACGGCGAGCTTCGCCGCGATCTTGGCGATCGGAAAGCCGGTCGCCTTCGACGCGAGCGCGGAGGAGCGGCTGACGCGCGGGTTCATCTCGATGACCAGGATCCGGCCGTCGTCGGGGCTGACCGCGAACTGGACGTTTGACCCGCCGGTGTCGACGCCGACCTCGCGGAGCACCGCGATCGAGGCGTCCCGCAGCAGCTGATACTCCTTGTCGGTGAGGGTCTGCGCCGGCGCGACCGTGATCGAGTCGCCGGTGTGCACGCCCATCGGGTCGAGGTTCTCGATCGCGCACACGATGATGCAGTTGTCGCGCCGGTCGCGGACCACCTCCATCTCGAACTCCTTCCAACCGACGACCGACTCCTCGATCAGGAGCTCGTGCGTCGGCGAGGCGTCGAGACCGCGCTCGCAGATGGCGATGAACTCCTCGCGGTTGTAGGCGATGCCGCCACCCGAGCCGCCCAGCGTGAACGACGGCCGGAGGACGACCGGGAAGCCGATCGCCCCCTGGATCTGCAGCGCCTCCTCCATCGAGTGCGCGAGGCCGGAGTGCGGGCACTCGAGGCCGATGCGTTTCATCGCGCGCTTGAACTGCTCGCGGTCCTCCGCCTTGTCGATTGCCGCGCGGCTCGCGCCGATCAGCTCGATCCGATACCTCTCGAGCACCCCGTGCTTGGCGAGGTCGAGCGCGCAGTTGAGGCCGGTCTGCCCGCCCATCGTCGGCAGCAGCGCATCGGGCCGCTCTTTCGCGATGATCGTCTCGACGACCTGCCAGGTGATCGGCTCGATGTAGGTGACGTCGGCCATCTCCGGATCGGTCATGATGGTCGCGGGGTTCGAGTTCACCAGGATGACCTTGTAGCCCTCCGCCCGCAGCGCCTTGCACGCTTGGGCCCCCGAGTAGTCGAACTCGCACGCCTGGCCGATGACGATCGGCCCCGCGCCGATGATCAGGACGCTCTTGATGTCGGTCCGCTTGGGCATGGCGCTATTGCTTCGCCATCAGCGCGACGAATCGGTCGAAGAGATAGCCGATGTCGTGCGGGCCCGGGCTCGCCTCCGGGTGGCCCTGGAAGCAGAAGGCCGGCCGGTCGGTGCGGGCGAGGCCCTGCAGGCTGCCATCGAAGAGCGACACGTGGGTCGGCCGAAGCGTGCCCGGCAGCGTCGCCGGGTCGACGGCGAAGCCGTGGTTCTGGCTCGTGATCATCACCTGCCCGGTGTCGAGGTCCTTGACCGGATGGTTCGCGCCGTGATGGCCGAACTTCATCTTGATGGTCTTCGCGCCCGAGGCGAGACCCAGTAGCTGGTGCCCCAGGCAGATCCCGAATACGGGAACCGGCGTGTCGTCGAGGATCTCGCGGATCGCGTCGATCGCGTAGGTGCACGGCTCCGGATCGCCGGGCCCGTTCGAGAGGAAGACCCCGTCGGGCTTTGCCGCCAGGACCGCCCGCGCCGGCGTCGGCGCCGGAAACACGGTCACGGCGCAGCCGCGATCGACCAGCATGCGCAGGATGTTGCGCTTCACGCCGTAGTCGTAGGCGGCCACCCGGAAGCGCGGCCGCGCGAGCTTGCGGTAGCCGTGGCCGCGCTGCCAGCCGCCGGCGTCCCATTCGTAGGGCGCGTCGGTCGTCACGACCTTGGCGAGGTCCATGCCCGCGAGCCCCGGGAACGCCCGCGCCTTGGCAAGCGCCTCGCCGTCGGCGAGGTGCCCCGCCATCAGGCAGCCGTTCTGTGCCCCCCGCTCGCGCAGGACGCGCGTCAGCTTGCGCGTGTCGATCCCGGCAATTGCGACCACGCCCCGCGACGCGAGGTACTCGGGCAGCGTCTGCTCCGCGCGCCAACTCGACGCGCGGTTGGGCAACTCCCGGATGACCAGCCCGGCCGCGTAAACGCGCTGCGACTCGTCATCCTCGCGGGTGACGCCGGTGTTGCCGATGTGCGGGTAGGTAAGCGTGACGATCTGCCGGCAGTACGACGGATCGGTGAGGATCTCCTGGTAGCCGGTCATCGCGGTGTTGAACACCACCTCGCCGACCGCCGCGCCGTCGGCGCCGATCGAGCGGCCGCGAAAAATCGTCCCGTCGGCGAGCGCGAGGAGGGCGGGCGACGGCGACGCGGGTACTGAAACTGGAGTTCCTTGCGAAAACGGGACAGGCGCAACGCCGGTCCCGTCTCTGAGTGACGCGAGTATACCGCGCTCGGGCGCGCGCCGGCTAGTTCGTGGCCGCCGCCTGCGTGACGCGCTGTGCCTTGAACGCGCGCTCCCGGCGCACGTTGTTCTCCCAGACGAACAGCGTGCCGGTCAGCTCGTCCCCCACGGCCCGGCCGCGGAACTCGTAGCGGATGGGCGGGCGACCCGGCCCGAGCTCGAGGTGGAAGGTGAGCGCGTCGCCCCGCAGGCTCGGTGTCTGCAGCCGCGTCGGGCGGCTGCCCACCGCGTGCGGGCGCCCGGTCAGCACCTGGTAGCGCTGCTCGAACTCGAACTCGAACGGCGCCGTGGCGGTGCCGACAGGGATCTCGGTTCGCCAGCGTCCCGCGACCTTGGCCGGCACGTACCACAGGTAGATGTAGCTCATTCCGGGGTTGCCGACGGTCTTCTCCGGCACCGCCAGCGTCTCGCGCCAGTCGGGAAGCCAGTCGCCCATGTGATAGTCGTGGGCGACCACGCGCGTGCCCGGCTTCAGGTCGAGCAGCTTCGGGCGGAGCTTCGCGTTCATCTCGGGCAGCAGATAGGTCGTGATCACGGTCGCCTGGCGCAGGTCCGTCTCGAACAGGTTCTGCTCCCGAAACGCGACGCGGCTTGCGAGCCCCTCGCGGCGTGCCGCTTCGGTCGCGACGCCGAGCAGATGACGGTCCAGGTCGACGCCGAGGGCCTGTGCTCCGCGCTTCCCGGCCGCGATGACCACGCGGCCGTCGCCCGAGCCGAGGTCGATGACGAAGTCGGCGGGCCCCACGTTCGCCATCTGCAACATCGTGTCGACGACGGTCTGCGGCGTGGGAACGTAGACCACGTCGCCGGCGCCCTTTTGCGCCAGCGCAATTGGCACGCACAGCGCAACCGGCGCGCAGACGGACGCGGCGGCGGCGGCGGCGAACAGCCACCGCCGGGATGCGACCCCAGGCCGGCTCACTTCAGGCCGAGAACGTCGGACATGTCGTACAGGCCGGGCCGCTTGCCCGGCAGCCAGCGCGCCGCGCGGAGCGCGCCGAGCGCGTAGGTCATCCGGCTCCCGGACCGCACCGCGATCTCGACCCGCTCACCCTCGCCGGCGAAGATCACCGTGTGCTCGCCGACGATGTCGCCGCCGCGGATGGCGTGAAATCCGATCGCGCGCCGGTCGCGCTCGCCGGTGATGCCCTCGCGACCGTGGACGGCGCTCGACTGCAGATCCCGCCCCAGCGCCGCCGCGACCGCCTCGCCCAGCGCTAGCGCAGTCCCGGACGGCGCGTCGACCTTGTGCCGGTGATGGGCCTCGACGATCTCGACGTCGTAGCCTTCGCCGAGGATGCGGGCCGCGAGCTCCGCGAGCTTGAACGCGGCGTTGACCCCGACCGCGAAGTTCGGCGCCATCACGATCGGGATCCGGCGCGCGGCCGCAACGATCCGCGCCTTCTGGTCGGGGGTGAAACCGGTGGTGCCGACGACCGCGGCGGTGCCGGCCGCAGCGCACGCTTCCAGATGCGCCAGCGTCGCCGCGGGCTGCGTGAAGTCCACGAGACACTCCGCCGCGGCCACCGCGGCGGCAACGTCCGCAGTCAGCCGGACTCCGGAGGGCGCCCCGACGGCCTCGCCCGCGTCCCGGCCGAGCTGGGGGTGCCCGGGCGCCTCGAGCGCCGCGGCGAGCGCGAGATCCCCGGAGCGGAGCACCGCTTCGATCAGGGTCCGCCCCATCCGCCCCGCGGCACCGGCCAATGCCAGCTTCATCGCGAGCCCTGCGGTGCGCCCGCGCTCCAGGCCGGCGTGGGGACGACGTCCCCTTCGATCCGGTTGAGCGTCCCGTCCTTGAAGAGCAGCGTGAATCGCCGCTCCTCGACCTCCCGGGAGTTCGCCCGCCGGCGCCAGTAGAGGTAGTCCCACCGGTCGTCGCGGAAGATGTCGACGAGCAGGGGCGTGCCGAGCACGAAGCGCACCTGGTCCTTCGTCATCCCCAGCTTGAGCTGCGCGGCCGCCTCCTGCGACACGTAGTTGCCCTGCTGGATCTCCATCTTGTAGACGCACGCGCCGGAGAGCGCGACGAGTGGTGCCAGCAGGAGCGCGAAGAGCGGACGCATGCGAGCGCCGTGGCGGCGCGACTGTGTATCGGGCTGGAGCAAAGTCAGTATCATAGCGGATCGCTCGCCCGCCCCGCGATGACCAACCCGCACGATCTCAAGACGATCGGCCTCAAGGCGACCGTGCCGAGGCTGCGGATCCTCGAGCTGTTCGAGAAGTCCGCGGTCCGCCATCTCTCCGCCGAGGACGTCTACCGGATGCTGATCAAGGACGGCCTCGACATCGGGCTCGCCACGGTCTACCGCGTGCTCACGCAGTTCGAGCAGGCGGGACTCCTCGCGCGGCATCACTTCGAGTCGGGCAAGGCGGTCTTCGAGCTCAAGGACGCGGCCCACCACGATCATCTGGTGTGCCTGCAGTGCGGCCGGGTCGAGGAGTTCTACGACGCCGAGATCGAGAAGCGCCAGAACCGCGTCGCCAAGGACCGCGGGTTCGCGATCCGCGACCACTCGCTTCAGCTCTACGCCGACTGCACCAAGGCCGACTGCCCTTTCCGCACCAAACCGACCGATTGAGGCGCGGGCGGCGCGAGGACGACGCGCGGAAATGGACCTCCTCCTCTGGCGGCATGCCGAAGCCGAGGACGGCATTCCCGACGGCGAGCGCGCGCTCACGAAGAAGGGGCAGAAGCAGGCCGCGGCAATGGCAGCGTGGCTGAAGGAGCGGCTGCCGAAGCGGCTCCGCATTCTCGCGAGCCCCGCCACCCGCGCCCAGCAGACGGCCGCTGCCCTGGAAGACCGGTTTACGACGCTGCGGGAGATCGGCGTCGGCGCGACCGCCACCGACGTCATCAAGTCGGCCGGCTGGCCCGATGCCGGCGGCACCGTGATCGTCGTCGGGCATCAGCCGACGCTCGGCCGGGTCGCCGCCCTCCTCGCCACCGGCGCCGAGGCCGAGTGGCCGATCAAGAAAGGGGCGGTCTGGTGGTTCACCCACCGGACGCGCGATGGCGACGGGCAGGTCGTGCTGCGCGCGGTGATCGGGACGGACCTGCTCTAGGGAATGGTCACCCCGCCGCCTGCGCGCGGTCGGCCGCGAGCGGGCGCACGTCGAAGCGCATCCCCACCGTCCGCCAATCCTCCGCCTCGGACTCGAGCGCCGCGGCGGTCAGCGGATGCTCGTCGAGCCAGTTCCCGGCGACGGCGAGCTGGAAGCCGCTGTCGGTCGCACGGGCCGCAAGCCGCGGAACCGGCAGCTCGACGCGGCTGCGGTACACGAGCGCCGCGACCCGGAGGCAGAACACCAGCGCCCAGTCCGGGCTCCGGGCGGGGAGCCCCTCGATCTTGGCGAGCTTCCCCCGGTGCGCGAGCACGACCCGTGCGAGGCGCGCCTGCTCGTCCTTGGAGAAGCCGGGCATGTCGGCGTTGGACAGGATGTACGCCGAGTGCTTGTGGTGCCCCGCGTGCGCGATCGACAGGCCGATCTCGTGGAGCCGCGCCGCCCAGGCGAGCAGCAGGTCGTCGCCGTCCCGGCGCTTGTCGGCGAGTCCGCCGTAGAGCGCGAGCGCCAGCGCTTCCACGCGCTCGGCCTGGGTTCCGTCGACGTGGTAGCGGCGCATGAACTGCTTCACCGTCAGCTCGCGCATGTCGTGGTGCTGGACGCGACCGAGCAGGTCGTAGAGCACGCCCTGTCGCAGCGCGCCCTCCGAGACCTCCATCTCCTCGAGCCCCAGCCGCTCGAAGACCGCGATCATGATCGCGAGCCCCCCGGGCAGGATCGCTGCCCGGTCGGCGCGCAGCCCCGGCAGCGCGACCCGCGCCACGTCGCCCGCCTTGATGAACTGCGAGCGCAACCGGTCGAGACCCTCGGCGGTGATCGTCCCCTTCGCCCAGCCGGTCTCGGCCAGGATGCCGGCGATCGATCGCGCGGTCCCCGACGAGGCCACCGCCTGCTTCCAGCCCGTCCGGCGGTACTCCTTGACGATCCGCTCGATCTCGTTCGACGCGGCGAGCTCGGCCCGCTTCATGCCCGACTTCTCCACCCGGCCGTCGCCGAAGAACCGGAGGCTGTAGCTCACGCAGCCGATCGGCAGGGACTCGGTCGCCTCCGGCTCGTACCCGGTGCCGATGATGAACTCGCTCGAGCCGCCGCCGATGTCGACGACCAGCCGGCGATGTGGCGCCGGCGGCAGGCTGTGCGAGACGCCGAGGTAGATGAGGCGCGCCTCCTCCCGGCCGAAGACCACCTCGATCGGGAAGCCGAGCGCGGCCTGCGCGTCGTCGCAGGAACTGCGCGGCGTTCTTGGCCACGCGCAGCGTGTTGGTCCCGACCGCCCGCACCGCTGCCGGCGGGAAGCCGCGCAGCCGCTCGCCGAACCGCGACAGCGCCTCGAGCGCCTTCAGCTGGGTGGCGCGATCGATCCGCTTGTCGCGGGTCAGTCCGGCGCCGAGCCGCACCGGCTCGCGGAGGCTGTCGAGCAGGTAGATCTGGTCGTCGACGACGCGCCCGACCTGCAGGTGGAAGCTGTTGGAGCCGAGGTCGACTGCGGCGAGCGAGTCGAATTGCACGACCACGACCATAGCACCCCGGCGCTGCGCCGGCAACGCCGGTTGACCCGATTTCCTCACCGCGGCGGACGCGTCTCAGCCCTTGACCGCCGCCTCGATCTCCTCGATCGAGACGTGCCGCACGTCCTTGCCGTGGATCATGTAGATCACGTACTCGGAGATGTTCTTCGCGTGGTCGCCGATCCGCTCCAGCGCCTTGGCGACGAAGATGACGTCGATCGACCGCGAGATCGTGCGCGGATCCTCGATCATGTAGGTGAGGAGCTCGCGCAGCAGCGCCGAGAACGACTCGTCGACCTCCTCGTCCTGGCGGACGACCTCGGGCGCGTCCTGCGCCTCGAGGCGGGCAAGACTGTCGAGCGCGCGTCGCAGCATGTCGATGACCATCGCCGCGACGATGCGGATCTCGGGAAATCCCGGGCTCGCGCGCTCGTTGAGGCGCACGCTCCGCGCCACGAGCGCGATCTTCTTCGCCTCGTCCCCGACCCGCTCGAGGTCGGTGATCGTCTTGTAGATCATCATCAGAAAGCGCAGGTCGCCGGCCGCCGGAGAGCGGCGGGCGATCACCTGCGTGCAGGCCTCGTCGATCTCGCGCTCGAGCTGGTTCACCTTCAGCTCGTCCTCCGCCACGCGCCGCGTCAGCGCGACGTCGCCCCGGCGGAGCGCCTCGACGGCGTAGCGGATCTGGTACTCGACGATCCCGCCCATCTCGAGCACCTGGGTGCGGATGTGCTCGAGCTCGGCGTCGAAGTCCTTGGAGGAGTGGGCGGCAGGCTGCATGCGCGGCGTCGCTGGGTGGTCGGTCGTCCGGAAGCGGACACGAGCCGCGCGAACGAGGCGCGCGGCGTCGCCTGGCTCCCCGTCCTCGGTCCCCGGTTCGCCGCAAATTTGACGAGTCTAGCGAGCGAAGATGACAATTACGTGTAGCCCGTCACCGCGCTGTAACATCCGTGCAAAAAACTATCCCTAACCTGCGCGCGCGCATGGCCGTCAAGATCGCCCCGCCACCCCGGCACATCCAGAGCCACTTCCTCAACCGCGAGATCGCCCTGCTCGAGTTCCAGCGGCGGGTGCTCGCGCAGGCGGAGGACCCGGCGGTCCCGCTGCTCGAGCGCCTGCGGTTCTTGTGCATCGTCTCGTCGAACCTCGACGAGTTCTTCGAGATCCGCGTCTCGGGGGTGAAGGAGCAGATCAAGATGAACCTGCCGGGGGCGGAGCCGGACGGCAAGTCCCCGCGCGAGGTGTTCCAGGCGATCAGCCGCATCGCGCACGGGCTCGTCGCGCGCCAGTATCAACTGCTCAACGAAACGATCCTCCCCGAGCTCGAGCGCGCGGGGATCAAGTTCCTGCGCCGGAGCGAGTTCACCGAGGCGCAGGCGGCCTGGGTGCGCGACTACTTCTTCCGCGAGATGATGCCGGTCCTCACGCCGATCGGGCTCGATCCGGCGCACCCGTTCCCGCGGGTCTTCAACAAGAGCCTCAACTTCGCCGTCGAGCTCGAAGGGCGGGACGCGTTCGGCCGCGACGCGCGCGTCGCGATCGTGCAGGCGCCGCGCATCCTGCCGCGGATCATCAAGCTCCCGCCGGAGCCGTCGGGCGGGCAGGCGACGACCTTCGTCTTCCTCACCTCGATCCTGCACGAGCACGTCAAGGAGCTGTTCGCCGGCATGAACGTGCTCGGCTGCTACCAGTTCCGCGCGACCCGCAACAGCGAGCTGTTCGTCGACGAGGAGGACATCAAGAGCCTGCGGAGCGCCCTTCAGGGCGAGCTGCCGCAGCGCCACTTCGGCGACGCGGTGCGCCTCGAGGTCGCCGACGACTGCCCGCCGCAGACGGCCGAGTTCCTGCTGCAGCAGTTCAACCTCGGGTCCGAGGACCTCTACCAGGTGAGCGGGCCGGTGAACCTCGTGCGGCTGATGCAGGTCCCGAGCGAGGTCGATCGCGACGACCTCCTCTATCCGCCCTTCCGGCCGGGGTTCCCGTCCGTGCTCGCGAAGCGCGTCGACATGATGGAGGCGATCCGCGCCGGCGACATCCTGCTGCATCACCCGTACCAGTCGTTCGCGCCCGTGGTGCGCTTCCTGCAGGAGGCGGCCGAGGATCCGAACGTGGTGGCGATCAAGCAGACGGTCTACCGCACCGGGACCGACTCGGTGCTGATGGAGGCGCTGATCGAGGCGGCGCGCAAGGGCAAGGAGGTCACCGCGGTGGTCGAGCTCAAGGCGCGCTTCGACGAGGAGGCCAACATCAACTGGGCGGCCCGGCTCGAGGAGGTCGGGGCGCACATCGTGTACGGCGTCGTCGGCCACAAGACCCACGCCAAGATGCTGATGCTCGTGCGGCGCGAGGACGGGAAGCTCCGGCGGTACGTGCACCTCGCGCACCGGGAACTACCATCCGCGCACCGCGCGCGCCTATACCGACTTCAGCCTGTTCACCTGCGACGAGCAGATCTGCGCCGACGTGAACCAGGTGTTCAATCAGCTCACGAGCCTCGGCAAGGCCGGCAAGCTCGCCTACCTCTGGCAGTCGCCGTTCACGCTGCACCAGCGCGTCGTCGAGGCGATCCGGCGCGAGGCGCAGCTCGCGCGCGAGGGGAAGCAGGGCCGGATCATCGCCAAGATGAACGCCCTGCTCGAACCCGACACGATCGAGGCGCTGTACGACGCGTCCCAGGCGGGCGTGAAGATCGACCTGATCGTCCGGGGCGTGTGCGCGCTCCGCCCGGGCATCGAGGGCCTGTCCGAGAACATCAAGGTGCGCTCGATCATCGGGCGTTTCCTCGAGCACCATCGGGTGTTCCACTTCCGCGCCGACGGCGAGGAGGCGGTCTACCTCTCGAGCGCCGACTGGATGGACCGGAACTTTTTCCGGCGCATCGAGCTCGCGTTCCCGGTGCTCGACAAGAAGCTCAAGGCGCGCGTCATCCGCGAGGGTCTGCAGGCGTATCTCGGGGACAACGTCCAGGCATGGGAGATGGAGCCGGACGGGACCTACGTCAGAAAGCAGCCCGGCAAGGCGCGCCACAGCGCGCAGGAAGAGCTGCTCGAGACCCTCGCGCGCGAGAACGGCGGTCTAGGGTCGGGGAGCCGCCGATCAACCGGACCGAGGAAAGCCCGTTCAAGGGCAAGACCGGCGTGCAACGCGTGCTGAATGCCTGCGTCTACTCGGTGCATGGCCTGGAGTCGGCGTTCCGGCACGAGGAGGCGTTCCGGCAGGAGGTGTGGCTCGCGATCGTGCTCATCCCGATCGCGCTCGTGCTCAATATCGGCGGGACCGGCAAGGCGCTGATGATCGGGAGCGTCCTGCTGGTGCTGATCGTCGAGCTGCTCAACTCGGCGATCGAGGCGGCCGTCGACCGGATCTCGCTCGACCAGCATCGACTGGCCAAGCGCGCCAAGGACATCGGCAGCGCGGCCGTCTTCCTGAGCCTGGTGAACGTGGCAGTCGTCTGGGGGCTCGTACTCTCAGAGAGTTTTTTATAGAAATTAACGGCTTGTAACCGAAACTTCAACTCTCCTTCATCATCCGTTCATGCCGGCGCCCCACAGTGGGTGGCATGAGCGACCGATCCAGGCGGCCGCTGCGGATTGCGGTCGTCACCGAGACCTACCCGCCGGAGATCAACGGCGTCGCGCGGACCATCGGCATGATGGTGGACCGCCTACGCGCGCGCGGGCATTCGGTCCAGCTCGTCAGGCCGCGGCAGGGCGAGGCCGATAGCGGCGCGACTGAGGCCGGGCTCGAGACGCTCCTGCGCCCGGGCGTTCGCCTGCCCCGCTACCGGGAGCTCCAGATGGGCCTTCCCGCCAAGCGCGCGCTCCTGCGGGCGTGGCGGGCCCGGCGACCCGACGTTGTGCAGGTCGTCACCGAGGGCCCGCTCGGCAGTTCGGCGATCGCCGCGGCCAGGACCGTCGGCGTCCCGGTCGTCTCGGAGTTCCACACGAACTTTCACGACTACTCGCGCCACTACGGCTTCGGCCTCCTCAGGAGCTTCGTCGCGGGGTATCTGCGGCGGCTCCACAACCGCGCGGACTGCACGCTGGTGCCGACGGCCCAGATGAAGGCGCAGCTCGCAACCGTCGGCTACCGCCGGCTCGCCGTGGTGGGGCGGGGCATCGACACCGAACTGTTCGGCCCGGAACGGCGGAGCGCGGAGCTGCGCCGGTCCTGGAGCGCCGGCGACCGCGACCTCGTCGTCGCCTACGTCGGGCGGCTGGCCCCGGAGAAGAACCTGCCGCTGTTCGTCGAGACCTGCGATGCGATCCGGGCCGTCGCCTCGCGCCTGCGCGTGGTCCTCGTCGGCGACGGGCCGGAAGGGGCGGCGCTGCGCGTCGTCCACCGCGACTTCGTCTTCGCCGGCATGCGTTCCGGCACCGACCTGGCGGAGCACTACGCGTCGGCCGACGTCCTGCTCTTCCCGAGCCTCACCGAGACGTTCGGCAACGTGACCACCGAGGCGATGGCGAGCCGGCTGGCCGTGGTCGCGTTCGACTACGCCGGGGCCCGACAGCACATCCGCCACCGCGTGAACGGTCTGCTGGCGCCGTTCGGTTCGGCGGCGTCGTTCGTCGCGGTGGCGCAGGAGCTCGCCGCCGACGCCGGGTTGCGAGAGCGGTTGCGCACCGAAGCCGCGGCGACCGCGCGGCCCCTCACCTGGGAGCGGGTGGTCGACGATCTCGAGGCGGTGTTCCGCGAGCTCGTGGACCGGGCACGCGCCAGCCGGGTCGCGGTCACCGCGGGTCCCCGCACCGTCGTGCCGGCCGAGGCGGACCATGCGCCGCTTTAACGCCTCGTTGCAGGTGTTGGCGGGTTGGGACGAGGCCTGGTGCCTGCGCTTCAACCACGCGGCGAGCATCCCGTGGCTGCGCGCGTTCTTCCGTGCGGTGAGCCGCCTCGGCGACGGCGTGTTCTGGTACGCGCTGATCGCTGGGTTCGTGGTGGTCGGCGGCACGGCCGCGCTGCCGGCGGCGGCGCACATGGCGGCGACCGGCGCCGCCGGCGTCCTGCTCTACAAGTGGCTGAAGTCGCGCACCTCGCGCCCGCGCCCGTATCAGGTGCGGGCGGCGATCCGGCCCGGCGCCGCTCCGCTCGACCAGTTCAGCTTCCCCTCCGGCCACACGCTGCACGCGGCGTCGTTCTCGATCCTGATGGTCGCGTACGCGCCGCAGCTCGCCTGGATCGTCGTCCCCTTCGCGCTCGCCGTCGCCGCCTCGCGGCTCGTGCTCGGGCTGCACTATCCGAGCGATGTGCTCGCGGGCGCGGGCGTGGGCGCGGCGCTCGCCCTCGCCTCGTTCGCGTTCGTTTGACGGTAGCATCGCCCCTCCGGAAGGTGCGGAAGGACGGCGATGAAGCTCGCGGGCAAGGTTGCGGTGGTCACCGGCGGCGCGCAGGGCATCGGCCGTGCGCTCGCCACGCGTCTCGCGCGGGACGGCGCGCAGGTGGTCATCGCCGACGTGCGCGGCGCGGCGGAGGCGGCGAAGGCCATCGGCGACGGCGTGCGCGGTGTGACGGCGGACGTGACGTCCGAGTCCGATCTCGTTCGCATGATCGAGGAAACGCGCGCCGCCTGGGGCGGGGTCGACATCCTCGTCAACAACGCGGCCCTGTTCTCGGCGCTCGAGCCCCAGCCGTTCGAATCGATCCGTGCCGACGAATGGCGTCGGGTCATGGAGGTCAACACGCTCGGCGTCTTCCTCGCCTGCCGTGCGTGCGTTCCGGAGATGAAGCGGCGGGGCGGAGGGCGGATCATCAACCTCGCCTCGGGCGCCCCGCTGAAGGGCGTCCCGTTCATGCTCCACTACGTGACGAGCAAGGGCGCGGTGATCGCGCTCACCCGCGCGCTCGCGCGCGAGCTCGGGCCGCACGGGATCACGGTGAACGCGCTGGCGCCCGGCTTCACGCTCTCGGACGGGATCCGCGCGCACCCGGTGCACATCGAGAAGTACCGCGACGCCGTCGTCGCGAGCCGGGCCATCAAGCGCGACGAGGTTCCGGAGGACCTGGCCGGCGCGGCGAGCTTCCTCGCGAGCGAGGACGCCGCGTTCATGACCGGCCAGACGCTGGTCGTGGACGGCGGCTCGGCGCTCGTTTGAGCCCGCCGGGCCGCCCCAAGGGCGAACCCCGAGCGCGCGAGCGCGAGGGCAGTCCAACAAGGCGGCGAGCCGCTAGTGCCAGAACGGCTTCGCGTCCTCGAACTCCCGCCACGCGCGCCGGTAGCGCGCGAGCTCGTGTCCGGCGGTCGCGGCGATCCAGCCGCGCACGAGCCCTTCCACGCGCGGTGGCACCGGCTCCGGATCGGCAGCCTCCGCTTCGGCCAGCAAGCGCTCGGCGACCGCTGCATCGTTCAGCGCCCCCAGGATGTCCTGCAGGTCCTCGAGCGCATCGACGTAGCGGCGCACGCGCTTGGGCGGATAGAGCGAGGCGAAGAACTCCGCCGCGTACCGCAGCTTCTTCGCGTCGATCCGCACCCGGTGGCGTTCCGCGGCGGGCGCGTCGGGCACGCCGCCGCCGCGCTTGCGCAGCCGCCGGTGGCGCTTGTCGAGAACCGACGCGGCGAACTCGCCGACCGGGGCCGACAGCGCGGCGGCCGCGGCGTCCGGCGCAGCGCCGCCGCCCGGCGTCGGCCGCCGCAGGGCGGCGAGATCGTCGCGCGCGAAACTCTCGCCCAGCACCAGCAGCAGCGTCGTGTAGCGGGGCGAGGCGACCGCGGCGCGCGCGACTTCGGCGTGAGCGCGGCGAATCGCCGCGCAGCGCGCCAGGAACGCCTGCAAGTCCTCCGCGACGTTGAACTCGCGCGCGAGCCGCGCGAGCGTCTCGGCGGCGAACACATCCCAGTCGCGGGCCGGCCCGAGCGCGGCGCCGAGCCAGCGCAGCTCGTCGGCGAGCGGCGCGACCGCCTCCTTGCCCACCGCCACGCCGACGATGTCGAGGCACGAGCGCAGCCGCCGCAGGCCAACGCGGAACTGGTGCAGGTACTCGGGGTCTCGCCCCCCGAGTATGCCGGCCTCGTTCGCCTGCATCTGCGCGATGCACTCGGCTGCGATGCGCCGCAGGGCGGCGCCGGCCGAGAGCCCGTGCGTGAGCAACACCGGGCGGGCCTTCCGGGGCCGGGGAGCCACCGCGCCTGCGAGCGCGTACCCGCGCTCCGCCTTGCTCTCGTGGCCGAGCCGCAGCGGCACGTCGCGCGCGAGCTCGCGTGCGAGCTCGAACAGCCGCTGGGCGTCGCCGGTCTTCAGCTCGATCTCGGCCTCCGAGATCGGCGCGGTCCGGGAGCCGGCGCGGATCTCGCCGTGGTCGATCGCGAGCTCCGCGGCGGTGCCGTCGGGGAACGACACCAGCCGCGCCGCGCGGTCGAAGTCGGTCCTGAACACCGGCTGCAGCCGCTCGCGCACCTGCTGCTGCGCGAAGAGCGCGTGGTACCTGGAAGTATCGAGCGCCGCGAAGTCGAGCGCCTCGCCGTCGAGCGGCCATTCCAGCTCGTCGCGCGCGTGCAGGCCGGCGACCGCGTTGCCATCGGCCTTCAGGGTCTGCACCCAGCGGTCGCCGGTCCGCCGCACGCGCAGCGCCACGCCCTCGCGCGCGAGGTCGAACTCGGGGGTGTCGTAGTACACCGTCGCCAGGCGTTCGCTGTGGGCCGCGGAGCGGCGCAGGTCCCGCAGCGCCGGGTGGTGCTCGATCCGCCCGAGGTTCTCGGGCGCGACCAGGAGCTTGAGCTCGATTTCCATCAGCGCCGCGCGGCCGAGAACACGCCCGCGACCTCGGCGATCTGCGCCAGTGTCCGCCGCAGCTGGTCGAGGTCTTCCACTTCGACGGTGAAGAACATGGTTGCGACGTGCCGGCGGGACAGCGTGTTCACTGCGGTGACGTTGATCCGCTCGCGCGAGAGCACCTCGGAGACGTCCCGCAGCAGCCCCTGGCGATCATGTGCCTGGACGGCGATGTCGACCGGGAACACGCTGGCGGCGCGCGTACCCCACTGCGCCTCGATCTCCCGCTCCGGCTGGCGAGCGAGCAGCGCAGCGAGGCTGCGGCAGTCCCGGCGGTGGAGCGAGATCCCGCGCCCGCGGGTCACGAAACCGACGATCGCGTCCGGAGGCACCGGCTTGCAGCACCGCGCGAGCTGGGTCATGAGCCGGTCCACGCCGACGAAGAGCACCCCGGCGCCGGCCGCGCCCGCCTTGCTCTTCTTCGCGACCAGCGTCTCTTCGGCCGGCGGCGCCGCGGGCGCCGGCCCGCGGACCGCCGCCTGCAGCGCGCGTGGCCCCACCTCCTCGCGTCCGACGGCGGCGAAGAGCTCGTCGGCGGCGGCGAACCCGAGCCGTTCGGCCAGCGTCTCCAGCTTGACGCTCGTCGCGCCCTCGCGCGCGAGCTCCCGCTCGACGGCCGCGCGTCCGGCGGCGATCGTCCGCGTGAGCTCCTCGCTGTTGAACCACTGCCGGACCTTGTGCCGCGCCCGCGAGCTGGCGAGGTAGCCGAGCTGCGGGTTCAGCCAGTCGCGCGACGGCCCGCCGGTCTTCGCGGCGACCACCTCGACGCGCTGGCCGTTCTCGAGCTGGTAGTCGAGCGGGACCATCCCGCCGTCGACCTTCGCGCCGCGGCAACGGTGTCCGAGGTCGGTGTGCAGCGCGTAGGCGAAGTCGATCGGCGTGGCGCCGCGGGGCAGGTCGATCACCCGCCCCTGCGGCGTCAGCACGTACACGGTCTCGTCCAGGGCCGCGCGCTTGGACTGCTCGACCCACTCCGCGGCGTCCACGATCTCGTCGCGCCACGCGAGCACCTGCCGCAGCCAGGCGATCTTGTCGTCGAACGCCTCGCCCTTCCCGCTGCGGCCCTCCTTGTAGCGCCAGTGCGCCGCGACGCCCAGCTCGGCGTGGCGGTGCATGTCGTGGGTCCTGATCTGCACCTCCAGCGCGCGGCCGTCCGCACCGACGACCGCGGTGTGCAGCGACCGGTAGCTGTTGCCCTTCGGCCGCGAGATGTAGTCGTCGAACTCCCTCGGGATCGGCTGCCACAGGTCGTGCGCGATGCCGAGCACCGTGTAGCAGTCCTTGACCGTGTCGACGAGGACGCGCAGCCCGCGCACGTCGTGGAGCTCCGCGAACTCGAGCCCCTTCTCGCGCATCTTGCTGTAGATGCTGTAGATGTGCTTCGGCCGGCCCGTGACCTCGGCGGCGATGCCCGCCGCGGCGATCGCTCGCGACAGGGTCGCCGTCGCCGCGGCGATGAACGATTCCCGCTCGTCGCGGCGCTCGTCGAGCTGGCGGGCGATCCGCTTGTACAGCTCGGGCTCCAGGAACTGGAACGAGAGGTCCTCGAGCTCCCACTTCAGCTGCCAGACGCCGAGGCGGTTCGCGAGCGGCGCATAGATGTCGAGCGTCTCGCGCGCCAGCTCGCGCCGCGTCGCCTCCGGCGCCCGGGCGAGAACGCGCAGCGTCTGGGTGCGACTGGCGAGCCGGATCAGCACCACGCGGATGTCCTCGACCATCGCCAGCAGCATCTTGCGCAGGATTTCCGCCTGCGACTGCTTCCCCTTCTCCGTCATCGCGGCGAGCCCGCGCGTGACGACGCGCATGCGGTTCAGCTTCGACACGCCGCTCACGAGGGCCGCCACCGCGGGGTCGATCCGTGTGGCGAGCTGCTCGTCGGCGTTCGGCAGGTACTCCGGCGCGGCGAAGAGCACCCCGGCGGCGCGAGTCGCGGCATCGAGGCGCAGCTGCGCGAGATTGCCGGCGAGGCCGTACGCGTGGTCGAGCGCAGGCTCCCCGGTCCCGAGCAGCTTGCCGTCGTAAAGCGGCGCGGCGAACGCCGCGGCGCGCTCGACGAGCGCGCGTTCGGCGGCATCGAGGCCGGCGAGCGCCGGCTCGAGCTCGGGACGCGCCGTCGCGACGGCTTCGGACGGACGCTGGGTAACGGTGACCACGGCGGAAGTGCGATGCGGGGAGCGGGAACAATGTTACCGGACGCCGTGCACGGCGTCCGTCATAATCTGCCGCTCCCGCCCGGCTTCGACCGTCCCCGCATGTCGCTGTTCCGCACCTGGCGCCGCCGGCGCATCCTGAAGCGCGCCCGGATCGACGACGCCCTGTGGCGGCGCGTCACCGGCCGGCTCCCGTTCCTGGGCGGGATGAGCCCCGAGGAGCTCGCACGCCTGCGGGCGCTGGCGCTGCTCTTCCTGCACGAAAAGCAGATGCATGGCGCCGGCGGCCTCGAGCTCAGCGACGAGATCCGTCTCGCGATCGCGGTGCAGGCGGTACTGCCGGTGCTGAACCTCGGGCTCGACTTCTACGACGGCTGGGTCGGGGTCGTCGTGTATCCGGGCGAGTTCCGCGTCCGGCGGCAGGAGCTCGACGAGGACGGGGTCATGCACGAGTGGGAGGACGACCTGTCGGGCGAGGCCTGGCCGGGCGGGCCGGTGCTGCTGTCCTGGGAAGACATCTCGCTCGGCGTGGCGGCGCCCGAGGAGGGCGGCGAGCCGGGCTACAACGTGGTCATCCACGAGTTCGCCCACAAGATCGACATGCTGAAGGGCGAGGCGGACGGCAATCCTCGTCCCCACGCCGACATGGATGCGGGCGTATGGGAGCGGACGCTGGAGTCAGGCTATGCGCGCCTGGTGGGAATGGTCGAGCGCGAGGTCGAGACGCTGCTCGATCCGTATGCGGCCGAGCATCCGGCGGAGTTCTTTGCCGTGGCGAGCGAGACCTTCTTCACCGACCCGCATGCGCTGCAGGAGGAGTTCCCGGGACTGTACGAGCAGCTGAAACTCTTCTATCGCCAGGATCCGGCGGCGCGGCTGCCACCGCGGGAGAGCGGCCCCGGTCGCTAGGCGCGAGCGAGCCGGCCCGAACACCACGGCGAGACGGCACGTCGCGCCTGCTACAATCCAGCGCCAGGTTTTTTCCCGGATGACCGTTCTCACCACTGGCGCCATCGCGGCCAGACTCGGCGGCGCCCTGCGCGGTCCGGCGGCGGTCGAGATCCACGGCCTCGATACCCCGGCGGCGGCCGTTCCGGGCGATCTGACTTTCATCGGCGCCGCGGGCTATGCGAAACAATGGCCGGCTTCGCGCGCGGCTGCGGCGGTCGTTGCTGAGGACGTTGCGCCGCGCTCGATCGCGAACGATCCGCGTCCCGTAATCGTGGTCCGCAACGCCGAGGTCGCGATGGTGGTCGCGCTCGAGCTGTTTCGGACGCCGGAACCGGTGCCGGACGAGGGCGTGCACCCTACGGCGTTCGTCCACCGCGACGCGCAACTCGGCGCGCGGGTGCGGCTCGGGCCGCACGTGAGCGTGGATCGCGGCGCGCGCATCGCGGAGGACGTAGTGCTCCACGCCGGCGTGCGCGTGTACGCCGACGCCGCGATCGGCGCCGGCTCGGTGCTGCACGCGAACGTCGTCGTGCGACACGGCTGCACGCTGGGCCGGCGGGTGATCCTGCATCAGGGCGTCGCCATCGGTGCCGACGGCTTCGGCTATCGGCCGGATCCGGCCGGTCGCGGGCTGTTGAAGCTCCCGCACGTCGGCAACGTCGTGCTCGAGGACGATGTCGAGATCGGCGCGAACAGCTGCGTCGACCGCGGCAAGTTCGGCAGCACCACGATCGGCGCCGGCACGAAAATCGACAACCTCTGCCAGATCGCCCACAACTGTCGCATCGGCCGCGGCGTCGTGATCGCGGGGTGTACCGGTCTGGGCGGCTCGGTGACGATCGGCGACGGCGCGCAGATCGGCGGCGCCGTGGGCTTGAGCGACCACGTCACGATCGGGCCCGGCGCCCGCGTCGGCGGCGGCAGCATCGTCTATCAGGACGTGCCCGCGGGCGCGACCTGGCTCGGCACCCCGGCGGGCGATGCGCGCGGTCAACGAAGCGCCAGTGGGCGGCGCTGAAGCGGCTGCCGCAGCTCCTTGCGGCAGCTGCGCCGCGGTCAGCGCGCGAGGTCGCGCCGCTAGCCGCGCAGGAGAAACTCGCGGACGACCGCGACCTGGTCGTCGTGCATCAGCGTCGGCGCGTGTCCGACCCCGGCGAGTTCCACCGCCTGCGCGCGGGGACCGGTCGTCCTCATCCGCTCGACCGTCTCGCGCGCCAGCAGGTCCGAGAGTTCGCCGCGGATCACCAGCGTGGGGCACGTGATCGCGTCCCAGACCGTCCAGAGGTCGAGATCCTTGTGCGGCGCCTCGGCGTCGAACGGCATCGCGATCGCCGGGTCGTAGTGCACCAGGAAGGTGCCGTCGGGCTGGCGCCGAACCACGTGCTCGGTGAGGAAGCGCCATTCGTCGTCGGTGTGCGGTCCGAACGGCGCGCTGACCGCGCGGACATACCGCACGGCCGCGTCGAAGTCAGGAAACGGCGGCGCCTTGCCGACGTAGGTGCCGATCCGGTCCAGCGCCTGCGCCCTCACCAGCGGTCCCGCTTCGTTGAGGACCAGCCGCCGGACCGGCGTCTTCTCGAGCGACGCCAGCGCCATGCCGATCAGCCCGCCCATCGAGGTGCCGACCCAGTCCACGGTCGCGACGCCGAGCCGCGCGACCAACGTCACGACACTATTGAGATAGGTCGGGGTGGCGTAGTCCATCGGGTTCTTGAGCCACTCGCTCTCGCCCCGTCCCGGCATGTCCGGGCAGACGACGCGGTAGCGGTCGGCAAGCGAACCCGCGAGCCGGTCGAAGTCGCGTGCGCACCGGGTGAGTCCGTGAACGCACACGAGCACGCGCGGATTGGCGGCATCGCCCCATTCGACGTAGGCAAGCCGGTGCAGGCCCGACGGGCTCGCACAGAGGACGGCGTTGCGGCGAAACGGCGAGTTGCTCAATGTCGCGCGGTCTGCAGCCAGTGCCGCGCCACCAGCGCGGCGATCGCTGCGGCCTCGGGATCGGCGATCGCGAGCTCGAAACCTCCGGTCGCGGTCTCGCGCAGGACCGTCTTGAGCTTCTCCGTGCGCACGTTCGCCGGATTGACCTTCCACCCGTACCGCTCGTAGCGCTGGCGCTCGACCGCGGTCGCGTCGGGCGCGCCGTCCGCGAACCAGAGCCAGTCGTCGGCGAAGTCGTTCGCGAGCCGGTCGAGCTCGCCGAGCAGGCGCTCATCAACCGGCTCGCGCGGGTCGAGCTCGGCGTAACGGACGCCGTCCCCTTCGACCGTCCAGCGCTCGGCCCACTCGGGCTCGACGCCGTCGGTCGCCGTGAGGACCGCGACGGCACCGCGGCGCTCGACCCGGAACAGCGCGTGCTGGCTCGCGGTCAGCGCATAACCGATCCATTCCGCCTTGGTCCGGCGCCGGCACGCGACCGCGATCACGAGCGTGCCGTCCGTGTCGACCCGCAGCTCGCAGCTCGCGCTCGACCCGCCCGCGCCGGCCGCCGCCGAGTGCTGCGTGAGCCGGCCGGCCTGGATGGTCGCCCGCCCGCTGGCAGCGCCGTCCGGGTGCTCCCATTGGACCTCGACCACGAGGTCGGGGAACTCGCCCGAGGCGGTCACGAACGGCGGGTAGGGCACGCCGTCCGCCTTCAGACGGTAGTCGAGCCGCCCGGGCGCGTGCAGCTCGCGGTAGGGCGCGCCGAAGTCGGCGTCGAGCAACTCGTTGACCCGCTTGCGATAGGCGGCGAGGAGCGCCGCGTCGCCCGCGACGGTGATGGTGGCGGTGATGCGGCGGGTCATGCGCGAGTATAGCAACCGTATTCGGTGCAAACCGACGCACCAGCCGGCGGCGATCCGCACTCCGGCGGTGCGCCCGAAGCAGCCCGCCGCCCCGCCTAGTCCATCGTGCAGCGGCGCGAGCGTTGCTCGAGCGCGCCGGTGGTGCGCTAGACTAAAGCGCCCTCCCCCGAGCTGCCGTGACCGCGACTCCCAAAGTGTTCTTCGACGAGATGCGCGGCCTCACCGGCGAGGTGCAGCCGCACTATCAGCCGTACGTCGAGTGGGTCGAGAAGCTGCCGCCCGAGCACCTCGCGCAGAAGCGGCAGGAAGCGGACGTCCTGTTCCAGCGGGTCGGCATCACGTTCGCCGTGTACGGCGAGGACGCGGGCGCCGAACGCCTCATCCCGTTCGACATCATCCCGCGGATCATCCCGGCGGCCGATTGGCGCACTCTCGAGCGCGGGCTCGCGCAGCGGGTGAAGGCGCTGAATCTTTTCCTGCACGACATCTACAACGAGCAGTCGATCCTCAAGGAAGGGATCATCCCGGCGCGCAAGGTCCTCGAGAACGCGCAGTATCGTTCGGTCATGCAGGGCATGCGCGTCCCGGGCGGGACCTACGCGCACGTCGCGGGCGTGGACATCGTGCGCGCGGGCGAAGGCGAGTTCTACGTGCTCGAGGACAACCTGCGGGTGCCCTCGGGCGTGTCGTACATGCTCGAGAACCGCAAGATGATGATGCGGCTCTTCCCCGAGGCGTTCGCGCGCAACGAGGTCGCGCCGATCGACCACTACCCCGACCTGCTGCTCGACACCCTCCGGCAGGTCGCGCCGGAAGGCGTGTCCGACCCGACGGTCGTGCTGCTCACGCCGGGGTCGTACAACTCCGCGTACTTCGAGCACACGTTTCTCGCCCAGCAGATGGGCATCGAGCTGGTCGAGGGCCAGGACCTGGTCGTGCGCGACCAGACGGTCTACATGCGCACGACCCGCGGACCGAAGCGCGTCGACGTCATCTACCGGCGCATCGACGACGACTTCCTCGATCCGCAGGTGTTCCGCCCCGACTCGCTGCTCGGGGTGCCGGGGCTGTTCTCCGCCTACAAGGCGGGGCGCGTCACGCTCGCGAACGCGATCGGCACCGGGGTCGCCGACGACAAGTCGATGTATCCGCACGTTCCCGAGCTGATCCAGTACTACCTCGGCGAGAAGCCGATCCTGAACAACGTGCCGACCTGGCAGCTGCGCAAGAAGGAGGACCTGCACCACGTCCTCGAGCACCTGCAGGAGCTCGTGATCAAGGAGGTGCACGGCTCCGGCGGCTACGGGATGCTGGTCGGACCGGCGTCGACGATGGCCCAGCGCGCCGAGTTCCGCGAGCGCATCCTCGCGCACCCGGAGAAGTACATCGCCCAGCCGACCCTCAGCCTGTCGACCTGCCCGACGTTCGCCGAGCAGGGCATGGCGCCGCGCCACATCGACCTGCGGCCGTTCGTGCTGTCGGGCAAGGAGGTGCGCATGGTCCCGGGCGGGCTCACCCGCGTCGCGCTGAAGGAGGGGTCGCTGGTCGTCAACTCGTCGCAGGGCGGCGGGACCAAGGACACCTGGGTGCTGGAACGGTAGGCGCACATGCTGAGCCGCACCGCCAACGACCTGTACTGGATGTCGCGCCACATGGAGCGCGCCGAGAACACCGCGCGCATGCTCGACGTCACCTACCGCATGTCGCTCCTGCCCTACCGGGTCATGGCGCCGGGCGAGAAGTGGGCCGAGCCGTGGGCGCTGCCGCTCATCACCACCGGCCATGCGACGAGCTACTACCAGCGCTACACCGAGCTCTCGCCGGAGAACGTGCTCCACTTCATGGTGCTCGACGCCTCCAACGCGTCGTCGATCTACTCCTCCCTGCAGACCGTGCGCGAGAACGCCCGGGCGCAGCGCGGCGCGGTCACGATCGAGATGTGGGAAAGCCTCAACGAGACCTGGCTCCAGATGCGGGCCAAGAGCTTCGCCGACATCACCGCGCGCAGCATCTCCGAGTTCTTCGACTGGGTGAAGGACCGTTCGCATCTCTTTCGCGGGATCACGTTCGGCACCATGATCCGCGACGAGGGCTACCACTTCATCCGCATCGGCACCTTCCTCGAGCGCGCCGACAACACCGCCCGCATCCTCGACGTCAAGTACCACACGCTGCTGCCGAGCGTGCACGACGTCGGCGGCGCGGTCGACTACTACCAGTGGTCGGCGCTCCTGCGGTCGCTGTCGGCGTTCAGCTCCTACCGCCAGATCTACCGCGACGTGATCACGCCGCTGCGCGTCGCCGAGCTCCTGATCCTTCGCGACGACGTGCCGCGGAGCCTTCACGCATGCATGAACGCGATCTACGAGATCCTGCAGGTGCTCTGCGACCAGGAGCGGCTCGAGCCGGAGCGCCTGGCGGGCGAGATCCACGCCCAGCTTCACTACGGCAAGACCGAGCGGATCTTCAAGATCGGGTTGCACGAGTACCTGATGGAGTTCCTCGACCAGACCGGCGCGCTCAACGTCGAGATCAACAAGCATTTCCTCGTCCCGACCTAGCAGTGAGGCTTTGCCGGGCGCCGCGCTGCCCACCCGCTGCTAGAATCGGCGGCGTGAGGACCCCGCACGACCAACAGCGATGACCTACTGCGTGGGCGTGTTGCTCGACGCCGGCATGGTGTTCGCCTCCGACTCGCGGACCAACGCGGGCGTCGATCACGTTTCGAGCTTCCGCAAGATGACGGTGTACGACCGGCCGGGCGACCGCGTCGTCGTCATCCTGAGCTCGGGCAACCTGTCGGTGACGCAGAACGCGATCAACCTCCTCGAGAGCAACGCCAGGCGCGGCGACGGCTCGCCGAACGTCTGGAACGCGCAGTCGCTGTTCGAGATCGCGACCCTGCTCGGCGACTGCCTGCGCGACGTGAAGCGGCGCGACGCCGCCTACCTCACCCAGAACAACATCGACGCCAACGCCAACTTCATCCTCGGCGGGCAGGTGAAGGGCGAGCCGCACCGCCTGTTCATGCTCTACCAGGAAGGCAACTTCATCGAGGCGACGCCGGACACGCCGTTCTTCCAGGTCGGCGAGACGAAGTACGGCAAGCCGATCATCGACCGCGTGGTGAAGCGCTCGACGAGCGTGATCGACGCGACCAAGTGCGTGCTGATCTCGTTCGACTCGACGATGCGCTCGAACGTGTCGGTCGGGCTGCCGATCGACCTGGTGACCTACGCCAGGGACTCGCTCCGCATCCAGATGCAGCGGCGCATCACCGAAACCGACCCGTACTTCACGATGATCCATCACCAGTGGGGCGAGGGGCTGCGGCGCGTGTTCGCGCAGCTTCCCGATCCCTACTGGGAGGACGCCGCGGGGTAGGCGGCGGGCGCGCAAGCGCCGGTTCGTTCCGCGTCCCGCGTTCGCCGCTCGTCCGCATGACCATCCGCGTCGCGCTCCATCACCGGACCCGCTACGCGTTCGACCGGGCGGTGAGCCTGTCGCCACACGAGATTCGCCTCCGCCCGGCACCGCACTGCCGGACGCCGATCCACAGCTACAGCTTGCGCGTCGCGCCGGAGAAGCACTTCGTCAACTGGCAGCAGGACGCGTACGGGAACTACATCGCGCGCTTCGTCTTCCCCGAGAAGGCGCGCGCGCTCGACATCGCCGTCGATCTCGTCGCCGACATGACGGTGATCAACCCGTTCGACTTCTTCGTCGAGCACTGGGCCGAGCATTTTCCGTTCGACTACCCGCCGCAGCTCGCCGCGGAGCTCGCCCCGTACCGCGAGCGCGAGCCGACCGGGCCGTTGCTCGCCGACTGGCTCGGGGCCTTCGGCAAGCGCGGCGTCAATCCGGGTAGCAACACGGTCGACTTCCTCGTCGCCCTCAACGAGCGCCTGAGCCGCGAGATCAGGTATCTCGTCCGCATGGCGCCGGGGATCCAGACCCCCGACGAGACGCTGCAGCGCGGCGAGGGGTCGTGCCGCGATTCCGGCTGGCTCCTCGTCCAGATCCTCCGCCACCTCGGCCTTGCGGCGCGGTTCGTGTCCGGGTACCTCGTCCAGCTGGTCGCCGACGCGAAGCCGCTCGACGGGCCGACGGGCCCGAGCGCGGACTTCACCGACCTGCACGCCTGGGCCGAGGTCTATCTGCCGGGCGCGGGCTGGGTCGGGCTCGATCCGACGTCGGGCCTGCTCGCGGGCGAAGGTCACATCCCGCTCGCCGCGACGGCGTTCCCGTCGAGCGCGGCGCCGGTGACGGGCTTCACCGACGTGTGCGAGTCGCAGCTCGACTTCGAGATGAAGGTCACGCGCATCCACGAGGACCCGCGCGTGACCAAGCCGTACTCCGACGCCCAGTGGGAGGAGATCGACGCGCTCGGGCGCGCCGTCGACCGCGAGCTCGAGGCCGGCAGCGTGCGCCTCACGCAGGGCGGGGAGCCGACGTTCGTCTCGATCGACGACATGGACGGCCCGGAGTGGAACTACACCGCCCTGTCGGCGAAGAAGTGGACCCTGGCCGAGCAGCTCGCGTGGCGCCTCAAGGAGCGCTTCGCGCCCGGCGGGCTCCTCGTCTACGGCCAGGGGAAGTGGTATCCGGGCGAGCCGGTGCCGCGCTGGGCGCTCGCCCTGCGCTGGCGGCGCGACGGGCGGCCGCTGTGGCGCAACGGTGACCTCGTTGCGGGCGCGGGATCGCCCGCGGACGCGCGTGCCGAGGACGCTGCGCGCTTCGCGGGCGGGCTCGTGCGCGAGCTGGGGCTCGACGAGGCGTTCATCATCCCGGCGTACGAGGATCCGCTCCCCCTCCTGCAGCTCGAAGGCAACCTCCCGGTGAACGTGGACCCCGCGAAGGTGCCCTTGAAGGACTACGACGATCGGGCCCGGCTCCGTCGGACGCTCGAGGCGGGCGTGGGCAACCCAGCAGCGTATGCCCTGCCGCTGCGGGCGCGCGACCCCGAGCCCGCGCTGCGACCCGCAGTGGGACCGGTCAGCCTTGCGACCTGGACCTCGCACTGGCAGAGCTCCCTGTGGCCGCTCCGGCGCGAGCGGCTCTATCTCCTTCCCGGTGATTCGCCGGCAGGGTACCGGCTCCCGATCGCCTCGCTCCCGGAGCGCCTCCCGGAGGAGATCGAGCCCGAGTTCGCCCGCGATCCGTTCGACGTCCCCGAGAGCCTTCACGACGCCCACGTCCGGTCGGAGAAGCAGAAGCACGATCGGCCGAAGCACCCGCCCGCGCCGCGAGACGTCGTGCGGACCGCGGCTTGCGTCGAAGCGCGCGGCGGCCACGTGTACGTCTTCCTGCCGCCGGTGGCGCACGTCGAGGACTGGATCAACCTCGTCGCCGCCGTGGAGCACGTCGCCGAAGGGCTCGGGCGCGCGGTGCGCATCGAGGGCTACGCGCCGCCGCACGATCCGCGCCTCCGCGCGCTCGCCGTGACGCCGGATCCGGGGGTGATCGAGGTCAACGTCCATCCGGCGTCGAGCTGGGACGAGCTCGTCGCCAACACGACCGTGCTCTACGAGGAGGCGCGGCTCGCCCGGCTCGGCACCGAGAAATTCGTGCTCGACGGGCGCCACACCGGCACCGGCGGCGGCAACCACATGACGCTCGGCGGTCCGACCCCCGCGGACAGCGCGTTCCTGCGCCGTCCCGACGTGTTGAAGAGCCTCGTCACCTACTGGCAGAACCACCCCTCGCTCTCGTATCTCTTCTCGGGGCGATTCATCGGGCCCACGAGCCAGGCGCCGCGGGTCGACGAGGCCCGCGACGACCAGGTGTACGAGCTCGAGATCGCGTTCCAGCAGATGGGCGAGCGGGCCCGGGCGGGCGCCGAGGCCGACTTCCCGTGGCTCGTCGACCGGCTGCTCCGCCACCTGCTCGTCGATCTGACCGGCAACACCCATCGCGCCGAGTTCTCGATCGACAAGCTGTATTCGCCGGACGGCCCGCACGGTCGGCTCGGCCTGGTCGAGTTGCGGGCCTTCGAGATGCCGCCGCACGCGCGCATGGCGCTGGTGCAGGCGCTCCTCGTGCGCGCGCTCGTGGCCCGCTTCTGGAAGGAGCCCTACCGCGGCCACCTCGTCTACTGGGGCACCCAGCTCCACGACCGCTGGATGCTGCCGCACTTCGTGCGCGAGGACATCCACGACGTAGTGATCGACCTGCGCGCGGCCGGCTATCCGCTCCGCGAGGCGTGGTTCGCCCCGTTCCTCGAGTTTCGCTTCCCGCGCTACGGCACGGTCGCCTACTCGGGGGTCTCGCTCGAGCTGCGCCAGGCGATGGAGCCGTGGCACGTGCTCGGGGAGGAGATCGCGGAGACCGGCACCGCGCGTTACGTCGACTCCTCGGTCGAGCGGCTCCAGGTCAAGGTGAACGGCATGACCGGCGAGCGCCACGTCGTCACCTGCAACGGCCGGCCGCTGCCTCTCCATCCGACCGGCGTGCACGGCGAGTTCGTCGCCGGCGTGCGCTTCAAGGCCTGGCAGCCGCCCTCGGCCCTGCATCCCACGATCGGCGTGCACACGCCGCTCGTCTGCGACATCGTCGACACCTGGAGCGGGCGCGCCATCGGCGGGTGCACCTACCACGTGTCCCACCCCGGCGGCCGGAACTACGAGACGTTCCCGGTCAACGCCAACGAGGCCGAGGCGCGCCGGTTCGCGCGGTTCTGGAGCCACGGGCACACGCCCGGGCCCATGGCCGCCGCGCGTGAGCCGCCGAACCGGAACTTCCCCTTCACGCTCGACCTCAGGTATCGGCCGAGCGGCGGCTGACCCACTCCGGGGGAACGACCGCCCGGCTCGATGCCGCGCGAGCTGACGGGTTGTCGACGCGTCCGGCGTGTAGGCCGTCCCGGTGCTTGACACCGCTTCTATGCCGACGTCATACTGGCCCGGAGCCTACGACGACAACACTGGCACCACGGACAGGCATCACGGGCAGCATGGCACGCACCCCCCCGACGCGGCGGGCGATGTACGGCATCACCCGCGTGGACCACGAGCGCTCGCGCACCCACGCGTGGCGCGTTACGCTCCAGCGCCAGGGCAAGATCCACGTCGGCCACTTCTCGGACGGCGTCTACGGCGGCAAGCAGAAGGCGCTCGGCGCCGCCAGGAAGTACCGGGACAGCCTCCTCAGCAAGCATCCGCCGCTGACCCGACGCGACTATTGCTCGATCCTCCGGCGCAACAACCGGTCCGGGCTTGCCGGCGTGTCGTTCCACGCCGAGGTCATCGAGACCGGCAAGGGCCCGGTCGAGCGGCGGTTCTGGATCGCGCGGCTGCCGCTCGAGCCGTGGCGGACGAAGCTCGTGAAATTCTCGGTCGCGAAGTACGGCGCGGAGGAAGCGTTCCGCCGGGCGGTGAAGGCGCGGCAGGACGCCCTCGAGGCGCTCGCGGGGAACTTCAGCCCGAACTCGCCGCAGCCGCAGCCGTAACCCTCCCCTAGCGCCAGTAGCGCCGCTGCTCCTCGCGGTAGCGCGAGACGGTTACGCCTTGCGGCTCGAGGCGAGCGGTAATCGCGCCGTCGCGGTCGGTGCGCCAGATCGCCGCACCCGCGCTCAGATACCGTCCGACCACCTCCTGCTTCGGGTGGCCGAACCGGTTCCGGTACCCGACCGTGAACACGGCGTGCGTCGGTCCGACCGCGGCGAGGAGCCCTGGCGACGAGGACGTTCCGCTGCCGTGGTGCGGCGCGAGCATCACCGCCGAATTGAGGGCTCCGCCTCCCGCAAGCAGCGCACGCTCGTCCCGCTCTTCGACGTCGCCGGTGAGCAGCACCGCCCCGTGCTGCGTAGCGACTCGCAGGACGCAGCTTCGTGAGTTCGGCTTGAGCCACGGGTCGTCGTAGCTCGCCACCGCCGGGTGCAGCAGCGTGAACTCGACGCCGTCCCACTCCCAGCGCGGACCCGCGCGGCACGGCAGTCGCGCCGCCGCGTATGCGATCGCGGGGTGTGAGAGATCGAGCGATGACCAGAGGACGGCGGTCGGGATGGTTCGCATCACCGACGCCGCACCGCCCGAGTGGTCGATGTCGTTGTGCGTGACGACCACAGCGTCGAGCCGGGCGAGGCCCTCCCCGCGCAGGAACGGAACGACGACGCGGTTGCCGGCGTCCGCCTCGAGGCTGTAGGCCGGCCCGGCGTCGTAGAGCAAGGCATGGTGCCGCGTGCGCACCAGCGCGGCGAGCCCCTGCCCGACGTCGAGGAACGTGATGCGCGCCGTGCCCTCTTCGAGCAGCGGCGGCCGCACCAGGAACATCGGCGCGAGCAGGAGCGGCGCCGCGTAGCGGGCCGGGATCCCGCGCGGTGCCAGCATCCAGGCGACACCCACGATCGCGAGCGCGGCCGTCCAGGACGCGGGCGCGTGCTGCTGCCACGCGGCGCCGGGGAGCGCCGCCAGCCAGTCGAGCACCGGCATCAGCGCGGCGAGTACGGCGTGCGCGAGCTGGGCGATCCACACCCCCGGCACGACCGCGGCGAGCAGCGCGAGTGGGGTCACCAGCAGGCTCACGACCGGAATGGCGATGGCGTTCGCGACCGGCGACACGAGCGAAACCTGCTGGAAGAGCACCAGGAGCAGTGGCGCGAGCCCGACGGTGATCGCCCATTGCACGCGGCCCCACTGGAGCACCCAATGCCCCTCGCGCAGCGCGGACACGCCGACGTAGAGCATCACCGCGACCGCCGCGAACGACAGCCAGAAACCCGGCGACGCGACCGCCCAGGGGTCGAGCACGAGGACGATCCCAAGCGCGGTCGCCAGAACGCGGGACGACGACTGCAGCCGGTCGAACCACATCGCCGCGGCCACGACTGCGACCATATAGAGGGTGCGCTGCGCGGGGACCGCGAACCCAGTCAGCAGTGTGTAGGCGGTGGCGGTCACGACTGCGGCGGCAGCAGCCGCCTTTGGCGCGGGGAGGCGCAGCATCAGGCGCGGCGAGAGCCGCCAGAGCCAGAGCGCGATCGCCGCCGCAAGCGCGGAGACCATCGTGACGTGCAGCCCGGAGATGCTCATCAGGTGGCCTACGCCGGTCCGGGTGAACGTCTCCCAGTCGATCGTCTCGATCGCGCGCTGGTCGCCGATTGCGAGGGCGATGAGCACGCCCGCGTAGCGGTGCTCGGGAAGCGCGTCCCAGAACTTCGTGCGGATGTGCTCGCGGAGCCGCTCGATCAGGTACGTCGGCCGGTAGGTCACCGCGGCGAGCCGGATGCGTTCGCCGCGGGGGCGCACGTACCCGGTCGCGCCGATCCCGCGCTCGAGCAGCCACGCCTCGTAATCGAAGCCGTGCGGGTTGGCCGTGCCGTGCGGTCGCCGCAGCCGCACCGTGAGCCGCCACCGCTCGCCCGCGCGGATCGGCAGCACCTCCTGGAACTCCTCCGGCGTCAGGCCGTTGTACCAGGAGAGCGCGACCTTGCCGGGTAGCCCGGAACGCGACCGCGTTGGCGCCCGCGCTCACTGCGTCTTCCACGTCCAGGTCGAAGCGCACGCCGCGCTCGAACGGTTGCGGCAAGCTCGCCACGACGCCGGTCAGTGTGACGTCACGTCCCTCCCAAGCAGAATCGAGTCGATCGGCGAGACGGATCTTCGCGGCGCCAGCCGCCCAGGCGAAGCCGAGGCCGAGGGTCGCGAGCAGGACGAGCACGCGTGCGGCGGCCGCGAAGCGTGACTCCGCGGCCCGCTGCACCATCCACACCGCCAGGAACGCCGTTGCCAGCGCCACGACCGCTGGCCATCCGGGAAGCGTCGCCTGGCTCTGCAGCAGCCAGACGCCGGCGGCGAAGGCGAGGATCCCGAGTCTCACGGCGCGCGTCCTGCTTCCAGCAACGCGCGACGCGGTCGCGAGGTTGATTTTCAGTAGAATGCTTCAGCCCGCGAGCGCCGCGAGCGGCCGCAATGCCCCGCAAATACTTCCGGAAGTACCTCCCGACCCACGAGTCGGTCCGTCAGAACAAGTACATCGCGAAGTTCGGTGGCTTCCTGCATCGCCATCCCAACCTCTGGCATCTGAACCGCCGATCGGTCGCGGGTGGCGTCGCGGTCGGCATGTTCTGCGGCCTCATTCCCGGCCCGCTCCAGATGCTCGGCGCGGCGCTGGTCGCGATCCCGCTCGGGGTCAACCTGCCGGTCGCGCTGATCACGACTCTCTATACCAATCCCCTCACCATCGTGCCCCTCTACCTCTTCGCCTACTGGATCGGGTCGCTCGTGCTCGGAGGTGGCGGCAAGATGGTCGACCCCCCCGAGTTCTCCTGGTCGCAGATCGGCCAGTGGATGCACGCGCTCGTCGACTGGTCGCTCGCGCTCGGCAAGCCGCTCGCGCTCGGGCTGGTCCTGCTCGCAGCCTCGCTCGCAACGCTGGGGTGGATCGCCGTCCAGGTCGGATGGCGCGCTTGGGTAGTGGTCCAGTGGCGGCGCCGCGCACGCCGCAGGCTGGTCAGCGCTCCGGAACGAGCCGGCCGTCCTGCAGCCTCAGGATTCGGTTCGCGCGCGCCGCGATCGCGGGATCGTGGGTCACGATGACGTAGCTCGTCCCCAGCGTGCGGTTGAGGGCGAGCATCAGCTCGAACACCGCTGCCGCGGTATGCCGGTCGAGGTTGCCCGTCGGCTCATCGGCGAGCACGCATGCGGGTCGGGTCACCAGCGCGCGCGCGAGCGCCGCACGCTGGCGCTCGCCGCCCGAGAGTTGGCCCGGCGTGTGGTCGAGGCGCTCGCCCAGGCCCACCTCGC
The DNA here is from genome assembly GCA_963827595.1 of uncultured beta proteobacterium. GTDB lineage: Bacteria > Pseudomonadota > Gammaproteobacteria > Burkholderiales > SG8-39 > DATEDA01. The sequence goes on along the minus strand of CAWHBT010000005.1, from coordinate 158,292 downwards.
GCAGGACCGCGGCCGCCTCGGCCCGCGCTGCGGACCGCGCCAGCCGCCGGATGAAGAGCGGCATCGCGACGTTGTCGACCGCGGTGAACTCCATCAGCAGATGATGGAACTGGTAGACGAAGCCGAGCGATTCGTTCCGCAGCCGGCCGCGCTCCGCGTCCGGGAGCGCCGTCATCAAGCGTCCGGCCACCTCGACCTCGCCCGCCGTCGCCGCGTCGAGCCCGCCGAGCAGGTGCAGCAGCGTGCTCTTTCCCGAGCCGGAAGCGCCGACGATCGCGACGACCTCCCCCGCAGCCACCTCGAGGTCGACCCCGAGCAGCACCGGCACCGGCACCCGGGCATCGCTGTAGATCTTCCTCAGGCCGCGGCAGGCGATGACCGGGGTCACTCGTACCTCAGCGCCTCCGCCGGCCGCACGCGCGAAGCGCGCCAGCTCGGGTAGAGCGTCGCCGCGAGCGACAGCACGAGCGACACGGCCGCGATCAGCACCACGTCGTCCAGATGCAGATCGGACGGCAGCTCGCTGATGTAGTAGACGTCGCGCGAGAGGAACTGCACGCTGAGCAGCCGCTCGAGGAACGGCACCACGACGTCGATGTTGAGCGCGAGCAGGATGCCCCCGACGACGCCGAGCGCCGTGCCCAGCACGCCGATCACCGCGCCCTGGACCATGAAGATCTTCATCACGCTCCGCGGCGCGGCGCCGAGCGTGCGCAGGATCGCGATGTCGGCCTGCTTCTCCGTGACCACCATGACCAGCGTCGAGATGACGTTGAACGCCGCGACCGTCACGATCAGCGTCAGGATGATGAACATCATGCGCTTCTCGATCTCCACCGCCCGGAAGAAGTTGGCGTGGCTGCGCGTCCAGTCGCTGATCAGCACGTCGCGTCCGAGCGCGCGGTAGAGATCGAGCGTAACGGCACGCGATTCGAACAGGTCGGCGAGCTTGAGGCGGACGCCCGATACGCGGTCGCCCAGCTGGTAGAGCCGCTGGGCGTCGGCGATGTTGACCAGCGCGAGCCCGCTGTCGTACTCGAAGTGATCGACGCGGAACGTGCCGACCACGCGGAACTGCTTCAGGCGCGGCACGATGCCCGCCGGCGTCACCAGCCCCTGCGGCGCGATCAGGGTGACGCGGTCGCCCGGCGCCACCCGCAGCGCGCGTGCGAGCTCGACGCCGAGCACGATGCCGAACTCGCCCGGCTGCAGGCGGTCGAGCTCCCCCGCGACCATGTGGGCGCCGAGGTCGGCGACCTCGCTCTCGAGCCGCGGGTCGATGCCGCGTACCAGCGCGCCGCGCACGTTGCCATCCAGCGCCAGCATCGCCTGGCCGTTCACGTACGGTGCCGCTGCCAGGACCCGTGGGTCTTCCCGTGCCCTGGCCGCGACCGCCGCCCAGTCCGCGAGCATGTTGTCCGGCCCGGTGATCTGCACGTGCGCCGCCACGCCGAGGATGCGGGCGCGAATCTCCTTCTGGAACCCGTTCATCACCGACAGCACGACGATGAGCGCCGCGACGCCGAGGAAGATGCCCACCGCGGAGATGGCGGAGCTCAGCGAGACGAAGAGATTCTGTCGTCGGGCGCGGGTGTAGCGAAGGCCGATGAAGTATTCGTACTGCAAGCGCGAGGTCCGTCCGCTTCGGGATGCGCGAGTGTGCCACAGCCGCATCGCGCCCGGCTCACCTGGTGAGCCAGTGGCTGCGTGCTACACTCGCGCGCCAATTTCATGAACGTTCATCTCGCGGTTCCCGACCTGCTCTGGCCCGATCGCGAGACGGCGGCCGCCGCCGACCCGGGACCGCTCGCTGCGCTGGAGACGCTGTTCGCCCGTGGCCGCCGCAAGCGCGGCACCGCCGCCGATCTCGAGTCGTGGTTGCTCGCCGTGTGGCAGGCCGAGTCGGCGGCCGCGCACTCGCTCGCCGCGGATGGCGGGAACCCGGGCGACGGCTACTGGGCTCGCGCCGAGCCCTGCAGCCTGCGCGTGACCCGCGACGCTGTCGTACCGCTCGATTCCGCGATGTTCGACATCTCCCGCACCGAGGCCGAGACGCTCGTCGAGCATCTGAACCGGCACTTCGCCGACCGCAGGCTCGTCTTCCATCCGCTTCAGCCCGAGCGCTGGTACGTGCGAATCGAAGACCCCTGGCCGCACGTCGCTTCGTCGCTCTCGGCAGCGCGCGGCAAGCCGGTCGTGGTCCGCCCCGGCGCCGATCCCAGCGCTGCACGCAGCGCGGCGCTCGCCAACGAGATCCAGATGGCGCTGCACGAGCATCCGGTGAACGAGGCGCGCGAGCGCCGCGGCGAGCTACCGGTGAACGCGGTCTGGCTCTGGGGCGGCGGGCGCTTCGCCCGCCCTGCGGCACGCCCGTTCCGCCGGGTCCGCACCAGCGACCCGCTCGCCGCCGGCCTCGCGCTCGGCTCCGGCGCCGCGGTCTTTCCGCTCGCCGAGGACGGAGAGCGGTGGCTGCGCGCCTCCGGCACCGAGGGCGTCGAGCTCGTCGTGCTCGATTCGCTGCGCGACCCGGCGAGCTACGGCGAGATCGAGGATTGGCGTCGGCAGCTCGCCACGCTTGAGCGCGACTGGTTCGCACCGCTCGCGGACGCGCTCGCGCGCGGGCGGATCGGCATGATCACCCTCCACGCGGTCGGCGCGGGGGGAACGCTCGACGCCGAGACGACGCGCCAGGACCTGCGGCGCTTCTGGCGGCGGCGCCGGGCGCTTGCCAGCTACGCCTAGCGATGACGAGCATCGTCAAGCGCAAAGTTCCGGTCGCCGCCGAGCACGCGCTCGCCGGCGCGGGCGTGCACCCCCTGCTCGCACGGCTGTTCGCGGCCCGCGGCGTGCGCGCGCCACGCGACCTCGATTGCGACCTCGCCTCGCTCATCCCGCCGGGCGAGCTGAAGAACGCCGATGCCGCCGCGGTCCTGCTCGCCGACCACATCGCCGCCGGCCGCCGCCTCCTCATCGTGGCGGACTACGACTGCGACGGCGCGACCGCCTGCGCGGTCGGCCTGCGCGCGCTGACCGCCTTCGGCGCCCAGGTCGACTTTTTCGTCCCCAACCGCTTCGAAACGGGCTACGGCCTGTCGCCCGCGGTCGTGGACATCGTCGCGCCGGCGCGCCCGGACCTCCTCATCACCGTGGACAACGGCATCGCCAGCCTCGAGGGCGTCGCGCATGCGCGGCGACTCGGCATCGCGACGCTCGTCACCGACCATCATCTGCCCGGCGACGCGCTGCCGGACGCCGCGTGCATCGTCAACCCCAATCAGCCGGGCTGCACGTTCCCGAGCAAGGCGATCGCCGGCGTCGGGGTCATGTTCTACGCGATGCTGAGCTTGCGCGCCGAGCTGCGGCGGCGGGGCTGGTTCGGGGCGAAGCCGGAGCCGAACCTGGGCCGGCTGCTCGACCTGGTCGCGCTCGGGACCGTCGCCGACGTGGTGAGGCTCGACCGCAACAACCGCATTCTCGTCAGCCAGGGGCTGCGGCGGATGCGCGCCGGGCAGACCCAGCCCGGCGTTGCGGCGCTGTTCGGGGTCGCGGGCCGCGATCCGCGCCGCGCTGGCACGTTCGACCTCGGCTTCGCGCTCGGCCCCCGGGTCAACGCCGCGGGCAGGCTCGCCGACATGCGGGTCGGCATCGAGGCCCTCGCCACCGACGATTACGCCCGGGCGCTCAACATCGCGCGCGAGCTGGACGGCCTCAACCGGGAGCGCCGCGAGATCGAGGAGTCGATGCAGCGCGACGCCGACGAGCTGGTCGCGACGGTCAGCGTCGACGACCGCGCCAGCCTCGTCCTGTTCGACGAGCGCTGGCATCAGGGCGTCGTCGGGCTGCTCGCGGGACGGCTCAAGGACCGCCACCATTGTCCGGTGGTGGCGCTCGCCCCCGCGGGGGACGGGCTCGCGCGCGGCTCGGGGCGCTCGATCCCCGGCCTCCACCTGCGCGACGTGCTCGACCTCGTCTCGAAGCGCGAGCCGCGGCTCCTCGTCAGCTTCGGCGGGCATGCGGCGGCGGCCGGGCTCGCGCTCCGTGCCAGCGACGTCGAACGGTTTAGCGCCGCCTTCGACGCGGTCGTGCGCGAGCTCGTCGATCCCGCGACGCTCGCGCGGACGCTCGAGACCGACGGCTCGCTCGAGCCCGAGTACGCGACCCTCCAGCTCGCCCACGCGTTGCAGGCCGAGGTCTGGGGCCAGGGGTTCCCGCCGCCGCTCTTCGCCGACGAGTTCGACGTCGAGAGCCAGCGTCTGGTCGGCGAGAAGCACCTGCGCCTCCGCCTCGCCCGCGCCGGCCGGCGCTTCGAGGCAATCGCGTTCCGGCGCGATGCCCCCCTGCCCGATCGGGTGCGCGTCGCGTACGCTCTCGGGATCGACGAGTGGAACGGCGCTCAGGGGGTGGAGCTCCGCGTCGAGCACGTCGAGGAGCGCTGATCACGGGATGACCACGAAGATCCGAATCGAGTGGCCGCGCGGCGCCGTGACCCTGGTGCTGGACCCGACGCCGACCTCGGCCCAGCTCGTCGCCGCGCTGCCGTTCACCGCGCGGGCCGAGACCTGGGGCGAGGAGGTGTACTTCACGACCCCCGTCAGCGCGAAGCTCGAGTCCTCGGCGAAGCAGGTCGTCCCGCCGGGCACGGTGTGCTTCTGGGTGGACGGCGACGCGCTCGCGCTGCCCTACGGCCCGACGCCGATCTCGAAGCAGGGCGAGTCCCGGCTGGTGACGCGCTGCAACGTGCTCGGACAGGTCGTGGGCGATGCGCGGGCGCTCGCCAGCGTCCGCGCCGGCGACGCGATCCGGGTGGCCAAGGAGGCGTAAAGGATGGAACGCAAGCGCGTCAGCTCGTCGAAGATCCGCGGCGTGGGTTACGACCCCAAGAGCGAGGTCCTCGAGATCGAGTTCAACGACGGCCGGGTGATGGCGTACAGCGGCGTGTCGCCCGAGGTGCATCGCCGCTTCATGAACGCCCCCTCGCCGGTCAGCTTCTTCGAGGACAAGATTGCCGAGGAGTACCCGGCCCGCCGGGTGTGATTCCGGTCCCGCCTGCGGTCCGCTAGAATCCGCGCGTTTCAGCACCGACACGCACCGAACAACCAATGAAAAACCGCGTCCGCAGCCTCATGGAGGCGATGGCCAGCCGGACCTCGGTCCGGTTCCGCGTGAACTTCGCCGACGGCTCGAGCTTCGGGAGCCATCCCGGCGAGCCGCAGGTCACCGTCACGTTCAAGACCGCCGGAGCGCAATGGAACACGATCGCGTTCGGCCACATCGGCTTCCTCGAGTCGTTCTTCGCCGGCACGGTCGACATCGACGGCGATCTCGGTGCGGCGTTCACGATCGCCTCCGACTCGCGGTTCGACGACGCCCGGGGGAACCCGCTCATCGCGGTCCGCAACCGCTGGCACGAATTCCGGTTCGCCAACCGGACGATCGAGCAGGCCAGGGCCAACGCCCGGTTCCACTACGCCCTGGGGACGGACTTCTACAAGCTCTGGCTCGACCGCGACTGGCTGATGTACACCTGCGGGTACTGGAAGGAAGGCACGCGGACGATCGAGGAAGCCCAGACGAACAAGATCGAGCACGTGTGCCGCAAGGTGCGTCTGAAGCCCGGTGAGAGCGTCGTCGACATTGGCTGCGGGTTCGGCGGGTTCATGCTCTACGCCGCCGAGCGCCACGGCATCCACGGCGCCGCGACCAACACCACCAACGAGCAGGTGGACTGGGTCCGCGACGAGGTGAAGCGCCGCGGCCTCGCGGACCGGATCGACGTCCGACTCGCCGACTTCCGCGAGGTGCACGCGCAGTTCGACAAGGTGGTCTCGATCGGGGTGCTCGAGCACGCCGGACGCGACCAGCTCCGCGAGGTCGTCAAGGCGCACGCCGACTTCCTCAAGCCGGGCGGTCTCGGGATGCTGCATTTCATCGGCCACGTCGGAGCGTTCGAGACCGAGTTCTTCATCCGCAAGCACGTCTTCCCGGGCGGCTGGATCCCGAGCCTCGCCGAGACCATCGCGGCGATGGACGAGTGCGGTCTCGAGGTCATCGACATCGAGAACCTGCGCCGCCACTACGCGCTCACGCTCGACGCGTGGGGGGAGCGCTTCGACGCCAACTGGGCGCGCGTCCAGGCGATCGATCCGAAGCGCTTCGACGAACGCTTCCGGCGCGTGTGGCGGACGTACCTCTACGCGTGCGCGAACATGTTCCGGGCGCCACACGGGCGGACGCATCTCTTCCAGATCGTCTTCGGCAAGGGCAACATCAACCGCAAGAGCTATCCGATGAGCCGCGCGTTCCTCTACGACGAGAAGCGGCTCGCCGAGGTCGTCCGCGAGGCGGAAGTCCCGGCGTGACCTGCCCATGAACGGGTTTGCCGAGCGTCGCGAGCGGCTCGTCCGGGAGCTCGCGACGAGCACTGGCGGCAGCGCGCCGGTGCGACTCGGAAAGCAAACCTCCAATCTGTTCCGCGACCGCGCCGCGGCGCCGCAACGGCGCCTCGACGTGCGGGAGTTCGGCCACGTCCTCGAGGTGAGTCCGGTGGCCGGCTGGGTCGACGTCGAGGGCATGACGACCTACGCCGCGCTCGCCGACGCGACCTTGGCGCACGGGCTGATGCCCTGCGTCGTGCCGCAGCTCAAGTCCATCACGATCGGCGGGGCGGTCGCCGGGGTGGGTATCGAGGCCTCGTCGTTCAAGTACGGGCTCGTGCACGAGACGGTCGATGAACTCGAGATCGTCACGGGCGACGGCGCGATCGTGCTCGCGCGGCCCGATAACGAGCACCGCGACCTCTTCTACGGCTTCCCGAACTCGTACGGGACGCTGGGCTATGCCCTGCGCGTCAAGGCCAAGGCGGTGCCGGTGAAGCCGTTCGTACGGCTGGAGCACGTGCATCACAGCGACCCGGAGGCGTTCTTCGGCAATCTGGCGGCCGTGTGCGCGTCGCCCGCCGACTTCGTCGAGGGTGTCGTGTTCGGTCCGGCCGAGATGGTGGCGACCGTCGGCCGCTTCGTCGCGGATGCGCCGTACGCGAGCGACTACACGTTCGAGCGCATCTACTATCGCAGCTTGCGGCGCTGCGACGAGGATTACCTGACCGCGCGCGACTTCCTCTGGCGCTGGGACACCGACTGGTTCTGGTGCTCGAAGAACCTCTATGCCCAGAACCCGGTCGTGCGGCGGCTGCTCGGCCGCAAGCGGCTGAACTCGACCTTCTACACGAAGGTCATGCGGTGGAACAGCCGGGTCGGCCTGACCGAGCGCCTCAACCGGATGGTGGGTCGGCATCCGGAATCGGTCATCCAGGACGTGGACATCCCGATCGACCGCGCCCCCGAGTTCCTCGATTTCTTCCTGCGGGAGATCGGCATCCTGCCGGTCTGGGTGTGCCCGTTCCGGGCCTACGATCCGGCCGCCGCGTGGACGCTCTTCCCGACGCGGCCGAGTGTCCTGTACGTCAACTTCGGCTTCTGGGATGTCGTGCGGCGGCCCGAGGCGCATCCGCCAGGACACTTCAACCGCCTCGTCGAGCGGAAAGTGGCCCAGCTCGGCGGCATCAAGTCGCTCTACTCCGACAGCTACTACCCGCGCGAGGAGTTCGCGGCGATCTACAACGCGGCCGGCTACGACGCGCTCAAGCGGCGGTACGACCCGCAGCGCCGGTTCAAGGACCTCTACGAGAAGTGCGTGCTGCGGCATTGAGCGTATGCCGCGCCGGATCACCACGAAAGGAGCAAGACATGCGAACCGTGTGCACGGGCGCCACCCTGGCCGTCATCCTGGCAACCGCTCCGGCGATCGCCCAGAACGTGAAGATCACCCCGGTCGGCTCGCATCCGGGCGAGCTGTGCGCCAACGACCGCGCGACGATCTTCGAGGATCCGACCGGCGTGCGCATTCTCTACGACGTCGGCCACACCGTGACCGGCGGGGACGACCCGCGGCTCGGCACCATCCATGCCGTGTTGCTCAGCCACGCGCACGGCGACCACATCGGCGACCAGAAGCTGAAAGCGCTGGGCGCCGGCGACTGCGCGAACTCCGGAAGGGTCCCGACCGGGCCGAACCCCACGACCGCAGAGGTCGCGGCGGCGAAGAACGCGGCGATCGTCATGACTATCGACATGGGAACGTTCATCGGCCGCAAGGTGCAGAACATCCGCGGCCAGCCCGTCGCCGTGTGTCCGCAGACGGCCGGCGTGACCACCGTCCCGGTCGCCGCCCCGTGCCGCTCCGGGACGCATCTCGGGGGCACGTTCATCGCCAAGGCGCCGAATGCAGCACAGGGCGTGGAGATCACGGTCGTGTTCGCTTCACACGCGAACAACGTGCCGCTGTCCCTGCTGTCCGATGCGCAGCGCGCGAACCTCGACCCGGACGGCATGAGCATCGTGCTCGGGCCGCCGACCGGCTACGTGGTGAAGTTCACCAACGGGCTCACCGCGTACCTCTCCGGCGACACCGGCATTCACACCGAGATGAAAACCGTCGTGAACGAGTTCCACAAGGCCAACCTCGCGGTGCTGAACCTCGGGGCGAGCGCGGGGACCGTGCTGTCGGGGACCTACGCGATGAACGAGCCCGTCCGGCCAGCGTCCGTCATCCTCACGCACGTGAACGAGGCTGCGACGGAGGGCGGCAAATTGCGGCCAGCCTCGAATACCGCCGCGGTCATCAAGCAGCTCAAGCCGGCGTCACACCTCGCGATCAGCGGCCGCACGATGGAGTTCGACGGCAGCGGAAAGTGCGTCGCCGGGTGTTGAACAGCCCCGGATGCACATCTTCGAGCGAGCGCATGCCTATCAACCGCGCGTGGCGGGGCTTGCCAATCTCGAAACCGACGGCTCCGGTCAGCCGAGCCTGTCGGCAAGGGGCTAAATCGCCTGGTTCAGACGGGGTTTCCAAAACGGGCGGAACAGCTCGATCTTCGGACAGCGGTTCATGACGACCTTCAGGCCCGCAGCCTCTGCCAGCCGGGCCGCCGCGTCGTCGCGCACGCCAAGCTGCGCCCACAGCACCTTCGCGCCGATATCGATCGCCTCGCATGCGATCCCGGGCAGCGCATCGGAGCTACGGAACACTTGCACCATATCCACCGGCCGGTCGATCGCCGCCAGCGACTCATAGACCCGCAGCCCGCGGATCTCGCCCCCGGCCTCGTTGGGATTGACCGGGATCATGTCATAGCCGGTTTCGTGCAGAACTCTGAGTACGCCATAGCTGAACTTGGTGGGGTCCGAACTGGCGCCAACCATGGCGATGGTCTTCACCTCCTTCAGGATGGTGGCGAGATAGTCCGCCGGGTAGTCCTGGCCATGGTCCATGTGGGTGACGGCCGTCATGGCGCATCCTCCAGCGGTGTCGCGACGTCGGGTTTCAACTCATGCGGCGCCAGCGGGCTGGCGAAGGGATTGCGGTAGAGCCGGTCATGGCTCTCGACGCCGACATCGAATGTGCAGTCGGTCAGAGGCCGAGCAACGCAGAGGAGGACGTAACCGTCGGCGAGCTGCCGCCCGTTCAGCGCAACGCCTGCGCGCTGGTCGATCTCACCCGACAGTAGTTTCGCGGCACAGGAGATGCAGCCGCCGTAGCGGCAGCCATAGGGCAGCGACGTGCCCTGCGCCTCCAGCGCGTCGAGCAGCGGCTTACCCCGATCGACCCGGAACGACGCGCCGCCCCGGTTGGCAAGCGTGATGGTGACCTCCGCCATCCTCAGAGCCAGATATCCGAGGTGCAGTCGCCCCCCGGATACCGCGTCTCGTGACAGCGGGCGGGGCCGTTCGGCTCCTTCCCGAAATCGACGAAGAAATCCGGGTTGATCGACATGCCCCCGCTCCCGGTGTCGCAGTCGACCATCAGCATGCAGCCGCCGTTCTGCCGGATATCCGGATAGAACTGGTTGTCCCACGTCGAAAACAGCGACGTGGTGACGTAGAGACGCTTGCCGTCGAGCGAGAGCTGAATCATCTGCGGCCCGCCAGTGATGCGCCGACCGTTGACGACGGGGGCCTTGTTCAGCAGGCCGCCCATCCAGACCTGGCCGGTGAATTTCGGATGCGAGGGCTCCGAGATGTCGTATTGGCGAATGTCGCCGTGCAGCCAGTTGCAGAAATAGAGGAACCGATCGTCCATGGAGATCAGGATCACGCTGACGAGGCCCGGCACCGGGATCGGCCATTCCGGGTGGCGCACGTTCTCGACATCGATGATCTTTTCCCAGATCCACTGGCCGTCCTGCTTGTACCAATGAATGATGTTGGACGAGAGCGCGGCGCCGACGAAACCGTGGCTCGAATCGGGGTCGTGATGGAAACGGACTTCGAGCGGCACCAGCCCGTCCTCACCCAGGTACATGGTCTTCTCAACGCGCTTGTTCTTGAAATCCCAGAAGTGGATCTCGCGGCCGTACTTGAGCTGGCCAACCTCCTCGAGGTCGAAGCCCGGCATAAAGGTGTTCGGCGCCGCCCATTCGGACGAGACCATCACGTTGTGGCGCGGCTGATACCAGAAGTCATAGTTGAACTTCATGCCGCCCAGGTCGTTCTCCCATCGCCCGACGATGTCGAAACTCTCGTTCAGGTGCAAGAACCCGCCGGGCGCGTTTCCCCGTGCGTCGCCGAGCATCGAGATGATGATGTCGGAGCCGAGGCAGTGCACGGTGTGCGGGGCCGACAGATTGGTCTTGGACTTGATCTGGGCGCCCTCGATCACCTTGTGCAGGCGCGGGGCCTTCTGGTCAATGCCACAGTCGACGATGTGCAGATTCGACGAGCGCACACCGGGCACGATCAGGTAGCGCCGTTGCTTGGTCGGATCGTGATGGCACGACGAGCAGGCGTTCCAGCCCATGTGATGCAACTCGTCGCCAATGCCCGGCATCTCCAGCCGGCTGATGACCTGGCTGTAGGTGGGGCTCTCCGGGTCCGCGTCGATGGTCGCCAGGTAGTCCGGCTTTTGGATGCCGGTGCCGATATAGAGCGCGACTGTGTAAAGGATCTTCTCGCGAGGGGCTTTCATTGCCTCGGCCGGCGAGGCATAACCCGGCCCGCAGCAATGCGATCCGCCGTTCTCAGCCATGTTGCTCCTGGCCCATTCGCGTTGTCGGCGCAGCGCGCGTTATGCAGAGCGCAGTTGACCTTGTCGACCAGCTTAGCAGGTTGAACCGTATCGCACGCCCCGAAGGGCTATTTCCGATCACCAACGACCCGGTCGACCATCTGCGGCGCTGTCCCCAGATAGTTTGCCGGGTCGGTCAGGCGCTCGAGCGCCGCGCGATCTAGGCACCCGGAGACCTCCGGCATGGCGGCCAGGACGTCGGCCAACCGGCCGCCCCGCTCCTCCACCAGCCGGCACGCGGCGTAGACGACGTCGTGCGCCGCGTTGCGGCCGAGGTGCGGCGCGAGCCCCATCATCACCGCCTCGGCGACGATCAGGCCCGACGTCATCCCGAGGTTCTTGCGCATCCGCTCCTCGTCGACCACCAGGCCACCCAGCATGAACTTGGCCTGGTGGAGCGCCCCGCCGGTCAGGATGAAGCTTTCGGGCAACGCGATCCACTCGGCGTGCCACGGACCGGTCGCGCGCTCGTAGTCCTGGACCATCGCGTCGAGCATCAGCCCCGCGTGCTGGCGGACCGCCTTCGCCGCCGCGACGATCAGCTCGCTCGAGATCGGGTTGCGCTTCTGCGGCATCGTGCTGCTCGCCCCGCGGCCCGCGACGAACGGTTCCCGGACCTCGGCAACCTCGGTCGACGCCAGCAGCATCACATCGCACGCGACCTTGCCGAGCGATCCGGTGAGCAGGCCGAGGAAGCTCACCGCTTCGGCCAGTCCGTCGCGGGCGACGTGCCAGGTCGCTACCGGCACCCCGAGCCCGAGCTCTTCCATCAGCGCCTTCTGAACGTCGAGCCCGCGGTCGCCGAGCGATGCCAGCGTTCCCGCGGCGCCGCCGAACTGGCCGACCAGAACCCGCGGGCGGAGCTGTGCGAGCCGCTCGGCGTGCCGATCGAACATGGCGAGCCACACTGCGGCCTTGTAGCCGAAGGTGATCGGCAGCGCCTGCTGCAGGTGGGTACGGCCGGCCATCGGGGTATCCCGGTACCGCTTGGCCAGGCGCACGAGGATGCTGCGAAGCTCGGCGAGGTCAGCGTCGATCAGCGCCAGCGCGTCGCGGATCTGGAGCACGACCGCGGTATCCATGATGTCCTGAGTGGTCGCGCCCCAGTGGACGTAGCGCCCCGCTTCGCCGCACATTCTGCCGAGCTGGTGCACGAGCGGCAGGATCGGATAGCCGACGAGCCCGGTCTCCTGCCGCAGCAGGTCGAGATCGAGCGCCTCCGGCTTCGAACGCACCACGATCGCGTCGGCCGCGTCGGCCGGGATCACGCCGCAGCGCCCTTGAGCGCGCGCCAGCCCAACCTCGACCGCCACGTAGCGCGCGATCAGGGCGCGCTCCTCGAAGATCTCCCGCATGCGCGGGGTGCCGAACGAGTCGCGAAAGAGGGCTGAGTCGAGAACGGTGGTTGCCACCGGCGGCCTCCTCCTGGGTTGGGTCAGTCAGGGGCAAAAAAAAACGGGGCCTCGCGGCCCCGCTCTCACCCTCCTCCTCCGAAGGCGACACGTCCGCATGATCCGGGAGGCGGGCGTCGGGCGCCAGTCCCGGCGGTCGGATTTGACAATCTGTTGCAGACCCACCGGTCAGTCGCGCTTCGCGACGAACGGACTCGCGATGAACGCCGCGGCGAGGAGCACGAACCAAAGCAACGACCATTCCGGAATCGACAGCCCCAGAAACGACCACGGCTTGAGCGTGCACGGCCCCCCATACTGCAGGAGCGGCGGGATCATGCTCCCGACGTCCAGCTGATCGAGGATGCGCTCGACCGGCGAGCCGACGCACTTCGCTGCCCGCTCCGGATCGGATTGCAGGTAGACGTGGTAGACGGCGGCCGCTCCGCCTGCTGCTGCCGCCACCAGCCCGAAAGTCGAGTACACGACCGTGCCGATCGGACCGGGCCGATGCAGCGCGCCCGCGAGCGCAATCAGCCCAACGAGCATGAAGCCGAGCCGCTGCACGACGCACCACGGGCACGGGTCGAGGCCCCGCCCGTGCTGGAGATAGAGCGCGAAGCCGAGGACCGCGACGCAGATCAGAAAGATCAGCGTGTACACGCGGCTCGTGCGGTCGGAGACGGTTCGCGGATCGGCCATGGCGTGGGGGCTCGAGCCGCGATGATAGACGCGCCGCCGCGCTTCGGCACTCGTTACCTTGAAGGCCGGCGGGTCCCGGCGTGTATAATTTGCGCGCCCTTTCCGGACCAGACTTTCAAATGGAAGCCGAGCGCGTCAACGCCATCGCCAATCGCCTCGCCGACCTCGCGCGCCGCGAGGCCGAGCTGCGGAGGTATCTTTGACTTCGAGGCGAAGCAGACCCGCCTCGATTCGGTCGCCAAGGCGCTCGAGGATCCCAAGGTCTGGGACGACCAGCGGCGCGCCCAGGATCTCGGCAAGGAGAAGAAGCAGCTCGACGCGGTCGTCGGCGGGCTGACCGCGCTCGATAGCGGTCTGCGCGACGCGCAGGAGCTCTTCCAGCTCGCGCGCGATGAGCGCGACGAGGCGACGCTTGTAGCGATCGAGCGCGACGCGGCGCAGCTCGCCGCCGACGTCGCGCAATGGGAGTTCCGGCGGATGTTCTGGGATCCGCTGGACCCGAATAGCTGCTTCGTCGACATTCAGGCGGGCGCTGGCGGCACCGAAGCGCAGGACTGGGCGCAGATGCTCGAGCGGATGTACGTCAAGTACTGCGAGCGCAAGGGCTTCAAGGTCGAGATCCTCGAGCAGTCAGACGGCGAAGTGGCGGGAATCAAGACCGCGACCCTCAAGGTGAACGGCGAGTACGCGTACGGCCACCTCCGCACCGAGACCGGCATCCACCGGCTGGTGCGCAAGTCGCCGTTCGACGCCAACGCCCGACGCCACACGTCGTTCGCGAGCGTGTTCGTCTATCCCGAGGTCGACGAGACGATCGACATCGAGATCAACCCCGCCGACCTGCGGATCGACACCTACCGCGCCTCCGGCGCCGGCGGCCAGCACGTCAACCGCACCGACTCCGCGGTGCGGATCACGCACCTTCCGACCGGGATCGTCGTGCAGTGCCAGAACGACCGCTCGCAGCACCGCAACCGCGCCGAGGCGATGGCGATGCTCAAGGCGAAGCTCTACGAGCAGGAGCTGCGCAAGCGCAACGAAGCGAAGCAGGCGCTGGAGGACCAGAAGACCGACATCGGGTGGGGCCACCAGATCCGCTCGTACGTCCTCGACCAGTCGCGGATCAAGGACCTGCGCACCGGGGTCGAGAAGGGCAGCACCCAGGCCGTCCTCGACGGCGACCTCGACGACTTCATCACCGCGAGCCTGAAGCAGGGCATCGGCGCGCCCGCCACGGCGTAACGGCATGCCCAAAGACGACGACCGCCGGCCGCCCCCGGACGAGAACCAGATCATCGCCGCGCGGCGCGCGAAGCTCCAGGGGCTCCGCGCGCAGGGGATCGCGTTCCCCAACGACTTCCGTCGCGAGCACCTCGCCGCCGACCTGCACCGCGCCTACGGCGCCATGACGAAGGAAGCGCTCGAGAGCCGCGCCATCCGCGTCGTCGTCGCCGGGCGCATGGTCCTGAAGCGCGTCATGGGCAAGGCGAGCTTCGCCACCCTGCAGGACGTGAGCGGGCAGATCCAGGCCTACGTGTCGAACGACGCGACCGGCGTCGCGGCGCACGAAGCTTTCAAGGACTGGGACCTCGGGGATATCCTCGGCGTCGCCGGAACGATCTTCAAGACCCGCACCGGCGAGCTCACGGTCAATGCCGCGGAAGTCCGGCTGCTCGCCAAGTCGGTGCGGCCGCTGCCGGAGAAGTTTCACGGGCTCCAGGACCAGGAGCAGAAGTACCGGCAACGCTACCTCGACCTGATCACGAGCGACGAGTCGCGCCGGACGTTCGAGGTGCGCAGCCGCGCCGTCCAGGCGCTGCGCTCGTTCATGGTCGCGAAGGGGTTCCTCGAGGTCGAGACGCCGATGATGCAGCTGATCCCCGGCGGCGCGGCGGCCCGACCGTTCGTCACCCACCACAACGCGCTCGACATGACACTCTACCTCCGGGTCGCGCCGGAGCTCTACCTCAAGCGGCTCGTCGTCGGCGGCTTCGAGAAGGTGTTCGAGATCAACCGCAACTTCCGGAACGAGGGCATCTCGACCCGCCACAACCCCGAATTCACGATGCTGGAGTACTACGAGGCCTATCGCGATTACCGCGATCTGATGGACTTCAACGAGGTGCTGCTGCGGACGGTGGCGCGCGAAGTGCTCGGCACCCTCGAGGTCCGGTACGGCGAGCACGTCATCGACCTCGCGCCGCCGTTCCCCCGGCTCACCATCCTCGACGCGATCCGCAAATTCCACCCGCACCTCTCGGCCGCGGATCTCGCCAGCCGCGAAGTGCTGACGCGAGAGCTGGCGAAGGTCGGCGTGGAGGCGAAGAAAGGCGCCCAGGTCGCCGAGCTTCAGCTCACGCTCTTCGAGCAGACGACCGAGCAGCTGCTGATCCAGCCCACGTACATCGTCGACTATCCCGCGATCGTCTCCCCGCTCGCCCGCCGCAACGACGCCAACGCCGAGATCACCGACCGCTTCGAGCTCTACATCGCGGGGCGCGAGATCGCGAACGGCTTCTCCGAGCTGAACGACCCGGAGGACCAGGCGGCGCGCTTCGAGGAGCAGGCCCGGGCCAAGGCCGCGGGCGACGAGGAGGCGATGTACTACGACGCGGACTACATCCGCGCGCTCGAGCACGGCCTCCCGCCGACCGCCGGCTGCGGCATCGGCATCGACCGGCTCGTCATGCTGCTCACGAACAGCCCCTCGATCCGCGACGTGATCTTGTTCCCGCACCTGCGGCCGGCGAGCTGAGCCGGGGTTTCGAAGGACGTGCCTGCGCACGTCCAAGCCGGCCAGCCGGCACGCCTTGCAAGGCGTGCCGCCGGTCGCCCGGTGTGACGGACGTCACGGCCGGACGCCCCGCGCCCCGGCCGATGGAATGGTTCTCGCTGCGGCTCCACCCGGAGCCGCAATGTCCGATCTCATCACTACTTTCAGCACTTTGCAACACAGCCGCCCGTCGGTCGGGGCGCTGCGGGCGCTGCGCCTCGTCGGTGCTGGCGATGTTCCAACAGACGTGGTCCTCGCGCTTCGCCAGCTGGAACTGCTCGCCTCCGGCGACATTCCTTATGTCACGCCGCTCGTGTCGAGCGGCGCCGCGCGCATCTATCGCGTCGAGCTCGGCTGGGGCGTCGTGTGCCTGAAACGCCAGCTCGCGCCCGATCCCGGGGCCGGCGAAGCCCACGCCGCCGAGCGCGCGAGCGCCGAAGCGGCCTGGCACAAGCTCGCGTGCGGCGTCATTCCCGGCGCCGCACCCGTCGTGCTCGGCGCGTTGCCGAACGGCGCGGTGTTCGCCATGGAATACCTCGACCCCGACGACTTTCCTTCCTGGCAGACCCGGCTCGCCGCCGGTTACGTCGAGCCGTGGGTCGCCGCCGAGGTGGGCCATCTGATCGGCCGCCTGCACTCGGCCTCGGCGAACAGTCTCGCAGTCAGGGAGCGATTCGCCGCGCAGGCGGCGTTCCGGACGCTCGTCCTCGCGCCGCTGCTGGAGCACGCCGCGCGTGCGGTTCGCGGCTGCGAGCGCCGGCTCGTCGATCTGGAGGAGAGCCTCGGCGGGATCCGCGCCGCGCTCGTGCACGGCGCGCTCGCGCCCGACAACGTGCTGCTCGGCCCGCGCGGGCCGGTACTGATCGATGCCGATTGCGCGCACAGCGGCGATCCCGTGTTCGATGCGTCGACCTGTCTCGCGGCCCTCGCGCTTCGCATGGTCGGGCATACCCAGCACCGCACGGAGCTCGGGGCGGCCTATGATGCGTTCCACCACAGCTACTTCGCGCACGTCACGTGGGAGATGCCCGAGCGCGCGGAAGCGCGCGCCGCCGCGCTGATCCCCGCGCTCCTTGCCGTCGGCCTCGCCGGCCATGCCGCGGCCGGCACTGCCGGCGGGCGGCGCGCGTCCGACGCCGCCCGCGCGCTCCTGCTCGAACCGCCGCGACAGCTCGACGAGCTGTGCCGACGGTGGCTCGAGGTGCTCGCGCGAGGCTGACCATGCGCGACACCACGATCGTCAACGTCATCGGCCGGCGGGTGTGGACCGCCGTCGGGACGCCGGCGCTCGAGGCCGAGGTCCAGCTCGGGTGCGGCGCGCGCGGCCGCGCGATCGCCTCGCCCGCGGGCCCGTGGACCGCGGCCCAACCCCCGGCGAGCGCCGTCGCTGCAGTGAACGGCCTGCTGGCCGCGGCGCTGCACGGCATCGACGCTCGTCGCCAGGAGGACGTGGACGCAACGCTCGCGAAGCTCGAGATCGGCGGCGACCGCTGCGTCACGCGCGCGGCGCTCGCCGCGTGCTCGATCGCGGCCGCCCAGGCCGCGGCCCGGGCGCTCGGCACGCCGCTATTCCGCTACCTGCGCGGGGGTCTGCCGGCGCGCATGCCGCTGCCGGCGGTCGACATCGTCGCCGACGCGTCGCCCACCAGCCCGTTCCGCGCCCTGATGCTCGTGCCGTTCGCGGCCGAGGGAGTCGACGAGGCGCTCGCGCTGTCGCTCGCGATCCAGCGCGCCGTCGCCGAGCTCCGCAACCCGGGTCTCGCGGTGGACGAGCATGCACTCGAGGCCGTGTTCGCCGCGATCGAGCGCTCGGGCTTCGTCCCGGCCGAGGAGGTCGGCGTCGCGGTCGACGTCGGCGCGAGCCGGCTCTATCGCGACGGCCGCTATCACTGCGGCGCCACGGACTACGACGCCGACGGCTGGAGCGAACGGCTCGTGCGGTTGGTGGACGAGTACCCGGTCGCGTCGCTCGAGGACCCGTTCGCCCAGGCCGGCGATCTCGCGCGGTTTACGCCCCTCGTCGACGACCGGGCGCGCGTCGTGGGCAACCAGCTGTTCGCGAGCGACGCGCAGCGGATCGCCGCGGCGGCGAGCGACGGCCTAGCTTCGGGCGTGGTCCTTCGTCCCGAGGCCGCCGGCACGCTGAGCGAGCTGCGCGGCGCATTCGAAGCGGCGCGCATCGCCGCCTGGCCGGTCTTCTTCACCGGCGACGCGGCGGTCGAGGACACGAGCCTCGTCCACCTGGCAACTGCCTGGCAATCGAGCTACATCAAGCTCGGTGGCGTCGGCCGCGGCAGCCTCGCCCGCTGGAACGAACTGATCCGCATCGAGGCCGAGCTCCGGCCCGGGCCGTCGCTGCTGCACATCGAGTCCGCCGCCCGCCTCGTGCATTGAGTCCGCGGCCGCCGCGGCTCGCTTCGATATAATTTGACTTGCGGCAGGCGCTGCCGCGCCCACTCGCGCGAGCCCTCGTCGCCATGACTGCGCCATCCGGCGCTCAGCACCATCTGCGCGGCATCCTGCTGATCGTCGCCGCCGTCAGCACGTTCGCGCTGATGGACACCACCGCCAAGTACCTGTCGCGCAGCTACCCGGTGCCCGGCATCGCTTGGGCGCGCTACGCCGCGCAGACGCTCTTCCTCGTCGTCGTGCTCGCGCCGCGGCTCCGGCTCGACCTCCTGCGCAGCCGCCGGCCCGGGCTCCAGCTCCTCCGCGGCGGCGTCCTCGTCGCCTCGACGGTGTGCTTCTTCTCGGCGCTCGCGCTCATGCCGATCGCGGAGGCCGCCGCCATCACGTTCCTTTCGCCGCTCCTCCTGACCGCGGCGTCGGCGTGGCTCCTCAAGGAGCGGGTGCGCCGGAGCGCCTGGGCCGCGCTCGTCGCCGGGTTCATCGGCGTGCTGATCATCATGCGGCCGGGCAGCGAGGTCTTCACGCCGGCGGTGATCCTGCCGGTCCTCACGGCGGCGTTGTTCGCCGCCTACCAGCTGCTCACCCGCCAGCTCGCCGGCGTCGACTCGACGATGACCACGCTCTTCTACAGCGCCGTCGTCGGGGCCGTGCTCCTCGCCCCGGCGTTGCCGCTCTACGGGCGCCTTCCCGAGAGCGCGTTCGACGCCGCGCTGTTCGCCGTCCTCGGCGTGCTGGCAAGCGTCGGCCACTTCGTGCTGATCCGCGCGTTCGAACACGCGCCGCCGTCGGTGCTCGCGCCGTTCGTGTACACCCAGCTCGTGGCGGTGCTCGCCCTCGGGTACCTCGTTTTCGGCGACTTCCCCGACGGCTGGTCGCTCCTCGGCATGGCCATCGTGGTGCTCGCGGGCGCGTGGATGGCGGCGCGACAGGCCCGGTAGCGCCATGGAGATCAGCTTCAGCTCGGCGGTGGTGATCCTGGTGTTGGTCCTCGACCCGATCGGCAACATTCCGATCTTCGCGTCGCTGCTGCGCCGGGTCGATGCCGTGCGGCGCACGCGCGTCATCCTGCGCGAGTGCGCGATCGCGTTCGCGGTGCTGCTCGCGGTCGTCTTCGTCGGCGAGGCGGCGCTGCGGCTCTTCGATCTCTCGGCGGCGTCGCTGACGATCGCCGGCGGCGTGATCCTGTTCCTGATCGCGCTGCGGATGATCTTCCACAGCGGCGCCGAGGTGTTCGGAAACCTGCCGGAGGGGGAGCCCTTCATCGTGCCGCTCGCGATCCCGTCGATCGCCGGGCCGGCCGCGATCGCCACGATCGTGCTGCTGTCGTCCGCCGCGCCTCAGCGCTGGCCAGAGTGGTGTGCCGCGGTCACGATCGCGATGGCGGCGACGCTCGTGGTGCTCTTGTGCGCCGAACGGGCGGTGAGAGCGGTTGGCGAGCGCGTGCTCACCGCGTTCGAGCGGCTGGTCGGGCTCCTCCTGACCGCGATCGCGATCGAGATGCTGCTGCGGGGGATCGAGGCGTTCGTGCGGCAGCTCGCGCGAGTCGGTTGACCCGCGACCGCTAGAGCCGTTCGAAGATCGCCGCGATCCCCTGCCCGCCGCCGATGCACATCGTCACCAGGCCGTAACGCTTGCCGGTGCGGTGCAACTCGTAGATCGCCTTGGTGGTCAGGATGGCGCCGGTAGCGCCGATCGGGTGGCCGAGGGCGACCGCGCCGCCGTTCGGATTGACCTTCGCGGGGTCGAGGCCGAGGTCGCGCGTCACCGCCATCGCCTGCACCGCGAACGCCTCGTTCGACTCGACGACGTCCATGTCCCCGGGCTTGAGACCGGCCTTCTCGAAGACCCGCTTCACCGCCGGGATCGGCCCGAGGCCCATGACCTGCGGGTCGACGCCGGCGTGCGCGTACGCGACCAGCCGCGCCAGCGGCTTCAGGCCCCGCTTCTGCGCCGCGCCGGCCTCCATCATGACGACGGCTGCCGCCGCGTCGTTGATACCCGAGGCGTTGCCCGCGGTCACCGTACCGTCCTTCTTGAAGGCGGGCTTCAGCTTCTGCATGTCCTCGATCTTCGCGTCCCGGCGCACGTGCTCGTCGACGGTGAACGCGACCGGACCTTTTTTCGTCTTCACCTCGACGGCGACGATCTGGCTCGCGAAATAGCCCTTCTCGAGGGCGTTCGCCGCGCGGTGGTGGCTCTCGAGCGCGAACCGGTCCTGCTCCTCGCGACCGATGCCGTACTTCGCGGCGACGTTCTCCGCGGTGATGCCCATGTGCCCGTGGCCGAACGGGTCGTGCAGCGCGCCGACCATCGCGTCCACGATCGCGGCGTCGCCCATGCGCTGGCCCCATCGCCCGGACGGCAGGAAGTACGCGGCGCGGCTCATCGACTCGGCGCCGCCGCCGATCACGCAGTCGGTGTCGCCGAGGAGGATGTGCTGCGCGGCCGAGACGATCGCCTGCAGGCCGCTGCCGCAGAGGCGATTGACGGTCAGGCAGGGGGTGCCCACCGGCAGACCGGCCTCGATCGCCGCGACGCGCGAGACGTACATGTCGCGCGCTTCGCCGTGGATGACGCTGCCGAGGACGACGTGGCCGACCTCGGCGGGATCGATCTTCGCGCGCGCGACCGCCTCGCGCAGCGCGGTCGCACCGAGCGCCGTCGGCGGAACGTCCTTCAGCGCGCTACCGTAGTCGCCGATCGCCGTGCGGGCGCCGGAAAGCACTACCACTTCACGAGCCATGATGACCTCCTGTGGGACGCCGGTCCCCGGACCGACCGACGCCGCGCGCTCAGCCCTTCGAGGTGGACTTGCCTTCGTCGGGCTCCGGCTCCTGCTTGGGCGCGGCCTGGCCCCCGAGACCGGCGAACGGGAAGGCCGAGAGCATCGACCGGGTCTGGTTCTGGAGCTGGTCCTGCATCTGCTTGAACATCGCCTTGCTCTGCTCCATGTACGTCGCCATCAGGTGCTGCATGGCCGGGCCCTGGAAGGTCAGGAACTGCGACCACAGCTCGGTCGTCTTGGTCGGATCGCCGTAGAGCTGCTTCGACTGCTCCTGGATCGACTTCTGGATCTCGAGGAACGCCTGGACGTTGCGCTCGAGGTAGTTCCCCATGATGCCCTGCATGGCGTTGCCGTAGAAGCGGATGAACTGGGTCAGGACGTCGTGCGAGAACATCGGCGCGCCGGCCGACTCCTCCTCGAGGATGATCTGCAGCAGGATCTGCCGGGTGAGGTCCTCTCCGGACTTGGCGTCGATGACCTGGAACTCCTCGTGCTTGAGCACGAGCTCCTTGACGTCGGCGAGCGTGATGTACGACGACGTCTGAGTGTCGTACAGTCGCCGGTTCGGGTATTTCTTGATCAGCCGCAGCGCTTCTGCCATCGCGTTCCCATCCTATGGTGGATAGCCGGCCCTTTGGAGCCTCGGGCCCTGTACCCCGAGTTGATTAAAGCCTCCGCCGGGAGTATTTTGCACTGCAAACAGGCCCGACGTCTTCCCTTATTCCGCGGAGGCTCCCGATGCCCAATCCGACCGAGCAGTTCGCTGCCTGGAATCAGGCCGCATACGACGCCACGATGAGCTACGCCCGGGCAAGCCTGGCGAGCGCCGAGCAGCTCCTGCGGCTCAACCTCGAGACCGCCCGCGCCACCCTCGAGCAGGCCACCAAGGCGACGCGCGAGCTCATGTCCGTGAGCGATCCGCAGCAGTTCATGAGCCTGCGTGCGAAGCTCGCGCAGGACAACATGCAGCAGGCGGCGACCTACGCGCAGAGCGTGTACGCGATCGTCAGCCAGACACAGTCGCAGCTCGCGAAGCTGTTCGAGGAGCAGATCGCCCGCGCCTCGAAGGACGTGTCGGCCGGAGCCGAGACGCTCGGGAAGGCGGTGCCGAGCAGCGAAATGCAGTCCGCTGCGCTCAAATCGACCCTCGCCGCGACCTCCGCCATGATGGACAGCCTGAACCAGGCGACGCGGCAGTTCGCCGAGCTGTCCGAGAACACGATGAAGGCCGCGGCGGCGCAGATGATAAGGGGCGCCGGCAAGAACTGAAGTCGCGGCGGTACGCGCTGCGGCCCCGCTCCGGCGGGGCCGCGCGTTACTGCATGTGCTGGCCGCCGTTGATGGCGATGTTCGCGCCGGTCACGAACGCCGCCTCCTCGGAGCAGAGATAGATGATCAGCCCCGCCACTTCTTCGGGCTTGCCGAGCCGTCCGAGCGGGATCTGCGGCAGGATCTTCGAGTCCAGCACGTCCTTCGGGATCGCCATCACCATCTTCGTGCCGATGTAGCCGGGCGAGATGGTGTTCACCGTCACGCCCTTGCGCGCGACCTCCAGGGCGAGCGACTTGGTGAAGCCGTGCATCCCGGCCTTCGCGGCCGCGTAGTTCGTCTGGCCGAACGCGCCCTTGGAGCCGTTCACCGAGCTCACGTTGATGATCCGGCCCCAGCCGCGCTCGACCATGCCGTCGCCGACCGGCTTGGTCATGTTGAACACGCTGTCGAGGTTCGTCTTCAGGACCGCGTCCCAGTCGGCCTTGGTCATCTTCTTGAAGGTCATGTCGCGGGTGATCCCGGCGTTGTTGATCAGGATGTCGACCGGGCCGACGTCGGCCTGGACCTTCGCGACGCAGGCCTGGCACGAGTCGAACTGCGCGACGTCGACCGGGTACGCGGCGAAGGTGTAGCCCTTGGCCTTGTACTCGGCGACCCAGCCCTCCGCGTTCTTGTTGCCCGGTGAGTAGGTCACCACGACCCGATAGCCGGCGTCGTGCATCTTGGTGCTGATCGTCTCGCCGAGGCCGCCCATGCCCCCGGTGATCAGCGCGATCCGCTGCGCCATGTGATCCTCCTTCGGTAGGTACCGCGCGCTTGCGCTTTATTATGGCACTCGCGAGCGCGCCGGGTTTGACGCCCGCCGCCTTCTGGCGTGCTACTCCATGTGCAGCCCGCCGTTGATGGAGATGTTCGCCCCGGTGATGTAGCCAGCGTCGTCGGAGGAGAGGTAGGCGACGAGGCCGGCAATCTCCTCCGGCCGGGCGAGACGACCCATCGGGATCGAGGTCACGATGCTTTCGAGCACCTCAGCCTTGATCGCCCGCACCATGTCGGTGTCCACGTACCCAGGCGAGATCGTGTTCACCGTGACGCCCTTCTTGACCGTCTCCTGCGCGAGTGCCTTGGTGAAGCCGTGCATTCCCGCCTTCGCGGCCGAGTAGTTCGTCTGCCCGAACTGCCCCTTCAGCGCGTTGACCGACGAGATGTTGATGATCCGCCCCCAGCCGCGCTCCATCATCCCCTCGATCACCTGGCGGGTCACGTTGAACACCGAGTTGAGATTGGTGTTGATGACGGCGTACCAGTCGTTCGGCGACATCCGGCGGAACACGCCGTCGCGCGTGATGCCGGCATTGTTGATCAGGACATCGATCGGCCCGATCGTGGAGCGGATCCGGTACATCATGTCCGCGCACGAGTCGTAGTCCTCGACGTTCCCCTCGGCGGCGTAGACCTGGCGGCCTTCGCCGCGCATCTTGTCGATCCACTCGTCCTTGGTCTCGTAGCCGGGCAGGCAGTTCGCCACGACCTTGGTCCCGTTCCCCGCGAGCCGCCGGCAGATCGCCGTGCCGATCCCGCCCATTCCTCCGGTTACGAACGCTACGCGCTCCGTCATCGACCTCTTCTCCCGATTGCTGCGGCCCGCCGGGTTTTTCTCCCGCCGCGCCGGAGACCATCCCCGGCGCAGCGCCCGGCCGGTGCCGCTCAACGCTCTACCGCGAGCGCCACGCCCATGCCCCCGCCGATGCAGAGGCTGGCGAGGCCGCGCTTGGCGTCGCGCTTGATCATCTCGTGAATCAGCGTCACCAGGATGCGGCATCCCGACGCCCCGATCGGATGCCCGATCGCGATCGCGCCGCCGTTGACGTTGATCTTCCGCGTGTCCCAGCCCATCTCCTTGTTGACCGCGATCGCCTGCGCGGCGAACGCCTCGTTGATCTCCATGAGATCGGGCGAGTCCTTGGTCCAGCCGGCCTTCGACAGCACCAGCTTCGACGCCGGCACCGGCCCCATCCCCATGATCTTGGGATCGACGCCCGCCGACGAGTAGGCGGCGATGCGGACGAGCGGCTTGAGGCCGAGCGCCTTCGCTCGCTCCGCACTCATCATGATCACGGCGGCGGCGCCGTCGTTGATGCCCGACGCGTTGCCGGCCGTGACCGTGCCGGCCTTGTCGAATGCCGGCCGCAAGCTGGCGAGCTTCTCGGCCGTCGTGCCGTGCTTCGGATACTCGTCGGCGTCGAACACCACCGCCGGCCCCTTCCGCTGCGGGATCTCGAGCGGGATGATCTCGTCCTTGAACCGCCCGGCCTTCTGGGCAGCTTCCGCCTTCTGCTGGCTTGCCGCCGCGAAGGCGTCCTGCTCCTCGCGCGTCACCCCGTACTTCTTCGCGACGTTCTCGGCGGTGACGCCCATGTGGTACTGGTTGTAGACGTCCCACAGGCCGTCGAGGATCATCGAGTCGACGATCTTCGCGTCGCCCATCCGGTAGCCGTCGCGCGCGCCCTGCAAGAGATGCGGCGCCATGGTCATGCTCTCCTGGCCGCCGGCGATCACGATGTCGGCGTCGCCGCTCTTGATCGCCTGCGCCGCGAGGTGCGTCGCCTTGAGCCCCGACCCGCACACCTTGTTGATGGTCATCGCCGGGACCATCTCGGGCAGCCCCGCCTTGATCAGGGCCTGGCGCGCCGGGTTCTGCCCGGCGCCGCCGGTCAGCACCTGGCCGAGGATCACCTCGGAGACCTGCTCGCCCTTGATCCCGGTCTTCGCGAGCAGGTGCCGGATCACGTGCGCACCGAGCTCCGCGGCGGGCAGTTTGGAAAGGGCGCCGTTGAAGCTCCCCACGGCGGTGCGGCCTGCGGCCACGATCACGACCTCGCTCATCTCGTTCTCCTTCGGCTGAAATCGACGCGTTGCCCGGGGTCAAACCACCCGGAACTTCACGTACCGCCCAGGCGCGTCCTCGATGGGCCGGTACTTCGCGTTGCCGGGCTGTCCCGGCGCCTTGATCATGTCTCCCGCGTGTCCCGCGAGCCAGCGGTCCCAGTCGGACCACCAGCTTCCGGCATGCTCGGTCGCACCCGCGAGCCATTCGGCGGGCGGGCCCGGCAGGCGGTCGCTCACCCAGTAGCTCCGCCGGTTCTTCGCGGCCGGGTTGACGACGCCGGCGATGTGGCCGCTCGCGCCGAGCACGAACCGGAGCTCGCCCTTCAGGAGCTGGGTCGAGGCATAGGCGGTCTTCCACGGCACGATGTGGTCCTCGCGCGTCGCGAGGATGTAGGTCGGCAGCCGGACCTTCCCGAGATCGACCGGGATGCCGCAGGTCGTCACCTTGCCGGGGATCCGCAGGTTGTTCTCGAGATAGGTGTTGCGCACGTACCAGCAGTACCAGGGCCCCGGCAGGTTGGTGCTGTCCGAGTTCCAGTACAGGATGTCGAACGCCTCGGGCGGCTTCCCCTTGAGGTAGTTGTTCACCACGTAGGACCAGACGAGATCGTTCGGGCGCAGGGCGTTGAACACCGTCGCCAGGTCGCGGCCGGGTTTGATCCCGCCCCGCCCGAGCGACGCCTCGGCGGCAGTGACGGCACCCTCGTCGACGAAGACGGCGATGTCGCCGGTGCTGGAGAAGTCGAGCATCGTCGTGAGGAAGGTCGCGCTCTCCACCCAGTCCTCGCCCCGCGCGGCGAGGATCGCCAGCGCCGCGCCGAGCATCGTCCCGCCGACGCAGAAACCGAGCGCGTTGACCTTCGGCGCCCCGCCGATCTCCCGCACCAGCTCGAGTGCCTTCAGCACGCCGTCGCGCAGGTAGTCATCCCAGGTGAGATGGCCGAGCTCCGCGGTGACGTTCCGCCACGACACCATGAAGACGGTGTTCCCCCGTTCGACCGCGTACCGCACGAACGAGTTCTCGGGCGAGAGGTCGAGGATGTAGTACTTGTTGATGCACGGCGGCACCATGACCAGCGGCCGTCCCCGCACTTCCGGCGTCGACGGCGCGTACTGGATCAGCTGGATGAGCTCGTTCTCGAACACCACCGTGCCCGGCGTCACCGCGAGGTTGCGACCAACCCCGAACGAGCCCTCGTCGGTCTGCGAGATCCGGCCCTTCTCGGCATCGCCGATGAGGTTCCTGACTCCGCGGGCGAGCGTGTCGCCGTTCGACTCGAGCGCGGCCTTGAGCGCCTCCGGGTTGGTCGCGGCGTAGTTCGCGGGGCTGAGCATGTCGACGAACTGGCGCGCGAAGAACTGCAGCCGGTGCTTGGTGCGCGCGTCCACCTCGGCCGCCTCGACGAGGCCATAGATGAACCGTGCGGCGAGCAGATAGCTCTGCTTGAGGTAGTCGTAGTAGGGGTTGTCGCGCCACTCCGCACCGGCGAATCGCCGGTCGCCCCGCTCAGGCGCGATGACGGGCTCGGCGGCCTCGCCCCGCTGGCGAGCGAGCGTTGCCGTCCAGAGCCGCGCGACCTCGCGCTGGTAGTCGGCCTGCAGCTCGGTCACCCGGGCCAGATTCGCCGGCCAGGCGCCGGGTACCCCGCCACCGCCCTGCGCTTGGCCCGCCAGCATGCTCAGGAACCCCTGCATCGCGGCCTGCCCTGCCTGGGCAGCCTGCGCGAAGGGGGAGGGATCGGGGACGGACACGGAGGTTGCAGCGCAACGGCTCCTGACAAAACCGATTGAGTATTGCACCGCACAATCCGGGCGTCAAGGCAGCGTCCGCCGCCCACCGTGTCCGCGCCGGACAACTTTTGACCCTACACGCGGTAGTAGCTCCGATACCACGCGACGAACCGCCGGATGCCCTCCTCGATCGGGGTCGCCGGGGCGAACCCGACCTCGCGCTCGAGGTCGGCGATGTCGGCGGCCGTCGCCACCACATCGCCGGCCTGCAGCGGCGCGAGCTCGATCGTTGCCTTGCGGCCCAGCGCCTCCTCCAGCAGCTGGATGTAGCGCAGCAGCTCAACCGGTCGGTTGTTGCCGATGTTGTAGATCCGCCAGGGCGCCGGGCTCGTCGCGGGGGTCGGCGGTGCGGTGGGATTGGGCCGCGGCGGCGCCCGGTCAACGACGCGCACGACCCCCTCGATGACATCGTCGATATAGGTGAAGTCGCGCCGCATCTTGCCGTCGTTAAACACCTGGATCGGACGCCCCTCCAGGATCGCGCGCGTGAAGAGGAACGCGGACATGTCGGGCCGGCCCCACGGGCCGTAGACCGTGAAGAACCGCAACCCGGTGCAGGGCAGGCCGAACAGGTGAGCATAGGCGTGCGCCATGAGCTCGTTCGCCTTCTTGGTCGCGGCGTACAGCGACACCGGGTGGTCGACGTTGTCGCGCTCGGCGAAGGGAAGCTCAGCGTTCAGCCCGTAGACCGAGCTCGACGACGCGAACACGAGATGGCTCACCCCCGCGTGTCGGCAGCCCTCGAGGACGTTGCCGAACCCGACCAGGTTCGCGTCGACGTAGCGGTCGGGGCGCTCGACCGAGTAGCGCACGCCGGCCTGCGCCGCCAGGTGAACGACGACGTCGAAGCCGCCGCCCGCGGAACAGCGCGCGCGGTCGCCTCACGGTCCGCGAGGTCGAGGCGCTCGAAGGCGAACCCGGGCCGCCCGGTAAGCCGCGCGAGGCGCGCCTCCTTCAGCGCAACTTCGTAGTAGTCGTTGAGGTTGTCGACGCCGACCACCTCGTCGCCGCGCGCGAGCAGCCGGTCGCACAGCGCCGCGCCAATGAAGCCGGCTGCGCCGGTGACGAGCCGCTTCATGCGAGCGCCCCGCGGCTAGAATGAATCATGTACATCATCGCGATCGCGTGGATCTACGTCACGTTGCTGATGGCGGCCACCGCGTCGACCTTTTGGGGCGGTGCGCTGACCTTTCTCCTGTACGGCCTCGGGCCGCTCGCGCTCTTCGTCTGGGTGTTCGGCCGTCGCCGGCGCTCAGTCCCCGTGCGCCAAGCGGCCGATCAACCAGACGGTCATGACGCCAAGCCCGATCAGTAGGACCTGCTGCGCCGTGGCGCGGAGCTCGGTGCGCTTGTGCAGGCCGGGGATCAGGTCCGCCACCGCGACGTAGATCATGCTCGCGGCCGCGAGCGCGAGCAGCGTGTTCACCCACCCTTCCAGTGCATGCAGCGCGAAGTACGCGCCGAGCGCTCCGACCACCATCGCGAGGCTCGACAGCAGGTTGAACGCGAACGCCCGTGCCTTGCTGTATCCCGAGTGCAGCAGGATCAGGAAATCGCCGACCTCCTGCGGAATCTCGTGGGCGATCACCGCAGTCGCCGTGACGAGGCCGAGCGCCGTGCTTTCCATGAACGCCGCGGCGATGAGGATGCCGTCCACGAAGTTGTGGAAGCTGTCCCCGACGAGGATCAGCATCCCGCTGCGCCCGTGGTCGTGCGCGTCGCCCCGCGGGGCGTGCGGCTCGAGGTCCTCGACGTGGTAATGGCGCCAGAGCACGAGCTTTTCCAGCACGAAGAACCCGAGGATCCCGGCGAGCACTGTCGCCGCGGCGGCCTCCAGGTTGCTCGCGTTGCCGAACACGTGCGGTAACACGTCGAGGAACGCCGCCCCGAGCAGCGCGCCGATCGCGAAGCTGATCAGCGCGCTCACCCAGTGGGGGCGCGCGGCGAACGACACCGCGGCGGCAATGCAGATGGAGAGGACCCCGCCGATGACGCTCGCCGCCGAGATGTACGCGAGCGTCGCCATCACTCCATCCAGACCAGGCTCGCGAACCGGCCGGTGGTCCGGTCCCTGCGGTAGGAGTAGAAGCGCTGATCCTCCGCGTGCGTGCAGAAGCCGCCCCCGTAGACCGCCGCAACGCCGGCAGCCCCGAGCCGCCGCCGCGCGAGCGCATAGAGATCGGCGAGGTGCTTGCCGCCGCCGAGCGCGGTGAACGCCGGCACGGCACCCGCGTCCGCGGCCACGAAAACGTCGTACACGTCCTGCCCGACCTCGTAGGCGCGCGGACCGATCGCCGGACCGAGCCAGGCGACGATCTGCGCGGCCGCCACCGCCATGCGCGCGACGGTCGCCTCGATGACGCCCGCCGCGAGACCCCGCCAGCCCGCGTGCGCGATGCCGACGACGTCGCCGTGGCGGCTCGCGAGCAGCACCGGGAGGCAGTCGGCGGTCAGCACGGCGCACACGCTGTGGCGCGTCCGCGCGACCGCGCCGTCGGCGCGCGGCCGCGCAGGAGCGGACTCGGCCGCGACGACTTGAGCCCCGTGCACCTGGTGCAGCCACAGCGGATCGGCGGGCAGCGCGCTCCGCAGCGTCTCGCGATTGCGCTCCACCGCGGACGGATCGTCGCCCACGCGCGGGTCCAGATTGAAGAAGGCATACGGGCCGCGGCTCGCGCCGCCGGCGCGCGTGGTCACCAGCGCTCGAACGGTAGGTGGCGCGGGCCAGTCCGGCACGATCCAGTCCGGGGCGGGCGACGTCATCGCCGGAGCCGCTCGAGCAGCGCGCCCAGATCCTCCGGCACCGGCGACCGCCACTCGCAGGCGAGCCCGGTCGCGGGATGCACGAGCCCGAGGCGCGCCGCGTGTAGCGCCTGCCGCGGAAAGCGGGCGAGCGGGTCGTCGCCCCGCGCGCGCGCGCCGTACGTGGGATCGCCGACCAAGGGGTGGCCGATGGCGTGCATGTGGACGCGGATCTGGTGCGTGCGCCCGGTCTCGAGGGTCACGGCGAGCAGCGTGGCGCCGGCGAAGCGCTCGAGCACGCGATACCAGGTTCGGGCCGGTTTCCCCCGCGCGGTGACGGCCATCCGGGTCCGGGCGATCCGATGGCGACCGATGGGCGCGTCGACGTGGCCATCGCGGCTCACTGCGCCGCGCACGAGCGCAAGGTACTCGCGCTTCACCGTTCGTGCGGCGAGCTGGCGCACGAGGCTTGTCTGCGCCTCCGGGGTTTTCGCGACGACCAGCAGCCCCGAAGTGTCCTTGTCGAGGCGGTGGACGATGCCGGCGCGGGGCACGGCCGCGAGCTGCGGCGTGCGATGGACGAGCGCGTTAGCGAGCGTCCCTTCGCGGTTCCCGTGGCCCGGGTGCACGACGAGGCCCGCCGGCTTGTCGACGACGAGGAGCGCGGCATCCTCGTGCACGATCGCGAGCGCGATCGGTTCCGGCCGGAAAGCGGCGTCGGTCGCGGCGCGCTCGCGCGCGAGCGCCACGCGCTCGCCGCCCCACACCTTGCGCTTCACGTCGGCGCGCGCCGCGTCGACGGTCACGCGCCCGTCGCGTACCCAGGTCTGGAGACGCGTGCGGGAATGCTCGGGGAACAGGCGCGCGAGCGCCTGGTCGAGCCGCAGGCCGGCGAGCTCCGGCGGGACGAGGCGCTCGACCGCCGGGATATAATCGTGCGGTTGCGTTTCGTCGCGAGCGCTCATGACACGCATGCTGCGTAGTGTAGCGGTTGTACTCGTCCTCGGGCTCACCGGGTGCGCCTGGTGGGACAAGCTCACCGCCGAGCAGGACGAGACCGTCGGCTGGTCCGCGCAACGCCTCTACAGCGAGGCGAAGGACGCGATGAACGGCGGCAACTGGGCGACGGCGGTGAAGTACTTCGAGAAGCTCGAGGCGCGCTATCCGTTCGGCCGCTACGCGCAGCAGGCGCAGCTCGACAGCGCCTACGCCTACTACCGCGACGGCGAGCCGGCCTCCGCGATCGCCGCGTGCGACCGGTTCATCAAGCTCCACCCGACCCATCCGAACGTCGACTACGCGTACTACCTCAAGGGCGTGGTCAACTTCTACGAGGACCAGAGCTTCCTCGCCCAATGGTCGAAGCAGGATCCGGCCGAGCGCGATCCGCGTTCTGCCCGGGACTCCTTCGGCGCCTTCAAGGAACTGGTGACGCGATTCCCCGACAGCAAGTACTCGCCGGACGCGACGGCGCGGATGAAATTCCTCGTCAACGGCCTCGCCTGGCACGAGGTCTACGTCGCGCAGTGGTACCTCAAGCGTGGCGCGTACGTTGCCGCCGTGAACCGCGCCTCGTACGCGCTGAAGACCTATCCGGACACCCCGGCGATCGAGCAGGCGCTCGCGGTGCTCGTGCGTGCCTACGATCGGCTGGGGATGATCGACCTCCGCGACGACGCGCTCCGGGTCTTCAAAACCAACTTCCCCAAGAGCCCCCAGCTCAGCGAGCTGGAGAAGCGGTAGCCAGCCGCGCGCCGCGCCGTACGCGCTCAGGCCCGCTTCAGAGCCGGATGCCCTCGTCGCGGATGTAGTCGCCGATCACGGCATCGACGTCCGGGTCCGCCGCGAACCCCATCGCCAGCGCGCGCGGGGTGCAGAACCGCACCGGCCACGTCCGAACGATCGCCTCGATCCGCGGGTCGGGCTTGTGCTGCACGCGCGCCGCGACCGTCGGCCCGGCGATGCGGTGCAGCGCGTCGACCGCCTCCCGCACGGTGACCGTGATCCCGGGCAGGTTGACGACCCGGCTCGCGCCCCAGGCCGACGCCGGGAGGTCGTGAGCATGGATGAACGCCTCGACCACGCGGCGTGGCGAGAGCAGCCAGATTCCGGTCTCAAGGGCCACCGGGCAGTCGGATGGCGCGCCGTTCAGCGGCTCGCGGATGATGCCGCTCGCGAACGACGACGCGGCGAGGTTCGGCCGACCCGGCCGCACGACGATGGTCGGCAGGCGCAGGCTGCGGCCGTCGATGAATCCCTTGCGGGTGTAGTCGGTGACGAGGTACTCGCCGATCACCTTCTGCGCGCCGTAGGAGGTCTGCGGGTTCGCGATCGTCCCGTCGTCGAGCACCTCGGGAAGGCTCCCGCCGAACGCCGCCACCGAGCTCGCGAACACCAGCCGCGGCGGCCGCCGCAGCCTGCGGCACTGCTCGAGGACGAGCCGCGTGCCGTCAAGGTTGACGCGATAGCCGAGGTCGAAGTCGGCCTCGGCCCCGCCGCTCACGACCGCCGCCAGGTGGAACACCGACCCCGTGTCGGGAGCGAGCGCCGCCGCGATCGCTTCAGGTGCGGCGACGTCGCCGGTCACGCACTCGAGGCGCGGGTCGGGGTGCGGCGGAAAGGCGGCGTCGAATAGCCTGATCGCGCTGATCGGCGTCGCCGTTCCATCAGGCCCCGCCAGCGTTCCGCGTTCGAGCAGCTTGCGGGCGAGCCGGTAGCCGATGAAGCCGCCGCCGCCCGTGATGAACACCTTCATGCCGTCTCCCCCGCCAGATGCAGTCGCAGCCGCGCGATTCTAGCCGTTGTTGACGGCCGGATCGCCCGCCCCTAGAGTCCACGCGCCGAGCCGCAAGGTGCCGCGATGAGCCTTCACGACGAGCCCAAGATCGACTGCCACAACCACGTCCTCGACCCGGCGCGGTTCCCGTATGCCGTCGACGCGGCCTACAAGCCGCCGCCGCACGAGGTCGGCACCGCGAGGCACTTCCTGCGGGTCCTGGACGCGCATGGCGTCCGCGGCGCCCTCGTCGTCGGGCCGACCTCGGGATACGGTCCCGACAACCGCTGCCTGCTCGACGCCATCGCCGCGAGCGGCGGCCGCTTCAAGGGCATCGCCGTGGTGCCCGTCGACGCGCCGGCGGCCGAACTCGAGCGCCTGAAGTCGGCGGGGGTGGTCGGCGTTCGCCTCGATGCCATCGCGCACGGCGTGGCGCGCTTTGCCGGCGCGGCCGACCTCCTGACGAAACTCGCCGCGCTCGATCTGTTCGCGCAAGTCCAGGTGGAAAAGGATCAGCTCGCCGAGCTCGCGCCGCTGCTCGAGCGCTCCGGCGTGCGCATCCTCATTGATCATTGCGGGCGTCCCGCGCCCGAGGCCGGCCTCGGCCAACCCGGATTCAAGGCCTTGCTGGACCTCGCCCGCACCGGACGCGCGACGGTCAAGCTCTCGGGGCCGTTCCGTTTCTCGCGCGGCGGCGCGCCGTACGAGGACACCCTGCCGTACGTCCGCGCCATCATCGACACCTACACGCCCGACGCCTGCATCTGGGGCTCGGACTGGCCGTTCCTCCGGATGCCGGAGCGCGTCGACTACGGGCCGGTGCTGAAGTTCGTCGAGACCTGGCTGCCCGACGCCGCCGCGCGTCGCAAGGTCCTCTGGGACACGCCGCGGCGATTGTTCGGTTTCGAAGGGTGACTTAGTATCGATCCCGCTTCCGGCGCCGACGGAGCCACGCGTCGAGATCCGCGCGGCGCAGGGCGATTTCCGGGAGCACCAGCGCCGCGGCCAGCGCGACCAGCCACGGCCAGATCTCGAGGGCGACGCGGAACGGCCGCCGCGCTTCGCGGAACACCGCGCGCGGATCGGACAGCTCCGAACCGCCGGTCGCTTCGGCGAGCTGCTTCAGCAGGTTCTCATCCGGCCCCAGCTCGCGCAGCTCCTCGGCGTAGGGGACCACGAGGCCCGTGAGCTGCGAGCCGAGCACGCGATCGCCCTTGCGCTGCGTCATGCCCACGAGGTAGACGCCCTCCTGGGTCGCCGCGAACCGGCCGAGATAGCGGCCCGGGCCGACCTGCTCCAGGTCGATCACGGTGCGGCTGCGGTCCGGAGCCACGACGCCGATCTGCGTCTCGAGGAAGTTGATGAAGGCGCCGTTCGCGTCGACCGCATCGACGAACACCTCGCCGTGGCCGTCGCGCCGCACGACGCTCACCGCGGTGTCCCCGGTCGCGGCGCTGCGCAGGGTCCAGCGCACGAGCTGCGACCAGAACTTGTTGAACTCCGCCCACTGCAGCCAGGAGCCCGCCCACCGCGCGTTCGCGTCCGAAGTGAACGCCGCCGCGCGGCCGAGCCCGTAGCGCCAGGTGGCGAGGACCGGGTCGTCGCGGTGGCTGGTCAGGAGCTCCGCGGCGCTCGACTTCATCGACGTGGCGACGTAGCCGCCGAGCGTCGGCGCGCGCTTCCAGTCGATGTCCTGCATGGCCTCGTGGCCCGGGTCGGTCACGCGCGGCCGGAAGACCTGCTCGACCATCGTCGCGTCGGAGGCGAGCTGCGTCTCGAGCGCGAAGATCCGCGTGATCGTGTTCGTATCCTCGGTGTAGTAGTAGCGCCCGCGGCCCCAGCGGGCGATGTTGGCCATCAGCGTCTGGTCGGAGCTCGTGCCGAGCGCCACGGTCGAGACCGTGATCTGATCGCGCGCCATGCGCGTCACCAGGTCCTGGAAGTCCTGCCGGAACATCTGCCCGTCGGACAGGAAGATCACGTGCTTGAGCGTCGCCGGCCGCGGCAGGAGCACCCGGTGGGCCTCGGTCAGCGCCGGGAAGCCGTTCGTGCCGCCGCCCGCCTTGAGCGAGGCGATCGCGTTGTAGATCTGTGCCTTGTTCCGGGCCGGGCCGAGGGGCCAGGTCCACGTGGCCTCGGTGTCCCAGCTCTGCACCCCGACCTCGGTTCGCGCATCGAGCAGGTCGATGACGAGGTGCGCCGCCTCCTTGGCGAGATCGAGCGGCGTGATCTTGCCCGAGGTGGCCATCGACATCGAGCCGGACCGGTCAATCGAGAGCACGATGGAGAGGTTCGGGATGTCGACCTTCTGCCGCACCTCCATCGTGACCGGCAGCGCCTCCTCGATCGGCGTCCGGTAATAGCCTCCGAGACCGAAGCTCTCCTCGCCTCCCACCATGATGAGGCCACCGCCGTAGTCGCGGACGTAGTTGCGGATCTGCGCCATCTGGTTGCGGTTGAGCCGCACCGCGGAGATGTCCGACAGGATCACCCCGTCGTAGCGCTGCAGCGCCGCCACGTCCTTCGGAATGCCGGCCGGATCGACCACGGCGACCTCGATGCGCTGCGCGCGGAGCGCCGCTGCGAGCGGCTGCGCGTGCTGGCGGTCCCGGTCCGCGATCAGCACGCGGGGACGGCCGCGGACCAGGACCGTGCCCACCGCGCGATTGTTCTCCTCGATGGTGTCGCCCGGCACCTCGATCGCCGCCTGGTACACGTGCACGCCGTCGAGCTCGAGCGCCTGCCGGTAGCTGAGCACGTTCTTGCCCGGCGTCAGGTGCACGCGCTGCGAGCCGACGAACTCGCCGTTGCGGAACAGGGACAGCCGTCCGTCGGTCTCCTTGTGGCTCCACGCCACCACCCGGGCGTAGAACGGCTCGCCGAACTTCACCTCCTGCGGCAGGACGAGCTCCTGGGCAACCACCTCCTGCTCGAAGCCGAGCGGCGCGAGCACGTAGCGCAGATCGGCCCCCGTGCTCTTCGCCACCCGGGCGGCGGCGAGCGCATCGCCTGCGTTCTGCCGCCCGTCGCTCAGCAGCACGATCCGGTTCGCCTGGTCGGGCGGCAGCAGCGCGAGCGCGAGCTGAATCGCCTGGAAGATGTTCGTGCCGCGGCCGTCGACCTTCACCTCGGCGAGCTCGACGCCGGAGTGCGCGCCCGGGGGTTGCGCCACGGCGGCGTCGGCGCCGAAGACGACGACCCCGTGCCGGTCGTCCCCGTGCCGGGCGGCCACCGCCTGCTCGACGAACTGGAGCGCGCGCGCGCGCGCCGTCTGGCTCAGGCTGTCGGACGCATCGAGCAGGAACACGACGTTCATACGGTCCGCCAGCTGCGGCACGGTCGGCCTGAGCAAGGCGGCAGCGAGCGCCGCGAGCGTCGCGCCCCGCAGCGCGAGCGCCCAGCGCGGACCGGCGCCCTCGGGGAGGCGCAGGCGACCCGCGCTCTCGCGCCGCCAGTAGAGCAGCCCCTCGAGCGCGAAGAGGCAGGCGGCCAGCGCGGCGAAGTACGGCCACAGCTCGCGCTCGACGGGAACCAGCGTGGCGGCGGCGGCCGCCGGAGTCTCGGGCAGCGGCCGCGGGGCGAGATTCGACTCGTCCGCATCCATCAGATTCACCGCGACGCGCGTCGACCCGCGCGCCGTGACGACGGTGTAGAGACCGACTTCGTCCGCGTCGCTGTAGCTTGCAGCGCCGCGCACGACGCGCGCATCGGCGGTGCGGCCGCTCGGCGTGACGAACCTCGCCGCCTCCACGCCGTGGGCGACGGGGACCACCAGGGGCTGACCGGCGGCGAACTCCAGGCTCGCGTGGCCGCTCGGGTGCAGCCAGCGGATCGCGTTCGACATGATGAGCGGGAACGCCACGCGTAGCGGCAGGTCGGCTTCGAACAGATCGAACCCGAGCAGCAGCGCGCGGCGGTCGGGCTCCTCGAGGGCGTAGATGAGCGGCCCGCCGAGCGTCTCGACGAGCGCGCGGCCGGGCGCGAGCGGCCGCAGGCGCATCGCCTGCGCGACCGCCACCTTCGAGAACTCGACGTGGCGCATGACCGCGTGCGCGCGGTCCCAGTCCACGACGGTCGGGTGCTCGACCTTGCCCAGCAGCTCGATCGGCACGTCCGGAGGGACGACGTTCACGAAGATGTAGCGCCCCGGCCCGACCACGGGCGGGGTCACCGAATCGAGCACGACGACGTCGGCGTCGCCCATGCCGCCGGCGTAACGCTCGGGCGGCACCAGCTGGAGGGCGACTTCCGGGTCGGTGCGCAGCACGTTCTCGAGGAACCGGTTGCCGTTGCTCACCAGGGTGACCGCGACGTTCCGCGGCGGGGGCAGCACCGCGTGGGCGACGTTGTCGGCGCGGAGGTCGTCGTCGATGCCGAGCTCGGCGGTGATGTGCGCCGCCTGGGAATGCCGGAACGGCAGGATGAGCGAGCGGTGCACGTTCGGCGCGAGCGTGATCGCGCGCTCGACAATCGCCCGTTCGTCGACCTTCAGCGTGAAGCTGAAGCTTTGCGCCTGGCTGGAGAAGTTCGCGAGCGAGACGAACGCCTCGTAGTTGCCGACGCCCCGGTAGGTCCGGCGCACCGCGAGCTTGGTGATGCCCACGTTGTGGCTGCGCCGGCCGACGCCAATCCAGCGGATGCGCGGGTCGTCCGCTTCCGGGACCGCGGCGAAGGCGCCGTCCGTGAACACGTGGATCTCCGCTCCGGGATCGGTCCCGATCAGACCGCGGGCGGTGCGGATCGCCTCCGCGAGGCGGTTGGGGAGGTCGCGCGCCGCAGCGGCACGGATCGCATCGAGGGCGCGGCCGTGATCGGCGCCGAGCGCGGCCGCCACCTTCGGCTGGGTGCCGGCCTCGATCACCATCACCGCCGTCCCCTCGCGCAGCCCGCGCACCAGCGCCGCCGCCTCGGCGCGCGCCGCCTCGAAGCGCGACGGCGTCACGTCGGAAGCCTTCATCGACGCCGAGGTGTCGAGCACGATCACCACCTTGCGCTCGCCTTCGCCGAGCAGCGTCACAACCGGGCGCGCCAGCGCGAGCGCGGCCGCGGCGAGCGCCAGCAGCTGCAGGATGAGGAGCGGGTCGCGCTGGAAGCGCTGGAAGAGTGCCGGCGCCTTGGGCTCCTGCGCGAGCGTCTGCCACAGGAGCAGGCTCGAGACGCGCTGCTCGCGCCGCCGCAGCCGGATGAAGTACAGCAGCACCAGCGGCACCGCCAGGCCGAAGAGCGACAGGGCGAGCGGCGCGAGGAAACTCATCCGAGCCTCATGCGAGCAGGCGCCCCCGCAGCGCCTCGAGCACCAGCTTCTCGACCGGTGCGTCGCTCGCCGCGCGCTGGTACTGGATCGCGTGGTTGCGGCAGAAGGCCTCGGCGCCGTCGAGGAACTGCCGCAGCCGCTCCAGGTACGCCCCGAGGGTCGCGGCGTCGATCGAGAGCGGGCGCGCCTCGCCGGTCTCGCGATCGACGAGGCGCAGGTCGCCGGCGAGCTCGGGCTCGAGCTCGTCCGGACTCAGCACGTGGATCACGTGGACCTCGAGGCGCTGCTCGAGCAGCGCCTTGAGTCCCGCCTCGTAGCCGGCGGGATCGAGCAGGTCGGAAACGAGCACCACGAGGCCGGAGCCCTGGGCGCGCGCCGCGTAGCTCGCGAGCGCCGCGTTCAGATTGGTGGTGCCGCCGCCTTCGAGCCCGCCGAGGAATTCGAACAGCGACGGGATGCGGCCGCGCCCCCGCCCCGGCGCCCAGCCTTCGGCGAGCCGCTCGCGCAGGATGCCGACGCCGACGCGCTCGAGGCTCGCCAGGCCGACGAAGCCGAGCGCGGCCGCCAGCCGCGCCGCCCATTGCAGCTTCGAGGGCGCACCCCAGTCCATCGAGGCCGACGCGTCGACGAGGAGATGCAGGCACAGGTCCTCGTCGTCGACGAAGAGCTTCACGTACAGGCGGTCGGTCCGGGCGAAGATGTTCCAGTCGACGTAGCGCAGATCGTCGCCGACGCCGTAGGCCCGGTAGTCGCAGAACTCGACGCTGCGGCCCGGTCGCCGGCTGGTGCGGTCACCCGCGGCCCACCCGCGCACCGGCCGCCGGGAGACGAGCGACAGCCGCTCGAGCTGCGCTAGGAACTCCGTGGACAGTTCTATCCTCGCCGCCACTCCGCGCTCCCTGACACCGCCGCCCGCGCTCGATCCACCCGTCGCCTCCCGGGTGCGCGCCCGTCACCGCTCATTGAGCGATTTGAAGTAATCCCGGATCTGCTCGTGGTAGTCGCGCGGCACCTGCTCGCGCGCGATCGCGTCTTCCATCAGGCGCCGGTACTGGCCGAAGACGCCGACCGGCGGGAGCGGCCCATCCGCCCGGCCGGTGCTCCCGGGGGTCTGCGTCTCGTACAGGGGCACGCGCCCGCGCGGTGCGCCCTGCAGACCCGACGTGTAGGGCGTGGAGCGCAGGCGCGCGGTCGGCCGGCCTTTGGCGTCCGGATTCCTGCCGTGCCCCGGCGCGAGGCCCTCCCCCTCCATCCCCGAATCGTCGAACGCCCCCTCCATCCGCTCGCCGTCGTCGCGCGCGGCCTGGTCCGGCTCGCGGCCGCCGCGCAGGCGCCGCGCGTCGCGGCTCCGCCCTTCCTGCTCGCGGAGCCTGCCGAGCGCCCCCTCCATCGCTTCGAGCGCTTCGTCGGTCTGGCCGCGCTCCATGGCGTCGTAGTAGCCGTCGAACGCGTCGCTGCCAAACTCCTCGTCGATCTTGCGGCCCAGGCGCTCCATCTCGCTCAGCAGCTCCGCGAGCTTCTTCGGCGAGAGCTGTCGGGCCCGCAATCCCGCGGCCAGCTCCTCGTGCTTGCGCAGGAGCGCCCGATACTTGGAGCTCGCGAAGTCGGACCGGAGATCGGGCAGCTTGTCGGTCTCGCCCAGCACTCTCAGCCGCTCGTCGCCGCGCTTCACGAAGGTCGAGAAGTCGGCGCTCGGCTTGATGAGCGCCTTGTCCTGGAACAGCGCCGGGTTCTCGCTCGCGGTGGCCGGGGGCTTGCGCCCGGCGCTCTCGGCCGCGTCCCGATTCGCCAGCGGGTCGCGCCGCAGCGCCTCCTGGCCGAGGGTGCCGCGGTTCTGCAGCATCGCCAGGTTGAGGTTCTGATCGCGCCGCGCCTGCGCTTCGGCGCTGAACCACTCCGGGATCAAGGTGTGCGGGTCGGGCAGCGGCGGTGCCAGCGCGAGCGCGACCGCGGCGAGGACCGGCAGCGCCAGCACCCGGGCTTCGCGCGGCACGGCCCGCGCGACCATCCGGCGCGGCGACAACACCTCGAGGCGCGCCGCCGTGTCCGCCAGCAGGGCGCCGACGAGGGACGAGCGGTCGCTCCGGCCCGCGTACTCGAGCGACGTCGCGACACGATCCTCGAGCCGCAAGGCGCGGTCGGCCAGCCGGGCCGCGTCGAGCGTGTCCACCCGGCGGCACGCGCCCAGCACTGCGCCCGCGAGCGTGCCGACGCCGAGCAGCGCGAGCGCCAGCGGCACCGCGAGCGCTGCGATCGGGCCCTTCGCCGCCAGTACGGCGACCGCGGCCAGGGCGCCCCAGAACGCGCCGCGCCAGGCGCCGCGCTCGGCGCGCCGCAGGCGCAGCTCGACCCGCACCCGTCGCAGGAGCTTTTCGATCGCCGCCGGATAACGTGTCACTGGCTCGCCGTGCGCGTGGTCAGCTGAGAACCGGCTCTGCGGTGCGCGTCGTCCCCGCCTGCGCCCCGTCGAGCACCTGCGCGATCAGCGTGTCGGTATCCATGCCTTCCGACTCGCCCGCGAAGTTGAGGATGACGCGGTGGCGCAGGGCCGGCGCGGCGAGCGCCCGGATGTCCTCGAGGCTCACGTTGTAGCGGCCCTGGGTGAGCGCGCGCACTTTCCCGCCGAGCACCAGCGCCTGGGCGCCGCGCGGGCTCGCGCCGTAGCGCACGTAGCGCCGCGTCGTTTCCGGCGCGTGTTCCCACTGCGGATGCGTCGCCATGACGACGCGCGTCGCGAAATCGCGGACGTGGCTCGCGATCGGGACGTCCCGGATCAGCGCCCTGAAGCCGAGCACGGTCGGGCCATCCATCACCCGCTGCACCGTCGCGGTGTGCGCCTGGGTGGTGCGGTCGAGGATCGCGTTCAGCTCCTCGATCGCGGGATAGCGAACCTGCAGCTTGAAGAGGAACCGGTCGAGCTGCGCCTCGGGCAGGGGATAGGTGCCCTGCATCTCGATCGGGTTCTGGGTCGCGAGCACGAAGAACGGCGACGGCAGCGGCCGGGAGACGCCGCCGACGGTGACGGCCTGCTCCTGCATCCCCTCGAGCAGCGCGGACTGGGTCTTCGGCGTCGCGCGGTTGATCTCGTCGGCCAGCACGATGTGGGCGAACAGCGGGCCCGGCTGGTACTGGAAGTGCTTGCCGCCGGCCCCGTCCTCGACGACGATGTTCGTCCCGAGGATGTCGGCGGGCATCAGGTCCGGGGTGAACTGGACGCGCGCGAACGACAGGTCGAGGCTTTGCGCGAGCGTCTTGACAAGCAGGGTCTTGCCCAGACCGGGCACGCCCTCGAGCAGCACGTGGCCGCCTGCGAACATCCCGGTCAGGACGCCGGTGATGATCTCGGCCTGGCCGACGATCAGCTTCTCCACTTCGGCGCGCAACCCGGTGAAGGCACGCACGAAGCTTTCGACCTGCGGTGGCGCGCTCATGAACTCCTCTTGGAAGGCCGTTCCACCCCCGCATTATGGGGCCCGTCGCGACTCCGTTGTGTCATTCCCGTCACTTGCTTCCAAGGTGGGTCCACGTCCGACGTGCCATTGTAGAGGCGCTCGCTCCGCGACGTCAGAACTCAAGCCTTCGCCGCGAAGAACGCCTGGATGTCCGCGAGCTCGCGCGTCCGCGTCATCGGCGGCAGGCCGTCGAGCAGCGTCCGGCCGTACGGCTTGGCGAGCACGCGGGGATCGCAGAGCACGAGCACGCCCCGGTCGTGCTCGCCCCGGATCAGGCGGCCGGCGCCCTGCTTGAGCGCGATCGCCGCCTGCGGCAGCTGGAAGTCGAAGAACGGGTTGCCGCCCTGCTCGCGCAGGTGCGCAAGCCGCGCGGCGAGCACCGGGTCGTCGGGCGGCGCGAACGGCAGCTTGTCGATCACCACCACGGACAGCGCCTCGCCGCGGACGTCGACCCCCTCCCAGAACGAGGCGGAGCCGACGAGCACGGCGTTCCCCAGCCGGCGGAACCGGTCGAGGAGCTCGCTGCGGGAGCCCTCGCCCTGGGCGAGCAGCGGCAGCTCGAGCCCGAGCTCCGGCAGCTTCGCCGCGAGACGCTCCCGCGCGCGCCGCATCGCGCGCAGCGTCGTGAACAGCAGGAAGGCGCGCCCGCCGCTTGCGGCGAGCACCGGCAGCGCCGCGTCGACGACCGCGTCGGTGTGCGCGACGGTGTTCGGCT
Organism: uncultured beta proteobacterium; assembly: GCA_963827595.1. GTDB lineage: Bacteria > Pseudomonadota > Gammaproteobacteria > Burkholderiales > SG8-39 > DATEDA01. The sequence goes on along the minus strand of CAWHBT010000005.1, from coordinate 116,220 downwards.
CCGGGAGGCCACGCGGCAGGTAGAGCAGCGCGTTCGACGCGAAATCGAACGGGCTTTCCCAGCTCGCCGTCTCTGCGGCCTCCAGGCCGAGCTGGCGCTGGTAGTGGCCGAAATCGCCCTGCGCCGCAAGCGTCGCGGAGGTGAGGATCCACGCCCGCGGCGAGTCCTCGACCTGCCGGCGAAAAGCGTCGGCGACGCTGAGCGGGGTCATGTGGAGCGCCAGCGCCTGGGTGTAGCCCTCCGCCCAGCGCACGAGGTCGTCGCGCGCCGCGTCGCTCCAGCGCTCGAGCAGGGACTCGAGCGCGCCGGCCCGCCGCGCGCAGTTCGCGAGGCCCTCGCCGCGCTCGGCGAGCGCCGCGAGCGCGCGCGCGAGATTCCCGAGCGACGCACGCAGCACGCTGAGCGCTTCGCCGAACGCCCGGTTGTCGCCGAGCGCGGCGGCCGTCACGTGCCCGTCCTGCAGGCCGACCGCGAGGCGCAGGTCGCGCGCCGCCTTGTCCGTTCGCCGCACGAGCTCCGGCAGCTCGCGCACGTCCCGCGCCTCCGCCGCGGCTGCCGCGAGCGCGTCCCGGCCGAGCTCGAGCAGCTGCCCGGTCGAGACGGTTTCGCCGAAGAACGCGGTGGCGGTGTCGGGCAGCTGGTGCGCCTCGTCGAGGATCACGGTGTTGCACGCGGGGAGCAGCTCCGCCACCGCCTCGTCGCGCAGCACGACGTCGGCGAAGAAGAGATGGTGGTTCACCACGACGGCGTCGGCGGCGAGCGCCTCGCGGCGCGCCTTCATGAGGAAGCACCGCGCGAAGTCGCCGCAGCGCGCGCCGAGGCAGTTGTCGCGCGTCGAGGTCGCGAGCGCCCAGGCGGGCGAATCCTCCGGGACGTCGGCGAGCTCGGCCTTGTCGCCGGTCCGCGACTGCGCGGCAAAGCGTCCGATCGCGCGCAGGTCGGCGGCGTCCTGCCGGCTCGCGAGGCGTCCATCGCCGAGGTTGCGGTCGAGGTGGTGGTGGCAGACGTAGTTCGCGCGTCCCTTGAGCAGCGCCGCGGTGACCGACAGCCCCAGCGCGCGGCGCACCGCCGGCAGGTCGCGCAGGAAAAGCTGGTCCTGCAGCGTCTTCGTTCCGGTGGAGATGATCACCTTGCCGCCGACGAGCAGCGCCGGCACGAGGTAGGCGACGGTCTTGCCGGTGCCGGTGCCGGCCTCCGCGAGCAGCACCCGCCGGTTGCGCATCGCATCCGCGACGCGCACCGCCATCTCGCGCTGCTGGTCGCGAAAGCGGTACTCGGGGATCGCCCGGCTGAGCGGTCCGTCGGGCGCGAAGATCGCGGCGAGCGTCTCCTCGGTCGCGCCCGGCGTCACTGTATCTCGTCGACCTTGACCCAGACCGACGACGTGCCGACGCGCGCGGCCGAGCCCCCCGCAAGCACGCCGGACTGCGAGCGCGCGGCGGACTGTTCGATGCCGCCGAGCGGGAACCACTCGCCGAGCCGGCCGCTCGCCGTCGTCACGATCCGCTGGTAGTCGACGGCGCCCGATCCGGCCTGTCCGGGGCTGGCGGTCTGCGGCGCGATGTCGAGGAAGACGCGGTCGCCGGACAGGCGCGGGATCACGGCGAAGCCGCTCGAGGCGTTCCGGTAGGTGGTGGTGTTCCGCACTACCGTGCCGCCCGGCGTCTGGGTCACGACCGTGCTCGGCACGGGCAGCGACTGGCCGATGGCGATGTACGCCGGACTTCCTTCGAGCGCCTGGACCTGGCTCGTGAAACGGTCATCGCGCGCGCCGTGCGAGTCGCGGGCGCTGATGCTGACGCCGGACTCGCGGCGCGGCGGCTCGTTGACGCCGACGCGGGCGTCCCCGCCGGCGACCGTGCCGGAGACCCTGACGTCGCGGCTGTCGAAGCTCCCCGCGGCGTCCTGGCGCACCGAGATGAGCAGGCGCCGCGGCATGCGGTCGAGGGTCGCGATGACCTGGCGAAGCTGCGCGATGTTGGCGCGGCTCGCCCGGATGATGAGCGTGCTCTGCATCCCGGTGAGCGCGCCGCCCGGCTCCACGAGCGGCCGCAGCGTGGGAATGATCTGGTCGGCCGTCCGGTGCTTGAGCTCGATCACCTCGACGTCGTCCGCCCGCGCGCTGCCGGTCGCAAGCATCAAGGCGAACAGGATCGAGACGAGCTTCATTGCAGCCTCCTGCGGCAGGCGCGATGCCTCCCAGCCTAACGCGCCCCGCGCGGTCCGGTGCACCTCGCGATCAGGCGCGCGTCGGGCAGGGTGCGCGGTTTCGCGCGGAAAGGCCGTCACGGCGCGCTCGCGGGCCGGCTTTACAAGCGCGTGCACTGCGCCTAAATTACCTGAGGTATGCGGTACAAGGCAATGTTTTCCATTGTGTTTGCGGGCTGTGGTGCTCGCGGGGTGTGCGACCACGCGACCGTCCCTCGACCGCCCGATACGCCGCCGTCGTACGGTTCACCGGGGGTCGAGCCGAGCGCCACCCCGCTGCCGCGCGCGCCGGAGTCCGACCCCGCGGCGTTGCCGGGTTCCCCCGCCGCAGCGGAGCGAGCGACGGAGGCCGCGTTCATGGCGCTCGCGCTGGTCGGAACGCCGTACGCGCCGCGCGGGGGCTCGCCGGAGACGGGCTTCGACTGCTCCGGCCTCGTCGCCTACGTGTACGCGCGAGCGCTCAAGCTCAGCCTGCCCCGGAACACCGCCGATCTGTCGCGGGCCGGCGCGCCGATCGCCGCCGCCGACCTGCGACCGGGCGATCTCGTCTTCTACAACACCCAGCACCGGCCGTTCTCGCACGTCGGCATCTATCTCGGCGACATGCGGTTCGTCCACGCGCCGAGCTCCGGGGGAGCGGTGCGCCTGGAGAACATGCGGGTCGGCTACTGGACGCGGCGATTCGACGGGGCGCGGCGGATCGCGTTCTGACGCGAGTGCAGCGCTGGCAGCCTTCCGCCCGACGCTGCTGCGCGGGCGGCCCATGGCGTCACATCGCACCCGCCGCGACCTTCTGCTCCTCCTGCTGCTGGAGCGCGAAGATCGACGTGTAGCCGCCCGACCAGTCCGGCGGCAGGAGGCACGGGCGCGGGTCGTGATGCGCCCATGCGGCGCGCTCGCCGCGGATGATCGTCTGGTCGTGTTTGGGCCGAAGCGGATTCACCGTGTACGGGAACGCGTCGGCCGACGTGAGCGTGTTCAACAGCAGCGGCCGGCCGGTGTCGGACATGTTGCGCGGCGAGGAGTGCAGCATGCGGCAGTTGTGGATCGTCAACGATCCCGCGGGCCCGGTGAGGTACACGGTCTTCGCGACGTCGAGCCGGGCCACGTCCGCGTCGCTCAGGCAGCCGGTCCAGTTCCTGCGGTCGTCATACTGCGACAGCATCGGGTCGAGCTCGTGGCTGCGGGGCAGGACGCCGAGCGGACCGTTGTCCATGCCGCAGTCGTAGAGGTACGTGCCGACCGTCAGGGGCGAGTAGTTGGTGTGCGGCCAGAAGCTGATGTCGTAGTGCCACTTCACCTCCTCGCCGCCCTGCGCCCACTTGTAGTTCAGCTTCGAGTGGTGGAACTTGACGTTCGGGCCGACCAGGTCCGCGACGATGTCGCCGAGCGGCGACCGGGTGACGTACTCCCAGAACACCGGATGATGCTCCACGGGATTCGACACCCGGCGCAGGCGTGGCGCCTCCGGGCGATGGGCCGGCTCGAGGTCGAAGATCTTGTCCGACCGCGTCACCTTGCGTGAGCGCTCGACCATCTCTTCGGTCGCGGCGCGGAGCTCGCGGAGCCACTCGTCGCCGATGATCCTCTCCAGCAGGAGGTAGCCTTCGCGGAAGTAGAACTCGCGCTGCGATTGCGTCAGCACGCGGGGCGGGATCGCGAGAACCTGTTCGGGGGTCATGAGCGTTCCTTTCGGGTCAGGCAGTTCGTCGTCATCGCTGTTGCTACCGGAACTGGAGCATCACGCTCGGCAGCCAGGTGATCGTGATCGGGAACACCATCGCGATCACGAGCGTCAGGCATTGCAACGCGATGAACGGCACCACGCCGCGGTACATGTGGCGGATGGTGATCTCGGGCGGCGCCACCGCGCGCAGATAGAAGATCGCCGGCGCCATCGGCGGCGTGAGGTAGCTCGTCTGGATCATGATCAGGAACAGGACGCAGAACCACACCGGGTCGAAGCCGGCCTGGATGACGAGCGGCGTGAACAGCGGCACGAAGATGAGGACGATCGAGATCCAGTCGAGGAAGAAGCCGGCGATGAAGATGATCAGCATCATCAGGCTGAGCAGCATCCAGGGCGAGAGCGCCATCTTGGCGATCAGCAGGCTCGCGGTGTTGATCCCGCCGCCGCCGATGAAGACGCCGGTGAAGAGCGTCCCGGCGAGCAGCACGGTCATGATCATGGTGGTGATCTGGAGCGTCTTGATCAGCGCCTCGTACAGCCCGCTCCAGGTGAAGTGCCGGTAGAGCATGGTGAGCAGCACCGAGCAGAGCGCCCCGACCGCGGCCGCCTCGGTCGGGGACGCCCAGCCGAGCAGGATCGAGCCGAGCACCGCGAAGATCATGAGCACCGGCGGCACCATGTTCCGCGTCGTGATCCAAAGCTTCGCGCCGAAGGTCGGCTCGCCGGACTCGCGCGGGATGCGCGGTCCCGCCTCCGGGCGGAGGACGCACAGAATGAAGATGTACACGAGGTACAGCCCGCCCATCATCAGGCCCGGAAACACCATGCCGTAGAGGAGATCGCCCACCGACTGGTTCGCGAGCGGCCCGATCACCACCGCTACGACCGAGGGCGGGATGATCGTGCCGAGCGACCCGCCGGCGCAGATCACGCCGGAGATGAGCGGCTTGTCGTAGCCGTAGCGCAGCATGATCGGGATGGTGAGCAGCCCCACCACCGACTCCGTGGCGCCGATCACGCCCGACGACGCGGCGAAGAAGATGCACATGATGACGGTCGCGAGCGCGAGTCCGCCCGGCAGGCGCCGCGTCCAGATGTGGATCGCCTCGAAGAGCTTGTCGGCGATGCCCGACTTCTCGAGCATCGCGCCCATGAACACGAACAGCGGCACCGCCGCGAACACGAAGTTCGACGAGATGTCCTCCATCTTCTCGATGAACTGGAAGATGACCCGGTTGCCGAAGATCGCCAGCCCGAAGAGCACCGCGGTGATCATCATCGAGAACGCCACCTGGACGCCCAGGAACATCAGGACGAAGGCGACCGGCAGCATCAGGAACGGCAGGTAGTCCATCTACCGGCTCGCCGAGCGCAGGGTGCGCACCGTCTTGACGACCTCGGCGAAGACCTGGAACGCGAGCAGCGTGAACGCGACGAGGAACACGATCCGGAACGGCCAGACCGGGAGATTCATCGCCGACTGTCCGCTGCGCTCGCTGCGCAGGTAGCCGGTGGCGAGGTGCTGGAAGAGCGCGTACGAGAGCCAGATGAGCAGCGGCAGCATGACCGCGTAGGCGGCGAAATCGATCAGCGCCCGGGTGCGCGGCGCGAAGTTCCCGCTGAAGATGTCGATGCGGATGTGCGCGCCCACCGCGAGCGTGTAGGCCATGCCGAGCAGGAAGTGCGACCCGGTAAGCGTGTACCCGATCTCGTAGGCCCAGATGGTCGGCGCATTGAACACGTAGCGCGCGAGCACCTCGTAGCAGGTCGCGAGCACGAGCGGCACGATGGCGAACGACGCCATGATGCCGACGCTCGTCGTGACGCGTTCGATGCTCCGGATGAAGGCGTCCACGGTCCCGGGTCCCTTGGTCACGGCCCGCGGAACAAAAAAAGGGGCGCGAGCGCCGCGCCCCGTCCCTGTCCCCGCGCCGGGTCAGTCTCTCACCTTGACCTTGCGCCAGCCTTCGGAGCCCTTCCACTGCGTCTCGAAGTCCTGTTGGCTCTTGAGCACTTTGGGGAACCACGGGTATTTGCCTTCCTTTGCGACCTTGTCCGCCCACTCCACTCCGATCTTGCGGCCGGCGTACTGCACCTCCGGGTCGAGCTCGATGATGATGTTGCCCGCCTTCTTGTAGAAGTCGAGCGACTTGGCGTCCTCCTGCCCGATCTTGAGCCAGCTCTCGAAGGTCACCAGCTTCGCGACCGTCTCGACGAGCCGCTTGTCGGCCGGCGAGACCTTGTTCCACGCGTCCTTGTTGATCACCAGCTCGAACGGCGCGGTGGGCTGGTGCACGCCCGGATAGATCAGGTACTTCGCGACCTTGTAGAACCCGGGCGGGATGTTCTCCCACAGCGTGCCCCACTCGGTCGCGTCGATCGCGCCGCGCTCGAGCATCGGATAGACGTCGCCGCCGGCGGTGGTGACCGGCGCGGCGCCGAGCTCCTTCGCCATCTCCAGCCACGCGCCCGCGGTGCGGAGCTTGAGGCCCTTGAGGTCGGCGAGCGTCTTGACGGGCTTCCGCGAGTGGAGGAACACCTCGGCGGTGCGGATGAACAGCACCGTCGAGTAGACGCCCTCGCTGTCGTCGCGGTACTGGCGCTGCATCTCGAGGCCGCCGGCCTCGTAGATCCAGTGCAGCATGCGCTCGGTGTCGAACGAGCCGGCGTAGCCGCCGAACAGCACCGTGGTCGGGTCCTTGCCCCAGTCGTAGCCGATCCAGGTGTGGCCGCACTCGGCGACGCCGTTCTTCACCGTCTCCGGCACCTTGAGCGCGTTGCCGAGCGCGCCGCCGGGGAAGACCTGGATCTTGAACCGCCCGCCTGAGAACATCTCCATCTTCTCGGCGAACGCCTTCGCGCCGATGTCCATCAGCGGTCCGCCCGGCCATGCGGTCGCCATTTTCCAGCTGTAGGTCGGCCCGGGCTGCTGCGCGAGCGCGGCAGCCGGGAGTACGAGACCGGCACCGGCGCCGGCTTTCAGGAAATCGCGCTTCTTCATGTGGTCCTCCTCGTGGTGTGAATGCGGCTGCCGGTCACGCCGGCTGTTGATGACCCGGCTCCATGATCGGCCCGTCGATCGAGACCGGCGCGTCCGGGCGGCGGAAGCGCTCGATCGTGGACTTGAGCTCGGGCTTGACGTAGTCCTCGTTGTAACCGTTGAACAGCGTCCCGACGAGCCCCCGGTTCAGGTCGCTCGTCCCCATGATCCAGTCGGCGATCGGGAACGTGAGGTTGAGGTTCCGCGCCATCATGATCCCGTAGTTGTGATGCGCGGTGTGGTGGCGCCGGATGGTATTGACGAACGGCACGTGGCGCACGAACCAGTTGTCGCGCACGTGGCAGCAGTAGTGGAACGTTTCGTAGATCAGGTATTGGCCGACCATCGTCACGATGAGGATGTAGCCGGCATTCGGGTTCACCAGCCAGCCGAGCAGGAGCGCGAACGGCGTACCGAGGGCGATGAACGTGAAGAGCGCACGCCACGGGAAGAAGATGATCCGCCACTCGCGCGTCGAATTCACCGTCATCTCGTTATCGGTGAAGTAGTGGTGGTGCTGGCGCGTGTGCCGGTCATAGATGGCGCGCAGCGCCCAGACGTCGACCAGCCGGTGCATGACGTACTTGTGGATCCACCACTCGAACAGGTTCGAGAAGGCGAACACCGGAATCACGAGCAGCCACTCCCAGGTCGCCCCCTGGAGGCGCGAGATGCACCAGCCAATCACTGACAGCCCGACGGCGTAGATCACCCCGATGTGCACGGGGCCGCTGTAGAGGGGGTGGATCTGCGCCTGGTACTGCTCGCGGAACTTGAGCTGGCGCTCGGAGGGGTTGTGGCGGTCGACGAGTTCTGCCATGCGGGCCTCCTGGAGCGTGGATGGTTCTGATATATTAGCCGTATGTTTTGGATCTTGTCGAGCCGCGTCTGGTGCGCTGCGGCACGACTCAGAAGTCGGTGCTGACGGTGTTCCGGGTGAAGGTCTCGATGTTGTCGAGCAGTGCGTCGGCGGCCTGCCCCGCGGCGTCCGCGTCGCCCGCCGCGATCTCGCGGGCGATGTCGGCGTGCAGCTTCGCCGTTTCCGGCATGTCCGCCGCCTGCTTGTAGTGCAGGTACCAGAAGCGGCGCGACAGCGACGCCATGAGCTGCATCGCCGTCGTGGCGAACTCGTTACGTGCCGCCTCGAGGCAGAGGTCGTTGAACTCGCGGTCGATGCGCAGGAACGTCACGTCGTCGTTGGTGCGCGCGGCGCGCTCGAACGCCTTCGCCAGCTCGGCGAACCGGGCCCGCTCCTCCGGGCTCGCGCGGCGCGCGGCGCTCCGCGCCACCAGCCGCTCGACCTCGCGCCGCACTTCGAGCAGGCGCAGCTGTGCCTTGACGTTGATGTCGGAGACGATCACCCCGCGGCGCGGCAGGATCTGCACCAGCCGCTCGCGGGCGAGCCGCTGCAGCGCCTCGCGGATCGGCGTGCGCCCGATGCCGAGCCGCTCGGAGAGCATCGCCTCCGACACCGCGCCGCCCGGCGGCAGCTCGAGGCGCACGATCATTTCCTCGAGCGCCGTGTAGGCGCGGTCGGTCAGCGTCGCGGTTGCCGCCGCGCGCGGCCTTACACGTGCCGGCGGTTCTCGACGAGCCCGAGAAATTTCTCGTACTCCTTGTCGTCCACCGTGTAGCTGTGGTCGTCGTCGGGGAATTTGCCCGCTTTGACGTCGGCGACGTAGGCCTTCAGCCCGGCGACCGCGACCTCGGTGACGTTGGCGTAGCGCTTGGTGAACTTCGGCTTGAAGTCGGTGAACACCCCGAGGAGATCGTACGAGAGCAGGATCTGCCCGTCGGTACCGGCGCCCGCGCCGATGCCGATGGTCGGGATCTCGAGCTGGCGCGAGATCACGCTGGCGATCTTCGCCGGCACCGCCTCGAACTCGAGCATGAAGCAGCCGGCGTCCTGGATCGCGAACGCGTCCTCCAGGATCTTCAGCGCCGCGTCCGCCGTGCGCCCCTGGATCTTGAACCCGCCGAACATCGCGATGGTGTGCGGCGTGAGACCGATGTGCGAGGCGGTCGGGATGCCCGAGTCGACGAGCGCTTTGAGGATATGCGCCTGCGACTTGCCGCCCTGGGGCTTCACCGCGTCGCACAGCGCGTCCTGCATGAAGCGCGTCGCGTTCGTCAGCGCACGCTCGACCGTGTTGTAGCTCTGGTAGGGCATGCAGCCGAGCACGAACGTGTTCGGCGCGCCGCGCCGCACCGCGGCCGCGTGCAGCACCATCATGTCCATCGTGGCCGGGATCGTGCTCGGGTGACCGTGGCAGGTCATCGCCAGGCTGTCGCCGACCACGCACACGTCGACCCGCGCGGTCTCCGCCCACTTCGCGGAGGTGTAGTCGAGCACCGACGTGTAGACCATCTTCTCGCCGGTCTTCTTCGAGTCGCGGATCTCGGTGATCGTCCGCTTCTTGCGGTCCGCGGGCGGCGGCGTCTCCGGCATACGTGCCTCCTCCAGGTGCCATTGATATGCGATTAGTATATCAGTGGCGGCCGGAAGCCCGACGGACGCGGCCGTCGGGGCGCTAGAGAATCCGGTTGTCAGCGAGCGAGGCTCGCGCCGATCGCCTGGCGCAGGCTGCTCGTCGAGCGCCGGCAGCACAGCACCGGCAGCCCCTGCGCCCGCGCCTGGTCGCGGAACGTGCGCATCACGTTGTGCCCCAGAAAGTCGGTGAAGAGGATCACCACCTGGATGCCCGCCGGCACGAGCGCCCGCCGTTGATGGCCGGGCTGGCGTCCGGAGATGTGCGACGCGATCCGGATGCCGAACTCACCCAGGACGTCGGGGATGTTGCCGAGCCGGTCGGCACCCACCAGCAATGCGTTCATATGCAGCTCCTCGTTGAACGCCGCACCGGCAGGGTTGGCCGTGACCAAAATGATACGTATTCTCATCCTTATTGCAAGTGAGAATCATTACTGTTAAAGTCCCCGCCACCGTTCCTCGAATGGAGGTCTCGTCATGCCACGCTCGGTCTTCGGTCAGCTCGCCGCCCTCGCGGCGACCTTCGCCCTCGCGGCGCCGGCCTTCGGCCAACAGGTCCTGAACGTCTATTCGTCGCGCCACTACCAGACCGACGAGGCGCTCTACACCGGCTTCACCAAGCTCACCGGCATCAAGATCAACCTCATCGAGGCCGGCGAGGACGCCCTGATCCAGCGCATCGTCAACGAGGGCGCGAAGAGTCCGGCGGACGTGCTGATCACGGTGGACGCCGGACGCCTGTGGCGCGCCCAGCAGCTCGAGCTATTCCAGCCGGTCAAGTCGGCGACGCTCGACAGCCGCCTGCCCGCGGCGTTCCGTGAACCCGGTGGCCAATGGTTCGGGTTCTCGCTGCGCGCCCGCGTGATCGCGTACGACAAGACCAAGGTCAAGCCGGCCGACATCCCGACCTACGAGAGCCTCGCGGACCCGCGCTGGAAGGGCAAGATCTGCACGCGCTCCGGCTCGCACATCTACAACCTGTCGCTGATGGGCGCGATGATCGACCACCTCGGCGAGGCGAAGGCCGAAGACTGGGCGAAGGCGGTCCGCGCCAACCTCGCGCGCGACCCGAAAGGTGGCGACAGCGACCAGATCAAGGGCGTCGCGGCGGGCGAATGCGAGATCGCGATCACCAACCACTATTACTACGCGCGGCTCGCCCGCTCCCAGAAGCCCGACGAGAAGGCGATCGCCGACCGCGTCGGGGTCGTGTTTCCGAACCAGGCGACGTGGGGCACGCACGTCAACGTTTCGGGCGCGGGCGTGCTCCGCAACGCGCCCAATCGCGACGCTGCGGTCAAGTTCCTCGAGTATCTCGCGAGCGACGATGCCCAGCGCTACTTTGCCGACGGCAACAACGAGTGGCCCGCGGTGGCGACGGTGCAGGTGACCAACCCGGTGCTGGTGTCGTTCGGTCAGTTCAAGTACGACCCGCTCAACGTCGCGGTGCTGGGTCGCAACCAGCCGCAATCGCAGAAGCTCTACGACCGGGTCGCCTGGAAGTAGCGGCACCATCCTCGACGTGGACGCGCCCGACGCGCGAGTACGCTATGCGCGCAAGCAATTGGCGATCTACTCGAAGTCGTGTCGGATGCGCCGAACGTCGCCGGCTTGCACTGTCTGGGAGCTGAGGTAAGGCAGCTTGGCCGAGTTGCGCACCTCGATGCGATGCCTTCCGGGCGGGAGGTCGAGCGTCTTGACGGGCGGGGTCGTTCCGTACGGCTTGCCGTCGACGTAGATTTCTCCCCAAGGAGAAACGTACTTAGGAACCGGGGTCCATGCGGCTGGTTGTGGCCGACAAGCGAAGTCGGCGAAGGTCCGCTTTCTAGAGCACCAGGAAGGCCCGGTGCGTCGGGCTTGGACAGAACGAAGCCGTCCGTCGGTTCCTGATGCCGGCCTGCGGAAGTGGGCGTCTTGCGTAACTCGCGCCTAAGTCCTCAAGGACGGACCAGGAAGCGCCAAGCAAAATCTCTCCCGGAAAGGGGATACTCGCAAGACACCTTACGAGCCTCGGCTCAGTGCGGCGCGCAAAGCCGCGACCAGCGTCCAGAACTTCGCGTTGGTGGTGCTCTTGCGCCGCGGCCGCGTGTCGATTCCGAAAAGGCTGGAGCGAAAGCTCGTCCCCATCTCGAGCTGCGCGCAGCCCTTCACCTTCGTCCTGTTGCCGATGTTGTTGGGCTCGTCGCCGTTCAGCAGCGGATCAGTAGCGAGCTCGGCCGGAATGTCCGCCGCAGCGAGCTCTTCCAGGACGATCTCGCGCAGCTCTTCGTCCAGCCCTCCGACCTGGATCTTCCCGCGTGCCTGCTCGTCCCTGCAGCCGTGCAGGCTGATGCAGCGCCTGGCGTTCTTGACCAGCTCGCTGGCGATTGGGTCGTCGTAGTGCGAGGCCGTGACGTGCAGCCTGCCGTTTCCCGACGTGAGCAGCCCATCGAAAAGCCAGAAGTCGTGCAGCCCGCGACCGTCCGCGGCGGGCGCTAGCGTCGCCGGGTGGAAACCCGCCACGGCGAGCGCGAGTTCGCTCGTCCCCTTCTCGATGCCGCCGCCGTGAATCGCGAGCACGATCTGCTGCGTCTCCGGGTTGTCAGTCGCCTGCTCCTCCAGCGTCTGGCTCCATTCGTGCCGCTTCCAGCGCTTGCCGTAGGTCTCGCCCTCGACGTTGCTCGGGTCTGCGTACAGGACCGTCATGGAAGCATAGGCATCGTCTCCGGTAAGCATTGGTCGATCTCCTTGTGCCTCAACAGCTGCCGGAATTCTCGGAATCGCTTTCATGGCAGGGCTCCTTGTATGGCACGAGCATCGGGAACCTTGCGGCAATCATTCCTGCCGCGCCTCTATCGATGCATGAGCTAGCGCGGCAGGCGCTGCCACGCGAGCCCGCGGCAACGCAAGCGCCGCGCGAGATTCGCCCGCGACACAGGCTACCCTGATAAGACTGCGCGCGGCCCTTCCCGTACGCAATCCGCCGGATCGCCTAATCCTTGCGTCAAGGCGATCTCGCGTCTTGGGCCCCGCGTCCGCGCAAGTTGACGACCGCTTTGCGGTGAGCTGGGCACCGGTAACGAACGACCGGTCTTGGCCGGTCAGCAACCGTCAACCGAAGGACTCAAGTCGACCCGGAGCGGACGCTTGCGCACAGACCCGTAGGTGCCGTCATCCGCGCCGGCGCCGCCGGAAGGCGGCGACCTTGGCGCGATTGCCGCAGGCGGATGCGCTGCAGAACAAGCGGCGGTGCGCCTTCGTTTGATCCAGAAACCACAGCGTGCACGCCGCGCCGGCGCAGCTCTTGACGAGCGAGGGCTGCTCCTTCGTGGCCAGTGCGGCGATCTGACTGGCGATCAACGCGGTCAATGCGTCGGCGGTCTCGATGTGCGGGATCTCAAGCATGGTCAGCCCGCCTTGGGCTGCAACCACTTGGCGGCGGCGCGTTTCGCGGGCGAGCAGCCTGTTCAGGACCGCAATCTCCTCGTCGTAGTTGCCCTGGGGGTTCGCGCGCCAGCGGTCGAGCCACGCCCGTGCCCATTCGCGAACCTTGCGGGCTTCCGCCGCCGCCGCATCCAGGGCCTTGGGGCCGACGCGGCGCGCCAGCTTCGATGCCCGTGCCTGATCCAGCAGCCCGGCGGCCACCAGCCAGTCGAGGTACGCCTCGCCGTCGCCGATCGTTTCGATCGGCTCGCCTCTCGGGGCCAGGCGTGTGTTGAGGAAATCAATCGCCGGGTGATTGCCGAGGAAGAGGGGGCGCATGAACGAGGGTCGTTGCTGGGGGCCGATCGCGGCATTGTAACTAATAACTTGCCCATTGACACGTTACGCCAGATGACGTAACGTTTAATTTAGCAGTTATATGGTTACACCATCAACGCACATCGAGGTATGCTCCATGACATTCCGCTTGCCTTCCTCTGCAGTCTTGTCGGCACTCGCCGTAGCCGGCTTGTGGACGCTGGCGCTCCCGCCAGAAGCGTCGGCGGCATCGCCGCGCAGCGGCGAGGTCGGCATGCAGCCGACGCAAGTCGCCACGCCCGCGGTCGCTCGAGTCGAGGTCCATTACCGCACGGTGCAGATCGACGGTCTCGAGCTGTTCTATCGAGAGGCAGGACCGCCCAACGCTCCGGTGGTGCTGCTGCTGCATGGGTTTCCGGCGTCGTCGTTCATGTACCGCAACCTGATTGAGCAGCTGGCCGGCCAGTTCCGCGTGATTGCGCCGGATTACCCCGGGTTCGGCTACAGCGCGGCGCCGTCCACCCAAGCGTTTGCCTACACCTTCGATCACCTCGCGGACATCATTGGGAAGTTCACGGAGGAGCTCGGCTTGCGCCGATACGCCCTTTACATGCAGGACTTTGGCGGGCCGGTCGGCTTCCGGCTGGCGAGTCGACACCCCCACCGGGTGTCATCCCTCATCGTCCAGAATGCCAACGCCTACGAAGAAGGACTGCCGGACAGTTTCTGGGCGCCGGCACGCGCCCTTTGGCAAAACCCTTCTCCCGAGAACTTCGCAAGAATCCGCGAGGCCGCGATCTCGGATTCCGCACTCGAATGGAACTACACCCACGGCGTGAAGGAGCCCGCCCGAGTCAGTCCCGACAACTGGGTGCTGCAGCGGGCCTTGGTGAACCGCCCCGGCAACAAGGAGATGATGCTGGCCCTGCTCTATGACTACCGCACGAACCTGGGCCAGTACGCCAAGTGGCACGAGTACTTCCGCAAGCACCAGCCGCCCACGCTGATCGTCTGGGGCAAGAACGACGTCATCTTCCCCGCCCCCGGCGCACAGGCGTACTTGCGCGACCTGCCAGACGCGGAACTGCACTTGCTCGACACCGGGCACTTCGCGCTCGAGGACATGGGCGGCCAGATCGCCCAGTTGATGCTCGACTTCCTGAACCGGAAACTCCGCGTCGCCCAAGGTGAATGACAGGCGGCCGTGCCGCATGGCCTAGGGCCGCGCGGCACGGGTCCCTGGCCGGCGGAGAATGGCGCTCCGCCGCGACCTCACGCTCTTCCTGGCGACTTCGCCGACGTCCGCTCTGGCCGATAAGCGAAGTCGGCGAAGGTCCGCTTTTCTAGCGCACGACGGGAATTTTTTGGGCAGGAGTCACGCGCCGATTCGTGTGTCGATGGCTGTGCCTGTCTCGACCCGATATGGGACCCATTAATTCAGGCCTACCCGGGGGGGAGGATCAGCCATCCTGCAGCAACCGGCCCTGCACTGCCCGCACCTCGTCTGACCAACTCGGATCCTTGTGCTCGACCGTAGTAGCTTGTCATAGCGAGCCTTTGAACGGCGAGCGCATGTGGCGTAAGCTAGCAGTGCTTCGCACACTCGCTCACCCGCCAGTGCTTCCCGCGCAGGTGAACACGCTCGGTCGCTACGAAATCCTCGGTGAGCTCGGCCGTGGGGCGATCAGCATCGTCTACGACGCACGCGATCTGCTCACCGACGATCCCGTAGCGCTGAAGCTCATCGAGCCTTCGCTGTGGGAGCCGCCGACTTCAGCGGCCGAGCGGCTGCGGTTCCTGACCGAGGCGATGTCGGAATGGCGGCTCAGGCACCCGAACATCGTCACGGTCTACGACGCCGGCGATGGCGACGGCAGGCTGTACATCGCTACGGAGCGTCTCGAGGGGCGCAGCCTGCGGCGGATGCTCGACGAGTCGCCGTTACCCGCCGTGCCGCGCAGCCTCCGGATGGCGGCGGAGTTCGCGTCCGGCCTGGCTCATGCGCACGAACGCGGGGTCGTGCATCGCTACGTGAAACCCTCGAACATCCTCATCCTGGCCGACGGCCGGGCGAAGATCACAGACTTCGGCATGGCGCCGCTCCGGGACGCGGCCCTTGGCTCACGAAACCACGCCGCGTGCTTGGGCTACATGTCGCCGGAGGAGATTCGCTGCGACGCGACGATCGACGGGCGCTCCGACATCTTCTCGCTCGGCGTGGTGCTCTACGAGATGCTCACTGGCAAGCGGCCGTTCAGCGGCAGCTCACCGGCCGGGACCATGCAGAACGTGCTGGATGCTGAGCCGCCCCTGCCAAGCAAAGTGAATCCAGATGTACCGCCCGTGGTGGACTTGCTGGTGTGGAACATGCTCGCGAAGGATCCCGATGACCGCGTTCCGAACGCCGAAATCGTCGCTCGCCACCTTCGGGGGCTGAGCGAGGAGATCGACGGCGCGCTTGCAGCGCACGCCGACGACGGGGTGCCGGCCGAGGCGGCAACGACGGCCGGGGGGCGCGCATCCGGCGATCGCCACGTAGCGCTGGTTCCGGGTCATCGAGGCGCGCCGCAAGCGGCAAGGCTGCGCCTTCCGAGCTACGCTTGGATTGCACTAATCCTCGCCGCTGCGGGAAGTGGCTTGCTGTGGGAGTGGCGGCAGTCCCCGGACTCGAGCGAGATGCGCAGTGCGGCGATCAGCGACGAACCAGCGACTGCAATCGCGCCCGAACCATCGGTTCCGGAGGAGCCGCGCCTTGCGGCGTCAGAGCCCGAGCCGAAAGAGCGAGCGAGCAAAGCGCCTGCCGGGAGGCCGCCTGGATCGGCGGTCGCAAGTGGCGCCCCAGCGCCGAAAATCCAACCGTCGGTGGCAGCGCTCGCTACGGCGCCGGAAATTCCCCCGGCCAACACCATTACAGGTGTCCTCGCCCCAGCGGCGAAAATCGAGGCGTCGGTGGCAGAGCTCGCTACGGCGCCGGGAATTCCGCCGGCCAAGACCGCCACTCTTGTTTTCGACGTTTCTCCTTGGGGAGAAATCTACGTCGACGGCAAGCCGTACGGAACGACCCCGCCTGTCAAGACGCTCGACCTGCCGCCCGGAAGGCATCGCATCGAGGTGCGCAACTCGGCCCAGCTACCTTACCTCACCTTCGCAACGCTGGAACCCGGCGACGTTCGGCGCATCCGACACGACTTCGAGTAGATCGCCAATCGCTTGGCCGGTTTGGCGCCCCCAGCGACGCGAAGTAGCACCGCTGCGTACAAGGCGAAGATCGCGAGAACCGGCGCGTGATCAGGCGTGATCTCCCCAACCTGCTCGCGGGGATTGTCAGTCACCGACGACAGCGCCCCCGCGAAGTCGATCAGACTCTCGACCTGTGGTCGCCGCTCGCTGTCGGGGCCGAAGGAAAGAACCCCCGCGTGATCGAGGCGGCAACTGTGGTTGGCGAGCAACGATGATCTATACGCACGTCCTGAATCGCGGCGGGCGCGGGGTGCGGAGCCCGCTCGACGATCCGGCGCCCCTCTCGTCGACTCCAGTAATCGCACCTGCAACGAACGTCCGCTTCGGAGCAACTTAGGAAACGGGTCATGCGGCTGGTGGTGGCCGAAAGCCGCTCCCGACGGTCAGCTAACGGCCAAAAGCTGCCGCCGGCCACGCGCCCACAAAGCGGACGTACGCAACACCACGGCGGAGTTTCAACTCGCGCGAAAGCGGACGCCCAGGCGCGGTAACGCCCGCGCTCAGCCGCCTGCCCGAGAACCCGGCGTTCCGTCGTCAGGCGGCCCGGGTTGGTCGTCCACCTCTGCGAAGCTCAGCAGGTCGACCATCGAGAAATTCCCAGTGACGTTTCCGGTCCGGTCCGGCAGCGTCGGGGTCCAGTTCGGCTCGGCCGCCAGGTACGAATTGCGGTCGAGCTGCAGCATGCCGATGAACACCCGGCCGACGATGTTCGAGCCGACGTCGCCGAGCATCGACCCGCGTGCTGCTTGTCCGCTTCCCTGAGGATGTAGAACCAGAGCGGCGTGGACGAGTCTAGATTGTGACCGAGCCCCCGGTTGTCCGACAGGCCCCGGTCCTGCGCGGCGCTGCGCCGATGTCGGCTGCGATCGCCTGCCCGGACGGAAGGCCCCACGTCACCTGCCGCAGCAGGTTGCGCTGCGGAAGCGAGGTGGGCTGGTCCGGGGCGAAGCCCGCGATCGTCGCGGTCGGCAAATCGAAGAGCACCGAGGAGAGATTCGTGTCGAGCGCTTTTTCGGCCGGACGATCTTGTTAGCGGGGGCGACGTTGGGCTCGAAGTCGAAGAACTTCTGCCAGCCGATGAAGCGCCGCGGCGCGCGCGTGCCCGTGCCGCGCAAATCCACCGGGTCCGCCTGCCCCTCGCCGGCCGGGTCGAAGATCATGCCGAAGAACTGCGGGGCGCTGGTGTTTGGGTTGCCCCCGACATCGCCGTTGAAGTTCGCGCGATACGACGGCCGCACCATGCTGTGGCCCATGCGATACGCGGCGCCCTGGAACTCGACGGGCATGAACGCACCGGGTCGGGAAGACCTTCGTCCGGTTCGCGAGCAGCGATTCACGCGGTCCTGGCCGATGATCTGCGGCAGGAACTCGTTACGATATCCACTGGTAGTGCCAGGTCACGATCCGGCGCGCGTTGCGGTAGTCTCGTCCGCTCGTCGCGTCGTTGCGCTTTTCGAGCAGCTCCACACACGTTGTTGTGGAACTCGATGATCGCGGCGTGCAGCCCGCCGAGCATGATGTTCTCGTCGTTGCGCGGGTCGCCGAGGATCGCCGTCTTGCTCGGCATCGCGGCAGATCCTCGAACTTGCCGCCGGAGCCGATCTTCAGCTTGGGCCCCACCCCGTTACGGTCGTCGCGATCGCGATCCTGACCGCGACGGCGATCGCGATCGCGATCCTGACCGCGACCTCGAGGCTGATGGAGCTCGGGGCTCCGATCCGGGCCGCCACCATAGACCGAGTCGAGATCGAGGGCGGGCGTCCGCGTGTTGGGCGAGGCGGTCGGCTCGACCGGGATGCCGAGCCGCGAGGTCAGGTCGAACGTGAAATCGTGGTCGATGAACTGGCCGAGGAACGTCGTACCCGCCGTGTGGGCGGGGTTGTTGCGATTGTTTGCGCTGTGGTTGGGATGGACCGTCCCGTCGGGGTCCGTTTGGCCGACCTCGGTGATCAGCAGCACGGCCCGACGCGGGTTGCCCTCGAGCGGATCCTTCGCGTCCATGATCCCGCCCTTCTTGCCGAGCTCCCGCAGCGCAGTCTCGAGCGCGGGGCTCGCCTTCGCAAACGGCGGGAGGTTCGGAAACAGCCGGCCAAACCGGTCCGGGCGGATGACATGCCGCCCCCGCAGCGCCTGTTCCAGCCGCTGTTCGAACGTTTCCGCGTGGGCGGTCCGGCCAAGGCCCAGCATCGCGGGTGCGACGGCGCCCGCGCCGAGCGCACCGAGGAACTCTCGCCGACTCACCCCCGTCGGCCTCTCCTGCGTCGTACTCATTGCTTCCTCCTTTCTCAACGGACACTGGGCGCGGATGCTCTGCGCGCCCCACTGCTAAGGGTCTTCTTCGAGGGTTCGACGGCGTGTCCGGGAAATGGGCAACTATGCCCACGTCATACTATGACAATAGCATAACTGAATTTATCGAAATGTCAACTGTTGCTCGAAGCGGTTGTCGAGAACGAAAACTGTCGGGCGCGCTACTCGCGGATCATCGGTAGGGGCGGCGCTAATAGACGTCGCGAGGCGCCAAACATTCTTCAAAGACGCTCTAAAGGCGCACGCGAAGCTGGAGCGTCTGACGTTGCCAGAAACGGCCGCTACGGATCGGAAGTGGTCCCCTCGAACAGCAGCAGCGGCAAAGAAAAGGCCTTAGCCAACGCCAAGGCCTCGATGCTGTGGCGCGCCCGGCAGGATTTGAACCCTACGACCCACTGGTTGGTAGGCGGTTGAAGGTAGAGTTCCAAGCTTGTCAATCAGCCGTTGCAGCGCAAGGCCGCCTCAACCGGCGCCGCTCCGCGGCCTCTCCCTTCAGGGCGAGGTGAAGAGCCCTTCCAGAGGGGAGCGCGAGAGCTCTTGCGGGTAACATCAATCAATGAAAGAAACCATTCGCCGGAGTCGTTTCACACCGATCGCAGTTCGCGACCTCCGGGTCATCGCCATTGCGGCGCTGCTCGCCGCTGCGGGTTGCGTTTCCACCCCGGCACAGCAGTGGCCGGCAACGCCGGCGCAACTCTACGGCGATCTCTTTTACGACGTGCAGATGGCGCGCGTCTTTCCCGACGACAAGACATTCGTCGACGCGGTCGCAAAGCGTGAGCCGCGCGACATTGTCGCCAGCTATCAACGCGAGCGGCGCGAGCCGGCGTTCGATCTGAACGCTTTTGTCGCGCGTGAATTCACAGTGCCGACGCTCGCTTCATCCGCCTTTCGCACAATACCTGGTGAGGATGTGCGATCGCATATAGATCGCCTCTGGCCGGTGCTCACGCGCCAGCCGACACGAGAAGCGGAATACTCGAGCCAATTGCCGTTGCCGCATCGCTACGTCGTGCCGGGCGGACGCTTCACCGAGATGTACTACTGGGATTCATATTTCACGATGCTCGGGCTGCGGACGAGCGGTCAGCACAAGCTGCTGCGGCAGATGTGCGACAACTTCGCCTTTCTGGTCGAGCGCTACGGCCACATCCCGAACGGCAACCGCAGTTATTACCTGGGTCGTTCGCAACCGCCTTTCTTTGCGTTGATGGTGGAGCTGGTGGTCGCCCAGGAGGGCGTCAGCGCCTATCCCAGGTATCGCGCGGCGCTGCAGAAGGAATACGACTTCTGGATGGCAGGCAGCGGACGACTGAGCGTTGGACAGGCGCATCGTCGCGTCGTACGACTGTCTCGAGACGAGATGCTGAATCGCTATTGGGACGATCGCGCGACGCCCCGCGAGGAGTCCTATCGCGAAGATATTGCCACGGCGAATGCGACGCAGCGTCCGAAGGAAGAGATCTACCGCAATCTGCGCGCCGCGGCCGAGAGCGGCTGGGATTTCAGTTCGCGCTGGTTTGCCGACGGCAAGACGCTGGCCAGCATTCGCACCGTGGATCTGATCCCGGTCGATCTGAACAGCGTGCTGTATCAGCTGGAACAGACGCTGGCGCGCGCTTACGAAACCACTTCCCCTGCACAAGGGGAAGAATTTCGTGCACGAGCTGCGGCGCGTCGGGCAGCCATTCATCGTTATCTGTGGAATCCGGATGCCGGCGCTTTCACCGATTATCTGTGGCGCGAAGGACGCCCTGCCGCTCAAGTAACGGCGGCAACGGTTGCGCCGCTATTCTTCGGGCTTGCGAGCCAGGAGCAGGCCAAAGCAGTCGCGGCGGCGGTGAACGCGCAACTGCTGAAAGCTCATGGTCTCGTCACGACTGCCAATACTACCGGCGAGCAATGGGACGCACCTAACGGCTGGGCGCCGCTGCAATGGATGGCGATCGAGGGGTTCAGGCGCTACGGCAACAACGAACTCGCCGACACAATCGCTCAGCGCTGGGTGAAGCAGAATCTCGCCGTGTTCGATACGACCGGCAAGCTCGTCGAGAAATACGACGTTACGGCCGCCGGCCCTAGCGCTGCAGGCGGAGGGGAGTATCCGCTACAGGATGGATTCGGTTGGACCAACGGCGTGCTGCGCGCATTGCTTGTGCGCTATCCGGAGTTGACGGCAGTCAAGTGAGGGGAATGGGGGCTCGAGGTTCGGGATCCGGAACTCGAGGCTCGTGATTCGCAACACTATCCACTCGGGTTCCCGATTCGCGAATCCCGAGTCTTGATTCCCCGCCTCCCGCTTCGGCGCTGCTCGAAGTATCGCGCAAGGCGCTCGCTGCCGTGCTGCCCCCGTGGTCCACGTGCGCGGCGTACGCGCTGCGCAGCAGGGCTCTGGCGTTCTTCGCCGCGTGGCCCTACCGCGCCAGCACCCGGTCGACGACGATGATCTTCGCCGCGTCGTGGTTGCACGACGCACGGCCTCGTTGCGAACAGGGGCGCTCGGTACTAAGCTACTGCCGCGTCCCGGCGACGTGGCCAACGTCAAGAAGTAGCCTTGCCGCGTCGACACGTCATGCAACTTCCGAAGGCGACCCTAGCGGCATGAACGCAACTGGCGCGCGCCGGCGCTGGCGCCCGAGCCTCGCCATCCAGGTCCTGATCGGCCTCGCGCTCGGCGCGGCCACCGGCGTCTTCTTCGGCGAGCTCGCGGCGCCGCTCGGCATCCTCGGGCAGGTCTTCATCGGCCTGCTGCA
This sequence comes from uncultured beta proteobacterium, assembly GCA_963827595.1. Taxonomy (GTDB): domain Bacteria; phylum Pseudomonadota; class Gammaproteobacteria; order Burkholderiales; family SG8-39; genus DATEDA01. Next base: position 94,768 of record CAWHBT010000005.1, on the reverse strand, counting down.
GATGACGGTGCTGCCCTACATCGTGGTGTCGCTGAGCGCCGGCCTGGGGCGTCTCTCGTACGCCGAAGCGAAGACCCTCGCGCTCCGGGGCGGCGGATTCATCCTGTTCTTCTGGGCGATCACGCTCGCAGCGGTGGTTGGCATCGCGCTTTCGTTCCCGGCGTGGGAGTCGGCGAGCTTCTTCAGTCCGAGCCTCGCCGAGCCCGAGCGCGAGTTCGACTTCATCAAGCTCTACATCCCCACGAATCCGTTCTTCTCGCTCGCGAACACCATCGTGCCGGCGATCGTGGTCTTCAGCCTGGCGGTCGGCGTCGCCCTCATCGGCGCGCCGGGCAAGGCGACGCTGCTGCCGGCCCTGCAGGCCGCCGAGGGCGTGCTCTTGCGGATCGCCGGAACGGTCGCGCGCGCGGCGCCGATCGGCGTCTTTGCCCTGATTGCGCACGCGGCGGGCACGATGGAGGTAGAGGCGCTCGGCCGCGTGCAGGTCTATTTCCTGCTCTACATCGGCACAGCGCTCCTCCTCAGCCTGTGGGTCCTGCCCGGCCTGATCGCCGTGCTGACTCCGCTCTCTGGCCGCCGCATGCTCGCGCACTCCCAGGACGCGCTGGTGACGGCGTTCGCGACCGGGTCGCTGCTCATCGTGATTCCGCTCATGGCGGAGCGCAGCAAGGAGCTGCTGGACGAGATCGGACTGCGCAACCCGGCGACCGAGAGCGCGGTCAACCTCATGGTGCCGATCAACTTCAATCTCCCCAACATGGGGAAGCTGCTCAGCCTCGTGTTCGTGCTGTTCGCAGGATGGTTCTCCGGGAACGCGGTGCCGGTCGACCAGTACCCCCTGTTCCTCGCCGCCGGGCTGCTCAGCTTCTTCGGCGAGGTCGTCGTTGCGCTTCCGTTTCTGCTCGATCTCATGCGCGTCCCCGCCGATTTCTTCCAGCTGTTCCTGCCGGTGGACACCGTGACCGGGAGGTTCGGCACGCTGCTCGCAGCGGTTCACACGATCACCCAGGCGCTGCTGACTGCGGTCGCCGTCACCGGCGCCATCCGCTGGCGACTGGGTGCGCTCGCGCGCTACGGCGCGGTTTCCCTGGGGCTCGCGCTCGCCGTATTGTGGGGCTCGCGCCTCTACTTCGAGCACGTCATGCCCCAGGAATACCGCGCATACCAGCAGCTCGTGAAGATGGATCTCGCCATCAAGCGCGCGGACACGAAGCTCCTGAGCCCGGAGCGGATCGAGCCGCTTCCGCAGGCGGGCGCCGGGAAGCGGCTCGCGGCCATCGAGGCGCGCGGCACCCTGCGCGTGGGGTACCCGTCCGAGCACCTGCCGTGGGCCTTCCGGAACGCCGAGGGGCGCCTCGTGGGCCTCGACATCGATCTCGCCCATCTCCTCGCCGCCGACCTCGGCGTCGGGCTCGAGTTCGTCAACCTCGAGCCGGCGCAGATGCCGCAGTTCCTCGACGACGGCCGCGTTGACATCGTCGTGGGCGGCCTGGCGGTGACGCCCAGGCGGGCGCTGGGCATGCGGTTCACCGAGCCCTACATGGACGGGACGCTCGCGTTCGTCGTGCGCGATCACGATCGCCGGCGCTTCGCGACGGTCCCCATGCTACGGCAAGCGGGCGGCTTGCGGATCGCCACGGCCGGTCTGCCGCACTATGACAACCTCGTCCGCGCCGCTTTTCCGGACGTCCAGCTGATTGGCATCGGGTCGCCAAGGGACTTCTTCGAGGCGCCGGCGGGACAGTACGACGCCCTGCTGTTCAGCGCCGAGGGCGGCTCTGCGTGGACGCTCCTCTTCCCCCGGTTCAGCGTGGTGGTGCCGCGGCCGAACGTGGTCGCCGTCCCGATCGCATTTGCGACGCCGAGGAGCGAGACCGAGCTGCACGACTACGTCAGCACCTGGGTCGCACTCAAGCGCCAGGATGGCACCGCCCGGTACCTGTACGACTTCTGGATCCTCGGCCGTGGCGCCCAGTCGACGAGACCTCGCTGGTCGGTGGTCCGCGACGCGCTCGGATGGATCGACTAACTGGTCACGGTCCGCGAATCGGGCGCGAACTCGCTCAATGGCTGGATCCGACCCGAAGCGGAAGTTCTGGGTCGGCTGTGCGGCCGGTCAACGCGTACAAGCAGAACCGCGAGAGCCGGAGATTTGCCCGTTGCTGCCGAGCGGATAGCGCCGCATGACCGCTTCCGGATTGGCGCGGTACTCGACGCCGTGGCGGGGATCCTGGAAGTCGTAAAACATCTTCGACATCCAGTAGCCCCTCATTGCTGGGCGAACCTCAGCACCAGGCTCGCGGCGCGCAGCGCCTTGCCGCCCTCGAGCGCCTTCAGCACCTCCGCGCGCGTAAGTCCGGGCGCGAGCTCGCCCGGCTCGAGCGAGCTGGCGATGAAGGTCAGGACGTAGTGCTGCGGCGCGTTGCCCTTGGGCGAGCAGGGCCCCAGCCAGTGCATGCCGAGCATGTTCTTGCCGGCGACGAAGCGTCCGGCGGCCGGCGCGGCGGCGAGCTCGCCTTCGGCGAACGACGACACGCTCGCCGGGATGCCGTAGACCACTGCGTGCGACACGCCGAGGCCGGCGCGGCCCGCCTGGTCGTCCCAGATGAGGACGAAGCTCTTCGTGTTGGCCGGGGCGTTGACCCATTGCAGCGCCGGCGAGACGTTCTTGCCGGTGCAGTTGGGGTTCTTGGCGAAATTGCCCGCGTTTTGCGGCGCGAGCATGGCGTTGTCTGCGAACTGCGGCGAGGTGATGCGGAAGGCGGCGGGCGGCACCGCCGGTTCCATGCCGGCGCAGCCGGCGAGCGCGAGGGCAGCGAGAAGAGGGGCGGTTCTGTTCATAGTCCGAGGATCCTTTCCGCGTTCTGGTGGAAGATCTTCTCCATGAGGGCGTCACTGTAGCCGAGTTCGCGCCAGTCGCGCAGGATGCGCTCGTAGGGCATGCTGGGGTAGTCGCTTGTGGAGAATTCTGTGGGCACAAATTGGTCACAGGCCAGAAAAAGCGAAGGGGCTTCGTAGTGCAACCCCTTCATTTGACTGGCGCGCCCGGTGGGATGAATCTGGGCACTGGGTCGAGGCAGTTTCGATCCCCTGAACGCCTGCATGCAAACCCGTTGCTGACCCTAGTGCACTAAAAAGAAGCGGACGTTTGCGGACTTCTCTGTACGGCCATGACCGGTTACCCGAGATTGCGCTATAGCGGTGGCTCGGCCGACGTAGCGAAGCCATTGCGGAAGTTCAAATCCCCAGAAAGCTGACGTCTACTACCGCTCAACGTTCGATGCAAGACAGGGTTAGACGATGACTGTCGCGAGTTCCATGCTCGTCAGTACCTTCCACTCCGCAGCCGGGGTGCCATCCACAGCAGCCGATGGCTCATTGGGAGACTCTACCTCGCAGTCCGCGGGATTAGCGAACTTCGCTTCGGAGCCATCGCGACATATGCGGCATTCCTCACGGCAACTCGGCGTAAATCGCGTTGACCGCGGCGTGGACGCGCAACGGTTGCGCCCAGTCCGGATACTTGGCGCGGAATTCCGCCCGCAGAAGCTCTGCGGCCTCCTCGGACGATTTGCCTGCGCCTTTGAGCTCAGCGACACGCGCCTGCAGTGCCGTCAGGTAGCTCCGGTACTGGCTGATGGCAGACGCCTCTGCGAGTTCGCCGTGGGCGGGGACGAGGCGCTGTGCGCGGAACGCGTCGAGCGCATCTAGGCTCGTGAGCCGCGCAGGGAGCTCCTGGTTACGTTCTTTCGACGTTTGGCGGTTTGTAGCTGCCGTCCAAGAGCGCCTGCATTGGCACATAGAGTACGCACGCATCCGTGCGTGGCGGCGTGATATGCGCTCGCGCGCTCCGGTCGTGTGAGGCGCGGCGAGGCGCTAGAGTCTCGCCAGCGTGTAGTACGCCAAGGCAGCCAAGGCCAACGCGCACAGCGCTGAGGCCACAACTTTCCAGCCCTTCGGATATGCCTCGTAGGCCAGGATCGCGCTGTAGATTGCCCCGACCGCTAGGCCTGCAGCCACCAGGTACGCGGTCAGCGATTGCGGTTCCATGCCTCGTATCGTACCCGCATCAAAGCGCTTCTAGCCCAAGTGCTTCTCGATGCGCTTGACGATGGGAACTACCGCCCGCAGGATGAGTGCAGCCGGTCGCCGGTAATCGTTTAGCTCTTTCACGTCCGCTTTCGACCGAGACTGTGTGTAAACGCGGTTGAGGATGCGGCTACAGGGGTCGTAGCCGGCGTGGGGAGGCGCCGTTTGGCGTGGACGAGCGGGCGCGCTTGCGCTATGCCTGCATCGCTTTGATCAGCGCAGCGGTTCCGAGCAGCCTGATCACTCGCTTCATGTTGTAGGCCAGCACATGCAGGCTCATTTCCGTTCGCACCTTCGATAGCGTGCGCATCAGGAAGTGCGAGGCCCCCATCCAGGCCTTGAGCGTGGCGAACGGGTGTTCCACCGTCTGCCGTCGCTCGCGCGCCGCTTGCGGCCGCTGGTTCAGCCGCGCCTGCATGTATTCGAGCACCGCCTCGTGTTCCCAACGCGCGATCCGGCGCTCCACTCCGGTCGTGCACTTAGGCTTGAGCGGGCATCGCGGACAGGCCGATGACCAGTACTTGTGCAGCGTCATGCCATTCTCGACCACCGTCATGCGGTGGATGGCACGCTCGCCCGCCGGGCAACGGTAGGTGTCGTCGGCCTCGAGGTAGACGAAGTCGGTCTTGTCGAACAGGCCAATGGCCTTGTTGTTCGAGGTCTGCGGCTTGGGTACCAGCGGCACGATCCCGTTCTCGGCACAGCGCAGGATCTCCTCACCTTTGAAGTAGCCACGGTCGGCCAGGGCCGTGATCGGCTGGCCGATGACCGCCTTCGCCTGCTCCGCCATGTCAGCCAGTTGGGTGCGGTCGTGACCGATGTTGGTGACCTCGTGCGCCACGATCAGGTGGTGCTTCGTATCCACCGCTGTCTGCACGTTGTAGCCGACGATGCCGGTGCCGCGGCCGCTGGTGGCCATGGAGCGGGCATCCGGGTCGGTCAGCGAGACCTGCTGGTCGGGGGACTCGTTGAGCTGCTGTGCGATCTGCCGCAGCGCGCCCATCTGTTCCTTCACGCGGGCGAGCTTGTCCTTCAGGTGCTCGACCCGCGCCTCGGTCACCAGGCTCGGGTCACGGTCAGCACGGTCCAGCTCCGTGAGGTAGCGCTGCACACTCTCGTCGAGCTGTTGCATCCGTGCCTGCAGCTTGCGGTCGGTGAAGTTCTTGTCGCGGTTGTTGACCGCCTTGAACTTGCTGCCGTCGATGGCGACCGTGGCCTCCTCGAACAGGCCGAGACCACGGCACAACAGGACGAACTCGCGGCAGGCGGTGCGGATCGCGTCACCGTTGTCCTTGCGGAAGTCGGCGATGGTCTTGAAGTCGGGCATCAGCCGGCCAGTGAGCCAGATCAACTCGACGTTGCGCTGCGCCTCGCGCTCCAGCCGCCGGCTGGACTGTACCCGGTTCAGATACCCGTAGATGTAGATCTTCAGCAGTGTCGCCGGGTGATATGCCGGTCGTCCCGTCTCCGCGGGCGCGGCCCGCTCGAAGCCCAGGCGCCCCAGATCCAGTGCGTCGACGAACACATCGACCGCACGCACCGGGTTGTCCTCATCGATCCAGTCGTCCAGCCGCTCCGGAAACAGGACGCTTTGCGTGCGCTCCTGTCCATCGATGTATCGGCCCATTAACGGCTCCATCAACCCGATGAGCCATCTGACCTCCACGGCCGCAGATAGTTTTCACACGGTCTCGACCCGTTGCTGCCGGTCGGGCTCTAGCAGGCTGTTGAAATTCGATTCTGCAACGTCGTGAACGAGTGCAAGTTGCCTATTTTTTGAGCAAACCACGCGCTTTTTGCACAAGATTTAGGCAACTTCAGACGCATAAGAGATACTCGGTTTCGTTTTTCAACAGCCTGCTAGAGAAGCGGGCCTTCGCGGACTTCCCTTATCGGCCATGAGCGGTCATAGTGCGTCCTGCCCGATAGCGGACACTACCGCTCAGTTTGATCAACACGAACCGTATTCGGTGACCCTCGTCTCAGTGACTTGGCCGCTGACTACACAGTGTTGACTCTTCCTATCGAGTCCCAGACGACGACGCTCGGCGCCTCGTCCTAGAGCGGGCTTAATTGCGCCTTCGATCTCACTAGCCCTTCGGTTCCTTTAATCCGTCCGTAGCGTGTGCTATATTACCATCTATATGGATGGTGTGTGGATGGTAAACAGATGGTCAAACTTCGGTTGGTCGAGCCGCGGCGGAAAGAGCCCGACTCGGAAAAGATCACGATCAATCTCGGGTACGTCGACCTTGGACAGATCGATTTGCTCGTGCAGGAAGGGTTCTATTCCAACCGCACGGACTTCATTCGAATGGCAATCCGCAGTCAGCTTGGCAGCCACGGCGACGTCCTGAAGCAGACCGTGGCGCGACGTTCATTGGTGCTCGGTTTGCAGCGCTACACCCGCCAGGATCTCGAGCGCGTGCGGGACGCCGGAGAGCAACTGCACATCCAGGTACTTGGCCTAGCGACGATCGACGACGACGTGCCGGCGCAGCTCGCCGCGCAAACGATCGCCTCAATCGTGGTCCTGGGCGCCCTGCGCGCCAGTCCGAAAGTGAAGGCTGCGCTGGCCGAGCGTATCGGCTAGCTGCCTATCTCTTTCTGCGAAGGGACATCATTTGAAGAACAGCGGAATACCCATCGGCCTCGTAGAGGCAACTCGGCTCACGCGCGCGGGGCGTCTTCTTGACGCCACAGCCCTCATTCAGCGGACCCTTCGGCACAGTTCGGCAGCCACCGAAAGTGCCGAGCGCCACGCGTCCGGCCGGGACGGCGGCGCGAATGACGACGTTATCGACGTCGAGTTCTCAGCGGTCGCGGAGCCCGCGGACCGTGATCTGACTCCACTTCAAGGGGCGCCGGGCGACGACCTATCCCAGCGCTTCGGCCTCGAGCGTTTCTTGCGTGGCCGGCGCGACCGCGCCTCAGTCGCCGACGTGCCGTCCCCACAGACGACGGTGGTTGACGGGCAACCGGGACAGTTCGTCACCGGAGCTTATGCCAATCAAGCCGGGACACGCCCCTACAAGCTCTACATCCCGACGACCTACGCGGGACAACCGCTCCCCCTTGTTGTGATGTTGCACGGTTGCACGCAAACACCCGACGACTTTGCAAGCGGCACCCGGATGAATGCGCTTGCCGAGGAGTGGCAGTGTCTTGTTCTCTATCCCGAGCAGACCCGTGCTGCCAACCATTCGCGGTGCTGGAACTGGTTCAAGCGCGGCGACCAGCGCCGAGACCAAGGCGAGCCGGCAATCCTCGCCGGCATGACGCGCGAAGTCATGAATCGTTACCGGATTGACCCAGCTAAGGTCTATGTCGCTGGACTGTCGGCCGGCGGCGCCATGGCCGCGGTTTTAGGGGCGGCCTATCCTGAGCTCTACGCGGCCGTTGGCGTCCACTCGGGTCTCGCCTGCGGAAGCGCGCACGATCTCCCGTCCGCGTTCGCCGCCATGCGCGGAACGGTGGCTGGCCGCAATACCGAGTCAGCGCCGCGAGCGACGGCAACACCGACGATCGTGTTTCACGGCGATCGGGACAAAACCGTGCATCCTCGCAACAGCGAGCAGGTGGTCTCGCAATCGATGGAGAAGAACGATGCATCGAGCGCCGATGCCTCGACACAACGCGGCCACGTGCCAGGCGGTCACGCGTATACCCGCACCGTTCACTGCGATTCGACCGGACGCGTTGTTCTCGAACACTGGCTGGTGCATGGAGGCGGTCACGCGTGGTTTGGCGGGAGCCCGCACGGCTCGTACGTGGATCCGAAGGGTCCGGACGCTGCGCGCGAGATGATTCGCTTTTTTTATCAAAGCACCCTTGAGCAGCGATCTTAAGGCTGCTTCAGGAGCGGTGTGAATGTCGGAAACGGGTCGACTGAGCCTTTCGGCTGACGGTCGCTGATCGGCCATTAGCAGCCGGTCGTGCCGACCCCAGAACAGCCGACGCTGGTAGACAGCCTAGCGGCAGATCGTCGCAGATATGCGGTGCGAGTCTCTGCGCCGCTTGAGGAAGAGCGCTGTAATTTCTGACCCCGCGGGGGATTTGAACCAAAGCGGATGGTGACAGGCGGCTGAGGTGCGCCGCCAGGTCCAACTAACGCGCCCTCGTCATCGGGTGGCGCGCGAAGAAGGAAGCCAGAGCTTCGGCCATTCCGCGCGGGTTCTGCACGTGCAGCAGATGTGTCGTTCCTGGGAGGATGAAACCCTCGACGTTCGGCAGCCAGCTCAACAGCAACTGCTGGCGCTCGCTCCAGATCGGCGATACCTCCGGGCTCTTCTCACCGAGGACGGCGAGCACCGGTTGCGTGATGCGGCTCGCATCGCCGCGCGCGAGCTGCCACTGCTGGACGGCGGGCAGTTCCTGGCCAAAGAACGTGTCCGCATCGACCACGCCTCGATCGAAGGCGCCGGGTAGCGCTTGCTCGAATGGCGCGCGATACGCTGCTCCCGACACCATGCGCATGAAGCCATCGACGGCGGCAGCCTTGTTCCCGGCGCGGAACTGCGCGGCGATCGGTGCCATCGCCGCCTGCCGCGTCGCAAGCATGCGGTCGGAGCCGCCTTCCACCGGCAACGCCGGCTCGAGGATCGACAGCGACTGCACCTGCTCAGGAGCGTCGAGCGCGAGCTGCAACGCGATGTTGCCGCCGGACGAGTGGCCGACCACATGAGCCCGCTCGATGCCGAGGTAACGCATCAACGCGCGCACATGCGCGGCTTGCCGCGCGATGCTGACCGGCCCGGCCACGCGGCTGCTACCTGCATAGCCGACGCGGTGAAAGCTCAACACCCGATAGCGAGCCGCGAGGGCAGGTTGATCCAGCAAGGGCTGGAACCACTCCGCGAACAGGCCGGCATGCACTAGCACCACCGGCTCCCCGGCGCCTTGCACGCGGTACTCCAGTTCGACGTCCGACTCGACGCGGGCTCGATCCATCGTTTGCGCGACCGCCGCCACGGCGGCATGGGCACAGATCGCCACCAACAGTTGTGTTCCGACGAGCGCGTTCCGCGCAGAGCGGAGCTCGACGATGCGACGCGGTTTCATGCTGGCCTCCGACCGCCATCCTTGCCGGCGCCACCATTGCAGCGCACGTCCGCGCTCGTGTCATGAGGCGACCGTCCTACACCCTATAGATCGGTGTGGGGCGGGGGCCCTAATGGGTCGCTTAGTGCGCACCGAAGCCGGCCTGACGAGCACGCACGATCGCCTGTGCTCGGGTCGTCGCGGCAAGCTTTCCGAAGATGTTCGTGATGTGATTGCGCACGGTCTTCTCGCTGATCGCGAGTCGCTGCGCGATGTCGTCGTTGCCGAGCCCTTGCGCGATCAGTTCGAGCACCTCGCGCTCGCGTTCGGTCAGATCGTCAAATCCGGCGCCCTGGTCGGCGTCTTCTGCGTTCTCCGACGCAGGAAGAAAGCGGCGCAGCTCGGCCCGCAGATGCGACCAGGCTGGCTCGTGGTTGAGGATCACATGGTTCGCGCTATCGAGCGTGACGAACTCGGCGTCCGGGATCAGCGACGCCATCAACTTGCCTTCCTCGTACGGCACGATCGCGTCGCGCCGTGCGTGCAGCACCAGCGTCGGGCAACTCACCTGGCGGGCAAGGTCGCTCACATCGAGCGTCTGCCATAGACGCAGCATGCGTAGCGCGGTTTGCGGTGAGGTGGCTCTGCGCATCATGTCTGTGAACCAGCGCCATTGCTCTGCCGTCCCGCCTGGAACCATCAGCGACGTGAAGACCTGGCGGAACGCCGGCTCTTCGGTGCCCCAGCCCTGCTCGATCAGCTCCTGCATCACGCGCGCCTTCTCGAGCTCCGCCGCTGAGGCGTCGCGTCGCAGCCGTCCACGGCAGAAGCCGCCGCAAAGGACAAGATGGCTCACGCGCTCCGGGTGACGCACGGCGTACGCGATCGCCACCGCCGGCGCGCCCGAGATGCCCCACAGCGCGAAGCGCTCCAGCCCGGCCGCGTCGGCGACCGCCTCGAGGTCATGGACCCAGGCGTCGAGGGACATGTCCGGCGCATCGCGTTGTGACATCCCGACGCCTCGACAGTCGTAGTTGATCAAATTGTGCCGGCTCGCCATTTCGAATACCAAGTGCCGCATCACCGGACTCTGCCAGTCGTCCTCGACGTGGCTGATCCAGGTCGGCACGCGCACCAGCGGATGCCCTCGGCCGGAAATGGCGTACGCCAGCCGGACGCCGTCGCAACTGGAGGTGAAATGGACGGATTGCCGGAAGTCACCCATGGCCCGTTAGCTTAGCCACGCGCCGCGTTCGCAACAAGGCGCGGCCGCCTGGCCTCGCGCCACCCCCCGGTCGGCGTCGCTCCCGAGGATAGGCACCTCGACGCGAGAAAGCGTCACCGTGGCTCGTTAGAGTCGGTTCACGTTGCCGTCGGGTAGGTAAGGCTCGTCGAGGCTTGAACGACTGCTTTCGAGGAGCGTGAACGGCCGGAACGGGTCGCTTTGCGACTTCTGATCGAAGGTCACTGATCGGCCACAACCAGCCGCATGACCCCGTTTCATAAGTTGCCCCGAAGCGGACGTTCGTTTCAGGTGCAATTACCGCTGGCTTACGCGGAGTTCCAGTTAACTGGAAACCCAAATCCGGTTAGACTGAAAAATGTGTTCTGATGTTAGCTGACTCCCAATGGCCATCCGGCTAATCAGCGCAAAAGGTGTGGGCGACGATCTGGCAGCCGGTCGCATCACAGCGCGGGAACAATCGCTGTATCTCATAGCTAGCTTTCTTATTTGGATAATTCCGGCCTATTTGTTTCTCTTTCCGACTCCACGAACCGGTGATCCTCAATTTTTCTGGCTGGTATGGCTTATCGAGCTAGCTTTTCTGATCCTGTTCTGCGTGGTGGGAATTGGATTCTGCCTTGGGAAGTGCCGCGTTGACCCAACGAGGCATTTTCTTGTGGATTTCTCCTGTCTTAACGCACCCGTCTCGCTTACTACGCTCACCCTTGTATGGGGCGGCTTTTACATACTCGTCGAACCTGTCTTTGCGCTGCTAAGCGGAACGTTTCCGTGGCTCGCGTCCTCGCGCGTATACGACGTAGTTCGCATGTTTGCTTCGGCTGGCGCAGTATTCATCGTCTTCCTAAGAATCGGGAAGCATATGAATCGTGTGTCGCTGATAAGGGAGTCGCGCAAGAGCGGCGCGCGCCCCTCACTGTGAACGTTCAACGTCTGCTTCTATGAGGGCGTTCGTCAAGCCCCCTTGAACTCAGATGTTCAGTGGTTCAGTGGATTGTCTCCTCCTGGTGCGGTACATCGTTATCCAATGATTGGGTTGCAGGTGCGTGCTGTTGACCCGAGGCCATGCATCTTGAGATTCAAGGTCGGGGTGTATAGAGCCTCCAAGCCCGTTGCTCGGTCTAACTTCTATCCGTGCCGGCACAAGGCCGGTCACCACATACCGCATACGCGCAAAGCGCTGGGTCCAAACCCCTGTTACCAACGCGCCCCATCTTTGCGGACGGTTGCCCGCAGGCAACCCGCAGACGTTCCGGGCGAGTTGACCTTCAACTCTCACGATGCGCCGTTCTGCGCTGGGGGCAACAACCGTGCATGCCTACCTGCAGATGGGTTTGAGCTTCGCCCCGTCCGGGATGAGCCCATCCTCAAGGTAGCGCCACAGCGCAATCGCCAGACGCCGGGCGAGCGCCACGATTCCAATACGGCGCATGCGTTTGCCCCCACTGGCGAAGCGTCGCGTAAACCACTTGCTCAATCCGCTCTCGGGCTGGTAGCGCAGCCAGCTCCAGGCGAGCTCCACCATCAAAGTACGCGCGCGACGGTTACCGGCCTTGGAAATGCCCTGCTCGGTTTCGCTCTGCCCGCTCGCGTAGGGTGAAGGCGCAAGCCCGAGGCAACCGGCCACCTCGCGTCGGTTACGAAAGCGCCGCCAGCCAAACAGCTCCTTTACCAACACCCAGCCACTGCCCACTCCAATTGCACGCAGCTGGGCAAGCCGCGCGACCTGCGGTTCGGTGTCGGCCGCCACCGCCTGACCTTGCTCGGCCTCGATCGTGCGGATCTGCGCCCGGACCAGCGTCAGCCGTGTGCTCTCGCGTTCGATCTCCGCACGCACACCGGGCAGAAGCTCCGGCGCGTGGCGAGTCCACCAGCGCTGCCACAGGCGCCCGCCAACGTACTTCACCCGCAGGTTCTGTAACACGAGCAGCGAGCGAATCCGATTGATGTGTGCGGTGTGCTCTTGCCCCAGCCGCCCCAGTTCCCGGTGCGCGCGGCGCGCGTCTTCTTGCTCCGGCGTGGGCACCCGCACCACCGACCATACCCGCCGCTCACCCGCGTGGTAGCGCACCAGCATCGCAAGCAGCTTGTCGCCATCCAGCCGGTCGGTCTTGGCGCGCCGCGCGCGGCGGTTCACTTCAATGCTCGCAGAGTCCACCACGACGTTGTCGATCCCCTGCGCGATCAGCCAGCGGTGCAGCCAGAAGCCGTCGCGTCCAGCCTCATAACAGCTGTGCACGCTTGCTTCCTGCGCGAGCTCGCAGCGGGCTTTGGCCTTGGCGATGCATTCGAGCACGGCCGCCGTGTCCCCTGCGGTCACCGTGTAGTGGCTCGGGCTGCGTGCCCCGTCGCTCAGCGCCAGCTTCCAGTTCTTCTCACCAAGTTCGAAGGCCATGTACAGCTGGTTTGTTTCTCCCGTATGCTTTCCTTGGGCTGCTCCAGGTGCATTCATTGCATCCTCCTTCGTCAAATCGAGTTGGTGGAACTCTCGTTTTAACTCAAGGGGGAACCAGGAGCAGCCCTCATAGTATCTTCCTCGATTTGCGTCCGCTCTCGGCAGTCCTGACCTCCCGCTTCGGGTCGATAGCGCCGTTGAGCGACCGCTCTCGGCAACCGATCCTGACCGCCTCGCGACGCCCCGCTAGAGCTTCGCCCCATCGCGGGGGTATGCCTGTTTTATGGGTCCCATATCTGGGTGACACGGGCACAGCCATCTACACACAAATCGGCGAACGAGCCGAGCCGGACATCCTGGTTAGGCGGTGCCTCGATTTGGTCTGCGGCGTGGGTGAATTGAGGTTATGCGACCAAGCGGACGTTCGCCGACTTCGCTTATCGGCCATGAGCTGTCGGTTGAGATGCCCGACGCTACTACCGCTTCAGATTGGCTGCCGACGTTCGAGTTCGGCCTGCCGAATGACAGCAGTTGCCTAAAGCGGCCGGTGAGAGTTTCTGGGGCGGAGGGCCGGTTTACCCTGAAACTTGACGCTCGCCAGTCGTCGAGCAGGTGGCAGCCACCTGCCTCAACGTTGACCGCCCAACGGCTGCATTCGAAGCCAGCGAACTGTCACTGTCGACCCCAACCGGACGGCCAGGTTGCTTAGAAGCGGTCATTGAAACGTGTGCAAGCAGCCGTTCGGATCGTTATGGCTCGGAGGCATTTCGCGAGCGTTCGCGCCTGGCGGGGTCCGCTCACTATCTCGTGAAGCCTGCCGAGCTCAGTTGACTCCAGGAGCTGCTCCGCGCAGGTTGAGATTTTCTCGCGTCCGGGAGACGAGGCCCTAAACTCGCGGCGGATCGATCTCCCGCGCGAAGTGGCGGTGCTTCGCGATCGCCTCGACGAACTTCGGCAATGCCAGCTCCGCACTATCCCCCGGGAAGCGCAGCACGCCGGGATCGGCTTCGCCCGAGCTGAGCTCCGCGGGCACGCCGGCCTTCGCCAGCAACTCCCGCCCCGCGCCGAGCGCGAGGATCGGCTTGCAGTGCCGATACTGGTCCTTGATGAACTCGAGCGCATGGCCTCGCTTGGCGAGCGCCGCGGCCGCCACGGCGCCGTCGGGAACCACCATCGCATCGAAGAGCACCGAGGGCGCCGTTTCGAGCGTGATCTCGACGTCGACGGGTTTGCCGCCGGATACTTTGACCCTACCGAGACGGGCGCCGATGAAGCGCGGTACGGCGCCCTCCTTAGCCAGTCCCGCATGGATCGCGAGCGCACCGGCTGCATCCAGACCGTCGGCGACCAGGATCGCGATCCGGCGCGTGCGGATGCGGCCGTCGCCGGGCCGCGCGAAAAGCGACAGTGCCGCGGAGGCCTCCACCTCGGGATCGAGCGCCTTCTCCAGCGCCTTCGGCAGCGCGGCGGGAACCTCCATGCCCAGGCCCAGCGCCACTGCCTCCGCCAAGTCGTCGGCAACGTTGGCGAGCATCGCGACGACCCGCTCGCGCACCACGCTCACCTGAACTTTGGTCAGCTCGAAGCGGAAGCCGCGCACGATGTGCGCCTTCTCCACCGGCGTCTGGCTGTTCCAGAACAGCGTGGCCTGGTTGTAGTGCTCGGCGAAGCGCTCCGGCTTGCCGCGCACCTTGTCGGCGCGGATCGGTTGCGGAAACGATCGAAAGCCCTTCATCCCCGCCTGGAACGGGCAGCCGCCGCCGAGCGAGTTGGGTTCGTAGGCCACGCGACCGCGGTGGATCGCCTGGCGGTGCATGCCGTCGCGCTGGTTGTTGTGCACTTCGGCGAGCGGAGCGTTCACCGGAATCTCGTGGAAGTTCGGCCCGCCAAGGCGCGAGATCTGGGTGTCGATGTACGAATGGATCCGACCAGCGAGGAGCGGGTCGTGGGAGAAATCGATGCCAGGCACGACGTGCGCGACGCAGAATGCGACCTGCTCGGTCTCGGCGAAGAAGTTGTCGGGGTTGCGGTCGAGCACCATCTTGCCGACCGGCATCACGGCGACCAGCTCCTCCGGAACGATCTTGGTCGCGTCGAGGATGTCGAAGCTCCATTTCTCGCTCTGCGCCTCGGTGAAGATCTGCACCCCCAGTTCGTACGCGGGGTAAGCGCCCGACTCGATCGCCTCCCACAGGTCGCGCCGATGGAAGTCGGGATCGGCGCCGGCGATCTTCACCGCCTCGTCTCAGTCGAGCGAGTGCGTCCCGGCGAGCGGGCGCCAGTGGAACTTGACGAAGTGCGACTCGCCCTCGGCGGTGACGAAACGGAACGTGTGGACGCCGAAGCCCTGCATCATCCGGTAGCTGCGCGGCACCGCGCGGTCCGACATCGCCCACATCAGCACGTGAGTTGACTCGGGCGTGAGGGACATGAAGTCCCAGAACGTGTCGTGCGCGCTCGCGGCCTGCGGCATCGCGAAGTGGGGCTCCGGCTTCGCCGCGTGCACCATGTCGGGGAACTTCATCGCGTCCTGGATGAAGAACACGGGGATGTTGTTGCCTACGAGGTCCCAGTTGCCGGCATCGGTGTAGAACTTGACCGCGAACCCTCGAATGTCACGTACCGTGTCCGCCGAACCGCGTTCGCCGAGGACGGTGGAGAAGCGCACAAAGACCGGCGTCCGCTTGCCGGCCGCTGCGAAGATCGGCGCGGCGGTGTAGCGCTCGAGCGACTCGTAGCACTCGAAGTAGCCGTGCGCGGCCGAGCCTCGTGCGTGGACGATGCGCTCGGGTATGCGCTCGTGATCGAAGTGGGTGATCTTCTCGCGGAGGATGAAGTCCTCCAGCAGCACCGGGCCGTTCAGCCCGGCTTTGAGCGAGTTCTGGTTGTCGGCGATCGCCACGCCCTGGTTGGTGGTCAACACCCGGTCGCCGGAGTCGACGCGGACTCGATCGAGCGGACCGCTCGCCGGGTTCATCCCGACGCGTGGGTCGCGGCCACCCACCTTGTCGGATTCGTTCGTCTCGGTGAGGGTGCTGCCGGTCGCGGAAGGATTGGCAGGCTGAACGCTCTGGCCGGGCTGCGGCTGTAGCGCGAGGCGCCCGTGTTCTAGCGGCTTGTTGGCGTTGAACGGCATCGCCGCCGCGAGCCGCTCCGTGGCGGCCTGCTTCGCTAGCAGCGCATCGGCGCCGGCCGCAGGATCGATCGTCCGGGCCGGGCGGGAAGGCCCGCTGACCGTCGAACGCGCGGTGGACTCTGCGGCGGCTGCGTGGCGCGCCGACGGGCCGGCCGAATCTTGCGACTTGGCGCCGCCCCCTCCTTCACCGTTCACACTCCGCGGTGCACGGGGTTTTGGGATCGCACTGTGGTGCCCGGTGGCGGCCGGAGTCGGTTTACGCGAAGGACCTGGTTTGCGGGCAGTCATTGACGTTCCTTGGATTCGGGCGGACGGGTTGCGGGATGCAACTGGGATGCTCGCGTAAGAAGAAAGGAGAGATCACGGGACCCGCCCCTGCCTTTCGCGGGAAACGCTGACCGGCCGAATCAATTCCGGGCGGACGCCGCTCACCGCCGGCGCCATCGGGATGGTCCCGGCCTCCGCAGCTCGCTACGCACTGGCGCTACTCGATACGCGGTCTGGTGCGCTCCTGCGTTACGTTAGCGCCTAACAATGCGGCTCAGCAGATAACCGGCCGCGAGCACGGCGCCGAGTGCAGTCAACGGATGTTCGCGCACATATCCGCGGGTCGCGTCCATCCATTCGTTCCGCGCCGCGAGCAGTTCCTTGGTCTTCGAAACGACACGATCCGACGCGCTCGCCGCAACGTTTGCCGCGTAGTCCACTGCGCCGTGCGCTTCGGAGCTAAGCCGGTCGATGCCGCCGCGGGCTTCCTGGCCCGGCGGATCGATGCCCGAACGGGCGCCAGTGGAATCGGCATGGGGATAGGGACTTGCCATGGAAGAGTCTCCTCAGTCGTAGCCGCGGCAGCCCTGCGCCACCACGCGCGGCGAGACCGCCGCAAGCGACATGCCCGGCCCCTCGGGTGCCTGCGCTGACGGTAAGCCGGCCCGCGAGAAAGCTCGTGCACCCAGAAAAAGAAGCGGCGGAAAGTTCACCCTCCCCGTAACGGGGATGTCTCTATAGCGGGGCAGGAGCTCGATCGTCGGGCACGTCAGTTGCCACTCGCTCCCCTCTTTTCACCGATCAAACGGAGGTTGTGTAATGGCTGCATCCACTCACAAACGCATGGTGACCGGTCTCTTCAGGGACCGCGACAGCGCTGAGCAAGCGTACCGGTCCGTCGCTGCCCGCGGCTACTCGAGCGACGACGTCAACCTCGTCATGTCCGACGAGACCCGGAAGCGCCACTTCACCGATTCCGGGCCGGCCGAGACCGAGCTCGGCACGAAGGCTGCGAAAGGCGCGGGAGTCGGCGGCACGATTGGTGGCACGCTCGGCGCTATTGCCGGTGCGATTGCGGCGGTCGGCACCTCGATCGCGATCCCGGGCCTCGGGCTGGTGATCGCAGGCCCGATCGCGGCGGCAGTCGCGGGCGCGGGCGCGGGCGGTGCAGCCGGTACGCTGGTCGGCGCGCTGGTCGGCTGGGGCATCCCCGAGGAGCGGGTCAAGCACTACGAGTCCGGCATCAAGGAAGGCGGGATTCTGATGGGCGTGACGCCGCGGTCGGAGGAAGACGCGGAGCATTTCGAGACCACATGGAAGACCAATCGCGGCGAACAGATCTACCGCTAACTCCCAGCACCTGCGAACGTGTACTCATTATCTGGCTCGTCGTCGGCGGCCTCGCGGTCCTCAAAGACTTCCGGCTGGGTAAGGTACGATAGCTAAGTCGCGTCGCCGCACTCCATCGTGCGGCGACGCGTCCCCGGGAAGACTTACCGACCTTCGCAGTTCTTACCGGCTACTCATCGGGAGTGCGAATGCGGCTGTCCGAATTCATTCGGAAAGAGATGCACGCGATTCTGGTGGAGTGGGAGGCGTTTGCCGCGACGCAACTGCCTGCTGCGACGCATATGAGTCCACTGGCCCTCCGCAATCACGCGCAGCAGATACTGGAGGCCGTGGCGAAGGACATAACGACAGCGCAGACCAGGGAAGCTCAAGCCGCGAAATCGATGGGTCGGGCGCCAAAGCTGCTTCACGCCGCGGAGACAGCTGCCCAGACGCACGCGTTTCTGCGGGCGCATAGCGGCTTCGACATCAATCAGCTGGCCGCCGAGTACCGCGCACTTCGCGCGAGCGTCCTGCGCATGTGGATCGACACCTGCGTCCCCGAGTTGCCTGATCTGGACGACATGGTCCGGTTCAACGAGGCCATCGACCAGGCGCTTGCGGAATCAGTCGACTTCTTCAGCGCACAGGTCGACGAGGCCCGCAATCTGTTGCTTGGAATGCTGGGGCACGACATGCGCAGTCCACTCCAGGCGATCCAGGTGACCGCGAAATACCTGGCGGCGCTCAACGCGGGTGAAAAAGTGTCGGAAGCCGCTTCCCGGCTCATCAAGAGCGGCGCTCGAATGAAGGCCCTGCTGGACGACCTGGTCGAATTCAATCGTACCAAGCTGGGTCTTGGCATCCATGTCGTGCCGACCGAAGTCGACGTGCGAAACGTGTTCACGGACGAACTGGCGCAGTTGCGAGTTGTCTATCCGCAGCGCCGGATAGAGCTAGACGTGAGCGGGGACCCGGTGGGGTGCTGGGACGCCGTGCGGTTGCAGCAGTTGCTCGGGAACCTGGTCGTCAACGCCATCAAGTACGGATCCTCGGATGAGCCCGTCCGGGTAGTGGTGAAGGGCGAGGAAGGCGTCCTTCGTTTCGAAGTCAGGAATTCCGGACCTGCGATCGGTCCGCGGTCGTTGGCGCAGATGTTCGAGCCCCTGAAGCGCGGCTGGGAACCGGGGGGACTTCAGGACGAACACGGCAGCCTGGGGCTCGGGCTCTACATTGCGCGCGAGATTGCCAAGGCGCATGGTGGTGAGATCGAAGCGCGGTCCGACAAGACGGAGACGGTGTTCGCGGTGTCCCTGCCTCGCCGCCCTGCAGCCTCCTAGTTCGAAGCGAGGGAGTGATCGGCTCGTACTGCCCGCCCTGCGCGGGTGACCTGCAAATGGGCAAGACACATTGGCAGTTTCAGGCGCGGACCAGAATGCTGGACGTCCGCTTCGGGTCGATAGCGCCGTCGAGCGGCCGCTTTCACGAAGGGGCCGTAAAGTCGCTCTTCGGCCAATTCCGGACGGTCGTACCGAGTGCCGAATAGCGGACCTTCGCGTTCGGCTTGCGGTCAGTTGTAGATTTCAACGGCAGGGCCCCGCGCCGCTGGAGGCGGGATATCGCAACGGCCGGTGCGTTAGTTTCCGTTGCTCCGCATTCCGTAGCGATGCGTCCAGGCCGGGCAAAAGCGAAGACCGGTAATTCCTTCTTGTGCGGGTAAAGCGTACCAGTCCGCACCGCCAAGGCGAGCTTAGCGTCTAGGCCATCCCGTCGCGCCAGTCGGCACGTGACTTGCGTACGACCCGGCTGGATGAGCGCTCGACGGATCTGGTCTCTGGTCAAGGAGTCGGTCTCGGCGTGGATCGAGGACTACGCGCCGAGCATGGGTGCCGCGCTCGCCTATTACACGCTGTTCTCGATCGCGCCGCTCCTCCTGATCGTCATTGCGATCGCCGGGCTGGTGTTCGGCGCCGAGGCGGCGCAGAACGCGGTCGTGGCGCAGCTTGACGGCCTGATCGGCCACGAGGGCGCGGTCGCGATCCAAGGCCTGCTCCGGAGTGCTAGCGAACCTACCCGCGGCATGGTCGCCACGATCGTCGGCGCTGTCACGCTCGTGATCGGCGCGACGACCGTGTTCGCCGAGCTCCAGAGCGACCTCGACCGCGTCTGGGAGGTTCCCGCTGCCAAGAAGACCGCCGGCATCTGGGCATTACTGCGGCAGCGGCTGCTTTCCTTCGGGATGGTGCTCGTGCTGGGCCTGCTGATGCTCGTGTCGCTCGTGCTGAGCGCTGCGGTCGCGGCGCTCGGAAGGTGGTGGGGCAACTGGTTCGGGGGTTGGGAGGTTGTCTTGCAGGTCGTCAACTTTGCGGTTTCGTTCGCGATCGTGACCGGGCTGTTCGCTGCGATGTATAAGATCATGCCGCGCGCCGACATCGCCTGGCGCGACGTCTGGATCGGAGCGGTGGTGACCGCGCTGTTGTTCACGCTCGGCAAGTTCCTGATCGGTCTGTACCTCGGCAAGAGCGAAGTGACGTCCGGGTTCGGCGCGGCCGGATCACTGGTCGTCCTACTCATCTGGGTCTATTACTCCGCGCAGATCTTCTTGCTGGGTGCGGAGTTCTCTTGGGTCTACGCCCACTCGCGCGGTTCGCGGGTCAACACGCCCCGGCAGGCGGTCGACCGGGGTGAAGAATCTGTTCCGCGGCAGCTCAAACCCTCGGCGGTGGGCGCCGGGTCGCAGCACCTACTGCATTGAGCCCACCCGAATAACCTCAAGTGATCGAGAGCCGCTCTAGGAGTCCCTTCGAGCGACGTGGCTGGGCGTTCACCCAAATCCCGCGCTTTCCCTAGGCGCGCAGCTCACCCAGTACGTCTCTACATCGAGCTCGGCCAGGCGCGCTCCGCGGTGGTTTCGGGACGTTTGCGTGCGATTGATACAACCCTCGCGCAGGGCGGCGTCCGCGAGTCCGAGAGCGTGCAAGGCGCGCGTCCCGAGTCCGACCAAATAGAGACCAGCGCCGGTTCCCGTGCCCCCGTCGGCGCGCTCCACGATTTCGGCCCGCAGACCTCGCTGTTGCAAAGCGATCGCGAGCGATAGCCCCCTTCCCGCCACCGACGATCAGCACTCTCGCCACCGTGCTTCGTTTCGCCCGTGCGGGTTAGCCGCTCGGGATGAAGTGCCAACGGCCGCTACCGGCTGATTGGACCTTCGCGAAAGCCGCGGATCGGGCAAGCCCGACGGAAGAGCAGGAACTCGGCGATCGAGGGGAGGCGAGGTCCCGAAGGAGGGACCGAGACTCCCGGTCCACGGTTATGCCAATAACGGTGACTACCGGGACTTCGCGCTAGCCTGCTCGGCGCGAGCAGCGCCGATCGCCGTCTTGACGTGCTTTTTTTCCTCGGGCGGCGGGAGCACCGCTTTCATGCCGAGCGATTCAATCCACAACTCGCGGCACCAGCCCTTGCTGTGATACAGATGCTCGTCTTCCTGGTCCTCGACTTCCTCGTATGCTTCCGTGAGGGCTTTAGCCTGCGGGCCTTTGAGTTTCTTCGCGCATTTTCCGATGAGCTCCCAGTTGGCATGGTCCTTCGTCTCGGCGACGACCACGCATTCGCAAGCGACGATCTGCGCGGCATCGGGATCCCCTGAGGCCAGCGCCTTCTTCATCGCCTCCACCACAGCTGCCCCGTTATGGCGGACGATCTCTCGCCCGGGCGTCTCCTCGTCGGGATTCAGCTCCATAGCGCGGCAGACATTCTGAAGTATTTCGACGTGGCGTCGAGTCTGGCCCAGATACTCCTGCCACTCTTCCCGAAGGTCTTCGTTCACCGCGCACTTGAGCGCCGTTTCGTACACCTTCACGCCGCCCATCTCGTGCTCGAGCGCCTGGAGCAGCAGTTCCTTCAATTGCTTGGAATTCATGGATGTCTCCGAATTGCAATGCTTCGGTTCGCCCCCATTTCCGGGGGCACTTGCGGCGTAACCGTCTCGTAAAGCGCTTTCAATGCCTCGGCGTCGGCGCTCGCCTGGAATGCGAGCTTGCTTATAGGACGCCGAAAACGTACAGCGCGATGATTACGACCACGGGCACGCCCAACAACCAAAGACCGATACCTTTCATCTGCGTTCTCCTGAGCTGCCGTCCTCAGCGCTGTCGTGCGGATTCGACGCGGGGCCGCGCTGCGGCATCCCCGGGGTCGTACCTGAATTACCCGGCGACTGCTCGCGTTTCTCCCTCGGGTTTTGATTGGTTTGCCCTGGGATCGTCTGGCCCGGTGACTTTTCCGGCATAGGCTCCCGATCGGTGCCGGAACGCTGATTCTGGTCCTGCTGGTGGTCCGGAGTGCCGGAACGCTGGTGTTGCTGCTGCTGGTTCGCCATGACTTGCTCCTTCCCGCGAAGTGCCTTCCGCCGGTCGCGGACGGATTTAGGCGAAGGCAATTCACATGCCCGGGATTCAACGAGGGTGGCGGCACGGGCTACGCGTAACATTTGCCGCGCCGTGCAGGATCAGTAGCGCGGTTCGCAATCTTTGACGCGCTCGGGACGCCCCAGCCTGACGCTCCCGTCGCTACCACCGGGGTTGTCGGCCTGGACGGGGTGCTAGCGGCGACTTCGTCTTCGGCTGGTCGAGGGACGCGCCAAATCGCGCAGAGTCCGAATGATGTTGTGATGACGCACCGACCGTAAGGACGCTTCAGCGCAACAGGCACCCGTGAGCGACACTTACCTAGAACCCGCGAGCTTCAGTAACTCGGGGAGGCTACCCGCGACATCGTTGCGGTCCTCCAAGAGGAGAACCGTCTTGCGGCGGCGTTCAAGTGTCGGAAGCGTTCGTACTTCGAAGCTCCTCGGATCCATCGGCGACCGGAATCCTAAGGGTAAACAGCGCTCCCTTATTCACTCCGGCGCTCGCGGCCGCGAGTGATGCTCCTTGCAGCTTGGCGAGTCGGCTGGCGATCGCGAGCCCCAGCCCGAGTCCGCCGGCGGGTCGACGAGGTCCCCGCTCCTCTTGTGTAAGCGGTTCGAACAATTTCCCCGCGAACTCGGCGTCAAATCCGATCCCCGAGTCTCGGACCGTTACAACTGCGTAGCCTGCTTCCTGTTCGAACGATAGCTCGATGATGCCGCCCGCCGGAGTGAACTTGATAGCGTTCGACAAGAGATTGTCGAGAATCTGCCGGAGGCGAACGCGGTCTGCCTTGACGAAGCAAGGCTTGCCCGCGAATGGCCCGACTAGATGCAGCTGCGCCTCTTGCGCGCGTGGCTGCTGCTCATCCAGGAGATCTGTGAGAAGTTCCGGAAGAGCGACCCGCTCTACCTGAACCGACACCTTTCCCAGAGCAAGACGCGAAGCGTCGAGCAGATCGTCCAACACCCGTGCCATAGCGGTGGTTTGACGATCCAGACGCTCGACCAGGCGAGCAGCTGCTGGGTCCGGTAGCTGCATGAGACGCAACGCGGCGGCTGCCGAACGAATCGTCGACAGCGGATTGCGCAGTTCGTGCCCGACAACTGCGATGAACTGGTCCTTCTGGCGATCCTTCTCTTCCAACGCCTGTTTTGCCCGTTCCAGTTCTTTACGCTCATGCAGTTCACGCAGGCTCGTCAGTTCTTCGAACAGGCGCTCGCCCATCTCGCATCGATCGGCCTCCGGATCCTCCAGCAGCAGGCGGGCGAGTTCCTCGTGTCCGCGTATCAGTGACTGCATGTCGTCTTCCGTGTCGATTTCCGGATGCAGAATCGTCCAGTAGTGCGCCGTGCGGATGAAGGCCAGGCAGGTGCTGAAAAACTCGAAGCGCCGAAGGCCAACCGCACGAACCACGGCGCGCCTGGCTCGTTCACTGCGGGCCGGCTCGACGAACATCACCGCGGCACAGGCGAAAATCGCATCTTCGAGATCGCTGCCCGAGCCCGGCCACGTCTCGATCGGAACGGTCAGTCCCTCTAGGCGCGCATAGACTTCGGCCATGTCGCGCTGCCAGGGAGAGGGTCGGCGAAGAAGCGTAACCACGTCGTCGATCGTTTGGGCAGGCGCCGCCGCATCGCCCGCGGCGCGGCCGTGACTGTGGCCCAGTAGAAAGCCCACATGGCGGACGATGCAGTAGCGCATCGGACAGAGACGGGACAACCAAACAAATAGCCGCTCCTTGAACACCGACGGCATGGGGTTATCGAGGTATCCGACCTTGGCGAATCCCCAGAGCTGCTGAACAAGCTCGGGCGCTGCTTCCGCCGAGCGGAAGAAGTTCGGCAAAATACCGAAGCGAGTCGCCACTTCGGCTTCAAATTCATGCCTCCGAGCCAGATCGTTTTCCATCTCTTCCCCTGACGAGCACCCCAGTACGTGGGCACCCTGAGTAGATGATAGCAATGGTTACATACTAGCGGCACGAGTCGGACATGAGCCGACTGGTCTCAAGATCTCGAACGACCGCTTCCGCAGGGTCGAAGGGCCGCTTAGGGTCGATAGCGGCGTGGAACGACCGCTTTCAGCGACGTCGCCGTACCGCCGCGTCTTGCCGAATCCCGCCGTCGGCGTGGGTGCCAACAGCGGAAGGTGCCCGGCCCGACTCCCGCGACGACGACCGCGGTCACATCCCGGTCACAGGGACACTGCTACCGATTGATCGCGTTGAGAAACGCCGCGGTTCGTAGCCGGCGGTGCGACTCAGGCCCTCGCCGAGCGCACGATCCGCTTCGACAGCAGCACGAGCGGCAGCAGGCCGACCGCGATGAGGACGAGCGACGGTACCGCCGCCTCGGCGAGCCGCTCGTCCTTGGTCAGATTGAAGGCCTCGATCGCCAGCGTGTCGAAGTTGAAGGGGCGCAGCGCGAACGTCGCCGGCAGCTCCTTCAGCGTATCGACGAAAACGATCAACCCGGCCGTGAACAGGCTGCCGGCGAGGAGCGGCGCGTGGACGCGGGCGAGCGTGCCGGCGGGTCCCGCGCCGAGGCTCCGTGCGGCGTCCTCCATGCTCGGGGTCACCTTCGCGAGCCCCGCCTCCACAGTCTGCAGCGCCACCGCCAGGAAGCGCACGACGTACGCGTACACGAGTGCCGTGATCGACCCGGTCAGGATCAGCCCCGTCGTCACGCCGAACGTCGTCTCGAGCCAGACCGCCGCGAGATTGTCGAGGCGGCCCAGCGGCACGAGAATCCCCACCGCGATGACTGCGCCCGGCACCGCGTAGCCGAGCGCCGCGATCCGGTTGGCGCTCGCCACGAGCGGGCTCCGCGAGAGGCGCGCGGCGTAGGCCATCAGCGTCGCGGTCGCGACGGCGGCGAGCGCCGTGACTCCGGCGACCGTGAAGCTGTTGCCGACGAGCGCGAGCACGCGCGGTCCCCACCGGGCATCCGGATCCGTCAGCGCCAGCTGGAGCAGGATCCCGGACGGCAGCAGGAACCCGAACGCGACCGGCGCCGCGCACGCGACGAACGCTGCCGCGGCCGCGGCACCGCGGAGCCGCTGGGCCGGCTGCGGCTTGCGCGGCGCATTCGAGTGGTACCGCGCGGCGCCGCGGTTCCACCGTTCGAGCGCGAGGACCAGCGCGACGAATCCGAGCAGGCACGTGGCGAGCTGGCCAGCGGCCGCCAGGTCGCCCATGGCGAACCAGGCCTTGAAGATCCCGAGCGTGAACACCTCGACGGCGAAGTACGAGACGGTGCCGAAGTCGGCGAGCGTCTCCATCAGCGCGAGCGCCGTGCCGGCGGCAATCCCCGGGCGAGCAAGCGGCAGCGCCACGCGGAAGAACCCGCCCCACGCGCCGTGCCCGGCGAGCCGCCCTGCCTCCAGCGCGCTGCGCGACATCTCGCGGAAGGCCGTGCGCGCGAGCAGATAGACGTACGGATAGAGCGCGAACGACAGCATCCCGGCCGCGCCCCAGAGCGAGCGGATCTCCGGAAACCAGTACTCGCGCGCCTGCCATCCGGTCACCCCGCGCAGCCACGTCTGCACCGGGCCCGTGAACTGCAGCCAGTCCGTATAGGCGTAGGCCATCACGTAGGCCGGCACCGCGAGAGGCAGGACGAGCGCCCCTTCCAGGACGCGCTGTCCGGGAAAGCGGTAAACGGTGACGAGCCACGCCGACAGCACGCCGATCGACACCACGCCCCAGGTGACCCCGACGAGCAGCAGGAAGGTGTTCCAGACGTAGGCGCCGAGGACGGTCTCGACGAGGTGGGCCCAGGCGCCCTCGCCCGGCCCGAACCCGCTCGCGACGACCGCCACGATCGGCGCAACGATCAACGCGGCTGCGGCGAGCGAAGCGAGCCCGAGCCATCCGACCCGCGCGGCCGGCCCGCGCCGCGGGTGGGGAGCGAGGGCTTCGGCGGTGGTCATTGCGGCCCCATCATAACAAGAATGATTCTTGTTTCTGGCCGCCAATCCGCGCATATAATCAGCGGCGTATGAGCGATCAGCGACCGTTGCTGCTGGAGGTTCGCGCGCTGCGCCAGGCGTACGCGGCGCACGCGGTCGTGCGCGGCTTGTCGTTCACGCTCACGCGCGGCGCCATCGGTTGCCTGCTCGGCCCGAGCGGCTGCGGCAAGACGACCGTGCTCCGCTGCATCGCCGGGTTCGAGCCCGTCGCGGGCGGGGAGATCCTGCTCGACGGACGGGTCGTGTCGGCCGCCGGCCTGACGGTGCCGCCGGAAGAGCGGCGCATCGGCATGGTCTTCCAGGACCATGCGCTCTTCCCGCACCTCACGGTCGCCGAGAACATCGGCTTCGGGCTGCACCGCGTGCCGCGTCCGGAGCGGGCCCGCCGCGTCGCGGAGCTGGTCGCCACCGTGGGCCTGGACGGGCTCGCGCACAAGTACCCGCACGAGCTCTCGGGAGGGCAGCAGCAGCGCGTCGCGCTGGCGCGCGCGCTCGCGCCGCAACCGGATCTCCTGCTGCTCGACGAGCCGTTCTCGAACCTCGACAGCGAGCTGCGGGAGCGGCTCAGCCTCGAGGTCCGGGACATCATCAAGCGCACCCGCACAACCGCGATCCTCGTCACCCACGACCAGCAGGAGGCGTTCGCGATCGCCGACGAGATCGGGGTGATGCACGACGGGCGGATCGAGCAGTGGGACAGCGCCTACAACCTCTACCACCGGCCGGCGAACCGCGTCATCGCCGACTTCGTGGGCCAGGGCGTGTTCCTCCCCGGCGCCGTGCGCAACCCGCGCCAGGTCGAGATCGAGCTTGGGCTTCTGAACGGCGAGATCCCGCACCAGTGCGAGGTCGGGTGCGACGCCTGCGGCAGGGGCTGCCAGGTCGAGGTTCTGCTCCGGCCCGACGACATCATCCACGACGACGCGAGCGCGCTCCAGGCGGAGGTGGTGCACAAGGCGTTCCGCGGCGCGGAAATCCTCTACACCCTCAAGCTCGCCAGCGGACGGAAGGTCCTCGCGCTCGTGCCGAGCCACCACAACCACGCGCTCGGCGAGTCGATCGGCATCCGCCTCGACGTCGACCACGTGGTCGCGTTCGCGCCGGCCGACGGGGCGGCCGCCGGCCGCTCTAGCGCGCGTCCTTGAGCTCGTAGAGGACCGGGACCTCGACGGCGAAGTCGCGGTTCCGGAGCGCGGGCGGCACCGGCGTGAGTGCGGCGGCCTTGCGCAGCAGCTCGAGCGCCTCGCGGTCGAGCACGTCGTGCCGGCTCGAGCGCTGGACGAGCACGCGGGCCGGCGCGCCGTCGGCGCCCACCGCCACCCGGACGTCGACGCGTCCCTCCAGGCCGCGGTCGATCGCGCGCGGCGGATAGGTCTTGTGCTCCTTCGCCGCGCTGATCAACGCAAGGCGGTATTGCGCCAGCGAGCCGACGTCGGGCGAACCCTCCCCGCCCGACTCGGCAGGCGCCGCGACCGGAGCAGACAGCGGGACGTTCTTCGACCCCGGGACCGCAGCGCTCGCCGCCACGCTCGTCCGCTCGGCAGGCGCGAGCTCCTGCACGGCCGGCGCATTCAACGGGGCTGGGCCTTCGGGTTCGCGGGCCGGCGCGGCCTTGGACACCGACGGAGCGGGTTTCGCCGCGGCCGCGCTTCGCCGCTGCGGCGCCGCTTCCGCCGCGCGCTCTGGCGTCGCCGCCGGCGCGGGTTCCGCGGTCCCCGCGGACTGCAGCCCGGGGACGAGCCACGCGGTGAGCGGGGACGGGGTCGGTGGGTCCGAGGACGTCCAGAGTTCAGGCAGGCCGGCGAGGACCGCCGCGTGGAGCGCGATCGAGACCGCGAGTGCGGGCGCAAGCGGCCCGGAAACCGCGCCCTCGAGCGTGGCGCCCGCCATCTACCGCTCCGGGATCGCCTCGACCTCGGCGACCCAGGCCGCGGCTTCGCCGTCGCTCGGCGCGCGCCAGTCGCTGCGCGGCGAGAGCGAGCCGCCCGAGCCGACCTTCGGGGCGTTCGGGATTGCGCTCCGCTTGTACTGCGAGAGCTGGAAGAACCGCTTCACGAACACCCCCAGCCAGCGCTTCACCTCGGCAAGCGAGTACTCGTTCCGCTGCGCCGCGGGAATGTCCGGCCAGTTCCCGCGCTTGCGGTCGCGCCAGGCGTGCCAGGCGAGGAACGCCACCTTCTGCGGCGAGTAGCCGAAGCGCAGCGTGTAGTAGAGGTGGAAATCCTGCAGCTCGTACGGGCCGACCACGCTTTCCGAGGTCTGCGCCGGCTGGTTGCCGCTCGGCGCGGGGACGAGCTCGGGGCTGATCGGCGTCTCCAGCACGTCGCGGAGGAGGCGGCTCGCGTCGCCGAGCTGCCCGCTGCGCGCCACGTACCCGACGAGGTACTGGATCAACGTCTTCGGGACGCTCGCGTTGACGTGATAGTGCGACATGTGGTCGCCGACGCCGTACGTGCTCCAGCCGAGCGCGAGCTCCGAGAGATCGCTCGTGCCGACGACCGGCGCATTGTGCCGATTCGCGAGGCGGAAGAGATGGCTCGTGCGCTCGCCGGCCTGGACGTTCTCGAAGGTCACGTCGTACACCGGCTCGCCGCGCGCGAACGGATGGCCGATGTCCTTCAGCATCTGCATGCAGCTCGGCCGGATGTCGATCTCCTGCGCCGTGGCGCCGATCGCCCGCATGAGCCGCCGCGCCTGGTCGAGCGTGCGCTCGCTCGTCGCGAAGCCGGGCATCGTATAGGCGAGGATGTTCGCCCGCGGCAGCCCCATCAGGTCCATCGCGCGCGCGCAGACGATCAGGGCCTGCGTGGAGTCGAGCCCCCCCGAGACGCCGATCACAACCCGCTCCGCGCCCATCGCCTTCAGCCGCTTCACCAGCCCGTGCACCTGGATGTCGTACACCTCCTGGCAGCGCGCGTCGCGAGTCGCGGGGTCGGCGGGCACGTAGGGAAACCGCTCGTAGCTCCGCTCGAGCGCGAGCTCCCGGGCGCCGGGAAGCTCGGCGGTGAACCGCACCGTCCGGAACCGCGCGACCTCCGCGGCGTGCCGCCGCACCGACTCGCCGAAGCTGTTCTGGCGCATTCGGTCCTGGGCGATGCGGTCGAGGTCGATGTCCGCCGCGACGAGCTGGGAGCCGTAGGCGAAGCGGTCCGATTCGGCGAGGAGCGAACCGTTCTCGTAGACGAAGCCGTGGCCGTCCCACGCCAGGTCGGTGGTCGATTCGCCGAAGCCCGCCGCGCTGTAGACGTACGCGGCGAGGCAGCGCGCCGACTGGTTGGAGGCGAGCTGGCGGCGATAGTCGTCCTTGCCGACCGTCACGTTCGAGGCCGAGAGGTTCAGCAGCACCGTCGCGCCGGCGAGCGCGGCGTACGACGACGGCGGGATCGGGGTCCAGAGGTCTTCGCAGATCTCGGCGTGGAACGCGAGCAGCGGCTGGTTCTCGGCCTGGAAGACGAGCCGCGCGCCGAACGGCACATCCTGCTGCCCAAGGAGATCGATCGTCGTGCGCGCCGCGGAGTCGGCCGGCGTGAACTGCCGAAGCTCGTAGAACTCGCGGTAGTTCGGGAGATAGGTCTTCGGCGTCACGCCGAGGATGCGCCCCCGGTGCACCACGACCGCGCAGTTGAAGAGCAGGCTGTCGACCACGAGCGGCGCGCCGACGACGGCGATCACCGGGATCTCCCGCGAGGCCGTGACGACCTGCGCCAGCGCCGCCTTGGTGCCGTCGAGCAGCGCCTGCTGGTGGAACAGGTCCTCGCAGGAGTACGCCGACAGCCCGAGCTCCGGGTAGAGCGCGAGGAGCGCGCCGCGCCGCCCCGCTTCCTCGAGCAGCGCAACGCTCTTGCCGGCGTTGAACGCCGGGTCGGCGACGCGCACCTCGGGGATGCACACCGCGACCCGCACGAAGTTGTGCCGGTAGAGGTTGAAAAAAGAGCCAGTCACCTTGTTCTTCAACGGTTTAGGCTCAATTCTGCCCGATCCCCGGGGGCCGCGCCGGACCCAGCGCGCCGCGGCGCCCCGACACCGGCGTTGACATACACTCCGATGGCACCATGTGGCGTCCCGCGCAGCGGATCAAATGGAAGCCCTCGCCCGGCCGGTGGCCGACGCGGGAGGAAGCGGCGAGCGCGCGCCTCTTCAGCCCGGTCACGGTCGGGAGGATGCGGCTCGAGAGCCGCACCTGGGTGCCGGCGATGGTGCCGTGGCGCGCGACCGAGGACGGGTTCGTCACCGACCAGAACCTCGAGTGGTACGAGCGCTTCGCACGCGGCAAGCCCGGCGCGATCGTCGTCGAGGCGACGGGCATCCGCGACATCCCGAGCGGTCCGCTGCTCCGCATCGGTCACGACCGCTTCCTTCCGGGCTTGAGCGAGCTCGTGGCGACCGTGCGGCGCGCGAGCGAAGGACGGACGCGGCTCCTGATCCAGATCATCGATTTCCTGGCCGTGCGTCGGCGCCCGGAGCCGGAGAAGTTCTTCGCGCGCTATCTCGAGATCCAGCCCTGGCATCGGGAGCGGCTCGGCGCGGAGGACTGGCCGGAGGAGCGCGTCAGGGCGACGCTCGCGGGGCTGGCCGAGGAAGAGCTCGCGCGCGTCCTGGAGACCCGCGAGCTCGAGGCGCTCAACTACGGCTATCGCGAGCGCGTCACCGACATGCAGCTCGCGCACGTCCGCGAGCTGCCGCGCGTGCTGCCCGACCTCTTCGCCGCAGCGGCGCGGCGGGCGCGGGAGGCCGGCTTCGACGGCGTCGAACTGCACTACGCGCACGCCTACACGATGGCGTCCTTCCTGTCGCGGGTCAACGACCGGACCGACGGCTACGGCGGCGCGCGCGAGCACCGTGCGCGGTTACCGCTCGAAGTGTTCGCCCGGGTGCGCGCGGCGGTCGGCGCCGACTACACGGTCGGCTGCCGGTTCCTGTCCGAGGACTGCGTCGACGGCGGCAACACCGTCGAGGACACCGCGTACTTCGGCGCGGAGTTCGCACGCGCCGGAATGGACTTCCTCTCGCTCTCGCGGGGCGGCAAGTTCGACGACGCGAAGCAGCCGGGGATCGGCTGGGCGGCGTATCCCTACACCGGCCCGAGCGGTTACGAGTGCATGCCGCAGTACGTTTCCGACGAGCGCGGCCCGTTCGGCCGCAACGTCGATCCGACGGCGGCGATTCGCGCCGCCGTGCGCGCGGCAGGTTGCACGACGCCGGTGATCGTGACCGGCGGCATTCACGGCTTCACCCAGGCGGAGGGGCTCCTTGCCGAGGGCAAGGCGGACGTCGTCGGTTTCGCGCGCCAGAGCCTCGCCGATCCGGACTGGTTCGAGAAGGTGCGGTCCGGCTGCGGCGCCGAGGTCCGCGTGTGCGAATACACCAACTACTGCGAGGCGCTCGACCAGAAGCACCACCAGGTCACCTGCCAGCTCTGGGACCGCGAGGCGCGCGACGAGCCCGGCATCCGCAAGTCGAAGGACGGCAAGCGGCGCCTGCTCCCGCCGCGCTGGACGCCGCCGGGGACCGGTTGAAGACGGCGCTCGTCACCGGCGCGACGGACGGCATCGGGTTCGAGACCGCGCGGCAGCTCGCGGCGCAAGGGCTGCGGGTGCTGGTCCATGGCCGGAACGCCGACAAGGCCGGCGCCGCCGCGCAGCGCATCGCGCGTAGCACGCCCGGTGCTTCCGTCGAGCCGGTCGTCGCGGACCTCGCGCGGATGGCGGAGATCGTGGCGCTCGCGGGGAGCGTCGCGGCGACGGCACCCGCGCTCGACGTGCTGCTCAACAACGCCGGCGTCTACATGGACACGCGCCGGCTCACGCCCGACGGCCTCGAGACGACCATGGCCGTCAACCACTTCGCCCCGTTCCTGCTGACGCATCACTTGCTCGCGGCCGTGAAGCGCGCGCCGCAGGGGCGAGTCGTGACGGTCGCCTCGATGGCGCACGGGAGCAGCGAGATCGAAGTGGCCGACCTCTCCCTGGCGCGCGGCTACACCGGGTATGGCGCGTACAGCACGTCGAAGCTCGCGAACGTTCTCTTCACGGTCGCGCTGGCGAAGCGCCTGACCGGCACGCGCGTCACGGCGAACTGTCTGCACCCCGGCGTGATCGCGACCAAGCTGCTGCGCGCCGGCTTCGGCATGGGCGGAGGCGACGTCGCGCGCGGCGCGCGCACGTCCGTGTACCTCGCGACCGCGCCGGACGCCGCGGGGGTCACCGGCGCTTACTTCGTCGATTGCCAGGCGGCAACGCCGTCGCGCCGGGCGCGCGACGGCCGGCTGGCCGAAGTCCTTTGGGAGGCGTCCGAGCAGGCCCTGGCCGCCTGGCTCTAGCGCTCCGCCCGTGGGTTTTTCACGCCCGGCGCCGCGTCGC
This sequence comes from uncultured beta proteobacterium, assembly GCA_963827595.1. Taxonomy (GTDB): domain Bacteria; phylum Pseudomonadota; class Gammaproteobacteria; order Burkholderiales; family SG8-39; genus DATEDA01. The sequence goes on along the minus strand of CAWHBT010000005.1, from coordinate 62,529 downwards.
GGCTGGAAAAGTGCCTGAAAAGCTTGCACAATGAGAACGTTACGCTTCGAGGGGAAAGCTCATGAAAACCGGATGGCTAGGGGTCGTTGGCGCGGCTGTGTTCACGCTCGCGACGGGTGGCGCGCTGGCGCAGGTGCAGTCGCAGACTCCCCAAGCGGCGGGGCAATCCGAGATCGTCAGGCTGGAGTACCTGCGGTACGAGGGACGCTATTACGAGATCGCCCGGCTGCCGACGTTCCAGGAGCGGAACTGTGCCGCCGATACCGTGATGACTTTTCTCCGGCGCGTCGACGGCGACGTTTCCATCGTCTATCAGTGCTTCGCGGAGAACCGGTCCTGGATCATGGACATCGGCCTCCTCGACGTCTCGCACGGCGACCAGAACCCGGGCGAGCTCTACGTGCGGCCGGACCTGATCGGCTGGGCGCCGTGGATGTGGGGCACCTATCGCCTGATCGAGCTCGCGGGCGACTATAGCTACGCGATGGTCGGCGACGCCTCGCAGTCGCGGCTCTGGATCTTGTCGCGCGAGCGCCACATGAGCGAGGAAACGTACAACCGCCTCCTCCGGCGCGCCACCGAACGCGGCTTCGACACGACGCGGCTCGTCCGCAGCGTCCAGAACGGCCTGTAGCGCTACTGGCGGCTCGCGAGCCGCCGCGCCTGGTCGAGCTGATCGGCCGCGCGCTTCGCGGCCTCGCGCGCGCGCGCCTCGGCCTCCGCGCGTAGCGCCTCCTCGACCAGCATCGCGGGATCGATCTGCCGCGCGAGGCGCGCGCGCGGCTCGGCGAGAGACTCCAGCAGGCTCACCATTGCATCGAGCGCGCGCCGGTAGTCGGAGTAGTCGCGCTCCGCCTGCTCCTTCGCGCTGATCACCCGCCCGATCCACACTCCGGAGCGACGGTCGGCGGTCTCGGCCAGGGCGCGCAACGCGCCCGTGCTCGCCGCGAACGACTCCCGGTAGCGGAGGCTGGCCGCGGTCCGCCGGACGAGCTCGCGCGCGGTCACCATGTAGAGGTCGGCAGCGTCGACCAAGGCGCGGTCCGGCGCGGGCCGCACGCGATGCAAGGCGGCGAGGCGCTGGTCGATCTCGTCGGCCTGATCGTCCAGCCGGCGGGCGGCCGCCGCCGGCGCGGCCCGCGCATCCGCGGCCAGCGCGTCGCGCAGCCGCGTGCTCGTCTCCGCCACGAGCGCCGTCACGACACCCTGCGCCGCGTGCGTCCGGTACCCGCGCAGCACCGCGTAGGCGAGCACCGTCCCGATCAGCAGGACGGCGATCGTGATGGCGGCGAGTCTCGCTCTGGGTCCGGAAATCACGCGGGCGTGTATATCACGTTGCGCCGCTCGCAAGCTCGCCGGTGGCGCTTGCGAAGGCCCGGTCGCCTTGGCTACAGTGCACCTTCTGGCGCGGCGGATTTGAAACCGACGAACAAGCCGGGCCAGTCGCGCACGCCCCCGCGAGCGGCGTCGTTCTTTGCTGCATCGCGGGAGCGGGGCGCATGACGTCCGTCCCGCTTCAGACCTGAGGAACTGTCTCGCCGCTGCGATGGCCGATCACGTCGCAACCGCCAACGGCCGCGCCCCCACGCCCGGGACGCCGGCGACGCTCTGGGCGAGCGAACGCCTGCGCGCGGTGGTCCGGACCGCGTTCCCGTTCCTCGTCGTCGGCGGCCTGTGGGAGCTCGTCGCGCGGCTCGGAATCTTTCCGCCGCGGCTCTTCCCGCCGCTGGAAGAGGTCGCGGCCACGCTCATCCGGCTCACCGCCGCCGGGATCCTGCCGCATCACGCCGTGGAAACCGTCGGGCGTCTGCTCGCCGGTTTCGCGCTGGCCGCGGTCGTCGGCGTCGTCATCGGCGTCGCGATGGGACGGTCGCGACGGGCGGAGGACATCTTCCTGCCGTTGGTGAGCATCGCCGCTCCGGTACCGGGGCTCGCGTATGCACCGCTCTTCCTGCTCTGGTTCGGCCTCGGGAACGTCGGCGCGATCCTGCTGGTGGCGTTCGTATCGGCCTTCCCGGTCATCATCAACAGCTGGACAGGTGTGAAGGCGGTGAAGGAGGTCTGGGTGCGCGCCGCGCAGTCGATGGGGGCGGACGACCGGCGGCTGTTCCGGAAGGTCATCCTTCCCGGCGCGCTGCCGTACATCCTCACCGGGTTGCGGCTCGGCCTCGCGCAGGCGTGGCGGATCCTGGTGGGCGTCGAGATGCTCGCGGCCGTGCCGTGGGGCCTCGGCTGGATGATCTTCGGGGCGCGCGAGTTCCTGAACACCGACGTGATGCTGGCCGGCATCGTGGTGATCGGCGCGATCGGCCTCGCCCTCGAGAAGCTGGTCTTCCAGCGGCTCGAGCAGTACACCGTGGTCCGCTGGGGGATGATGACGTCGTGAACGCGGCCGGGACCCGCACGCGATCGGTCGGCCGGGGGGCGGTGACGCTGCTGGCGGCGGCCGCGGTGTACGAGCTCGTCGCCCGGAGCGGAATCTTCCCCGCGGCGCTCGTTCCCAGCCTGCCCGCCGTGATCCGGACGCTGTGGAGCATGCTGCTCGACGGCACGATGCTCACCCACGCCTTCCATACCGTGTACCGCATGGTCGCCGGTCTCGCGCTGGCGATCGTCGTGGGTCTGCCGCTCGGGATCCTGATGGCCCGCTTCCGCGCCGTGGAGCAGTTCTTCCTCCCGCTGGTGAGCGTGCTCATGCCGATCCCCTCGCTCGCCTGGGTGCCGGTCTTCATTCTCTGGTTCGGTCTCGGCAACACGACCACGATCCTGGTGGTGTTCTACGCGGCGACGTTCCCGATGGTGCTGAATGCGTGGACCGGGGTGCGCTCCGTCAACCCGCTGTGGCTGCGGGCGGCCGGCGCGATGGGCGCGCGGGGACCGGACCTCTTCTGGAAGGTCATCGTGCCGGGCGCGTCGCCGTTCATCATCACCGGCGTCCGCCAGGCGTTCCTGCGCTCGTTCGTCGCCGTGGTCGGCGCCGAGATCATCGCCGCCTCCGCCTGGGGGCTCGGGTGGGTGATCTTCGACGCGAAGGAGTTCCTGAACGCCGATGTGATGCTCGCGTCGCTGGCGGTGATCGGGTTCATCGGCTTCTTGTTCGAGCGGCTGGTGTTCGGCTCGCTCGAGCGCGCGACGATCCTGCGCTGGGGCATGGTCCGCGCGGCGAAGAGCTAGCGGCGGGGTCGCGCGGATGCCGCAGATCGAGGTCCGCGACGTCACGCTCGTCTACGACACGCCGAGCGGGCAGGTTCCGGGCGTGCGGGGCGTCACCTTCGCCATGGAGGCGTCCGAGTTCCTCTGCATCGTCGGCCCCAGCGGCTGCGGGAAGACGACCCTGCTCAACATCCTGGCCGGGTTCCTGGCGCCGGGGTCCGGCGAGATCCGGATCGGCGGGAAAGCCGTCACCGGCCAGGGGCTGGACCGCGGGGTCGTGTTCCAGGACTTCGCCCAGCTCTTTCCCTGGCGCACCGCCCTCGGCAACGTCGCCTTCGGGCTCGAGATGAAGGGCGTCGCCAGGGCCGAGCGCGAGGCGATCGCCATGGAGCAGCTGCGCCTGGTGAAGCTGGAGAAGTTCGCGCAGTCGTATCCGCACCACCTGTCGGGCGGCATGCAGCAGCGGGTCGCCATCGCCCGGGCGCTTGCCTACAACCCCGGGGTGCTCCTGATGGACGAGCCCTTTGCGGCGCTGGACGCCCTGACGCGGGACGAGATGCAGCGGCTGCTCGCCGAGGTGTGGCGGGAGACCAGGAAGACCGTGATCTACGTGACGCACAACGTCGCCGAGGCGGTGTTCCTCGCCGACCGGGTGGTCGTGATGACCCCGCACCCCGGAACGGTGAAAACGCAGGTGCGCATCGGCCTGCGGCGGCCGCGCGACCCGCTCAGCGTAGAATTCCTCGAGTATCAGAAGGAGCTGCTTCGCCACCTCACCGAGCAGGCCGCGACGGCCGCATGAAGAACGAGGCGGAGCGCTTGGAACGGCGACCCAGAAGGAGGACGGCACCATGACGATGCGACGCGACGGCATGACCCGGCGGCGGTTCCTGGCAGCGTCCGGGGCGGGCGTATTGACGGCGGGCGCATGGCGCCCGGGTCTGGCGCAGACCAAGACGCTCATCCGCCAGGGCTACCAGACGAACATGTGGGGCATGCCCACGTACTACCTGCTGCGCTCGGGGCAGCTCGACAAGCAGGGCATCCAGTTCGAGGAGTTCGCGGTCCCGTCGGGCAACATCACGATGCAGCAGATGGTGGCCCGCCAGGTGGACATGGGGACCTACGCGGGACCGTCGTTCATCATCGGCCACGACCGCGGCGGGCTGGTGGCGATCGCGGTGATCGAGAGCGTAGGCAGGACCGCCAAGGTGGTGGCGCGCAAGGATCTCAACATCACCAAAATGGAGCAGCTACGCGGGCTCAAGATCGCCAACCAGACCGGCTCCTCCATCGGCAACATCTTCGTCGACCAGCTCGGGCCCGCGCACGGCCTCAAGAAGGGCGACTACCAGGAAGTCCGCATGGACGTCACGAACATGGTCGCCGCGATGGCCGCCAAGACGGTGGACGCCATGGTGAACGTCGAGCCCTACAACGCGATTGCCGAGGCCGATGGCATCGGCAACGCGATCGCCTCTCTCGAGGGCGCGGACAAGGTTCCGGTCTTCATGGCGGCGACCCCGGAGTTCGTGGAGAAGCATCCGGATGCGATCGTCGCGTACCTGAAGGCCTGGCTCGCGGTCGGGCGCGACTTCAAGCAGCAGCCGAAGCAGGTCGCCGACGCCATCTACGGGTTCTTCACATCGAAGGGCTACAAGATGTCCCCCGAGACCTTCGCGAAGGCGCTCGCGGCGGTGGATGTCGATCCGGGGTTCCCGTCCGACATCCAGCCCTACCTGCTGCAGCACGCCGAGATCCTGCTGCGCGAGAAGAAGATCAAGGCGATTCCGGACTGGAGCAAGGCGCTCCGACCGGAGTTCATGGCCAAAGCGCGCGCCTGACTCTCCCGGCGCACCCCATGAAACGCAGCACCGACCGCTTCCTCACGACCCATACCGGCAGCCTCCCGCGACCCGAGGACCTGATCCGGATGATGTACGCCAAGGAGGAAGGCGTGCCGATCGATCGCGCGGCGCTCGGCGCGCGCATCGCCGCCGCGGTCGCGGAGGTGGTCGGCAAGCAGGCCACGGCCGGCGTCGACGTGATCAACGACGGCGAGATGAGCAAGCCGAGCTACGCCACCTACGCCAAGGACCGTCTGAACGGCTTCGGCGGCGCCGGCAATACCTTCGTCTACCAGGACCTGGCCGACTACCCGAACCTGGCGAAGCGCGTGTTCGGCGATCCCGGCCGCTCGCGCCGCAAGACCCCGGGGTGCAACGCGCCGATCAGCGTGCGCGATGGGCAAGCCGCGCAGGCCGACGCCGCCAACCTGACCGCCGCGCTGAAGACGGTCAAAGCCGAGGAAGGCTTCCTGAGCGCCGCATCGCCGGGGGTGATCGGGCTGTTCTTCAGGAACGAGCACTACTCGAGCCAGGAGGAGTATCTGTTCGCGATCGCCGATGCGATGCGGCACGAGTACGAGGCGATCGCCAACGCGGGCATTGTCCTGCAGCTCGACTGTCCGGATCTCGCGATGGGGCGTCACATCCAGTACGCGAACCTCGGCCTGGAGGAGTTCCGGACGCAGGCGCGCCTGCACATCGAGGCGCTCAACTACGCGGTCGCGCGCATCCCGCCCGAGCAGCTGCGCCTCCACCTGTGCTGGGGGAACTACGAGGGCCCGCACCACTGCGACGTGCCGCTCGCCGACATCATCGACACGGTGTTCCTCGCGCGCCCCGCGGCGATCTCCTTCGAGGCCGCGAACCCGCGCCACGCGCACGAGTGGACGGTCTTCGAGCGCGTGAAGCTGCCGGCGGGCAAGGTGCTCATTCCCGGGGTGCTCGAGTCCAAGACCAACTTCATCGAGCACCCGGAGCTCGTCGCGCAGCGGATCGGGCGGTACGCGAAGCTCGTCGGCCGCGAGAACGTGATCGCCGGCACCGATTGCGGCTACGGCACGTGGGTCGGGCAGGCCGCGGTCGATCCCGACGTCGTCTGGGCGAAGCTGGCGGCGCTCGCCGAAGGCGCGCGCATCGCCACGCGCGAGTTCTGGGGCTAGCCGCCCACCGGCGTCAGCCGCGCCGCCTTAGGCGCGGGCTCGATCGCGATCGCGGCCGCCTCGGTGTAGGTCGCTTCGACCTGGTCGCCGACCTTCAGCAGCTTGAGCTGGTTGGGGTCGCGCACCTTCACGTCGACCGTCCGCCGCGGACCGCGCAGCGTTACGAGCTGCCGCTTCGGGTCGACGCCGACGACGTCGGCAATCACCGTCAGCTGCCGCGCCTCGACGGCCGCGGGGCGTTCGCCGGGCTTGGCGGGGGCAACGGTCTGGGTTTCCGTGCGCTCGCGGACCCCGCTCTTCTTCACCTCGAGCGCCAGCGCCTCGAGGTAGCGCACCACGACGATATCGCCGGCCTTCACCTGGTCGAGGTGCTGGACCTCGGCGCCCACCGGCAGCGTGACGACCCGGCCCCGCGGTCCTTTCACGGTGACGGTCCGGTTCACGGCGTCGACGCCTTCCACCGAAGCGGTGATCCGCACCACGCTCGCGACTGCGGGCGGCCCCGCTTCCGGCGTCGGCTGCTGGGCGAGCGCGCCGCCGGCTGCGGCGAGCAGCGCTGCAATCAGGCCGACAACTCGCTTCACTTGATCGTCCACAGATAGATCGTCGTGTGGCCGATCTGCGCCACCCCGTCGGGCGGCCAGTCGCCCATGTCGAAGCCGTGCGACACGATGCGCGTGCCCGGCTTCAGCTCGGCGAGCAGCTTGGGCCGCAGCTTGAGATTGAGGCGCGGCAGCAGGTACAGCGTGACGACGGTCGCCTCGCCGAGGTCCGACTCGAAGAGATCCTGGTTGAGGAAGCGCACCCGGTCCGCGACCTTCGCGGCGCGGGCGTTACGCGTCGCTTCCTCGATCCGCTCGGGGTTGATGTCGATCCCGACGCCGCGCGCGCCGTAGCGCTTCGCCGCCTGGATGACGATCCGGCCGTCGCCGGAGCCGAGATCGTAGACGACGTCACTCCGCTTCACGCCCGCGAGGCTGAGCATGCCGGCGACCACGTCCTCGGGCGTCGGGACAAAACCGACGTCGGGGGTCCGCGACGCGGTCTGCGCCTGGGCCGCGAGGGTCAGGCCGAGCGCCGCAATGATCGCGAGACGTCGTAGCATGCGCATGTCCGTTCCGGGCGCGGCGCCTACTCGGCGCGGATGCCCGCCTCCTTCACGACCCTCGCCCACTTCGTCGTCTCGTCGGCGATGAACCGGCCGAAGTCGGCCTGGCTCATCTGCCGCCCTTCGGCGCCCTCGGTCTCGAGGCGCTTCCTCGTCTCCGCGGAGGCGACGGTCGCCGCAAGCTCCGCATGCAGCCGGTCGACGACCGGCTGAGGGGTGCCTGCAGGCGCGAGGAACCCCCACCAGTTGGTCGCCTCGTAGCCGGGCACGCCGGCTTCGGCGATCGTCGGCACGTCGGGGAGCACGGCGGCGCGCTTCGCACCGGTCGTACCGAGCGCCTTCAGCTTGCCGCTGCGGATGTGCGGCAGCATCTGGATGAGCGAGCCGACCGACACGTCGGCCTGGCCGCCGATGAGATCCATCATCGCCGGGCCGCCGCCCTTGTAGGGCACGTGAAGAAGATCGATGCCGGCCTGCATCTTGAAGAGCTCGCTCGCGAGGTGCTGGAAGCTGCCGACCCCGGCCGAGGCGTTGTTGAGCTGGCCGGGCTTCTGCTTCGCCAGGGCGACGAGCTCCTGCACCGAGCCGACCGGGAGTCGCGGGTTGACGACCAGTACGCCGGGCCCCGCGCCGATGATGGCGACCGGGACGAACGACTTCACGGGATCGTACGGGAGCTGCCGGTAGATCGAGGTGTTGAAGGCGTACGCCGTGGAGATGAGGAGGAGCGTGTACCCGTCGGGTGGGGCCTTCGCGGCGATGTCCGTGCCGATCGTGCCGCCGGCTCCGCCGCGGTTGTCGACGACGACCTGCTGCCCGAGGCGCTCGCCGAGCTGCGCGGCCGCCATGCGCCCGACGATGTCGTTGCTCCCGCCCGGCGGGAACGGGATGATGAGCCGCACCGGCCGGCTCGGATAGGACTGCGCCGCGGCGGCGGCAGCGAGGAACGCGAGCACGAGCCCGAGGAAGCCCCGTCGCACGATCGTCAAGTGCCGCATCGCCACCTCTTCCTCGGCCGGATCGCGCCATCTTGCCATATACTTCCCGCGGCACATCGCCAGTCCTTTCGGGATCAACGTCATGGCCGTCCAGTCGCTCAAGAAGGGCAAGTCCGTCCGGGACCAGGTCAGCAAGGAGGAGTGGCAGAAGCGGGTCGATCTCGCCGCGTGCTACCGCCTCGTCGACCTGTACGGGATGACGGAGCAGAGCGCGAACCACATCAGCACCCGGGTGCCCGGCGCGGACGACGCGTTCCTGATCAATCCCTACGGCCTGCTCTACGACCAGATGTACGCCTCGTGCTTCATCAAGCTCGACCTGGCAGGAAAGATTCTCTTCAACCCGACCGAGTACGGCATCAACCAGGCCGGCTACGTCATCCACAGCGCGATCCACGCGGCGCGCCACGACGTCGACTGCGTGATCCACACCCATACCATCGCCGGCATGGCGGTGTCGGCCATGAAGAGCGGGCTGATGCCGATCGCCCAGACGTCCATGCGGTTCGCGAAGATCGCGTACCACGACTACGAAGGCGTGGCGATCAACCTGGACGAGCAGGCGCGCCTGGTGCGCGACCTCGGCGACCAGGATGCGATGATCCTCAGGAACCACGGGCTGCTCACCGTCGGCGCGAGCATCCCCGAGGCGTTCAACAACATGTACCGGCTGGAGCGCGCCTGCCAGGTGCAGGTCGCCGCGCTGTCGTGCAACGTCGAGCTGCAGCTCCCGCCGGGCCCGGTCGTCATGGAGTCCTACCGGCTGTATCTCCCGACCACCCGCCGGCCCTTCGGCGTGCTGGAGTGGCCGGCGCTGCTCGCCAAGCTCGACGGTATCGATCCGTCGTATCGCGAGTGACCGCGACGGGCGCGCCGCTCCTCGAGGCATGAGCGCGCCGGCCCGCCCCAAGCGCGAATCCTTGGCGCGAAGCGACAAGGTAACCCAATGACCGCGCTCGCCTGCGCCGACGTGCTCGCCGGCCGGGCGCCGGCGGACGCGCCCGTCACCGTCAAGGGCTGGGTGCGCACCCGGCGCGATTCGAAGGCGGGCATCTCCTTCGTCAACGTCGCCGACGGGTCATCGTTCCATCCCGTCCAGGTGGTGGCGCCGAACACCCTGCCGAACTACGCCGACGAAGTGCTCCGCCTGACCGCCGGCTGCGCGGTGGAGGCCACCGGCACCATCGTGCCCTCGCCCGCCAAGGGCCAGCCGTTCGAGATGCAAGCGGCCGCGATCAAGGTCGTCGGCTGGGTGGAGGATCCGGACGCCTACCCGATCCAGCCAAAGCCCCACACGCTCGAATTCCTGCGCGAGGTGGCGCATCTCCGCCCGCGAACCAACGTGATCGGCGCCGCGACCCGGGTTCGTCACACGATCGCGCAGTCGATCCATCGGTTCTTTCACGACCGCGGCTTCTTCTGGGTCAACACGCCGATCATCACCGCCGCCGACGCCGAGGGTGCCGGGGCACTCTTCCGGGTGTCGACGCTGGACCTCGCGAACCTGCCGCGGACGCCCGACGGCAAGATCGACTTCGGGCAGGACTTCTTCGGGCGCGAGACGTTCCTCACGGTGTCGGGGCAGCTCAACGTCGAGAGCTACTGCCTGGCGCTCTCGAAGGTCTACACGTTCGGACCGACGTTCCGCGCCGAGAACTCGAATACGAGCCGGCACCTCGCCGAGTTCTGGATGATCGAGCCCGAGATCGCGTTCGCCGACCTCGCCGACAACGCCACCCTCGCCGAGGCGCTGCTCAAGCACATCTTCACGACGGTGCTCGCCGCGCGCCCCGAGGACATGGCCTTCTTCGAGGAGCGCATCGAGCCGGGCGTGATCGCGAAGCTGCAGGGCATCGTCGACTCGGAGTTCGTCCGGATGGACTACGGCGAGGCGATCCGGATCCTCGAGCAGGCGAAGGAGAAGTTCGAGTTCCCGGTCAAGTGGGGTATCGACCTGCAATCGGAGCACGAACGCTATCTCACCGAGCGGCACGCGCGGCGGCCGGTGATCGTCGTGAACTACCCGAAAGGCATCAAGGCCTTCTACATGCGCCTCAACGACGACGGCCGGACCGTCGCCGCCATGGATGTCCTCGCACCGGGGATCGGCGAGATCATCGGCGGCAGCCAGCGCGAGGAGCGGCTCCCGGTCCTCGAGGCGCGCATGGACGAGACCGGACTCGACAAGGAGCCCTACGGCTGGTATCGCGATCTCCGCCGCTACGGCACGGTCCCGCACGCCGGGTTCGGTCTCGGTTTCGAGCGCACGGTCGCTTACGTGACCGGGCTCTCGAACGTCCGCGATGCGATCCCCTTCCCGCGCACGCCCGGCAACGCGAAGTACTAGCCGCGTTCCGTCGTTTACAATCGGCGCCATGCTCAGGTTCGGGATCCTCCTCGCCGCCGCGTTCCTCGCCGCGTGCTCGCTGCAGCCGTCCGACTACAACGGCGCCGGCGCGCCGAGCGAAGCGGCGATCGTGCCGTTCCGGTCGGACCGGCCGGTCGTCGCCCTGGCCCTGGGCAGCGGCGGCGCGCGCGGATTTGCCCACGTCGGCGTGATCAAGGCGCTCGAGGAAGGCGGCATCGAGGCGGACATCGTGACCGGCGCGAGCTCCGGCGCGGTGGTCGCGGCGCTCTACGCGAGCGGGTATCGCGCCGGCCGGATCGAGAGAATCGCGCTCGAGGTCGAGGAAAGCGACCTGGTGGACCTGGTGGCGATCGGCAAGGGCTGGGTGAAGGGCGAAGCCCTGCAGGAGTTCGTGAACCGGATGGTGGAAGACCGGCCGATCGAGCGGCTGCCGCGGCACTTCGCCGTCGTCGCCACCGCGGCGAAGAGCGGGCGCCTGACGGTGTTCAATCGCGGGAATACCGGGGTCGCGGTGCGCGCTTCGGCGAGCGTGCCGAACGTGTTCGTCCCGCCGGTGATCAACGGCGAGGAGTATCTGGATGGCGGCCTCCTGAGCCCGGTACCGGTCAAGCTCGCGCGCGCCATGGGCGCCGACGTCGTGATCGCAGTGGACGTCTCGTGGTTCGCGCAGGCGCGCAACGCGGCCGGTCCGGGCATGTCCCAGTACGGCCGGAGCGGACGCTACGGGCTGCTCACCGACGAGCTCGAGGCGGCCGACGTCGTCGTCACGCCGCGCACCGTGCGCACGCGCATGTTCGACTTCGACAAGAAGACCGAGAACATCCTCGCCGGCGAGACCGCGGCGCGCGAGGCGCTCGCGGCGATCCGGGAGCGGATTGCGGAAGTCGCCGCGCGCAAGGTCGCCCGGCGGTAGCTACTCCAGCGCGAGATACACCAGCGTGAGCAGCGTCGCGCCCGCGCCTGCGGCGCGCGCGTAGACGCGCAGCCGCGATCCCTCGATCGGCACGACCTCGACCGGCACCGGCGAGTGCTGGAGGACACCCGCGGTCACCGACCCGAGCAGCACTTCGGGCAGGGTTTCCCGCGCATACGTCACCAGCACGATGCGGTCGACGCCGGCGTCCTTGGCGACACGGACGATGCTCTGCACCGGATCGCCGGTCAACGCGTGCGTCCGGTGGGGGATCCCGGCGTCTGCGAAGGCCGCCGCCGCCGGGCCCAGCACCGCCTGGCTATGATCCGCGTGGTAGCTCCGCACCGCGGCGGACGGGAGTTTCGACGCCACGTAGCTCGACAGCGGCGGCTCCACGTGCAGGACGTGGACCTCGATCGGCAAGCGGCTCTCGCTCTGGCACATCGCCAGGTAGTGCAACGCGCGCTCCACCTTGCTCGCGTCATCGATCGGCAGCAGCACTTTGAGCATGGCGTTCTCCTCTGCGGTTGCCCGCGCTAGGCCTCGGCGCCGACCGCGATCGGCCGGCGGCGCTCGCGATAGAGCCGGCCGCTGCGGATCCCGACCTTCTCCAGCTCGACCGCGACCAGCACCAGCGCCGGCAGGAGCAGCGAGATCGCGAGTTCTTCCGCGGTCAGCGGCGTGGTCTTGAAGATCGGATTGAGCGCCGGGATGTAGATCACCGCGAGCTGCAGCAGGAACGTCAGGAACACCGCGCCGGCGAGATGCCGGTTCGAGAAGATCCCGATCGTGTGCAGCCCCTCGCGGTCGGAGCGGATGGCGAGCACGACGAACATCTGGCACATCGTGAGCGAGGTGAACGCCATCGTCTGCCAGTTCGGCGAGCCGATGTTCATCGCCCACCACTGCACCGCGAGCGTGATGCCGCCGATCATCACGCCGGTCCACAGCACCTGGTAGCCCATTCCGCGCGCGAACACGCTCTCGTCGGGCGGGCGCGGCGGGCGGCGCATGATGGCGCGCTCCGCCGGCTCCATCGCGAGCGCGAGGCCCGGCAGCCCGTCGGTCACCAGGTTGACCCAGAGGATCTGGATCGGCAGCAGCGGGATCGGCATGCCGAGGAACGGCGCAACCAGGATCGCCACGATTTCGCCGATGTTGCCGGCCATCACGTAGCGGATGAACTTGCGGATGTTGTCGTAGATCCGCCGGCCCTCGCGCACGGCGGCGACGATCGTGGCGAAGTTGTCGTCGAGCAGCACCATCGAGGACGCCTCGCGGGAGACGTCGGTGCCGATCTTGCCCATCGCGACGCCGATCTCGGCGCGCTTGATCGCGGGGGCGTCGTTGACCCCGTCCCCGGTCATGGCGACAAACTCGCCCTTCGCCTGCAGGCCGGACACGATCATGATCTTCTGGGCGGGGTCGACGCGCGCGTAGACGCGCACGTCGCGCACCTCCCGCTCGAACTCCCCCGGCGCGAGGCGTGACAGCGCCTGGCCGGTGACCACCTTTCCGCCCTCGCCCAGGATGCCGAGCCGCAGCGCGATGGCGCGGGCCGTCGCCGGATGGTCTCCGGTCACCATCACCGGAGTGATGCCGGCGGTCTTGCACAGGCGCACCGCCTCCGCCACTTCCGGGCGCGGCGGATCGATCATCCCGACCAGGCCGAGGAACGCGAGCCCGCTCTCGAGGTGCTCCGAGCTGAGCGCGGCGGGCACGGCATCCCAGCGGCGCCAGGCCACGCCGATGACCCGCAGGCCCTCGGCGGCCATGCGCTCGGCCTTCTCGAGGATCTCCTGCGCCGGGAGGGGGACGGCCTGCCCGCCGCGCAGGGCGTGCCCGCAGCGCTCCAGGATTCGCTCGGGTGCGCCCTTCGTGTACGCGACGATGCCGGCGCCGTCGCGGTGCAGCGTGGTCATCAGCTTGCGGTCGGAATCGAACGGCAGCTCGGCGACGCGCGGCGTCGCCGCTTCCAGCGCCTCCTTGTCGAAGCCCGCACGGCGCGCCGCGAGGAGCAGGGCGATCTCGGTCGGATCGCCGAACTCGGCGCCACCCTCCGGCGCCGAGGCGTCGTTGTTGAGCGCGAGCGCGCTCAGCATCGCCCGCGCCGCGTCGCCCTCCAGGTCCCCGCGCTCGGGGTGCTTGAGGTGGCGGCCCTCGATCAGGAACTCCTCGACGTGCATCTTGTTCTGGGTGAGGGTTCCGGTCTTGTCCGAGCAGATGAAGGTCACCGACCCGAGCGCCTCGACCGCGGGCAGGCGCCGGATCAGGGCGTTCTGCTTGACCATCTTGTGCGCGCCGAGCGCGAGCGAGATCGTGACTACCGCGGGCAGCGCTTCCGGGATCGCGGCGACCGCGAGGCTCACCGCAGTCAGGAACATGAGCGCGATCGGCTCGCCGCGGGCGAGCCCGAAGACGAACACGATCGCGCAGATCGCGAGCGCCGCGATCGCGAGCTTGCGGCCGAACTCCGCGAGCCGCTTCTGGAGCGGCGTCTTGACCTCGCTCTCCAGCGACAGCAGCGCGGCGATCTTGCCGAGCTCGGTCTGCATGCCGGTCGCGACGACGACGCCGCGGCCCCGGCCGTAGGCGATCGTGGTGCCCTTGTAGGCCATGTTCCGGCGATCGCCGACCGAGAGATCGCCGCCTTCGAGCGCGGCGGTGTGCTTCTCGGCCGGCACCGACTCGCCGGTGAGCGCCGCCTCCTCGGTCTTGAGGACGACGCTCTCGACGAGCCGCAGGTCCGCCGGGATGACGTTGCCCGCCTCGAGCACCACCACGTCCCCGGGCACCAGCTCGGCGGCGGGCCGCTCCGTCACCCTGCCCTCCCGCACCACCCGCGCGGTTGCGGCGGCAAGCTTCTTGAGCGCGGCCATCGCCCGCTCCGCCCGGTACTCCTGGATGAACCCGATCGTCCCGTTCATCAGCACGATGACGAGGATCGCGACGGTGTCGATCACCTCGCCGATGAACCCCGAGATCACGGCCGCCGCCAGCAGCACGATGATCATGAAGTCGGTGAACTGGTCGAGCAGCATCCGCCACGGGCTGCGCTTCTCGCCCTCCTGGATCGCGTTCGGGCCGTGGCGCGCGAGCCGGCTTGCGGCCTCGGCGCCCGTCAGCCCGACGGCGACGTTGGTTCCGAGGTGTTCGGCGACCTCTCCGGTCGGCAGGCAGTGCCAGGCGGGAGTGCCCTCTTTCGCGGGCGCGGCGGGGGTCGCTTGGGGTCGGTCGTTTGGCATGGCGTCAGGGTGGCCCGTGGGGTCGAGCCGCGGTGGCGCCGGGCAAACGGGCCCGAGCGGAAATACCGGCGAGGGACGGGACGATGCAGGCGACCGGCAGTTCCAAGGAGCGCTCCACGGCCTCTCGACCGCTTCTTCGCCCTTGCAACGGCGACCGAAAAGGAAGGGCGAAAAAAAACCTTTACCGGTCGGTAAAGGTCTCGCCACAACTCGCGTTGCCAGCACAGCCGGGGACGTGAGTCCCGGATTGACGACTTGTGCTGTGAGGCTACTCCCCTTTCGGAGCTACTGTCGGCACCTTACTGTGATGAAGCGATCCCTGTCAACACCGCCGCGTCCGTTGATAGGCACCGGCCGCGCGGAGGTCGGGAACGCCCATAGCTGCTATCGTTGCGGCCCGGCAAGCTCGAACTCGAGAAGGGACGACGATGAAGCTCCTGACGCGGCTCCTCATCGGCGCGACGGCGGCGCTCGCCGCTGGCACCGGCCTCGCCCAGACCTATCCGTCGAAGCCGGTGCGCCTGATCGTGGGGTTCCCGGCCGGCGGCCCGGCGGACCTCTTCGGCCGCAGCTTCGCGCAGGCGCTCGGCGCGGGCCTCGGTCAGCCCGTCGTAGTCGAGAACAAGAGCGGCGTCGGCGGCGTGCTCGGCATCGATACGGTGGCCAAGGCCCCGCCCGACGGCTACACGCTGGGGTTCAACAACCAGGGCTCGGTGGCGATGGCGCCGTTCGCGCTCGCGACCATGCCCTACAACCCGCAGAAGGACCTCGCGCTGATCACCACCGTGGTCAAGGTCCCCGAGGTCGTGGTGGTGAATCCGTCGGTACCGGTCGCAACCCTGCCCGAGCTCGTCGCCTACGCCAAGGCGAATCCCGGAAAGATCAACTTCGGCTCCGCGGGCGCCGGCGGCATCACCCACCTCGCTTGCGAGCTGCTCAAGGCCGAGGCGGGCGTCGACCTCCTGCACGTCCCGTACAAGGGCGCGGCGCCGGCCGTGAACGACCTCCTCGGTGGTCAGGTGCAGATGGGGATCTTCGACGTCCCGGTGGTGCTGCCGCACATCCGGTCGGGCAAGCTCAAGGCGCTCGCGGTGACGAGCGCGAAGCGGGCACCCTCCCTGCCCGAGGTCCCGACCACCGCGGAGGTGGGCTACCCGAAGGTCATCTCGGACAACTGGTACGGCCTGGTCGCGCCGGCGGGGACGCCGCCCGCCGTGCTCAAGCGGATCCACGAGGCGGCGTTCGCGGCGCTGAATTCGCCAGCGCTGGTCGAGCAGTTCGGCAAGGTGAGCGGCATCGCCGCACCCGTGACGCCCGAGCAGTACGCCGCTTTCCTCGTCGAGGAGCAGACGCGGTGGGGCACGATCCTCAAGGCGATCGGCTTCAAAGAGAAGGAATAGCTCCGGCGCCAGTCGTCGGCCGATGACCGATCCGTCGCCCTCGTTCCACCCCGCACCGCACAAGCCCGAGCTCCGCCTTCCGCCGGGCGCCTGCGACGCGCACGTCCACGTGTTCGGGCCTCGGCGGGTGTTTCCGTTCGCCGAGAATCGCACCTTCACGCCCGCCGACGCACCGAAGGAGAAGCTGTTCGCGCTGCACGCCATGCTCGGCATCGAGCGGTGCGTGGTCGTCCAGTCCGCCGCCCACGGGTTCGACAACGCGGCGACGGCCGACGCGATCGCTGCCAAGAACGGCGCCTATCGCGGCGTGGCGCTGGTGCCGACGACGGTCGACGACGCGGAGCTCCGGCGCCTCGACGCGCTCGGGTTCCGGGGCGTTCGCTTCAACTACATGAAGCATCTGGGCCAGGGCGCGCCGATCGCGGACGTGATCGCGCTCGGCGACCGGCTCGCGCCGCTCGGCTGGCACCTGCAGATCCATCTCGACAGCTCGCTCATCGAGGAGCTGACGCCCTGGCTCAGGCGCTCGGCCGTCCCGGTCGTGATCGACCACATGGGCCGCGTGGACGCCGCCTTGGGCCTCGACCAGCCGGCCTTCCGGCAGCTGCGCGCCCTGCTGCGCGATGCGCGGTTCCTGGTGAAGGTCAGCTGCGTCGAGCGCATCTCGCGCCGGGGCGCGCCGTACGCGGACGCGATCCCATTCGCGCACGCGCTGGTCGCGGAGTTCGGCGACCGCACGCTCTGGGGCACCGACTGGCCGCATCCGAACGTGGCGGGCGGAGCGCCCGACGACGGGCTGCTCGTCGACCTGCTCGCCGAGATCGCGCCTTCCGCCGCGCAGCGGCAGGCGCTCCTGGTGGACAACCCGCAGCGCTTCTACCGCTTCGCATGACGAACCGGTTGCAGGACAAGGTTGCGATCGTGACCGGTGCCGGCGCGGTCGGCCCGGGCTGGGGCAACGGACGGGCGATCGCCGTCCGCTTCGCCGCAGAGGGAGCGAAGGTCTTCGCGGTGGACCGCGACCTCGAGCAGCTCGCCGAGACCGTCGCCCGCGCCCGGGATTCGGGTGGCGCGGTCGAGACCCACCGGTGCGACGTCACCGACAGCAGCGCAGTCGCCGCCATGATGCAGGCGTGTGTCGCGGCGTGGGGCCGCATCGACGTGCTGGTCAACAACGTCGGCGGTTCGGCGCCCGGGGGCCCGGT
Source organism: uncultured beta proteobacterium (assembly GCA_963827595.1). GTDB lineage: Bacteria > Pseudomonadota > Gammaproteobacteria > Burkholderiales > SG8-39 > DATEDA01. The sequence goes on along the minus strand of CAWHBT010000005.1, from coordinate 45,132 downwards.
CGAGATGTCGGAAGCGGTCTGGGACGCCCAGGTCGACCTCAACCTGAAGAGCGTCTTCCTCGGCTGCAAGCACGTCCTGCCGATCATGGAGCGGCAGGGAAGCGGGGTCATCGTCAACGTCGCCTCGACGTCCGGCGTGCGCTGGACGGGCGCCGCGCAGGTGGCGTACGCAGCGACCAAGGCCGGCGTGATCCAGCTGTCCCGGGTCGTCGCCGTTCAGTACGCGGGCAAGGGGATCCGCGTGAACACCGTGGTGCCCGGCCAGCTGCACACGCCGATGGTGGAAGCCCGCCTCGCCAAACAGCGGGCGGGCGGCGACGTGGAGGCGCTGCTTCGCCAGCGGCAGGCGCGCATTCCGACGCCCTTCACGGGCGATGGGCGCGACACCGCGAACGCCGCGCTGTTCCTGGCCTCCGACGAAGCCCGCTTCATCACCGGGACCGAGCTCGTCGTGGATGGGGGGATGACGGCCCGGTGTGATTGAGGACGACCGCTAGAGCAACCGCTGCGCGACGCGGCTGAACATCGTCCGCTTGGTGTTGCGGAAGCTCGGCCGGACCCGGTCGCTCCACGCCGTATGCCGGACCGCGAGCCACGGGGTGCTCCCCAGCGTCTCCTGGGCGACGAGTTCGTAACACGAGTGATACCGCGGGCCGCCGTCCAGGTTCCGGAGGCGTTGCGCGCGGATCGTACCCGGCACGGCGGCGAGACCGGGCAGGTGCTCCCGGTCGTACCAGTCGTTCAGGTCGGCCTCCGCCTCCGGGACGACGTCGGTCTCGACGACGTAGTGGAATGCGGGCGTCGCCGTGTGCGAAGCACCGCGGATGTCCTGCAGCCGGACATACCGCGCGGCCTCGACCTCGGCGGCGCCGCTGGCGACCGCGAGCGCCCGGGCGAGCGGCCCGCGCTCGACGCGCGTCGCCTCGCGCAGCCAGAGATAGACATAGAGCTCCCCGCCGTCCAGGCTCAGATTGACGGTCACCACGGCCGCCGGCAGCTTCTGCGACCTCGCGGCGTCCGTCAGGGCGTCGACACTCCGGTCCGGCGCCGGCTGCGGCGGCCGGCACTTGAACACGACGACGTCTGCGGTCTCGCCCTGCACGGCTGTCTCGTCCGGCGCGGGAGTCTACGCCGGCGCCGCGGCGCGTGTGACCGGTTGTCACAAACGCGCGTGGACCTGGCGCTACACTGGCGAAAAAAGGAGGCTTACGATGACGCGTCAGTTGCTTGCGAGCCTGCTCCTCGCGATTCCCCTCGCCATTCCCCTCGCCACGGCCGGCGACGAACCCGACGCCTGCGCCACCGTCGACGAGCTCGCGGCGGCGATCCACGCGGCGCGATTGACCGCCTGGGGCTCGTACAAGGCGGCGGTCGAGGCGCGGCAGCAGGTCGCCGGTCCCGCGGTCGACGATCTCACCCTCACCGAGTTCCAGGCCGGTCGAGTGGTCGACCGGATTCTCGAAGCCCGCGAGGTCCTCACGCGCCTGCAGCGCACCCTCGCCTGCTCGCCGCTCGCGTAGCGCGCCCGCTCAGGGCATGTCCTTGTCGGTGTAGATCAGCGACACTCGCGCGTCCTCGGGCACGGGCGGCATGCCCGCGCTCCACTCCGCGTACCGGGAGCGCAGCGCCGCGAGCCGCTCGGGATAGCGCTGCGCGAGGTTGGCGCGCTCGCGCTCGTCGGCGTCGAGGTCGAAGAGATACTCGTTCGCGCCGATCGCCAGGTATTTCCAGCGATCCTCGCGCACCGCGCGCTGATCGCGGTGCTTCATCCGCCAGAACAGCGCGCGCCCGCTCCGCGCGCCCGGGTCGCGCAGCGCCGGGACGAGCGACGTCCCGTCGAGCGGATGCTCCGGGTGCGCGGGCACGCCCGCTATCGCGAGGAACGTGGCAACCCAGTCCATCGTAATCGCGAGCTGGGCGGTGATGCCGCCCGCCGCGACCACGCGCGGCCAGTGCACGACGTACGGCACGCGGATCCCACCCTCGGTCAGGTCCATCTTGCCGCCGACGAGCGGCCAGTTGTCCGAGAAGCGCTCCCCGCCGTTGTCGCTGGTGAACACGATGACCGTGTCCTCGGCGAGCCCCGCCGTCTCCAGCGCCGCGACCACCTGCCCGATCCCCTCGTCCATGTGGTGGATCATCCGCTGGTAGATGCGGACCGAACCACCGTCGAGGTGCGCGATCTTCGCGGTCAGCTGCGTCGCGAGCGCGGCATCGTCGCGCGTCTCCCACGGCCAATGCGGGGCGGTGTAGTGCAGGCTCAGGAGAAACGGACGGCGGTCCGCGTCGCGGCGGCGTACGTAGTCCACGGCGCGCTGCGACAGCAGATCCGTGAGGTAGCCCTCGACCCGCGTCGGCTCGCCGTTCTCGACGAGGTCGTGCCGCCCCTCGCGGTCGGTGTGGGTGAAGTAGTCGACGCCGCCCGACACCGGCCCGAAGTGCTCCTCGTAGCCGCTCCTGAGGGGGCCGAAGTGCGGCGGGTAGCCGAGGTGCCACTTGCCGATCAGGGCCGTGCGGTAGCCGGCGTCGCGCAGGAGCGAGGGCAGCGTCGGCTGCGCGGGCGGCAGTCCGATTTCCGGGTTGCCGCGCGCCCGTCCGGACATCGGCTCCTCGGCGGCGCCGCGCAGCCGGTACTGGTAGCGTCCGGTCATGAGTGCGAATCGCGTTGGCGAGCATACGGGCGAGTTCGCATAGCCCTGCGTGAAGCGCAGCCCGCGCGCCGCCAGCCGGTCGAGGTTGGGCGACACCGATGCGCGGCCGCCGTAGCAGCCGAGGTCCGCGTAGCCGAGATCGTCGGCGAGGATGAAGACGAAGTTCGTCGGCACGGGCGGCGCCGCGTCAATCGATCTTCATGCCGGTGGCCTTGATCGTCGCCGCATAGCGCTCGCGCGCTTTCGCGAGGCGCGCCTCCACGACCGCCCCCGTCTCGCCTTCGACGACGAGATCGAGCCGGCGCAGCCGCTCCTGCACGTCTTGCGCCGTGAGCGCGGCGGCCAGGGCTTTCTGCAGCGTGGTCACGACGCCTTCCGGCGTCGCGGCGGGAACGAACGCGAGATACAGGACCTCAACCTCGAGCGCGGGCACGCCCGCCTCCACCGCAGTGGGGACGTCCGGCAGGAGCGGCGAACGCTTGCGGCTCGTCACTGCCAGCGCCCTGACCTTGCCCGCCTGCACGTGCGGGAGCAGCCCCGGGGTCGCGAGGATGCCGGCCTGCACTTCGCCGGAGACGACGGCCATGACCGCCGGCGTGTTGCCCTTGTACGGGATGTGGTTCACCTTCACGCCCGCCGTGTCCTGCAGGATCGACGCGGCGACGTGGCCCGGGCTGCCGTTGCTGCCCGACGCGAAGGTGATGGTCTCCGTCCTGCCCTTGGTCACGAAGTCCTTCAGCGAGGCCGAACCGACGCTCGGATGGATGCCCACCGCCAGCCCCGACGAGGCGATCAGGATCAGCGGTTTGAGGTCCTCGGGCTTGAACGGCATCGACCGATACAGGTTCGGGTTGACGGTGAAGGTCGTGTCGATCGCGAACAGCACCGTGTAGCCGTCCGGCGCGCTGCGCGCGACCGCCTCGGCCCCGACGTTGCCGCCCGCACCCGCCCGGTTCTCGACGACGAACGGCTGCTTGAGCGCCGCGGATAGCTTGTCGCCGAGGCTGCGCGCCAGGATGTCGGACGGTCCCCCAGGCGGGAAGTTGACGACGATGCGCACCGGCTTGTCGGGGAAGCTCTGGGAGGCGACCGGACCCGCAGCGACCGCGGCCAGCGCCGCGAGTGCCGAGACGACGGTGCGGATCATTGCCAACCTCCTCCCCCGGGAATCAGGCCCGAGGGTAAGGCCGCGCCGGTTGCGCGGCAAGCGCCGGGTACGCGGTGCCTTAGAATCATCCTGACCTGCGGACCAATCCTCAGTGCCTACACCGATCACCGCCGGCGCGGTCCTCGGCGAGCCCGCGCTCCCGCACGAACGCACGTTGCCGGCCATGCTTCGACGCCAGGCCGCGCAGTTCGGGACACGGCCGCTGCTGTCGATCGCCGGCACGCAATGGCGCCACGGCGATGCCGCCGGCGCTGCGGCGCGGCGGGGAGGCACGCTGCGCGCGGCCGGCGTCGCTCGGGGCGACCGCGTGGCCGTGCTGTGCTCGAACCGCATCGAGCTCCTGGAAGTCTTTCTCGGCTGCGGCTGGATCGGCGCGGCGTCGGTGCCGATCAACACGGCGTCGATGGGGCCGCAGATCGAGTACTACCTGTCCAATAGCGGCGCCCGGCTGCTGGTCCTCGAGGATCGCTTCGCCGACCGGCTCGGGACCGCCGACCTGTCGCGCACGCAGCTCGAGCGGATCTGGGTCGTCGGCGACGCGACCGGGCGCGGCCCCACGCTCGGCGGGGTGCCGTGCGCGCCGTATCCGTCGGCGACCGACGCCGTGGATCCCACGGACGTCCTGCCCGGCGAGACGCTCGCGATCCTCTACACCTCCGGGACCACCGGCCCGGCCAAGGGCGTGACCTGCCCGCACGCGCAGTACTACTGGTGGGGCGTCAACACCGCGCGCATCCTCGGCGTCGGAGCGACCGACGTGCTGGGCACCACGCTGCCGCTGTTCCACATCAATGCCCTGAACACCCTCGCCCAGGCGTCGCTCACCGGTTGCCGGGCGGTGTTCGAGGCGCGCTTCTCCGCCTCCGACTTCTGGCGGGCGATGGGCGCGTGCGAGGCGACGGTCGTCTACCTGCTCGGCGCGATGGTGCCGATCCTGCTCGCGCAACCGGCGAGCTCCGCCGAGCGCGCTCACCGTGTCCGGATCGGCCTCGGGCCCGGCGTACCGGCCGCGGCGGCCGACGCCTTCCGCGCGCGGACCGGCGTCGCGCTCCTCGAGGGCTACGGGTCGACCGAAACCAATTTCGTCATCGCCACCGCTCCGGATTCGCCCCGCACCGGTGTCATGGGCTGGGTCCAACCGGGCTTCCATGCGCAGGTGGTCGACGAGCACGACGTCGAGCTGCCGCCCGGCTCGGCAGGCGAGCTCGTGCTGCGGGCGGACGAGCCGTTTGCCTTCGCCACCGGTTACTTCGGCATGCCCGACGCGACGGCCGAAGCGCGGCGCAACTTCTGGTTCCACACCGGCGACCGCGTGGTGCGCGAGCCCGACGGGGCCTTTCGCTTCGTCGATCGGATCAAGGACGCGATCCGCCGGCGCGGCGAGAACATCTCCTCGTACGAGGTCGAGCAGGTGCTCCTGAGCCACCCGGACGTCGCCGCCGTGGCGGTCTACCCGGTGCGGTCCGAGCTCGCCGAGGACGAGGTCATGGCCGCACTGATCCCGCAACCGGGTCGCCGACTCGATCCGGCCGAGCTGGCGCGCTTCTGCGCCGCCCGGCTGCCGCGGTTTGCGGTCCCGCGCTACATCGACGTCGTGAGCGACCTGCCGCGGACCGAGAACGGCAAGGTGCAGAAGTACAAGCTGCGCGAGCGCGGCGTCACCCCGTCCACCTGGGACGGCCAGCCGCAGCGCGCCTCGCCCGCGTTGTAGTTAAATAGCGCTCGCGCTCGCGGCGCGAGGAGGACGACAGGATGGGCAAGTACCGCGACGATCCGGGGCTGGTCGCCGGCCTGGTGCAGGACGACCAGGTCCACCGGGACGTCTACATCGACCAGGAGGTCTTCGAGCTGGAGATGGAGCGCCTGTGGTCGCGCACCTGGATCTACGTCGGCCACGCGAGCCAGGTGCCCCGGCCGGGCGACTACATCACCGCCGACGTCGCCACGCAGCCGGTGATCCTGGTGCGCCACACCGACGGCTCGCTGAAGGTGCTGATGAACCGCTGCGCGCACAAGGGCACGCGGGTGGTGACCGACGCTGCGGGCAGCGTCGGGCGCGCGTTCCGCTGCCCGTACCATTCCTGGACCTACCGGACCGACGGGACGCTGATCGGCATGCCGCTCCCCCGCGGCTACGACGGCACGCGCATGAAGGAGAGCTCCGCCGCGAAGGGGCTCGCCCCGGTGGCGGCGACCGCCGAGCACCGCGGCTTCGTGTTCGCGCGCCTGTCGGCGAGCGGGCCGTCGTTCACGGACTACTTCGGCGAGTCGCTCTCGTCGATCGACAACATGGCCGACCGCTCGCCCGAGGGCGAGCTCGAGATCGCGGGCGGCTGCCTGCGCTACCTGCACAACTGCAACTGGAAGATGTTCATCGAGAACCTGAACGACACCATGCACCCCATGGTGGTGCACGAGTCCTCGGCCGGGACCGCCAAGAAGCTCTGGGAGGGAAAGCCGGCGACCGAGCCCAAGCCGATGGCCGTCGAGCAGTTCGTGCCGTTCGTCTCCGACTACAAGTTCTTCGACGACATGGGTCTGCGGGTGTTCGCCAACGGCCACAGCTATACCGGGGTGAACTTCTCGATCCATTCCAGCTACTCGGCGATCTCCGGGTACGAGGAGCAGCTGAAGAAGGCGTACGGCGCGGAGCGCGCGCAGGAGATCCTGAGCATTTCGCGCCACAACACCGTGTACTACCCGAGCCTCACCATCAAGGGCGCGATCCAGTCGATCCGCGTCGCGCGCCCGCTCGGGCCGGACCGCACGCTGATCGAGTCCTGGACCTTCCGGCTCAAGGGCGCTCCGCCCGAGCTGCTGCAGCGGACCCTGATGTACACGCGGCTGATCAACTCGCCGATGTCGGTGGTCGGCCACGACGACCTGTACTCCTACCGCTGCATCCAGGAGGGCCTCCGCGCCACCGGCAACGACTGGGTCAGCCTGCACCGCGACTTCCGTCCCGACGAGATCGGCGCCGCCGACCTCACCGTGCAACGGCACGAACGAGATCTCGATGCGCAACCAGTTCCGCGCCTGGGCGCGTTACATGGCCGCCGCAGCATGAGCGCGCCGACGGGCGAGGAGATCGTCGACTTCGTCTACCGCGAGGCGCGCCTGCTCGACGAGAAGCGCTTCGACGAGTGGTACGAGCTGTTCACCGACGACGCCTACTACTGGATTCCGTCCGCACCCGGCCAGGTCGACGGGCTGAACCACGTGTCGCTGATGTACGAGGACAAGCTGCTGCTCAAGCTCCGCGTCGAGCGCCTCAAGAATCCCAAGTCGTACTCGCAGCATCCGGAGAGCCGGCCGCACCACGTGCTGCAGCGGCCGGAGATCGAGTCGGCGGATGCGGCTGCGCGGCAGTGGATGACGCGCACGCCGTTCGTCTACCTCGAGACGCGCGGCGACGACCAGCAGGTCTACGGCGGGATCGCACTGCACACGCTCGTGCTCGTCGACGGCCGGCTGCGCATCCGGCTGAAGCGCATCAACCTCGTCAACTGCGACGCCGCGCTGCCTTCGGTGCAGATGTTCCTCTGAGGACGCCGGCGTGGACCCACGGACAGCCCTGCTCACGGGCGGCAGCGCCGGGATCGGCGCCGCGATTCTCTGGCGGCTCCTCGATGCCGGCTACGAGGTGATCTCGCTGGATCTCGATCCGGCGACGGAGCCACACCCGCGACTGCACAGCGTGCGGGTGGACCTCTCGGACCCCGAGGCGACCCGGCGGGTCGCGGAGGACTGTGCCCGCAGCCGCCCCGCGACGGTGGTGATCCACAACGCGGGCGCGGTGCTGGAGCGTCCGCTGGAGGAGGTCCGGCCATCGGACGTGGACGCGCTGGTGGCGCTGCATCTCGCCGCGCCGATCGCGCTGGTCCAGGCCAACCTCCCGGCGATGAAGGCGGCGCACTTCGGGCGCATCGTGCTGGTCTCGACGCGGGCCGTGCTCGGCCTCGCCAACCGCACCGTCTATTCTGCGACGAAGGCCGCGATGCTCGGCATGTCGCGCACCTGGGCGCTGGAGCTCGGTCCGCACGGCATCACCTCGAACGTCGTCGCCCCGGGGCCGATCGCGGACACCGCGGTGTTCCACGACCTGATCCCGAAGGGGAGCCCGAAGCTTCCGCGCATCATCGAGTCCATCCCGGTGAAGCGCCTGGGCAAGCCCGACGACGTGGCCCGGGTAGTGATGTTCTTCGTCGACCCGGCGACGTCCTTCGTGACCGGGCAGACGCTGTTCGTCTGCGGCGGCACGTCGGTGGGCAGCATCACCTACTAAGACGACGGTTACATGCCTCACTCTGCCGCCGTCCGCCCCGCCCCGCCGCAACCGGGAAAGCACCCCGGACGGATCGGATCGATTTTCCTATCCTTCTCTTTAAGCTGGTCGACAGAGCAACCAACGTCCGAGTCGGGTCGTTGGCATCGGTTCGAGCCTTGACATTGCCGGGCACTGGCGCGCAAAGTTTGCTTTCTGGGGCTATCCAAAAAAATAGAACGCTCCCGCACCGAACACATCAAGAGAGGAGGTCCCTGTATGGCAATCGTCATTCGCGGCGTGGCGGGCGCGGCGGCCATCGCGCTCGCATTCGGCAGCGGCGCGGCGCTGGCGCAGAAGATGCTGCAGAAGGTGGGCAAGGGCGAGGGCCGGGTGGACATCGTCGCCTGGCCCGGCTATATCGAGCGCGGCGAGACCGACAAGAAGTTCGACTGGGTCACCGGATTCGAGAAGAGCACCGGCTGCAAGGTCGGCGTGAAGACCGCGAACACCTCGGACGAGATGGTGGCGCTGATGAACGAGGGCGGCTTCGATTTGGTGACCGCGTCGGGCGACGCCAGCCTGCGTCTGATCTCGGGCAAGAAGGCGCAGCCGGTCAACGTGGCGCTGATCCCGAGCTACAACACGGTGGATCCGCGGTTGCAGAAGGCGGCGTGGCACTACGTCAACAACACCCACTACGGCGTGCCCTACCAGTGGGGCTACAACGTGCTGATGTACAACACCACGGTCTTCAAGGACAAGCCGCCGACGTCCTGGAAGGTGGTGTTCGAGGAGATGCAGCTCCCCGACGGCAAGTCGAACAAGGGGCGCGTGCAGGCCTTCGACGGGCCGATCTATATCGCGGATGCGGCGCTCTACCTCATGCAGACCAACCCGGCGCTCGGCATCAAGGATCCCTATGAGCTGAACGACGCGCAGTACAAGGCCGCGCTCGCGCTGCTGCGGAAGCAGCGCCAGATCGTCGGCCGCTACTGGCACGACGCCTTCGTGCAGATCGACGACTTCACCAACGAGGGCGTGGTGGTGTCGGGCTCCTGGCAGTTCCAGGCCAACATCCTGAAGTCCAAGAACCGGCCGATCGCCACCGTGGTGCCCGAGGAAGGCGCGACGGGGTGGGCGGACACGACGATGATGCACGTCGAAGCGAAGAACCCCAACTGCGCCTACCTGTGGATGGAGCACTCGCTCAACAAGAAACTGCAAGGCGACCTGTCGGCGTGGTTCGGCTCCGTGCCGGCGGTGCTCGACGCCTGCAAGGGCAACCCGCTCCTCGGCGAGAAGGGCTGCGACGCGCGCGGCCTCGGAAGCTTTGACAAGATCCGGTTCTGGCGCACGCCGACCGCCAAATGCGCCTCGCACGGCGAGGCCTGCGTGCCGTATTACCGCTGGGTGAGCGACTACATCGCGATCCTCGGCGGACGCTAGCCCGCGGTAGCGCGCCGGGCCCCGGCCGCCCGCGCGGCCGGCCGGCGGCGGCGCGCGCCCTCATGACCCACGCGGTCACGCTCGAGAAAGTCCGCTGCGAGTACGGCGCCGTCACGGCGGTGGACGGCGTCGACCTCGCCATCGCCGGCGGCGAGTTCTTCACGCTCCTCGGGCCCTCCGGCTCGGGCAAGACCAGCTGCCTGCGCCTGATCGGCGGCTTCGCGCTGCCCACCGCCGGGCGCATCCTGATCGAGGGCCGCGACCTCACCGACGCGCCGCCCTACGCGCGTCCGGTCAACACGGTGTTCCAGGACTACGCGCTGTTTCCGCACATGAACGTGCGCGACAACGTCGCCTACGGCCTCATGGTGCGCGGCGTGGACAAGGCCGAGCGCCACCGGCGGGCCGCGCAGCTGCTGGAGTTGGTGCGCCTGCCCGGCGTGGGCAAGCGGCGCCCGGGCGAGCTCTCCGGCGGGCAGCGCCAGCGCGTCGCGCTCGCGCGCGCCCTGATCAACGAGCCACGCGTGCTGCTGCTCGATGAGCCATTGGGGGCGCTCGACCTCAAGCTGCGCGAGCAGATGCAGGCCGAGTTGAAGGCGCTGCAGCGGCGCCTGGGCATCACGTTCCTGTTCGTCACCCACGACCAGCACGAGGCGCTGTCCATGAGCGACCGCGTCGGCGTCATGAACCGGGGGCGCCTGGAGCAGGTCGGCACGCCGCGCGAGGTCTACGAGTCGCCCGCGACACGCTTCGTCGCCGAGTTCGTCGGCGCGGCCAACCTGCTCGAGGGCGAGCTCGCGCACCGCCTCGCCGACGGCGCCGGGTGCGCGTTGCTGCGCCCCGAGCGCATCCGGCTGGGCGCCGCAGGCGGCGCTCGCGCGAGCGGCATCGTCGCCGACAGCCAGTACTTCGGGGCGTTCGTGCGCCTGCGGGTGCACGTGGATACCACGTTCCTCGCCGTCGACCTGGGCGCCGCTGCCGGCGCGCCGCCACCCAACGGTGCGCAGGTGAACCTGCACTGGGACGCGAGCGCAATTCATCGCCTCAAGGACGGCCCGGAGGGCGGCGCATGACGGCGTTGGCGCTCGAAGGCGCGCCCCGCACGCTGCGCCGGCGCGTGTCGGACACCCTCTACCGCCGGCGCTCGCTGCTCGTCCTGCTGTTGCTCGTGCCGCCGCTGCTCTGGGTGGGCGCGGTGTACGTCGGCTCGTTGCTTGCGCTACTTGCCAACAGCGTGTTCCGGCTGGACCACTTTACCGGGCAGGTGGTGCGCGAGGTCGGCTTCAGCAATTTCGTCGCCCTCGTCGAAGGCGCGAACGTGGACGTGGTGCTGCGGACGGTCACCATGGCGCTCCTCGTCACCGCCGCGTGCATCGCGCTCGCGCTGCCCATCGCCTGGTACATGGCGCGCTACGCGAGCGGCGCGACGAAGGCGGCGCTGTACCTCGCAGTGATGCTGCCCCTGTGGTCGAGTTACCTGGTGCGGCTCTACGCCTGGAAGCTGCTCCTCGCAAAGGAGGGTGCGATCTCCTGGGTGCTCGCCGAACTGCACCTCGGCTGGGTGCTCGAGGGGCTCCTCGCGCTGCCGGTGATCGGCGGGCACTCGCTGTCGTTCTCGCCGCTCGGCACGTTCATCGTGTTCGTCTACCTCTGGCTGCCGTTCATGATTCTGCCCATCCAGGCCGCGCTCGAGCGCGTGCCGGCGTCGCTGGTGGAGGCCTCGGGCGACCTCGGCGCGCACCCGGCGACGACGTTCTGGCGCGTGGTGTTCCCGCTCGCCGTGCCGGGGATCGCCGCCGGCTCGATCTTCACTTTCTCTCTCACGCTGGGCGACTACATCGTTCCCGGCGTGATCGGCGACTCCTCCATGTTCATCGGCCAGGTAGTCTCGCTGCAGCAGGGCACCGCCGGCAACGTGCCGCTGGCGGCCGCGCTGTCGCTAGTGCCCATCGTGGTCATCGCGCTCTTCCTGTGGGGCGCGAAACGGCTCGGGGCCTTCGATGCGCTCTAGCAGCGGCGGCGCGGCCGTGCCCCCCTGGCTCCGCGCCTCGGCCTGGACGGTGGTGGCGTTCCTGCACGTGCCGCTCGCCATGATCGTGCTCTACGCCTTCAGCGCCGAGGACCAGTCGTTCGTCTTCCCGCCGCCCGACCTGACCGTGCGCTGGTTCGCCGTGGCCTGGAACGACCGGCCCGACGTCTGGCGCGCGATCCGGCTGTCGCTGGAAGTCGCCGCCTACTCGACCGCGATCGCGCTGGTGCTTGGCACGCTCGCCGCGGGCGCGCTCGCGCGCACGCGATTCTTCGGCCGCGAGGCGATCTCGCTGCTGCTCATCCTGCCGATCGCCCTCCCCGGCATCATCACCGGCATCGCGCTGCGCTCGGCATACTCCACGCTCACGATTCCGTTCAGTTTCTGGACCATCGTGCTCGGCCACGCGACCTTCTGCGTGGTGGTGGTCTACAACAATGCGGTGGCGCGCCTGCGGCGCACCAGCCCTTCGCTCATTGAAGCCTCGATGGACCTGGGCGCCGACGGCTTCCAGACCCTGCGCCACGTGATCCTGCCGCAGCTCGGCTCGGCGCTGCTCGCCGGCGGGCTGCTCGCCTTCGCGCTGTCCTTCGACGAGGTGATCGTGACCACGTTCACCGCGGGGCAGCAGACGACGCTGCCGATCTGGATGCTGGCCGAGCTCGTGCGTCCGCGCCAGCGCCCGGTGACCAACGTCGTGGCAGTGGTGATCATCGCGCTCACTTTCGTGCCGATCCTGCTCGCCTACTACCTGACGCGCGCCGACGAGCCGGGGGCGCGCTAGAGCCGATGAGAGATCCGATAGACGCAACGGAGGGGTGACATGGGCAATCCGAGCGACATCGTATTTGCGACCGATCTGCTGATCGACGGTCAGTTCGTGAAGGGTGAGGGGGAGGCGGAGCGGGTGCTCAACCCCGCCACCGGCGAGCCGCTCGCCGCGGTGCCGGAGGCATCGCTCGAGCAGATCGACCGCGCCGCGCAGGCGGCGGCGCGCGCCTTCGGATCGTGGTCGGAGACGACGCCCATGGAGCGCTCGCGGATGCTCCTCAAGCTCGCCGACGCCGTGGAAGCCCGCGCCGAGGAGTTCGCGCGCGTCGAATCGCTCAACTGCGGCAAGCCTTACGCGCGCGCCCTGGGCGACGAGATCCCCGCGATCGCGGACTGCTTCCGCTTCTTCGCCGGCGCGGCGCGCTGCATGACGGGAACCGTCGCGAACGAATACCTCGCCGGGCACACCAGCATGATCCGTCGCGACCCGGTGGGCGTGGTCAGCTCGATCGCCCCGTGGAACTACCCGCTCATGATGGCGGCGTGGAAGACCGCGCCCGCACTCGCCGCGGGCAACACGGTGGTGCTCAAGCCCTCGGAGCAGACGCCGCTCACCACCCTCCTCCTCGCCCGCATCGCCTCGGAGATCCTGCCCAAGGGCGTTCTCAACGTCGTCTGCGGGCGCGGCCAGACGGTCGGCCAGCCGCTCATCGAGCACCCGCTCGTGCGCATGGTCTCGCTGACGGGCGACGTCGCCACCGGTCGGAAGATCCTGCAGGCGGCCTCGGCATCGCTTAAGCGCACGCACCTGGAGCTCGGCGGCAAGGCGCCGGTGATCGTGTTCGACGACGCGGAGCTCGCCGAGGTGGTCGAGGGCATCCGCGTGTTCGGCTACTACAACGCCGGGCAGGACTGCACCGCCGCCTGCCGCGTGTACGCGGGCGCGAAGGTGTACGAGAAATTCGTCGCCGACCTGTCTGCCGCCGTGAAGGGCATCAAGGTCGGCGCGCAGGACGAGGCCGACGTCGAGATCGGGCCGCTCATCTCCGAGCGCCAGCGCAGCCGCGTGGCGGGCTTCGTGGAGCGCGCGCAGCTGAGCGGCCACATGCAGATCGCCACCGGCGGCAAGGTGCGCGCGGGCGGGGGGTTCTTCTACGAGCCCACCGTGGTGGCCGGCGCGCGCCAGGACGACGAGATCGTGCGCCGCGAGGTGTTCGGCCCGGTGGTGTCGGTGACGCGCTTTGCCGACACCGAGCAGGCGATCGCCTGGGCGAACGACTCGGACTACGGGCTCGCCTCGTCGGTGTGGACGCGCGACATCAAGAAAGCGATGCGCGTGGCGAAGAAGCTGCAGTACGGCTGCACCTGGATCAATACGCACTTCATGCTGGTGAACGAGATGCCGCACGGCGGCCTCAAATCCTCCGGCTACGGCAAGGATCTCTCCAGCTACGCGCTCGAGGACTACACCGTCGTGCGCCACGTGATGGCGAAAATGTGAGCGGGCGCGCCGGCCTTGTGCGCCACCGCGCGCTTCATCGTCAAACGGTGGCGATGTCTCTCAGGGGTCAGAGCGGAATCGCGAGCCGGGCGGCTACCCCGCCGCCGTCCGTCCCGCAAGTCCCAGGTAGGTCTCGACCACCCGCGGGTTGGCCATGAGCTCGGCCGCCGTGCCCTCGAGCACCGTCTCGCCGGTCTCGAGCACGTAGCCATAGTCGGCGACCTGCAGCGCAGCGCGCGCGTTCTGCTCGATCAGGAGAATCGAGACGCCGGTCGCCCGCAGGTCGGAGATGGCGCGGAACATCTCCCTCACCACCAGCGGCGCGAGACCGAGGCTGGGCTCGTCGAGCATCAGCAGCTTGGGGCGCGCCATCAGCGCGCGCCCCAGCGCCAGCATCTGCCGCTCCCCGCCGGAAAGCGTGCCCGCGAGCTGCTTGCGCCGCTCCTCCAGCCGCGGGAAACGCCCGTAGACGGCCTCGAGATCGGGCTCCAGCGCGGCGCGGCGGCGGGAGCGCTGGAACGCGCCAAGCAGCAGGTTGTCCTCGACCGGCAGCTCGCCGAACAGCTCGCGGCGCTCCGGCACCAGGCAGAGGCCCCGCTGCACGCGGGTCTCGACCGGCTCGCTCTTCAGGACGGTCCCCGCGAAGCGCACCATGCCAGTGCACCGCAGCAACCCCATGACCGCGCCGAGCAGCGTGGATTTTCCGGCGCCGTTGGGGCCGATCACCGTGACGATGGCGCCTTCCGGAACCGTAAGGCTCGCGCGGTGCAGCCCTTCCACGCGGCGATAGAACACGCGCAGATCGACAACCTCCAGCAGCGCGCTCATTCCACGCCGCCCAGATAGGCCTCGAGCACCGCCGGATCGGACTGGATCTCGGCCGGCAGGCCTTCGGCGAGCTTCTCGCCGAAATCCATCACGACCAGCCGGTCGACCAGCCCCATCACGAAGTCCATGTCGTGCTCGACGAGCAGGATGCTCGTCCCCTCGTCGCGCAGCCGGCGCAGCAGCGCGGCGAGCGCCTGCTTCTCCGTGTACCGCAGGCCCGCCGCCGGCTCGTCGAGGAGCAGCAGCGTCGGATCGGCGCTCAGCGCCCGCGCGAGCTCCACCAGCCGCTGCGTCCCGAGCGGCAGGCTCCCGGCTGCATCGCTCGCGTGCGCTTTCAGACCCACCCGTTCGATCTGGCGTGCAGCTTCCGCCAGCAGCTGCCCCTCCTCCGCCCGCTCCGCTCGCAGCATCGCCCGCAGCGTGCCGTGCCGGCCGCGCAGATGCGCGCCGATCGCCACGTTCTCGAGCACCGACATCGCGCCGATCAGGTTGACGTGCTGGAACGTCCGGGCGATGCCCCGGCGCGCGACTTCGGGCGGCGCCAGGCCGTCGATGCGCGCGCCCTGGAAGACGATCGTGCCCCCGTCCGCCGGCAGCACGCCGGTGATGAGGTTGAACATCGTGCTCTTGCCGGCGCCGTTCGGGCCGATGAGCCCGAGGATCTCGCCGGCGCGCATCGCGAACGACAGGTCGCGCACCGCGACCAGTCCGCCGAAGCGCTTCTGTGCGCCCTGCACTTCCAGCAGCGGCTCGCCGGCCTGCGGCAGCCGCCGCCGCGGCAAGGGCGCGCCCTGCGGCGGGATCGTGTGCCGCTGGGGGGCGATCGTCCAGCGCGCGAGGACCGGCGCGAGACCGGTGGACGCGCGCTGCAGGAGGAGCATCATCAGGACGCCGAACACCACGATCTCGTAGTTGCCGCTGGCGCCGTAGCTGGTCGGCAGCACGACCTTCAGCCACTCCTTCAGCACCGTCAGGATCGAGGCGCCGATCACCGCGCCCCACACGTAGCCCGCGCCGCCGACAACGGCCATGAACAGGTACTCGATGCCGGCGTTGACGGTAAACGCGCCCGGGCTGACGAACCGCAGGAAATGCGCGTACAGCCAGCCCGACACCCCGGCGAACAGCGCGGCGTAGAGGAACACCACCGTCTTCAGCCGCGAGGTGTCGACCCCGAAGCTCTCCGCCATTACGCCGCGGACGCGCAGCGCCCGGATGGCGCGGCCCGAGCGCGAGTCGAGCAGGTTCGACGCGGCCACCAGCAACACCAGCGCGATCACCCAGATCAGGTAGTAGATCTTCGGCCCGGTATCGAGCTTCGCCCCGCCGACCGAGATCGGCGGCAGGCCGGGCAGCCCGGTGTACTTGCCGAGCAGCTCCATGTTGCCGAACAGGAAGTAGATCGCGATCCCCCAGGCGATGGTCGAGATCGGCAGGTAGTGCCCCGACAGGCGCAGCGTGATCGCGCCCAGAAAGAGCGACACGCCGCCGACGATCGCCAGGCCCACCACCAGGCCGAGCCAGGGCGAGGCCGCATATTTGGTCGTGAGCACCGCGGTCGCGTACGCCGCAAGACCGACGAAGACCTGCTGTCCGAACGACATCACGCCGGCGACGCCGGTGAGCAGCACCAGGCCGAGCGCGATCATCGACGCCAGGCCGATGTAGTTCAGCAGCGTGACCTGGAACTCGGACAGGAACAGCGGTGCGGTGGCGATGAAGGCGGCGACGGCGAGGAGCGCCACGCGCGCCGGGATCACTCTTCCTCCTCCTCGACGTGCCGCGAGCGCAGGGACAGCCACACCAGCGGCGGGATGATGATCGCGAAGACGATGGTCTCCTTGAAGGCGCTGGACCAGAACGAGGCGTAGGCCTCGAGGAGGCCGAGGACGACGGAGCCCACCACCGCCAGGGGGTAGCTCGCCATGCCGCCGAGGATCGCGCCGACGAAGCCCTTGAGGCCGATCAGGAACCCGGTGTCGTAGTAGATCGTGGTGATCGGCGAGATGAGGATGCCCGACACCGTGCCGATGAAGGCGGCGAGCAGGAAGCTCAGGCTGCCGGCGAGCTCGGTGCGGATGCCGACCAGCCGCGCGCCGACCCGGTTCACCGCCGTGGCGCGCAGCGCCTTGCCGTAGAGCGACCGTCCGAAGAAGGCCCACAGCACCAGCATCACCACGATGCTCGCGCCGATCACCCACAGGCTCTGCGCGCTCGCCTCGATGACGCCGAGCTTGAAGCGCGCGTCCGAGAAGCTTGCCGACCGCAGCCCCTCGCCGCCGAAGAAGACCAGGCCCAACCCGCTGAGGGCGTAGTGCACCGCCATGGAAGCGATGAAGAGCACCAGCACCGAGGCACTGGCGAGCGGCTGGTAGGCGACCCGATAAACGATCGGGCCGAGCGGTACCACGAGCCCGATGACGATCAGCGCCTGCCAGACGAGATCGGGCTTGCGCGGGGCGGCCCACCACGCGAGCGCCGCCATCGCGCACGGCAGCACGACGTAGCCGGCGAGGATCAGGGGCAGGCGGCGAAGCGCGTTGTCGCGCACCGCCGCGACGACGTCCATCGCCGCGGCGACCAGGCCGCCGCCCACCAGCACGTACACGACCCCGGGCAGCTGGCCCGCCTGCAGCAGCGCGAGCGAGAGCGCCGCGTACGAGATGAACTCGCCCTGCGGCACGAAGATCACGCGCGTCACCGAGAAGACGAGCAGCAACGCGAGGGCGAGCAGCCCGTAAATCGCGCCGTTGGTGATCCCGTCCTGCGCGAGCCACAGGGCGATATCGGCGCTCATCGGGCCACCATGCAAACCGGGGGCCCCGCGGCCCCCGGGACGTTCCGCGGGTGCGGAACCGTCACTTCATGAGTCGCCAGGAGCCGCCGTCGACCCAGACCAGCACCCGGGCGCGCTCGTCGAGCCCGTTGTGGTTGGTGGAATTCATGTTGTACACGCCGTGCGTGCCGACCAGGTTGCGCACGTTTTCCAGCGCGACGCGCAGCGCCTCGCGGAATTCGGGCGTGCCGGGCTTCGCCTTCTTCAGCGCCTCGGGCACCGCCGCGTTCAGGAGCAGGACGCCGTCGTAGGCGTAGCCGGCGAAGGCGTTGCGACTGCCCGCGCCAAAGGTCGACTCGTAGCGCTTGGTGAACTCGAGCGACACCGCCCGCGTGGCGGCGCTGTCGGGCAGCTCCTCCGGGACGATCAGCGGGCCGGTGACCGCGACCGCGCCGGCGACCGCCTTGCCGCCGACCTTGATGAACTCCTGGTTCACCGTGCCGTGGTTGTGATAGATCGGCTTCTTGTAGCCGCGCTCGACGAGCGCCACGTGCGGCAGCGCGCCGCCCGTACCCGAGCCGCCGACCACCACCGCGTCCGGGTTGACGGAGATGATGCGCAGCACCTGGCCGGTGACGCTCGTGTCCGCCCGCGCATAGCGCTCGTTGGTCACGATCTGGTAGCCCGACGACGCGGCGTGCGACTCCAGCGCCTTGTAGACGAGATCGCCCCAGGTGTCGGAAAAGCCGATGTAGCCGACCGTCTTCACGCCGCGCGCCTTGAGCTGAGCGGCGATCGCGCCGATCATCAGCTCGGTGGTCTGCGGCACGATGAACGACCAGTGCAGCACCTGCGGGCTGAGGTTCGCGGGCGTGAGCACGATCATCGGCGTCTTCGCCTCCGCCGCCACCTGCGCCATCTGCACCGCCGACGGCACGCCGTTCGAGCCCATCAGGGCGTCGACCTTGTCCTCGGCCACGAGCTTGCGGGCGTTCTTCGCCGCGTTGGTCGGGTCGGAGGCGTCGTCGAGGATGATGTAGCGCACCGGCTCGCCGCCGAGCGTCTTGGCGACCAGCTGGTAGGCATTGCGATAGTGGACGCCGAGCGACGCGCCCGGGCCGGTGATGCCGAGCGAGACCCCGACGGTGATCTCGGCGCGGGCCGTCGTGGCCGCAAGGCCGGCCGCCAGTGCGAGCAAAGCGAGTTTGAGCTTCATGGTCCTCCTCCGTTGAAGAACGGATCTTAACGTCAATCGTTTCGGCGAGCGGGTCTAGGCCGGCGGACGCAGGAGCTGCAGGTGGCGGAACAGCGCCACGAAGCGGCCCAGCAGCTCCCGCTGATAGGCCGGAAGATCCCGCCCGCGCCAGTCGTAGAGCCCCTGTCCTTCGCGCGTCCCGCGCTTGCCCTCTTCCATCAGCCGCCGGATGAGCTCGGGCGGCTCGTAGCGCGGGGCCTCGAGCGCACCCGCCAGCGAGCGCGAGGCGTAGTAGAGGATGTCCAGGCCGCCGTAGTCGATGAACTCGCACAGGCCCATCGCGGTGTAGCGCGGGCCGAATCCGGAGCGCACCGCCTTGTCAATGTCCGCGGGCGTGGCCACGCCCTCCTCGACCAGCCGGGCCGCCTCGTTCATCGCCGCCGCCTGCAGCCGCGGCACGATGAACCCGGGCGACGGCGCGCAGCGCACCACCACCTTGCCCGCCGCCTCGAGCAGCGCCTTGAGTTTCTCAAACGTGGCTTCCGCGGTGGTCTTGGCGGGGCTGACCTCGACGAGCGGGATCAGGAACGCCGGATTGAGGAAGTGGGCGTTGATGAAGCGGCCGGGATGCGTCACCAGCCCCGCCAGCGAGTCGGCGAGCATGGACGACGTGGTCGAGGCGATGATCGTGCCCGGCGCGACGTGGGCGCAGGCCCGGGCGAACGCGTCGCGCTTCGCCTCGCGCGTCTCGGTCACGCCTTCGAAGACGACGTCGGCGCGGGCGAGCGCTTCCGGCGCCTCCTCGAGCGGCAACACGCGGACGCGGCCCAGGATTGTGCGCGCCTGCGCATCATCCAGCACGCCGAGCTCGCCCAGCAGGCGCAGGTTCGCCGCGATCTCGTCCAGCGCCGCGGTCCGGAATCGCTCGCCGTCGGCGGGCGCGCGCGCCTTGAAATCCACCACGTCGACGTCGTAGCCGGCATAAGCGAAGACCTGGCCGATGCCGCGCCCCATCCGCCCCGCCCCCAGCGCCGCGATTCTCATCGGGCTCCCTCGTCGCTTCG
Organism: uncultured beta proteobacterium; assembly: GCA_963827595.1. GTDB lineage: Bacteria > Pseudomonadota > Gammaproteobacteria > Burkholderiales > SG8-39 > DATEDA01. Next base: position 25,436 of record CAWHBT010000005.1, on the reverse strand, counting down.
CGCCGAGGATTCGCGCTTGGGGCGGCCCGGCGCGCTTATTGGACTACCCTCGCGCCAACGCGCTCGGGATTCGCCCTTGGGGCGACCCGGCGGGCTCATGCCGTGAGCATTTCCTGCATCGCCGCGCGCGACAGTCGCGCGAGCCCGAGGTTCTCCAGCGTGCGACCCTCGGCGCGCAGGTCGCGGCCCACCACCGCCGACCCGAGCGCGAGCAGCCCGCGCGCCACCGGACAGGGGACCCCTGCCCACTCGCAGACCGAGACCAGGAACGCGAGGCCGTGCTCGACGTCCTCGCGCATGTAGCGATGCTCCGTGAGCACGATGTGCTCGCGCCAGTCGCTGGAGTCGGTCAGCTTCTTGTGCACCCGCCGGCCGTACATCCATTCGTCGCCGTCGGTGCGGTAGTGGTCGGCGAGCGGAAAATGCGGCGCCCGGTAGCCGAGCGCCTCGCGGGCCGCGATCCGCTCCGCGTCGAGCGCGTCGGTCACCCGGCGGATCGCGGGCTGCGTGCCCTCCTTGTGGATGTCCCAGCACTCGAAGTGCTCGAGCGGGCCGGCGTTCATCAGGATGAGCGGCGGATGGATGACCGGCCCGGCGTTCATCAGCGCCGCCGAGAGCGCATCTTCGACGGGCTCGAGGCTCGGGAACGCCTGCCGGATCACCTGGAACGAGTGTTCATGAAGACGCGCCGGGAAGATTCCGGTCGGGAGGCGCGTCGCGCGCGCAGTGATGGCCGCCGTCAGCGGGCCGTGCTTGCGCGTGAGCCAGGGCAGCGTTCCGGTCTCGCCGAACGCGAACTCGGCGCGATTGCCGGCGTCGCGGATGAGCCGCGCCATGACGCACGACCCGAACGTTCCCGGCGCCAGGAAGACCACTTGCCCGTCGCCGAGGTGCGGCGCCAGGCGCCGCGCGTTGTCCGCCTGGGTGAATGCGGGATCCGGCATCACGATCAGGTCCGCACCGCGCACCGCCTCGCCGATGTCCGAGGCGACGCGCGCGATGCGCACCGCGCGCTCCCCTTCCGCGTCCTTGAGCGTGATCGCGCCCGCGGCCCGCAGGGCGGCCAGCGCCGTCGCGTCGCGCCGCCAGAAGCGGACCTCGTGACCCTGTTCGGCGAGGTCGGCGGCGCCGGCGTAGGCACCGTTCCCGCCGCCGATGACGGCGATCTTCATTCGCTACCCAATCCTGTCGGGGTAAACTGCCGGCCCGAGTACCACGGCGTACCGGTCACCGTGGTTGTAGCACTCCCCGGGGACCCGGTACAAGCTGAAGCGATGATCCACGCGCAAGTCGCCTTCGCCGCCGTCCTCCTGCGGGCGTAGCGACGTTGCGAACTCTCGCCAGGGCAGGCCTGCTCCTCTTCCTCGTGGTGCTGTGGCAGCTCCTCTGGGTCCGGGGGCTGCCGGACTACGTCCTCGGCCCGGTCGAGATCCTGCAGCACTTCGTTGCCGCCCTCGGCTCGGCGGAGCTCTACGAGCACGCCGGCGCGAGCCTCATGCGCGCGTTGCCCGGCTTCGCGATCGGGACGCTGCTGGGCATCGCCCTCGGGCTCGCGGCCGGCGTCGCCCGCGGGTTCGATCAGATGCTGAGCCCGGTGATCTTCCTGACCTATCCGGTGCCGAAGATCGTCATGCTGCCGCTCTTCATGCTCTGGTTCGGCATCGGCGATCTCTCCAAGATCCTGATCATCGCGCTCGCCTGCTTCTACCCGACGTTCATCAACGCCTACTACGGCGCGAAGTCGACGCCGACCATCCTGGTCTGGTCCGGCCTCAACATGGGCGCGAGCCAAGCGCAGATCTTCCGCCGGATCGTGGTGCCGAGCGCGGCGCCGCTGATCTTCGCCGGGATGCGGGTCTCGCTCGCGCTCTCCTTCATCGTGATGTTCGCCACCGAGATGATCAACGCCCGCTCCGGCCTGGGGCATCTCATCCGGGAAGCGGAGAACAGCCTGCGCTTCGATCTCATGTACGTGTCCCTGCTCAGCATCGCCATCCTCGGCTACCTCGGCGACCGGCTCCTGCGCTGGACTCGCCACCGCGCGCTCGCCTGGCAGGGCGAGGTCGCATGACGCTCTCCCTGCAGCGCGTGCTCGCCGGGCTGCGGCCACTCGTTCTCGTCGCCGTCGCGCTCGTCGCCTGGGAGCTGACCGCCCGGAGCGCGCTGTGGAGTCCGATCGTCTTTCCGTCGCTGGTGAACATCGCGACCGAGTTCGCGCTCTTCGTGTCGCGATCCGACCGCCTGGTCGAGGCCTGGACGTCGCTCTACCGGGCGCTCGGGGGCTTCGCGCTGGCCGCGGTCGTGGGGGTTGTCATCGGCATGCTGATGGGGCGGTCGGAGCTCGTCGCAGGGCTGCTGGACCCCGTGTTCTCCGGCACCTACGCCGTCCCGAAGCTCGCCCTCTTCCCGATCTTCATCTTCGTCTTCGGGATCGGCAGTCTGTCGAAGGTCGCGCTGATCTTCCTGGAGTGCCTCTACCCGATCGTCATCATGACCTATCACGGCGCGCGCAGCGTCAACCGCGTGCTGCTCTGGTCGGCGCAAAACATGGGCGCCTCCCGCGCGCAGATCCTCCAGCGGGTCGTCGTCCCCGCCACCGCACCCTTCATCTTCGCCGGGTTCCGGGTCGCGCTGCCGATCGCGATGATCGTCGTCGTCATCACCGAGATGATCAGCTCCGCCGATGGGCTCGGGTACGTCGCGATCTACGCGCTCGCTTCGCTGCGCACCGATCAGATGCTCGCGGTGGTGGTGGTCATCGCGCTCCTCGGGCTCGCGCTCGACCGCGCGCTCATCGTGCTGCGGAACCGGTTGGTATACTGGGAAAAACTAGAGACCTACTACGTCTGAGAGGAGGAAATCGTGAAGCGAGCCCTTGGTCTCCTGCTGGCCGCGCTGGCGGCCCAGTTTGCGGGTCTACCCGCTGCCGACGCCGCCGATCCCCCGGTGATCCGCTTCGGTCGCGGCTTCGCCGCCGAGGAGCAGGTCTGGCTGATGAGCGCGCGCCCCGACCTCACCCCGAATCAGGGCAAGAAGTATCAGCTGAAACAGATCCTGTTCCAGGCCAACCCCGAACGCTTCCAGGCCTACCTCGCGGGCGAGCTCGACGCCGGCACCGCCCCGGGCCTTGCGGTCATCTTCGCCCGCGCGCAAGGCGTCGACATGAAGATCGTCGCCAGCATCTGCCTGGAGGCTGCCGGGAAGGAGTGGTTCCAGACCACATACATGGTGAAGGACGACGGGCCGGTCCGGACGACCAAGGACTTGAAGGGCAACACGGTCGGCGTGGTTGGGATCAAGACTGCGACGGACCTGTGGGCGCGGGCCGGGTTGCTCAAGGCCGGCCTCGCTCCGGACAAGGATACGAAGGTGGTGCCGATGGCGTTCCCAGTGATGGGCGATGCGGTGCGCACCGGGAAGATCGGCGCCGGGACGTTCGTCGAGCCGTTCTACTCGGCGGAGGTCGCCAAGGGGGGCTTGCGCAAGATCTTCACCGCGGTTGAAGCCATCGGCTACGATCACGAGCTCCTCGACATCTGGTTCGGCGAGAAGTTTCTCAAGGCGCAGCCGGACGCGGTCCGCGCGTTCCTGGCGGACTACGTCGCCGTCACGAAGTACTACCTGGCCAACACCGCCAAGGCGAAGGTGGATCTCCACAAAGCCGGCTTCGTGCGCACGCCGCTGGAGATCTATCTCAGGAACGCCGACTGGAAGCGTGATCCCAACGCACGCGTCGACGTGGCGAGCCTCAACAAGCTCGCGGTCTTCATGCAGGACAAGCTCCAGTGGCTGGAGAAGCCGGTGAAGGTCGAGGAGATGGTCGACCAGAGCTACCTGCCGCGCTGACGCGGGCGCTATCTCAGCGCCCGGCGGCGAGGGACTCGCTGCGAATCAGGTCCCAGATGTAGTTGCGGTACTCGTGGCACCGGGCTGACTTCTTGATCGTCAGCTCTCGCGGCCGCGGGAGCTCGATCCGGACCTCCTCCCTGATCCGTGCCGGGCGCGCGGTCAGCACGACGACGCGGTCCCCCAGGTAGACCGCCTCCTCGATGTCGTGGGTGACGAAGACGATCGTCTTGCCGGTCCGATCCCACAGACGGGTCACCTCTTCCTGCATCACCTCGCGGGTCTGGGCGTCGAGCGCGCCGAAGGGCTCGTCCATCAGCAGCACCTTGGGGTCGAACGCGAGCACCCGGGCGAGCGCGACCCGCTGCTTCATCCCGCCGGAGAGCTCCGCGGGATAGTGATTGCGGAAATCCGCGAGCCCCATCATGTCCAAGTACTTCCGGACGACGGCCTCGGTCTCGTCGCGCGGAGCGCCCTGGACCTCGAGGCCCCACGCGACGTTGCCGGCCACGCTCTTCCACGGGAAGAGCGCGAACTCCTGGAACATCATCCCGCGATCGGGGCCGGGCCCGCTGACCTCCTGGCCGTACACGCGGATGCTGCCGCCCTCCGCCTTGATGAAGCCGCCGACGATGTGGAGGAAGGTGCTCTTGCCGCACCCGCTGGGCCCGATGACGGTGATGAACTCCCCCTCGCGAACCGCGAAGCGCTCGATGTCGAGGATCTCCAGGCGCTGGCCGTTCTTGGTGTAGACCTTCTTGACGCCGGAGGCCTCCAGCGCGATCGCGCTCACGTCTGCTCCGCTCGATCCATGGGATGGCCGGCGATATTACCTCGCGGGATCCTTAGGGGCGGCCGATCGCCACCGCGTCTCCCGTCGAGGAATGTCGAGGCGATCATGGTGTTAGCATAGCGACGCGCCGCGATGCCTTTCGGTCCCGAGATTCTGCGTTCCTGACATCCGGCTGACGTTCTTCCCGTCGAAGCGCACGCACGCCATCCCATGCTGCTGCCTGCTCGAGCACCCGCTGCTGCGCCGGATCACGGTGTTCGTTCCGCGGCCGACTCGTGGGCGCTGCTGCTCGCCCTCGTACGCCTGCGCCGGCAGCGCGGCTTGCCCGACCGGGACGCCGGTTTCCGGCTGCTGGAGGACGGCACGCTTGCGGAGACGCCCGATACCGATCCACGCATTGCCGCCCGCTGGCGCCCGCAGGCGGGTTGGTCGGTCCCCGGGGACGTCGGCGAGCCGGCGCGCGCGATGCTCGATCTCTACCTCCCGGTCTGCAATGTGCGGCCGGAGCGGCCGTTCCTCGTCGCGCATCTCGGCCAGAGCATGGACGGCTGCATCGCCACGGATTCCGGCGATTCCCGCTTCGTCACCGGCGAGGCCAACCGCCGCCACCTCCACCGCCTGCGCGCGCTCTGCGATGCGGTGGTCGTCGGCGTGGAAACGGTGACCGCCGACGACCCGCTGCTCACGACACGCCTGGTGACGGGCGACAGTCCGGTCCGCGTCGTCCTCGATCCGTCGTTCCGCATTCCGCCCGCGGCGGGCGTGCTCACCGACCGGCGCGCCCCGACGATTCTCGCCGTGGACGCCGCGCGCGTGCCGGAAGCCGCGGGCCGCGCCGGTGCGGCCGAGGTCGTCGGCGCGCCCCGTCACGGCAACAGTCTCGATCTCCACGTGCTGGTCTCGATCCTGAACGCGCGCGGACTGCATGCGCTGTTCGTCGAGGGCGGCGGCGTCACCGTGTCCCAGTTCCTCGAGGCGGGGCTGATCGATGCGCTGCAGATCGCGATCGCGCCGGTGATCATCGGCTCGGGCCGCCCCGGGCTGCGGCGCCCGGCCGCGCCTTCGATGCGCGACTGCCTGCGCCCGGCCGGACGGGTATTCCGGATGGGCGAAGACGTTCTCTGGTCGTTCGACCTCCGGTCAACCTCGCCCAAACCTCCCACCGCCGACGCGCCCGACCTACAGCGCATCGGCTGAACGGGGGGAAGCATCGCGACGCCCGCTAGTCCGGTCGGCCCGCGATGTCGACGTGGCCGACGCGGAGCACCGACACGCCGCGCGCGATCGCCGCTGCGCGCCGTGCCGTCCAACCGGCGAACGTGCGGCCCTGGTCCGGTTCGATTTCCGCTGCCGCGGCGCGCCAGCCTTCGAGCATGGCACGCTGCATCGCGCCCGCCTCGGGGCCGAGCCGCCAGTCGCTCTTGGCCTCCACCACGCGGTAGCCCGCCGCGCGATACAGCGCCGTGGCGCACCCGGCGGCAGTCGGACCTAGCGCCGGGCCGAAGCCCTTGTCGCGCCCCTGATGGCGGTTCACCGCGTCGCGCACGCGCACGTCGCCGGAATCCTCCGGCGACCAGCTCGTCTCGCCGTCGTAGGTGAGCGCGAGGAGCACCGCCGCGCCGGCCGATCGGCAGCCGCGCGCGAGGCGCGCGAGCCAGGGTTCGGAGACGAGGTCGAGCAGCGCCGCGGCGGTCACCAGGTGCACGCCCCGTCGCACCACGCGATCGAGGTCGCGCGTGAGGTCAAGCTCGCGGGGCTGCACTTCCGCCTCGAACTCGGCGCCGGTCACGGTCACGTCCGGTCCGCGCCGCCGAAACCGGTAGCCGCGCTGCTCCGCCCACGCGGTGAGCCGCGGCGCCACGGCCTCGAGCAGGCGCGCGTCGTGGTCGACGACCGTCCAGCGCTGGCGGCCGGCGATGCGCGGCGCCAGGTAACGCACGTTCGCGCCGGTTCCGGTGGCAAGATCCGTGATCTCCACGACCGCGGCGCGAGACCAGTGCGCGACAAGCTCGCCCACGAGCCCGGAGTTGCGCGCGACGGCGTCGAACGGCTCGCGCAGCGCGAGCCAGTCCGCACCGAATCCGCTCATTTGACTACCCTCGAGCCACGCGCTCGAGAGCGGCGGCGAAGCGGCCGCACGCCAACTCCCAGGACGGCAGCCGCGCGCGCGCGGCCCGAGCGCCAGCGGCGAGCCGCCCCCGCAGCGACGGGTCGTCCAGCAGCGCCGCGAGCGCGCCGGCAAGCTTCGCGGGATCGCCCGGCGGCACCAGGCGCCCGGCATCCTGCGGCACGGTGTCCGGAATCGCCCCGGCGCGCGTGCTCACGATCGGGAGCCCGTGCGCGAGCGCCTCGGCAAGCGCCATCCCGTAGCCCTCGTGGAACGACGGCAGCACAAAGACGTCGGCCCGCTCGTAGTACGCGCCGATTGCATCCTCGCCCTCCTCGCCCGCGAGCGTGACGCGTCCGCTCAGACCGGCAGCGTCGATCTGGCCCCGCAGATCGGCCACGGTGGCTGGGCTCCGCTCGAGGCTCCCGACGCACACGAGATGCCACGCGCGATCGGCGACCCGCGCGAGCGCCTCGATCAGCACGGCGTGGCCCTTGCGCGGCGTCATCGCGCCGACGCACAGCAGGCCGAGCCCCGGCCCGGTCGAACCCCGCGCGAGCGGGGCCGGATCGGTGCCGGGCTCGACGACGTCGATTCGCTCGGCTGGGACGCCGAGGCCGCCGAGCGCGCGCGCGGTTGCGGTGCTGGTCACGATCACGCGGCGCGCGACGGCGAGCGCGCGTCGCTCGCTTTGCCGCAGTCGCTCCGCCGTTCCAGGCGCGAGACCGGTTTCGTCGGCGAGCGGATGGTGCACCAGCGCCACGAGCCGGAGCCGCGCGGCATGGGCCGCCGCGATCTCCGGCATCGCGCCGTAAGCGAGGCCGTCGATCACCGTGAGCCGGCCGTCGGGAATCGCCCCGAGCGTTTCGGCCGCGTCGCGCAGCGCCCGATCCGAGGGCGCGGGAAAGCCGGGGTCGAGCGAATGGCACGCGACCTGCCACCCGTCGGCACGGAGTCCTTCGATCTGGCGCCGGTCGTAGCGATAGCCGCCGGTCAAGGTCGCGAGATCGCCGGGAACGACGAAGGCGAGGACACGCACGCAAGCGGCCAGCTATAGCAGCGCCTCGTAGGCTGCCCACGCGACGTCCGATTCACGGAGCGCGACGCGCATCGATGCAAGCCCGCCCGCCCCTGCTCCCGCACTCGCAGTCGACCCCAGCTCGCCGGCGCGGATACGCCCGGCCATGCGGTCGAAAATCATTCGGGCGAGAAACTCCGTCGTCGTGTTGTTCCCGGCGAACTCCGGCTCCGCGTCGAGATTCCGGTAGTCGAGGTCGGCGAGGACCTTGCGCAGCGCGGCAGACGCCCGCCCGATGTCGACGACCACCCCGTCCGGATCGAGCTCCGACCGGCGCAGCTCGACGTCGACGACGTACGTCGCGCCGTGCATGCGCTGCGCCGGCCCGAACACCTCGCCCCGGAAGCTGTGCGCGATCATGAAGCGATCCCTGACGCAGACGGTGAACATCGGTGGTCTTCCCGCTAACGGTAGGCGATGCGGTGACAGAGGGCGTGACCCGGTCCGCGCGCGAGCTCCGCCATGACCTCGGGCAACGCCTCGAAGGGGCTCTCGCCGGTGACGAGGCCGTCCAGACAGGGATCGACGAGCAGCGCGAGCGCGAGCGCCATGCGCCGGCGGTGCGTCCAGCGCGCCCGCTGGCTCGTTGCGACGGCGCCCACCTGGGACGCACGCAACGTGAGCCGGCGCGAGTGGAACGCCTCGCCGAGCGGGACCGGTACGGCGCGGGCGCCGTACCAGCTCATCTCCACGACGACGGATTCGAACGCCGCGAGCCGCAGGGCGGTTGCGAGACCCTCGGGCGCGCCGCTCGCGTGAAAGACGAGGTCCGCGTCCGGGGTCGCTCGATCAGGCGTAGCGAAACCGACGCCGAGCCGCGACGCGATCGCGGCGCGCTCGCCGTTCGTGTCGACGAGCTCGACCCGGCACTCCGGCATGCGGCCGGCGAGCCACGCGACGAGACATCCCACGACGCCCCCGCCGACCACCGCGATGCGATCGCCGACCCGCGGACCGCCATCCCACACGCCGTTGATCGCGGTTTCCATGTTGGCGGCGAGGACCGCGCGCGCGGCGGGCACGCCGTCCGGCAGCACGTGGACCGCGTCCGCGGGCACGACGTAGCGCGTCTGGTGCGGGTGCAGGCAGAACACCGTCCGGCCCGCGAGCGCCGCAGGCCCCGCTTCCACGACGCCCACGCTGCTGTAGCCGTACTTCACCGGGCGCTGGAAACTCGCCCGCCTGAAACGGCGCGCGCATCCGCGCCGCCTCGCTCGCGGGCACCTCGCCGCGAAAAACGAGCGCTTCCGTCCCCCGGCTGACGCCGCTGTAGAGGGCCCGCGTCACCACGTCGCCCGGTTGCGGGCGGGGGAGCGGCTCCGGCCGGATCTCCCCCGCGCCGGGCGCGGCAATCCAGAACGCACGGGCCTCGCCGGTGGTCATAGGCCGTACTCTCTCAACAATTGATCCGATCGGCAAACGGGGATATACAGGAGGCATGCACCCAGTCTCGCGGCCCGCCGACGCGCGTGGTGCGCTTCCTCGCGGCGCTCTGGCGACCGCCATCCCGTTGGGCCTGCTGCTCGCCGGTCTTGCCATTGTCCTCGGGGACTGGGGCGGACTGAGTCACGCTTTCGCACCGAAGGCGCTCGCCGTCTTCGGCGTCGGGGTCGCGCTCGTGCTCGCCGCGCTCCCCGCACATGTGCCACTGCGAAGGTTCGGCCCGGGGAACCAGGTAACGCTCGCACGGCTCGCGCTGGCCGCGCTCCTCGCCGGCCTGCTCGGCGAGAATGCCGCGTCCGTGGCCTGGCCGATCGTCGCCATCGCGACCCTCGCCGCAGTGCTCGACGCGGTGGACGGGCCGCTCGCGCGCAGCACCGGCCTCGCGAGCCCGTTCGGTGCCCGGTTCGATATGGAAACCGACGCGCTGCTCATGCTGGTGCTCGGCGCTGCTCGCCTGGCAGCTCGGCAAGGCCGGCGGCTGGATCATCGCCGCGGGGCTCCTCCGCTATGTCTTCGTCGGCGCGGGCCGGGCGTGGCGATGGCTCGAGCGGCCGCTCCCGGCGAGCATGCGACGCAAGGCGATCTGCGTGATCCAGATCGTGACTCTCATCGTCTGCCTCGCCCCGATCGTCCCGCCCGCCGCAAGCGCAACGATTGCCGGCGCCGGGCTCGCCCTCCTCGTCTGGTCGTTCGCCGTCGACGTCGCCTGGCTCCGGCGCCGGGCCGGCGATCCGCTCATGGAGACTGCCTCATGAACACTTCCGTCGCATCGCTCAGCAAGTCGCTCATCCTGTGCGCCACCGTCGCGCTCGCCGCACCGGCGCACGCGAAGCCTGAGAAGTACGAGATCGACCCGGAGCACCTCGCGGTCGGCTTCCTCGTACATCACGTCAGCTACGCCAAGGTGCTCGGGATGTTCCGCAAGGCCACGGGCTCGTACGTCTTCGACGAGGCGACCGGCGCGGTCTCGAACGTAAGGATCGTGGTGGACACCGCGAGCGTGTTCACCAACCACCAGAAGCGCGACGACCACCTACGGAGCGCCGACTTCCTGAACGCGACCGAATTCCCGCGGATGACGTTCACAGCCGACGGGGCGCGCCGCACCGGCGATCGCAAGTTCGCGATCGACGGCCGTCTCGAGCTCCTCGGCCGCACCAATCCGGTCACGCTCGAGGCGACGTGGAACAAGAGCGGCGAGTACGCCTTCGGCGGTTCGCTGTTCGGCGGCAAGCAGTACCGGATGGGGGTTTCCGCCCGCGGGAGCTTCAAGCGCAGCGCGTTCGGCATGAAGTACGGGGTGGACAACGGCTGGGTCGGCGACGAGGTCGATCTCATCATCGAGTTCGAGGCGCGGCGCGAGTAGTCAACCGGCGTCCGCGCGACGCGCGTAGACGTCCCCCGAACGGGCGTCGTCCGGCAGGCCGACGAGCTGTGCGCGCATCGCTCCCGCGTCCAGCCACGCCGGCTCGGCCAAGCGGTGCGTCTCGCCGGCCGACCAGTTGAAGGAATAGCGCCCGAGCACGCCGAGGCGGTCGATGCAACCGAGCGCGACGTCGCGCGCCGCGGGCAGGTACTCGAAGGACAGCGCCGGCAAGGGTCGCGACAATCCCTCGAGCACCGCGAGCTCGAGCCCCTCGACGTCGATCTTCACGAACGCGGGAACCCCGAAGCGCGCGATGAGCGCATCGAGCGTCGTGACCGCGACGGTTGGCCCCTGCTCCCACTCCACCCCGCGGAACGAGGGCGTCGCGCGCACCCGCTCGATCCAGTCCCGCGACAGCGTCGTGACCGTCGGCGTCCGTCGGCTCACGAGCAGTTCCGCCGAACCCTCCTTGCGGCCGACGGCGGCAGACACGATGGTCACTGCGGGATCGTTCCCGAACAGACGCTCGAGGAGCCGAACGAAGTCGGGCTGCGGCTCGACCGCGACCACGCGCGCCCCAAGCGCGCGCCAGGAGCGGACGCGATTGCCCGCGTGCGCGCCGATGTCGAAGCAGAGAGCGCCGGGCGCGACGAACGGCGCGTAAAGGCGCGACAGCCGGCGCGCCCGCAGCGGAATGCCGTAGTAGATCGCGAGCGAGCGGGCGATTCCGGCGATCCGTCCGAGGCGCATCTTGACCGGATGATGCCATCCGGCGGAAGATCCCTGCGCGTGAGACTGGCAACGTTCACCCTCAAGGCCGGACCTCGCCAGCCCCGCGTCGGCGCGCTGCTGGATGGAAGAGTCCTCGATCTTCCCGCGCACTCGATGAAGGCGCTGCTCGCCCTCGGCACGCCGGGGCTCGACGAGGCCAAGCGCCTGCTGTCCCGCCCGTCGCCGCACGCGTCGTACCCGCTGGCGAGCGTCGCCTTCCTCCCGCCGGTCCCGGACCCCGACAAGTTTCTCTGCGTGGGCAAGAACTACCGGACGCACCTGGAAGAGCTGCGGCGCACCGACCTCATCAGGGAGATGCCGACCGAGCCGACCGGCTTCATCAAGCTGAACTCGTGCCTGACCGGTCACGACACCGACGTCGAGCGGCCGCCGAGCGTCGTGCATCTCGACTACGAGCCGGAGCTCGTGTTCGTCATCGGCAAGCACGCCTCGGGGGTGAGGAAGAAGGACGCTTTCGACCACGTCGCCGGCATCACGCTGCTCAACGATCTGACTTGCCGCGACACCCAGAAGCGCGAGGTGGCGTCCGGCTCGCGGTTCTGGACGGCGAAGAACGCGCCGGGGTTCGGCCCGCTCGGTCCGTGGATCATCACGCTGGACGAAGTTCCCGATCCGTACGACATATGGGTCACCTGCAGCGTCAACGGCGAGGTGCGCATGCGCGTCAATACGCGCGATCAGATCTGGAAGATCCCGGACATCCTGGAGCACTTCTCGCGCCTCGTTCCGCTCGCGCCCGGCGACATGTTCTCGACCGGCGCCCCCGGCGGCGTGGCGGTCGGGAAACCGAACGCCGAGGCGCTGTTCCTGAAGCCCGGAGACGTCGTGGAATGCGCGTTCGAGAACCCGGCGATGGTGTTGCGCAATCGCATCGTCGCACCCCGCTAGCCCGATGACCAAGATCACTCGCGGGGATCCGCCCGACCTCAAGAACGTCCGGCGGAACGTCTATCACCACTACATCCGCGTCGACAACCCCGGGTCGCTGATCTTTCTGTCGGGCCAGCTCGCGCGTGACGCCGATGGGAACCTGGTGGGCGCGGGCGACATGGCGGAGCAGACCCGCCAATGCATCCGCAACATGCGCACCGTGCTCGAGGCGGCCGGCGGAACGCTCGATGACATCGTGTCGGTCGTCGTCTACACGACCGACATGCGGGAGTTCAAGAGCATCGTCGCCGCGCGCACCGAGTTCTTCGTCGACAAGCTGCCCACCAGCACGATCGTCGAGGTCAATCGCCTCGCGGATCCCGGCTTGTTGATCGAGTTCCAGGCGATCGCCGTGCTGTAGGTCTTATAGGAGGAGCGCGTGAGGGCATTCTGGCGTCCAGTGCTTGCGATCGGTCTCGTCCTGCTCTCGGCTGCCGCCTTGGCCCAGCCCTACCCGAGCCGGCCCGTCCGCATCATCGTCCCTTACCCGCCCGGCGGCGGCACCGATGTGCTCACCCGCATCGTCGCGCGGTACCTGGGCGATTCGTTCAAGCAGCCGGTGGTGGTCGAGAACCGCGCCGGCGCCAATGGCCAGATCGGGATGGATCTCGTGACCAAGGCGCCCGCGGACGGCTACACCCTGCTCGCGGTCGCCGCCGGGCCGCTCAACGAGGACAACCTCAAGCGATTCGCCCCGATCGCGCTGTTCGCGGCGCCGGCGTACGTGCTGGTGCTTCACCCGTCGGTCGATGCGAGCTCGGTCAAGGGACTGATCGCGCTCGCCAAGTCGCAGCCGGGCAGGCTTGCCTACGCATCATCGGGCGGCGGCGCCGCCTCGCATCTCTCCATGGAGCTGTTCAAGGCCATGGCCGGGGTCGATCTGCTTCATGTCCCCTACAAGGGCGTGGGCAACGCCGTCAACGATCTGCTCGGCGGCCAGGTGCAGCTGATGCTCGCGCCGTCTCAGGCCGTCATGCAGCACGTGAAGTCGGGCAAGCTCAAGGCGCTCGCGGTGAGCGGTGCCGAGCGCTCGCCATCGCTGCCAGATCTGCCGACGATTTCGGAGGCCGGCGTGGCGGGTTACGAGTCGGCCGGGTGGTTCGGGTTGGTCGTGGCGGCCGGAACGCCGGAAGAGGTCATCACCAAACTCAACCACGAGGTCAACGGGACGCTGCAGTTGCCGGAGGTCAAGGCACGGCTGGCGGATCTGGGGGCGGCACCGGCGAGTCTGACGCCGCAGCAGTTTCTCGACTTCATCCGCGGCGACAACGCCAAGTGGGCGAAGCTGATCAAGGAGCAGGGGATCGTGATCGAGCGGCAGTGAGCCGCTTGGCAGGGCAAGGCCTTCGGTCTGGTCATTAGCCTTCGGAAAGCATTGGGACTTCGTCTACCCAACGTCCGGATCGGCAGTCAGTCAAACTGTAGCTCGACGACGTCGCCAGAAGGTCACACCGTGTCACAGGCGTGAACGACGTCACGCTGTCCTCAGCCACCAGTTTGGAAAGTCGTGGTGTCATTCGGATAGCGGCGGCGCACCTGCTGCACCTGGCGTGCGCCCTGCTATCCGATTGCGTTAGCGCGAGATGGAGGCATCAGGTGAAACGAACGTCAGTAGGCCCAACAGACCCGACGACACCCCGACAAACCGACCAGGCGAGTGTTTTTCGCGTCGAACCTGCCGGCGTCGCCGGGTGGGTGGTCTACCTCGTCGGCGACCCGAAGACGCACGGCTTTCTGAGCCAGCAGTTGGCGGCGACCTACGCTCAGAAATTGGCTGGGGAGAACAAGCCTAGCGTGGTCATCGTCAAGGACACTGATGGAACTGTGGTCAGGCGTCGGAGGTTTCCTGGCGAGACCTAGACCCTCGCGTGACCTGGCGCTCTAAGGCGTTGACAGTGGCCAGGGCTCAACGGCGCTGATGCGCCGGACACGGACCTCTGGCATGTGCGGCGTCGCCAAGCCGGTCACCCGTCAAGCGATCGGGTTGCGCAGGATGCCGATGCCCTGTACCTCGACCTCCACGACGTCCCCCGCCTTCATGAAGACTTTCGGGTTGCGGCCGTATCCCACGCCGCTCGGCGAGCCGGTGGTGATGACGTCGCCCGGCTGGAAAAGGTAGAACTGCGAGTAGTACTCGATGAGCTGCACGACGCTGAACACCAGGTCGTCGGTGTTCGCATCCTGCATCACCTTGCCGTTCAGCCGCGTCTGCAGCTTGACGTTGGCCGGGTCGGGGACTTCGTCCTTCGTGGCCATCACCGGGCCCATCGGACAGAAGGTCGGGAAGAGCTTGCCGAGAATGTTGTGCTCCCAGGCATGGATCGGACCCATGATCCCGGTCGCCGAGAAAATGGGCGCAACCCAGTCGCGCGCCGAAACATCGTTGACGATGGTGTAGCCGGCGACGAAGTCGAGCGCCTGCGATGCCTTTGCGCGATGACAGGGCTTGCCGATCACGACGCTGAACTCGCCTTCCCAGTCCAGCATGTCCGGATTGCTCGGCGGAACACGGATCGGCGCATCCGGGCCGATGATGCTCGCCACGCTCTTGTTAAAGGCGGCGGGCTTTCCCGGCACTGGCGTTTTCATCTCTCTGAGGTGCTCGTGGTAGTTCATGCCGACGGAGAGCACCATTCCGGGATTGGGGATCGGCGCGCATAGCTTGACCTGCTTCAGCGCATACGTTTTCCCGGACGCCGATCGCGCCTTCTCGAGCAGCCCCCCCGCCAAAATGCCGCGCACGTCCGGCGCCAGAGAACGCAGATCGACGATCTCGTCGCCGGCCACTCGGCCGGGCCGCGCCTCATTTTCGACCTCGAAGGTAACCAGCTTCACGGTCGCTGCTCTCCTCGTCAGGCCGCCTTGCGGTCCACCGCGCCAAACTCACGCGACAGGCGCAGGCAGAACTCGCGCAGCCGGAGGGCCGCGGGGTGCGTCGGCTTGGCAAGCTCGTGATCATGGCCGATCAGGGTCACGGATGCGGCGGCCTCGCCGTTCCATAGCAGCACCGGCGACGAGACTGCCGCCAGGCCGGGGATCACGCTGCTATCAACGTAAGCGAGCCGCGTCTTGCGGGCTCGCTCGACCGCACGCTCGAACGCTTCACGGTCCACGCTCACGCGTCGCGCTTCGGCGGCGATCGCGTCCGCAGTCACGTCCGGAGGCAGGAAGGCAACGAGCACGGTCCCGGTCGCGGAGTTGGCGATCGGCAGCACGGAGCCCAGGCCGAGGTTGGTGACGAGCGGCGTACGGCTGCGTTGCCAGTGCACAACCGTGGGTCCGCGGTTGCTCCAAACGGTGAGGAGAGCGGTAAAGCCCGTCTCCGATACGAGCGCGGGCAGCGCCTGTTCGGTCTGCCGCACCGGATCGAGGCGGCGGATCGCCGCCAGACCGATGTGCAGGGCGAGCGGGCCGAAGTCGTAGCGGCTGTCCGCCTCCTGCCGGACCAGACCGCAGCGCGCGAAGCTGGCGAGGTAGCGGTGAGCGCTGCTCGGATCGAGGTCCGCGAGCGCGCTGAGGTCCTTGAGCGCGAGCGGGCCGTCCGCCTTCTCCAGGACCTCGAGAAGCCGCATGCCGGTATCGACCGACTGGATGCCGCGGCGCTGGCGGGTACGTTTCTTCACGCGTACTCCCCTTGGTGAAAGACGAGCGGCGGGCGGCCCGGGGCATAGGCGTAGTGCTCGACCGCGCCGATGAGCAGGATATGGTCGCCGCCGTAGTACCGGTGACAGCAGCGGCACTCGAACGTAGCTACCGCCCCTGAAAGCAGCGGAATGCCTCTGCGCCCGGGGGCGAAGCGATCGGCAAACGCGGCGAACTTGTCGCTCGCGGGCTTGGCGAAGTGAGAGGAAACGTCCCGGTCCTGCGCCGCGAGCACGCTGATCGCAAAGTACTCGGCGTCGCGGAAAACCCCCGCGCTCGACGCGCTCCGCGCCAGGCTCCACAGCACCATCGGCGGCGCGAGCGAGACGGAGCTGAACGAGTTCACGGTCAACCCGGCCGGCTTGCCGCCCGGACCGAGCGTCGTGATCACGCAGACGCCCGTCGGGAAGCACCCCAGGGCGGTGCGGAAGTCGCGCGCGTCGAGATCAGGCCGCGGCGGCGCGTCCAGCTCTTCCCACATCCGCTCTCTCCAGGTGCTTGCCCTTGAACTGCGGCGCGATCTCTTCCATGAAGCGGTGCATCTGCTCCTTCACCAGCGCGTGAGGCTTGCGCCCGACGTTGAAGTACAGGATGACCTCCTCGATGCCGGCCTGCTCGACCTTTTGCAGCGACTCGACGATCTGCTGCGGGCGGCCGATCAGGATGGAGCGGTCGGAGAGGTTCTCCTTCTTCATGTTCTTGAGGATGTCCACGATCTTCATGAAGTACTGCATTGTCGGCGGCGCCTCTTCGGGCTTGCTCGGAAAGGCGCGCAGCACGCAATGGTGGAAGTAGTCGAGCTGTGACTGGCGGCCGTAGTCCTCGGTCTTCTCGTCGTCGGCGATGAAGATGAAGTAGCTGCACATGGCGCGGCCGGGCTTCTTGCCGGCCTTCACGCAGGCCTCGCGGTAGGTGTCCACCGCCTTGTCGAGGCCGCCGAACACCATTCCTGCCGCGAACGGCGCGTAGATGATGTTGAGCCCGCGCTTTGCCGCCATGTCCACGCTGGTCTTGGAGAAGGAGGCGACGTAGAAGGGCAGCGGATTCTGCACCGGCTTGGGCGTGATGCTCATCTCCGGGATGTCGTAGTACTTCCCGCGATGCGACCACGGGCCCGCGGAGTACCAGGCCTTCATCAGGACGTCGATGCCCTCCTCGAAGATCTCGGCGGAGGCCATGAAGTCGGCGCCGAACGGCGCGTACTCCTTGCGGTCGTAGCCGCGGCCGGTGGCGAAGTCCACCCGCCCGCCCGAGAGGAGGTCGAGCGTCGCCCACATCTCGGCGACGTGCACCGGGTGGTGCAGCGGCAGCACCGTGACCGCCGGCGCGAGGCGCACGTTCTTGGTCTGCGAGGCGATGTTGGCGAGCAGCAGGTCGGGACGCGAGTTCACGCCGAGGGAGTCGAAGTGGTGCTCGCCGATCCAGCACGAGTGCATGCCGAGCCGGTCGGCGAGGATTGCCTGCTCCCGGATCTCGAGCACGAAGTCGTTCGCGCTCCGCGGGTTGTTGGGGTAGTGGTTGTCGCTCAGGGTGAAGTAGCCGAATTCCATGATCGCCTCGGGACTGTGTTGTCCTATTGACAATGGATTGACGTATGCACAATATACGCAATCCGCGGGGGAGGCAACAAGTGAAACACGCGCTGTCTGCGCGCCTAGTCGCGCCAGCGCCGCCGCGCCGCACTGCCCCGCGGAGCGGCTATGATCGAGTTGCCACGAAGACGAGGAACCATGAATGCGAACCCAGGGAATTGGTTCAAGCGGGCCATCGGCTGTCTTACGGCCGCTCTGGCGGTGATGACAACGCCTGCTGAAGCGCAGCCCAAAGCGCTCCAGAACCTCAGCGTCATCGTCTTCCCCGGCGGCTTCAACCTGCCGATCTGGGCGGCGGAGCGCCAGGGCTTCTTCGAGCAGAACGGCGTGCGGGTGCTCGTCACGCCAACGCCCAGCTCCACCTTCCAGATGCAGGGGCTCGCCGAAGGGCGATTCGACATCGCCATGACCGCGATCGACAACGTCGTCGCGTACCAGGAAGGACAGGGCGAGGCGAAGATTCCCGACAACCCCGACATGTTCGCGTTCATGGGCGCCGACAACGGCTTCCTGTCGCTGGTCGGCGGGCAGGGGGTGAGATCGCTGGCCGAGCTCAAGGGCAAGAAGCTCTCCGTGGACGCGATGTCCACCGGCTACGCCTTCGTGCTGCGCGAGCTGCTGGCGAGGAACGGCATCGCCGAGTCCGAGGTGACCTTCGAGCGCGCCGGCGGCGTTCTGGGCCGCTACCAGGAGCTTCTGAAGGGCACGCATGCCGGGACGATGCTCATCACGCCGTTCGATCTGCTGGCCATGAACAAGGGCCACGTGCAGCTTGCCCGCGCCGCCGAGCAGCTCGGCGCCTATCAGGGCGTGGTGGGCGCGGCGCGGCGCTCGTGGGCGCGCCAGAACGAGGCAGCGCTCGTCGGGTTCGTTCGTGGCTGGCAGGCGGGCGTCAGTTTCCTCTACGAACCCAACAACAGGGACATCGCCGAGGCCTTGCTGGTTGCCAACGTGCGAGCCATGACGCCGCAGCTTGCGAAGCAATCGCTGCAAATCCTGCTCGACGACAAGAATGGCTTTTTCAAGGACCCGTCCGTCGACATGAAGGGCCTCGCGACCGTCCTCGCGTTGCGCTCGAAGTATGCCGAGCCGCGCAGGACCCTCATCCGATCCGGCCAAGTACGTGGACACTTCCTACGCCGACAAAGCGCGGCAGCGCTGAAACGATCTACCCTCAGGAGGAGGAACAATGAAACTCACCCGACGTGACGCTCTGAAAGGCGGCGCCGCACTGCTGTCTTCCCTGGCTTTGCCCGGCGCCCTGAGGGCGCAAGGCAAGCCGCTGCGCATCGGCAGCACCCTGCCCCTCACGGGCCCGCTCGCATCGCTGGCGTTGATCCACAAGGTGACCGGCGAGATCTATGTCGAGGAGCTGAACAAGCGGGGCGGCCTGCTCGGCCGCCCCGTCGAATGGGTGCTGCGCGACGACCAATCGAAGCCCGAGCTCACCCGCACGCTCTACGAACAGCTCATCACGTCCGACAAGGTCGATCTGATCCATCGGGCCTTACGCCACCGCGGCCATCCTGTCCGCCATGGGCGTCGCACAGCGCTACAACAAGCTGCTGCTGCATCATTCGTTCGGCATTCCGAGCCTCGCCAAGTACGACATGCAGTTCCAGACCGCGGGCGTCGCCGCCGATCCGGAGAACGTCTGGCCCAATCTCGTGCTGGACGCGGTGGCGGCCTCGCCCAAGCCGCCGAAGACGGTCGCCATCGTGGCGAGCAAGTTCCCGTCGGTGCACTACATCTCCGTCGGCGCCCGGGAAACGCTGAAGAAGCGCGGCCTCACGGAGGTCCTCTACATCGAGTACGAGTTCGGCAACCGCGACTACGGTGCGATTGCAAGCCGCGTGAAGGACGCGAATCCGGATTTCCTCTGGGGCGGCACCAACGGCATCGACCCGGTCCTCATGCTCGAGGCGATGAAGAAGATCGACTACCGGCCGCCGATGCAGATGCACATGTTTCCTGCGCCCGGACCGATGATCAGGCTTCCGGAGGCTGAAGGGGCGTTCGCGCTCACAACCTTCGAAGCGCATCCGCCTTTCACCAACGATCCGGCCGTGGCGCAGTTCGTCAAGGTCTATGCGGAGCGCAGCGCAGCCGCCGGGATCCCGTATCCGGCAGCGGATCTGCAGGCGGCCATTTCCTACGCCTGCTGGCAGGTGCTGGAAGCGGCGGTCAACGCGACGAAGAGTCTGGACGACAAGACCCTTGCGGCCTGGCTGAAGAAGAGCGAGGTGCCGGTCATCTACGGCCGGCTGAAGTGGACCGGGCCCAACAACTACGTAGCGGGGACGGACGCCTACAAGATCAAGCAGCTGCAGCAGGGGAAGTGGGTGGTGGTCTGGCCGGGCCAGTCTGCGGCGCCAGGCGCGAAGATTCTCTGACTTCGCCGGAGGGCAGGTGCCGAGCGCGACCCTGCTGGGCCAGTCGGTCCTGTCGGGGATCTTCATCGGGTCGCTCTACGGGCTCCTCGGGCTGGGCCTGAGCCTCTCGTGGGGCATGCTGCGCCAGGTCAACCTGGCGCATTTCGCGCTCGCCTTTCTGGGCGGCTACGTGACCTACCAGCTCGTCGCGGTGGGGAAGATCGATCCTTTCGTCACCCTGGCGATCACCACCCCCGCGTTCTTCGCGCTCGGCATGGCGCTGCATTGGTTCCTGAGCCGGTTCTCGGTAACGCTGCTCAATACCCTCCTCGTCACCTTCGGGCTCACCAGCATCATCGAGGCCGGCATCCAGTGGATCTGGACGGCGGATTTCCACCGCATGGAGAGCGAGTACGCGGCCGTCCGATGGAAGCTCGGATCGCTCTTCGTGACGCTTCCGGATCTGCTGACGCTCGCCTTCGCCATGGCGCTGTCGCTCGGCATGTGGGGTGTGCTGCGCTTCACGGACATGGGCAAGGCAATGCGCGCTGCCACCGAGGATGCGCCGATCGCCGCGGCCTTCGGCGTCAACGAGAAGCTGCTCGCCTACCTCGTTTCCGGGCTCGCCGCCGCATTCGCCGCGATCGCCGGCCTCTGCCTCGCGCTGAACCACACGCTGGCGCCGGTACAGATCTACGCCTGGATGGGCGTAGTGTTCGCGGCAGTGATGATGGGCGGCCTGGGCAATCCGATCGGCCCGCTGGTGGCCGGAATCCTGATCGGGGTGAGCGAAGCCGTGACCATGGCGGTGACCGCGCCCACCTGGGCGCCGCTGGTGTCGTTCTCGCTGCTGATCGGGATCCTGCTCTTCCGGCCGACGAGGTTCTGATGACGAGGCCGGGCGCCAAGTCCTGGATCGCTGTCGCGATCTGCGGCGCGGTGCTCTGCGCACTGCCGTTCGCCGGCCTGCCCGCGTTCTACGAGACTTTCCTGTACCTCCTGCTGAGCGCCATCGTGCTCGCCACGTCGTGGAACGTGCTCAGCGGGTACTCGGGCTACTTCTCGTTCGGGCACGGCGCGTTCTTCGGCGTCGGCGTCTACACCACCGCCGCGCTTGCCGGAAAGCTGGGATGGCCCTTCCTCTGGACCCTGCCGCTCGCCGCGCTCGCCGCCGCGCTGCTCGGCGTTGCGCTGGGCGCCGTCGTCTTCCGGGTCCGTGCGCTGCGCGGGGAGCTGTTTGCGCTGCTCACGCTGGCGATCACGTTCGTCATCGCCACGGTGGTACTGAATACCATCGACGGCGGCCCCGGAATACAGGTGATGGTCGACATGCCGAAGATCGCGCCCGACGGCTTCCGGGGTCTTGTACCTGCTGATGCTCGCTGCCGCCGCGCTCACGCTGTGGATCGCGTACGCGGTCTACCACTCGCGCTTCGGCACCGGCCTGTTCGCCATCCATGACGACGAGGACGTGGCGGAAGTCATGGGGGTGCCGACGTATCGCTTCAAGCTTGCCGCTTTCGCCATCTCCTGCGCGCTCGCGGGCCTCGCCGGCGGCATTCACGCGGTGTTCGTCTCCTACGTCACCGTGGCGGAGACCTTCTCGATCGCCCTCGCCGTCAACGTCGTGCTGATGAGCGCGCTGGGCGGCACGCGACACTGGCTCGGGCCGGCCGTCGGCGCAGTGGCTGATCACGGTCCTCCTGTACGCGTTCACCAGCGGGGACGCCGCGGTGACTCGGGCGCGCGCTGAGCGGCCTCATCCTGATCATCGTCATCGTGGCCATGCCGGAAGGCGTTCTCGGCCAGATCCTCAAGCGGTTCAGGAAGCGGGCGGCGGTCGCAGCCGCGGGCCGCGTCTTACGCCGCTGAGCCGCGGGTCGCCGCGAAGCCCTCGATGGAGCCGCTGCTGGTCGTCGAGGGAGTCAGGAAAGCCTTCAAGGGCGTACAGGCGCTCGGCGGGGCCGATCTCGAGGTCAGGCGCGGCGAGATCCTCGGCCTGGTGGGCCCGAACGGTTCCGGCAAGTCGACCCTGATCAACGTGGTCAGCGGTCATTACGCGGCCGACGGAGGCTCCATCCGTTTCGAGGGGAAGGAACTCGTGGGACAGCCGGCGCACCGCATCGCCCGCGCGGGGATCGCGCGAACCTACCAGATCCCTCGGCCCTTCGGGCACCTTACCGTGCTGCAGAACGTCGCGCTGCCGCCGATGTTCAGCCAAGCGGTGATGGACCGGCCGAGCGCCGAGGGCGAGGCGCGCCGCTGGCTGGAGTTCACCGGACTCTCGGACAAGGCGAATGCGCTGCCGGCGGAGCTCAACCTGCACCAGCGCAAGTTCCTCGAGTTGGCGAGAGCTCTGGCATCCCGCCCGAAGCTGCTGTTCCTCGACGAGGTGCTTTCCGGCCTCACGCACGTGGAAATGGACGGCGCGCTGCGGCTCATCCGGGCGATCCGCGACCAGGGCGCCACGATCGTTTTCGTCGAGCACGTCATGCGCGCGGTGATGGAGCTCACCGACAGGGTAGTGGTTCTCACCTATGGCACGGCGATCGCGCATGGCGTACCGGCCGACGTCATGCGCCAGCGTGAAGTCGTCGAGGCGTACCTCGGGACTGCCCATGCTTGAGGTGCGCGGAGCGCGCGTTGCCTACGGCTCGGCGCCGGCCCTGTGGGACGTTTCGCTGCGCGTCGCGCCCGGCGAGCTGGTCGTGGTCGTCGGACCCAACGGCGCGGGCAAATCGACGCTCATCAATGCCATGGGCGGGCTTCACCCGCTCGCCGCAGGCGCGCTGCTGATCGACGATCAGGACGTCTCGCGCGCTCGCGCCGCACCGCTTCTGCGACAAGGGCATCGCCATCGTGCCGGAAGGCCGGCGGCTGTTCACGGGCTTGAGCGTGCGGGAAAACCTGGAGCTGGGAAGCTTCCGGCGCGAGGCGCGCCAGGCCCGGGCCCAGACCATCGACGAGGTCTGCACCCTTTTCCCCGTGCTGCGCGAGCGGCTCAAGGCGCCCGCCGGCTCGCTCTCGGGCGGGCAGCAGCAGATGGTGGCCATCGCGCGCGGGCTGATGGCGCGGCCGCGGTTCCTCCTGCTCGACGAGCCGTCGCTCGGCCTGTCGCCGCTCATCGTGCAGGAAATGTTCCGCGCCGTCCGCGAAGTGAATGCGCGCGGCGTGGCGGTGTTGCTGGTCGAGCAGAACGTCGCCACCGCGCTGCGGATCGCGCAGCGGGCCTATGTGCTCGACGAGGGCCGCATCGTCGCCGAAGGGCCGCCGGAGACGCTGCTCGCGCAGGACCATATCCGCCGGGCCTACCTCGGTGGCGTGGCGGCATAATGACGGAACGGAAGACCGGATCGATGAGCTACAAAGTAACGCTGCAGCCGAGCGGACATACGTTCGAGGTGGAGGCCGGCAAGAACGTGCTGCAGGCCGGACTCGACGCCGGCCACCAGATGCCCTACAGCTGCCGCACCGGCGTGTGCCGGACCTGCCGCGGCACGATCAAGGAAGGCAAGGTGGACTACGGCATGGTTCACCCGACCTATCTGCCGGACAGCGACAAGGAAAAGGGCTACGCGCTGCTATGCCAGGCCCAGCCGCTGTCTGATCTGGTCGTCGAGGTGCGGGAGCTCGAGGGCCTGGCGGGCATCCGACCGCGCCTCGTGCCCTGCCGCATCGAGCAGCTCGACAAACCCGCGCCCGACGTCGCGGTCATGGGCCTGCGCCTGCCCATGAACGAGAACTTCCGCTTCCTCGCCGGCCAGTACATCGACATCAAGCTGAAGGACGGCAAGCGCCGCAGCTACTCGATCGCCAACCCACCCCGGCCCGAGGGCGTCACGTACCTGGAGCTGCACCTGCGCCACAGCCCCGGCGGACTCTTCACGGACCACGTCTTCGGCAACGCAAAAGTGCGCGACATCCTGCGCTTCGAGGGACCGCTCGGCACGTTTTACGTGCGCGAGGACTCCGACAAGCCGATTGTCATGGTGGCGAGCGGCACCGGTTTCGCGCCGATCAAGGCGATGTGCGAGTCGGCGCTCGAGCGAGACTTCAAACGCCCCATCACGCTCTACTGGGGCTGCCGCGCGAAGCGCGACCTGTACATGCTCGACCAGGCGAGGACCCTCGAGACTGCGAACCTGCGCTTCGTCCCGGTGCTCTCGGACCCTACGCCGGAATGCCAGTGGACCGGCCGCACGGGGTTCGTCCACAGGGCGGTGATGGAGGATTTTCCGGACATGTCGGGCCTGCAGGTCTACGCCTGCGGCGCGCCGGTCATGGTCGAGGCGGCCCGGCGCGACTTCAGTGTGCAGTGCAGCTTGCCAGCCGACGAGTTCTTCGCCGATTCTTTCCTGACCGAGGCGGACAGAGTGCCCGCTTCATGACACGAGGAGGTTGAAATGACAGTGCCTACGCGGGAGATCATCCAGGACGGCATCGCCGACCCGAAGAACGACGACGCGCACGTGAAGGCCTTCGTGCTGTCGCACGGCACGATGGAGGTGTACAACCTGAAGGACTCCCGCAAGTTCTACGAGGAATTCCTCGGGCTGGAGTGCGTGCGCCACGCCAAGCCCGCGATCGTGGTGCGGCTGGGGCTCAAGTTCCACATCGTCGCGGTCGAGGTGGGCGCCAACGTTCACCCCATGAACGTGCTCAACCACTGGGGCATGGACGTCAAGACCAAGGAAGAGGTGGACGACGCCTACGAGAAGGCGCTCAAGTACCAGGACAAGTACAAGATCCGCCAGGTGCTCAAGCCGGTGCTGCCAGCACGGCGTCTACTCGTTCTACATGGAGGACCTGGATCACAATTGGTGGGAGATCCAGCACTACCCGGGCTTCCAGAACGACGACCTGTTCGATTTCGGCGACCGCTTCTCGATGGACGATGGTGCCGAGATCGGTGAGCTGAAAGAGCTTGGCATCAAGACCACCGCCTGATGAGCGGAGTGTTCGGCAGCTTTCTCGAGGAACTGGAGGCGCGCACCGCGATCGAGGATTGCCTCAAGCGCTTCGCACGCGCCGTCGACCGGCAGGACTGGAAGGCGGCGCGCGAGGCGTACCACGATGGCGCCGTCGACGATCACGGCTTCTTCAAGGGGCCGCCCGACGCCTTCCTTGCGCACATCGAGCGGCTGCACGCGCACCAGGACCACTCGATGCACTTCAACACCAACGTGCTGATCGAGTTCGAGGCGAAAGACCGGGCGTTCGTGGAGACGTACGTCCTGGTGCTGCAGCGCTTCCGGCCCGGCGCGCCCAACGTGCCGGCCGGCAGCGAGGGGTTGCGCAACCTGGCCTCGGCGCGTTATCTGGACCGCTTCGAGAAGCGCAACGGGGAATGGCGGGTAGCGCACCGTACGCTGGTGTTCGGCGACCTGGTCGGCGAGCCGATGAGCGAGCCGCAGCGCTTCCCGCCGGAATTCACCGTGCAGAAGCACGGCATGGACGATCCGCTGTATGCCTTGA